>NZ_RCVN01000050.1 GCF_003697915.1 Staphylococcus pseudoxylosus
AAGTCTTGGAAATACTTAACTACATTTGTTACAGCTTTACCAGCACTTTCGCCCCAGTCAGACATCTGGTCTATTAAGCCACTAATGATAGGTGTTAAAGCGTTCAAAGTAGGCACTAAAGCAATTGACATTGTTTCGTTGAAGCTGTCCCACGCGTCCCCAATAGTTTTGATTCCACCGCCCGAACCTTTAGCCATTTTTTCCATAGCCTTGTTGAGCATATCCATCGAAACAGCGCCTTTTGAAACAGCGTCATTAAAAGAACCGTATTGCTGTAATGAGGGGTTCATTTTCATAACAGTGTCTTTTAAAGAAGAACCAAGAGCTGTGTTGTTATCGGTTAATTGTCCAATATTTTCAGCCGTAACTTTACCAGCTGCCGACATTTGACCGTAAGACTGAACTACACCTTTAAGGTTTTCGCCAGTACCACCAAATGCTTGGTTAGCTTTTACTAATGCTTCTGTTTTACTGACCGCTTTTTTAGCGCTATCGCCTAAACCAATGAACGTTGTTGAAAGTTTTAAAGTATCTTCGGTATTTGCATTTGTATCTTTAGCAAGATTCTGCATAGATTTGCTTACATAGTCAAAGTCTTTTCCATTGCCTTTGAACTTCATTGTATTTTGCAATGAAATCATGGCTTTTTGAGTATCCATTGCGTTAGATACCCAGTCTTTTAAGCCGTTACCGACAGCACTAACAGCACTTGCACCGATTTGTCTGAATGCACCAACAGCAATCTCTCTAAGACCGCTAAAGCGTGACTTCATGCCCTCAATTCCGAGATCGGA
>NZ_RCVN01000051.1 GCF_003697915.1 Staphylococcus pseudoxylosus
GAATTGAGTTCTGATTTATGAGCAAAGCTTTAGCGATTGACTTTAGCACCTCTAATACTGGTTACGCATTTCGTAATCCTTTGACAAATGAGTATGTAGTCGGTTCAATTGCAGGTGGTAAAAGTAAAGATCCTTTGGAACGTGCCAAGCTTATTGCTGACGGTATAACAGAAATTATTGAGCATTACAATTTATTTGACTACTTTATTTATATTGAAGAACCTATTATCACGTTCAAGCCTAAGGGAAACATCTCGTTGATTAGAGCTAACGGTTCATTCTTGGGTGTCATGCGTAACCGTCATAACATTGGCTATGTTGATGTACCAAACAGTAAATGGTGTGGGTATCATCTAATTAAAGGTAAGAGTGCATTGCGAAAAGTACAAAGCATTGAGATACTCAAGAGCTATAACATAGTACCTGATAATGATATCAACGACGACATGGCAGACGCGTTCTGTATCTTACTCTATGTAGAAAGTCAGGAGAATGAATGATTGTAATTAATATTGCCTTGATTATTCTTGGCATTTTATATGGTGTAGGTTCGGTTACCAACTTTAAGGAGTGGTATTATCGCCATGACTATCTAGCTATTATGCTAAGTGTATTTACATCTATCTTATTGGTAGTGGCTGGAGTATTAAACGTTTTGAATTAAAAGAATAGGTGTACTGATTGACGGTACTTAAATGTCATAGAGTTGACAGCCAAGCATAGGGTGCAAACTGTAAAGCATACTGTTTGATTAAATGAGTACT
>NZ_RCVN01000052.1 GCF_003697915.1 Staphylococcus pseudoxylosus
TGAAACTCTTTTAAAAACGAGCTAGGGAATAAGTTTCTCTTCCTAGGGTTTAAAGAAGAAAGAAATAACTTTAAATCAGAGTTCACGAAAGAAGAGATAAAAGCGATTGATGAAAGATACTTGGAATTTATTGAAGAGGTCTAAAGTTAATTCTTGACAAATATAAAGTAATTTGATAATATTGTTTTATAGAAAGGGGATTAAACAATGGCAACACAAAAAGCTATAAAGGTCGTAGCTTATAACCCTACAACGGAAGAAGAACTACACTTCAGCTGTAAGGCTCAATGTGCTAAGTATTTTGGTCTTAAAACTAATACAGTCATCAGGTGGCTTGATAATGGTAGACCTGTAATTGAACTGCTGATAGACCTAGATAGAAATCAAGTAGAAATTGAAAAACAAAGCAAACTAAATGGCTTTGAATTATTTACGATTAAGGAGTGGTTAGATTATGTGTAAGAAACGCAAATACACAAAAATGGGTGCTTTATATTCAATAGCGAATGCCCAGCATACTAAAAAGAAAGCTGATAAGATACCAGTAAGAGCTTATTACTGCAAGTGGTGCAATTCATATCACTTATCAAGTCAGCAAAGACTAAATATTAAGACAGGAGTAATTGGATAATGAAAGATGAATTTACATACTACATAGCTCGATACTTTTCAGATGATTTTGGAGAATTTGAAAGCCGTAAGTTTTATAATAAAAGAGAAGCTCTGGAATGGTTTG
>NZ_RCVN01000053.1 GCF_003697915.1 Staphylococcus pseudoxylosus
CTAGGTTATTTAAATCGTTATTTTGCTTGTTTCCGTCAATATGGTTTACTATTTTTTTATTTTCTGGGTTAGGAATAAAAGCGAATGCTAATAATCTATGTTTTTTCACTTTCAAAGTTCTATTATCAAAACTTGCTGAAAATTGATAATAACCGTCTTTATCTTTGCTCTCTTTTTTTTGTTTACCGTTTTTAGAAAATAGTTTTCCGTCTTTTGTTAATGTGTATCTTTCTAACGCTTTTTTATATAATTCATCATTAAACTTCATTTCTTTCTCCTTTAGTATATAATAACAAAAAAGACTTGAAAAGTCAAGCCTTAAACCTATTAAGCTCCTTAGCTGTACTTACTTTATCAAATAAATTCAACTTTCATGCCTCTCAATTTATAACCTTTTTTAATCCTACGACTAATGCCACCTGGTTTTTTCTCAATTTAGTCACTAGTTACCTCCATTGGCTCTGATTCTACGCAATAAACTTTGAACGGCTTTTCTTCTTTTGCTCCATTTCCGAAAAATAGCTCCCATTGATAATTTAATAAAACACAAGTCTTAATAGCTTCGTGTTTTTTTGTATAAAGAGATAATCGTTTTCCGCTATAATTTTTAGCCACTGTGTCTTTATCAGTTGTTAGTGCCACATAGTAAATTTTCATTTATTTCTCCTTTTCTTATATCATGATATCAAATTATTTTATATTTGTCAATACTTAATTCCAT
>NZ_RCVN01000054.1 GCF_003697915.1 Staphylococcus pseudoxylosus
TGCTGGTGTACGTGGTTATAACCCTACTGGGGTTGTAATTCACAATGACGCTGGTTCGAATGGTGCTAACGCTGGCTTCTACAACAACTGGTTACCTAATCATAACCCTGAAAATGGCTTTGCTCATGTCTACATTGCTTCTGACGGAAGATTACAAGCTTCTGATTTCTCTAATATGGCATGGCATTGTGCCAACTCGTACGGTAATGCTAACTATGCAAGCTGGGAAGTATGCCAATCAGAGGGCGATTTAAACCAGTTCTTGAGAAATGAGCAAGCGGTACTAGATGACGTGGCTAAGTACATGAAACAATGGGGGTTAACTCCTAATCGTGATACTGTTAAACTACATCAAGAACTTTCAGCAACTTCATGCCCTAGACGTTCAGTAGAAGTACACGGAGGCACGTTAGAGAGTTGTCGCTCATACTTTATCACAGAACTAAACAAGCGCCTTACAGGACAAACTAGTGGCACAGTCGCAGTAAACAATACACAAACAAATACAGAATTAGAGGACGACGATTTAATGAAATTTACATATACAAATGGCGATAAAACAACTTACTACTTTAATGGCGAAAAAGTTATCGCTCTATCACACCCAGACCAATTGGCAATTGTTCGTAAAACTTATAAAGAAACAACTGGCAAAGACCTTAAAAACTTCGATTGGAAAG
>NZ_RCVN01000055.1 GCF_003697915.1 Staphylococcus pseudoxylosus
CTCTTCCGATCTTATCTTTAGCTCCGTCAACTGCTCCGTTCCATATATCAGCAAACCATTGACCAATACCGCTAAAGAATGAAACTATTCCGTCCCATGCACTCTTTAAGAAGTCTACGAAACTACCCCAAACCTTTTTACCTGTTTCGGTTTGAGTGAAGAAGTAAACTAAACCAGCAACAATGGCTGCGATTGCTATGCCAAGAGCCACGAATGGATTCATAGCCATTACAGCATTGAAAGCTCCTTGTATAATTGTACCAGCTTCAACAACCTTATTATATATCTCGACAGCCTTAATGATTCCATCAATAACTTTCAAAGCAACGAATACACTAGCCAAAGCAGCTAAAGCTACTTTTAAAGTATCTATTGCGCTTTTACTTTCACTAATTTTTTGCAGAAAATCAGCTATTTTTTTCGTGACTTTTGAAAATTTACCAGCAAATACAGCTATGCTTTTTGCTACGTTATCTATACTTGTTGCGTTTTTTGTTGTTTCTGTATTTATTCCAATAAATGAATTTATGACATTCCCTATAATAGAAACTATGGAACCAAATGCACTTTTTATGCTATCCCAAGCCTCTAAAAATGCTAAAGTGGCTGCATTTTCTTGCAGTTTTTGAAACAAGTCTTGGAAATAC
>NZ_RCVN01000056.1 GCF_003697915.1 Staphylococcus pseudoxylosus
TGTAAAGCCGACACCTGCAACCATCATTAAAGTTTTTACTGTATCTTTCATTTTGTTCTCCTCTATTTATAACTCTATTCTATCAAATTGCTTTTACTTTATCAAATATTAACTGTTTTTAACCATAAATAATTTCTCATTTTCTTTTTTGCTTCTTCCACTTTGGAGAGTGCTGCGCGCTTTGTCAAAAGAATATACAGCTTCAAAGCGTTCATCTGAAATTGAATAACTTGAAATTATCACGATGTTATTTTTAGCCATTACAAATGCCCAGTCATAAAATTCTTGACTATCGAATTGATTAATATAACCTTTTTGGTGACTTTCTTCATAAGGTGGGTCAAGATATAGAATAGCTCCAGAAACATCACTAAAAGCGTGATAACTTTTGCTTGTAGCTTTTATTTTATTTAATTTTTGAAGTTGTTGAATTCGTTGAAGTTGTTCAAGTCGTTCAAGTTGTTGAAGTCGTTGAATTTGTTGAAATTGTTTGTACTTTTCAATCGATCTCTTATATGTTTTGGTCTGTTTATAACCACTAAAAACGTCATGCTTTTCAATTATTTCTTTAGCTAGATTATATTTTAAATCTGAAATTTCTTTAGAATATAAATAATCTCTCTTTTTATTACCGAAAGAGTTAATC
>NZ_RCVN01000057.1 GCF_003697915.1 Staphylococcus pseudoxylosus
AATCAAAACCACCCGTATAACGGGTGGTTTGCTCTGCGGCTATAAGCCTTTTTTACTGACCAGCCCTGATAAGGGCTCTGAGAAGATCAGCCATATGTACTACTTTCCCAGCAACCCTTAAAAGGGTTGTTTTATTTTTTCTTCCTAATTTCTTCACCAGTAAAAGGATCTATATACTCAACAAGTGTTAATTGCTCTGCAACGATATCCTCTTGTAATTGATTACGAATATAATTTTCTATGACTTTTTTATTTCTTCCAACTGTATCAACGTAAAACCCTTTACACCAAAATTTTCTATTACCATATCTATATTTTAAATGTGCATGTCTATCAAAAATCAACAAACTACTCTTTCCTTTTAAATATCCTACAAATTGCGAAACGCTTAATTTTGGCGGGATACTAACTAACATATGAATGTGATCTTTACATGCTTCAGCTTCAATAATTTCTACGCCTTTTCTTTCACACAACTGTCTCAATATTACTCCAATATCTTTCTTTATTTTTCCATATATAATTTGTCTTCTATATTTAGGAGCGAAGACAATGTGATACTTACAATTCCATTTTGTATGTGCTAAACTATTTGTGTCTGATGACATAAGTTGCATCTCCTCGTGTTGTTTATTTTGGTTGG
>NZ_RCVN01000058.1 GCF_003697915.1 Staphylococcus pseudoxylosus
CCCTTCGGGGGACAAAGTGACAGGTGGTGCATGGTTGTCGTCAGCTCGTGTCGTGAGATGTTGGGTTAAGTCCCGCAACGAGCGCAACCCTTAAGCTTAGTTGCCATCATTAAGTTGGGCACTCTAGGTTGACTGCCGGTGACAAACCGGAGGAAGGTGGGGATGACGTCAAATCATCATGCCCCTTATGATTTGGGCTACACACGTGCTACAATGGACAATACAAAGGGCAGCTAAACCGCGAGGTCATGCAAATCCCATAAAGTTGTTCTCAGTTCGGATTGTAGTCTGCAACTCGACTACATGAAGCTGGAATCGCTAGTAATCGTAGATCAGCATGCTACGGTGAATACGTTCCCGGGTCTTGTACACACCGCCCGTCACACCACGAGAGTTTGTAACACCCGAAGCCGGTGGAGTAACCATTTATGGAGCTAGCCGTCGAAGGTGGGACAAATGATTGGGGTGAAGTCGTAACAAGGTAGCCGTATCGGAAGGTGCGGCTGGATCACCTCCTTTCTAAGGATATATTCGGAAACATCTTCTTGCGAAGATGAAATAGGAATAACATTGACATATTGTATTCAGTTTTGAGTGCTCATTGGAGTATTCA
>NZ_RCVN01000059.1 GCF_003697915.1 Staphylococcus pseudoxylosus
TCAATTCCGCTATTAACGCCTTTAGTATCCATTTTAGCGTCAATGTTCCAAGAGCCTGAACTAATAGCACCCTCGACTTGCTTAATTTCGCCCTCTAGCCTATTAGCTTGTGTTTCTACTGTACCTAAATCTCTAGTAAGTTGTAGCCATTTCTTTTGACCTGCTGACGTCCCTTTGTCAACCGTAGAAAGTTCTTCTTTTAATTTTGTTGCTTTGTCACGTGATAAGCCCAACTGCGTTTGTAAGTTCTTCTGCAATTGCGCCATTTTCCCGGTATTTGTGGGGTCAAGTTTTAGAGCTTCACGTAAGTTTTTAGCTTCTCCTCTAAGCCCTGACATTGCGGTATTAACGCCTTTAAGTGAGTTCTCGAATTTCGTTGTATTACCGTATATCTCGACCTCAAATGTTGCATTACTTGCCATTACATACCCTTTCTTTTACGCCTTTTCTCTTTTTCTTTTTCCTCTTTCTTTTTCTCTGCAATAAGTTCGATTATTTTATAAACAAGTTCTAGTTCCATTTCCATGAACTGTGTTATATCAATTTCATTATTGCCCAAAAC
>NZ_RCVN01000005.1 GCF_003697915.1 Staphylococcus pseudoxylosus
AAAAAAGGCTTATAGCCGCAGAGCAAACCACCCGTTATACGGGTGGTTTTGATTAGTAAATTTCTATTAACCATTGATTAAATTAATTTAAATAGCTAGACAAATCAATGTAGCTAGTACTCGTCAGTAATTCTAAGTATAGCGTTGCAAACAAACTTATAGCTTTCTAAATTTAAATCGGTCTTATTCATTATTATTGATTTGTGCTTGTAGTGATTGTGAATTAGACTGTGAAATATTGAGTAAATATTTGGACCTTGCCAATGATTGCTTACTGTTATTATAGGAAACCCCAGTTCGCTTGGAAAGTAACACCGTGACAAGTGACCCTAATATCGCTAACACTGTAATTGTGATAAATAATGACACATTCGCAGTTGGATTCACAAAAAAGATAACCACCGCAATAAGTATAGATACTATAGCGATACCGATTAATATTAATGTAGCATACATATATTGCGTTGCTTGTTTCAAATCTTTTTGAAATTGTTCTTTGGAACGTCTATAGTAGAGGTTATTTTTGTATAATTTCAAATCTTTGTTTGCATCCATCGTTTGCGCAAAATCTGAAACTTCTTTATTGTCATCCTTTTTTAATGCTTCGATGATTGGTTGATAACCAAATGTAAGTGCAATTTTTTTCTCTTTTACTGTGCCCTTTGCCAGCCGGTTCAATTCTTCTAATTTTTGTTGGTTCATTGTTTCCACTCCCGTATTGTTTAATATTGATCCGTGTTATTAAGCTAGCGCTCACTTATCCATTGAGACTGCTATTTTGTTAACAATAGGTGCTTCTAAACATCATTATTTATTTTTTGATAATTCTGTTTTTTGTGAATTTTGAACTTGAGTTTGCGTCTCTTTATTATTATCTTGTTTTTCTTGGCTGTTGGCTACATGACTACCAAATAAAGTACCTGAACCTAGCACGGCACATAAAAAGAGTCCACCTAACCAAGTAAAGAACGTTGGTTTTTTTCTTCGTTCATAGCGTTTTGCTTTTTCAGCATCATCATCTAATAAGTTACCGACATCGATGTTCTGCGGTCCAGCCACCTTACTGAAATTTGATTGATTTGAATCATTATTTGAAAAACTTAGGGCCTGTTGTTTAATTTCCATAGCCCGCGCTGAGATACTTAAACTTGTTTGATTACTTTGTTCTAGTTGTTGATTTAATCGATCTAGATGACTTCTATTATTTTGAAGTTCCATTTCTTTAGAACGGATCGATTCATCTTTATCTGCGCTTTCTCTTTTTGATTTCTCTAATTCTACTCTTAACCAATTAATTTCATCTGTCATTTGTGAATCTTTTAATTCATAATCAGTTACTTTTTGATTCACTGCTAAATCTAAACGTTCATTAAATGTTGCTTCATTATGAATTAAATCTTGTTCTAACTTACTAATTTCTCCTCTAAGTTTGTCGACATCTTCACTTCTTTTTTGGACTAATGTTTCCACATCTTTTTCCATAATATTTTGAAGTTCCGACTTTTTAGTAGCTATAGTCTCTTGATGATGTTGAACGATGTCATCGACAATCTTAGTAATATGCAAATCATAGTCATTTTTCACATTGGCATCTAGTACTTTAATTTGATTATTATAAGCATTTTTTGCTTTATCTGATAATGTCTTCTCATATTCACGAATACGATTTGTTAAAATCGGTCTTTCTTCTCTTTCTATTCTTTCTTCCATATCTCTGCGTGCTTTTTCGCTACGCTCGTTTTTACTTGTTTCAAATTCTTTTTCTAATTTTTTAGTTTGTTCTTCAACTTTTTTTGGAATAACTCCTAAATCTTCTTGTAATTTACTTTCAATTTGTGTGTATGTTTTATGATATTGAGAATCATTAGATTTATAATTACGCATTTTATCTGCTTCAATGCTTTTGCTCCACAAATCATTAACAAGCTGATTGAATATACTGTTTATAATATCTTCTCTCTTTTTTTCTAAAACTGCTAATTTATCATTTTTTGCTTTATTAAAGTCGTCTTCTGTTAATTGTTCAAGTTTTCGGTAAGTAGGTAATATGTCTTCATTATATCCTTTATCATCGACAATACTTCTAAATTCTAAATTTTCGTCATCTAAATATATTTTATCTATAAGCGAATCCAGTGTGTGATATAGATTACTCTTTAAAAACTGTATGTCTGAAGAATCTTCGTTTTTATTTATAGATATAACTTGTTTATTCTTTTTCTCATTAAACAATTTTTTCTTAGCTCCATTTTTATTTTGAATTTGTTCTATAATCGCATCTTTCAGTGGTTGTAATGTTTCAAAGTTTAATCCTTTACTTAAATCAGAAATATCACAGCCAGCAATATTGATGTCTTTTAAAATATCATTGTTTATAACTTTCAATTTGGACTCATTTTTATGAGGCATATACAGTCTTAAACCAAAATTACAGTCAGGACGTTTAACCTCTTGAATATGTTGTAAAGAAGTTAGGTCTGTAATACAGTATTCTCGATCTTCGAATATTTTGAATGGCTCATTTTCATCATTATGATCTATTGTCACATCAAATGATTGCACAATTTTTGAGGACCCTAAGATTTGTTTAAAAGAATCAACAGCATTCCCTTTAGAATCTCCTTTTCTCAATACTGGGGCAACGATTGGAACAATATATATTTCGGTTTCTCCTGCAAGTACATGGTCTATTTCTAAAGAACTAATATCTAAAACGTTATTGCTCATTACATGTCATCCTTCCATTCGAGTTATTGTTTAAAAAGTATTTTAATAATACTTAAATGACTTCACTTTATGCTTAATCGATAGTCAAGAAGTCATAAAATAATATTTCTGCCTGTGCAATGAAATAATATCAAAAAACAAACTTATGTATTTTTTAATATCTTCTCAAATAAATTATTATTACCAGTCATATTTAGATGATAACATATTAATTAAAGTTGTAATATTAATATTTTAAATAAAAACACGTATTTTAATTATTAATTTTTCTGATTTTGTGATAATTTTTACACAATATCTGAAATATAAACATTTTTTCGTTGTGAAATGAAGGATTAACAGTGATGTGTGGAAATTCACCATTTAAAATCATCAAATGAACTTCGTCAAACTACCTCATTAATCACAGAAATATTTAAGGTTAAACAGCAGTTTCAGTAAATGGTTACCAATGAAATCGAATTTGGTTTTACAACAATAAAGAGGTTCTTTATTCAAGAACATAAAAATAGAAAGTCCGAGACATTAATTTATGTCTCGGACTTTTATCATTTTTAACTTACTTAAGAATTGATATAAAAAACAATTCTAATGTGTTCTATTTAGTTAATCTTTTACTCTATTTCACTTATTTTCTGTTCTGGATATTTTGTAACATTATCTAATATATTTATAAATTTATCCAACATACGTTTGATTGTTGATGAAGAAAATAACTCACTTGCATATTTTAAAGACACTTTGTAAACTTCATCACCTTCGATTATCATGTGTAAATCAAATTTAACGTTTGTATCGAAAGTTTCTTTACGTTCAATTTCCCAACCGTCTATGTTCAATAACTGATTATTTATATTTTGAAAAGAAAATGTTACATCATGCAATGTGTTACGAGTTAAATTATATTTTTCTATAATTTCTTCTTTTAATTGTTCAATAGGATAATCTTGGTTATCTAAAGCTTTTAACGATAAATCAGTAATTTCTGTTAATAATTGATTTATTGATTTATTTTCTTTTGGATAACCACGTAAAGCAAGCCTATTAAAAAACGGACCCGCCACCTCTTCCGTATCCTTAAAGGTACGTCCTGAAAAAGGGCTACCGATTACTATATCTTCTTGATTAGTATACTTACTCATCAATATCATTAGCGATGTTAATAATATTGTATAGTCAGTACTACCAGTTGTTTGTGTAAGTTTATCCATTGCTTTTTTCATTTCATTAGACAAGTTTACAGTAATTGTTTTGCCCTCAAAAGTTTGTTGTTTGGGCCTTGGATAGTCTAAAGGTAAATCTAAAATAGGTAATTTATCTTCAAACTGTGATAACCAAAATTTGCGTTGGTCGGTTAAATCATAATTTTTAATCCACTCACTATAATCTTTATACTGTAACTTCTTGTTTTCTATGTTATGACCTCGATATAATTTTGAAAATTCATTAATGATATGATAGATAGTGACTCCATCTGAAATGATATGATGGATATCAAATAATAATATATAACGCTGCTCATCATATTTCACTATTTTAATTCTTAACAACGGCGCCATCTTTAAATTAAACGGTTGTACAAAGTCTTGTAAGAGACTATCATAATCAATTTTTGATTTTTCTTCATAGTCTACACTAATTTGTGTATCATCTTCGATTATCTGAACAGTTTCTCCATTAATTCTTTCAAAACGCGTTCTTAATACCTCATGCCGATTAACTAAAGTTTGAAAGGCATACTGTATGCGTTGAATATCTAAATCACCTTTTATTTTAAATGCTCCAGGCATATTATATGATGTTGTTTGTTTACCAGCAATTGTATTCAAAGTATATATATGCTGTTGAATCGGAGATATAGAATAAAATAGTTTATCTTCAGCTTTTGGTATATTTCGTATATTCTTGTATTCATTACTTTCTTTTATAATTTTAGCCAATTGTATAACTATTGGTTTTTCAAAAATAACTGTGACTGGTATACGAACACCACTTCTATATTCTATTTCATTTATAATTCCCAAAGCATTAAGTGAATGTCCTCCTATTTCAAAGAAATTATCATTCATTCCAACCTTTTCAATACCTATTATCTTCTCAAATATTTGGGTAAGCATTACTTCTGTGTCATCTTTAGGTGCAACATATACTTTGCTTTCAATCTTAATTTCAGGTAACTGCCTTTTATTTAATTTACCATTATCTGTAACTGGTATTTTTTCAATTTGAGTTATATATTTTGGAATCATATAATTTGGCAAGCTTTCGCTTAAATTTCTTTTGATATTTTCATAGTTTAGCTGCTCTTCTGAGACTAGGTAAGCACAAAGATCTATATTTCCATCTCCCATTGATTTGGCAATGACAGCGACATCTGTAAGTTTTTCATTTTTACGTAAAGCACTTTCTATTTCACCAAGTTCAATGCGATAACCACGTATTTTTACTTGATCATCGATACGCCCTAAACATATAATATTTCCATCTTCTTGCCATTTCGCTAAGTCACCTGTTCGGTATAATTTCCCTTTACCAAACGGGTTATCAATAAATCTTTCTTTTGTTAATTGGGGGCGGTTTAAATAACCATCAGTCACACCTGCTCCTCCTATACAAAGCTCTCCTTGAGTACCAATACCCATGAGATTATTATCTTCATCCATAATATACGCTTGCGTATTCGCAATAGGTTGACCAATAGGTATAGTTTCATAGATAACATTATTTTCAAAACTAAAGTTTGTCACATCAATAGTAGTTTCAGTAGGACCATAAACATTGATTAATTGTGTATTATTCACCTTACCAATCCATTGATTAAATTGATTAACTAACTCTGGCTTCACTGCTTCGCCTCCAACTAAGACATACCTTAAGCTAGAAAGTAAGTTCGCTTGTTTAGTTAACTGAATATAATGAATAAATGGATTAAACATTGAAGGTACAAAGACAACTATCGATACTTTAGATGTGTGAATTAATGATGTGATTAATTCTGAGTTACCTTCTTTCCCCGAAGGTAACAATGTGGCTTGTGCACCAACCATAGCCCATCCAAATAATTCCCAAATTGACGGGTCAAATGTAAATGGCATTTTAAATAATATATTATCTTTACTACTAATACCAAATCTCTTAATCCTTCTATTAAGATTATTCATAACACCTTTAGAAGTTATCTTAACACCCTTAGGTTTACCTGTAGTGCCAGAAGTATAAATAATACACATCACATCAGATATACTTGTGACATGCGATAAATTCTTTGTGGGTTGTATTGATGTACTTTTGTCTTCCATTAAATTTATAACCGATTGATTAAATTCAATAGAAGTCCCTAAATCTCTATCTGTTAATAGTGTATTGGGCTTACTATCACTTAAAATATAATTGATACGCTCAATCGGATATTCTGGATCAATTGGGACATAGGCGCCACCCGCTTTTAAAACACCATATATCCCAACTATCATTTCCAAATTACGATTTGTCATTACACCTACTAAGCTATTTGGTTTAACGCCATTGCGTCGTAATTGATGCGCGACTTGATTTGCTTTAGCGTTTAATGTTTGATAAGTAAGGCTTTCACCTTCGTAAGTAACTGCCTTGTTATTTGGTGTTTTTTTCACTTGGCTCTCAAAAACATCCACAAAGGTTTTCGTGTTATCCATACTTACTTGTGTATCATTAAACCCCTGTAAAATAAGCGTCTTTTCTTCATCTGTAAGAGTCTCAATTTCACTAATTTTTTGTTCTGGATTCTCTAGAATTACATTTAAAATTTTTATAATATTTGAGTGTAAATTTATAACTTCCTTTTCGCTGACCAGGTCCAGCTGGTACTCGTAATCTATTTCAAGGCTGTCTTCTCCATCTCTATTACTTATATTTAGACCTAATGGGACATTTGTGGTACCAGGGTCTAACCATTCTTCTGAGTATCCTTTTTTAATAAAATCTGGGTTATGTTGAGTGTTTTGAAATGATACTACAAAGTCTAATAAACCTTTTGCATTTTTGCTATGTTCCACTATATAACTATTTGGATATTTTCTATGTTTCAACAATTTGAATGTTTCTTTTTTCATTAACTTTAAAAATTCATTAATGGATAATTTTTTATCTATTTCCACTATTATAGGTAACACTCTTGAATAGACTCCTGTGACTTGCTTTTCAAATTGCGTATTTCTATTGTGTAATATTAATCCAATCGAATTCTTATTTACTGAATTTTTTTTATACTTTAGAATTAGCATAGCAGCGGAAAACAAATTGCTAATACTCAATTGATTACTTATACAAAATTCCATAATTTTATGTGTGTATATGTCTGAAAGTCTATAATTTAGCCTATTCCCCTGGGCACTATTATTCCTTTTACTTTCAAACAACTCGCTATTTTCTAAATTTTCTACTTTTTTAATCCAAAATTGTTTATCTTTTTCAAATCTAGATGAATTTTTATAATTTATTTCTTCTTCCACGTGATCTAAATACGTATATTCAAAATTTTCTTCTTTTTTTCCGTAAATTAATGATTCACATAATGTATCCCCAGCTATAGTCATGCTCCAGCCATCTGAAATAAAATGATGTTGCAACAATAATATTCCAATATCTCCACTAGGCTGTGTTAAAATTACAAATTTAAATAATTCGCTATTGAGGGCAAATATATTTGATTTTATCTGCGTAGTAATCCATTCATCATAACCCTTTTTATTATTATAAAAATCAATATACTCAAAGGCTTTTCTTTTATATTCATCAATATATTGTTTATATTCAGCGTTCACTTTTCTAACTTTAATCCTATAACTCTCATGTCTTTTTATTAAATTGTTTAGTGATTTATCAATTTCTTCTATTTTAACATTATCTTTAATAGTAACCATTGCTGCTATATTATTAATACTAGTGTTTTCATAATATTCTTCTAACTGAATAATTTCACGTTGCGCTTCAGATAATATATACTCTCTCACTAATTTTACCTCCATAATTTTAATCAATGTATATAACATGTAATTACATACATTTGCATATTATTTTATGACGATATTCTTTGTAATTTTTACTACAATTATATATTCAAATAAGTATAGTTCAATAAAACAGAAAAGGGTCAGGATGTATTTTATTTTGGGATTACTACATCTCAAGGTGTGTTACTCATTTCTTTTTAAGCTAAGTATTTGTGTAATTTTTTCTTCAAAAATAATGGTGATACTTGATATAATTTTAAAAGGTAATGGACAAGTTGAGGCTTGTTTATTTCTTCTTTTTTCTTTTGAATTCCTTTTACTATAGTTTTTGCTAATTTATCTGGATTTAATATAAACGTTTTATTCATGTTTTTATATAATCCATGTAGATCTGCTTTCTTTAAAAATGGAGTAGCTATTGGTCCTGGGTTTACTACAAGAACATGGTACTTTGGCTCTTCCATTCTTAAAGTATTTAATATTTGAGAAAATGCCGCTTTTGAAGCTCCGTAATGACCAGTACCTTTATCTGTTATTAATGAAGCAAAGCTAGAAATACCTACAATTGTTGGTTCTTCAACAAAAAATTTTCGCAAAACATTCAATAAAATAGAAAAATTAATTGTATTAATTTTATAAATTTCATTCATTTGCTCTATAGAGATGGAAGACATATTTACTATATAACTCAAGCCTGCACAATGAATAAAACCGTCTATATCATTGCTTAATTTATGCTCTAGCAATGTTAAATCTTCAATATTTAATAAGTCACATTCTATAACCTGAACACTCTTGTTATTTTTAAATAATTCAATTTGATTAAATTTATATAAATCTCGCGAAAGGATAGTAACTTTACAACCTTTATTAAGCAATGTTTTTACGATAGAGTAACCTAAACCACTGGTTCCCCCAGTAATAATGTAATGCTTATTATCCACACTAACACTCCTTTTAATTATATTTTAAAATTGAAATATCAATGACAATCACGATAATAACATAAAAATCAGTTATAAATCATTTTTTATATGTTTACCAATCAATAAAAAATATATTTTTATATAATATTAAAGAAATTAAAAACAATGGGAAGCTATACAAAGTTTAATAAAAGAAAATTTTGTGGATAGTACTATGGCAAAAGGAATGTTTATAGAAGAAAATAAGAATCACAAACAAAATATTTAAAGGACTAATTCATATGAAAATGAATTAGTCCTTTAAAAAAATGAAATTTATAATCAACCACGTATAATAAAATCATACCGTAAATATGAATAGTAAAATTTGAAATTATCGATGTTAAAGTAACAACAACTACAATAGATGGAGTAATAATCAAAGATGTATTAATTTAATGTTTATATTTTTGATAATGGTTGCTTGCTTTTTTTCTATTTCCACACGTTTCCATATCGCACCATTTTCGTTTTCCAGCTTTTGATATATCAAGAAAATAACATATACAATTTTCATGGTAACACTGCTTAATTCTTTTAGTATCGTAATGTTTCAAAGTATCGACTAAATCATTAATAATAATATAGGTTATATTATCCTTTATAGTTTTACCTATATATGCTAAATCTATATTTTTATCATTATCTAAAAAATCAACAGTAATATTTGTGTCATTTATATATTTTTTTATTTTACTTTTAATACTCTGCGAAAGTTTTGCATCACTTTGGATACTATTTAATACTTCGTTAGATAACATTCTCAATTCTTTTAGCAAAGTAACTAATTCATCTGTTATAATATTTTCATTTGTATTATGATTAACCATATTATTCTCTATTAACCAATTTAATATATCTGATTTACTAGTCAATAAATCCATATTTTTATTATTTTTAATAAATGTCGTATTAACTAGATTAATCCATGCTCTTCCACCAATAGTTAATATTTTTTTGTCCATGCTATCACCCCACCTATATACTAACCTTTAAATTATCGTTTTACAAGTTAGTTATTCACGCGTATCATATAACCTGTAAAAATATTTTAAAAGGTTATATGATAAGAGGAATTAAAATGACTACGTTTTATCAAAAAGTAACTGTGCAAGATATCAATATATTTTATAGAGAGGCTGGCAATCCAAAAGACCCAACTATTTTATTATTACATGGTTTCCCTTCTTCATCACATATGTATAAAAGTTTAATAGAAAAATTAGAAGATGATTATCACCTGGTTGCGCCAGACTATCCAGGCTTTGGAAATAGTGACCAACCAAATATAAATGCCTTTGATTACACATTTGACAACATTTCAAATATTATAAATGAATTTATAGAAATACTATCTTTAGAAAAATTCAGTATATATGTTCATGATTACGGCGCACCAATAGGATTTAGATTAGCTACTAAGAACCCACATAAAATACAAGCAATTATTAGTCAAAATGGCAATGCATACGAAGAAGGATTGTTATCGGCTTGGGACCCAGTCAGAGATTATTGGGAAAATCCATCAAATGAAAACAAAGAAAAATTAAGAAAATTATTAACAGCTGATTTCACAAATATCAATACATTGATGGTACAAGAAACCCTGATACTATAAGTCCTGATGGATGGAATATGGACCAAAAAAATTTAGATAAAAAAGGCAATCAAGAAATACAAATAAGCCTATATTATGACTACAGAAATAATTTGAAATTATATCCAAAATGGCAAAAGTATTTTAGAACTTATCAACCACCTACATTAGTAGCTTGGGGTAAAAATGATATGTTTTTCGGACCTGAAGGTGCATTAGGTTTTCTTAGAGACATTGAGGACTGTGAAGTTCATTTATTTAACACGGGTCATTTCCCATTAGAAGAAGAACTTACAACAAGTGCATTTTTAATTAAAAATTTTTTAAGCTCAAGATTAAAACAATAATTGTATAAAGGTTAAGTTTTGTTTTAAGTTACAAAAAGCTTCAAAAGTATAAAGAGATTTTAAATATTGACTAAATAATCATGATTTTACTATAAAAAATTATCTTTATTTCATTCTTCAATTAAAATTACCACTCTAAAATAAATACTTACAATTCTTAATAATATTATTGAAAAAGCAAATCATATAATTCCAAAAACGCTAATTTTTGACAAAAACCCTCTTAAATACAATTTAAGAGGGTTTTCTTAGATATTTATGTTCATAAACTGGCTTTACTATCAATAATCAAAAATTATTTAGCAATATGAAACTTTTGACGATGTTAGGTGTATATATTATCGAAAAACACATTCTATGAATGAAGCAGAATGAAATCAAATGGCCAAAATTGATTATACTACAATCAAAAAATTAAGCTCTTCCAACTATAAAAAATGCAATTTTCTTAGCTATTGCTTCCTTCTCTATCGTACCATTACTATCAGCTAACTGTAATGCGGCTTCATGAACCATTTGTGCAAAAATAGGCACAAATATTTCTTTTTCATTATCTTCATAAACACCTTTCAAACTTATTGTTAAAACATTATTCAACTCGCTTAGTATTTTTTCTTTCATTTGAGGTAATGCTAATCCAGCATAGCTGCTTCTGCATTCAATATTAGGTTCTTGATAAAAATCGTGAACTGCTAAAATGAGTTGACTTATATTTTCTTGGTTAAAAATCATGGTTTCCGAAACATAGTTCTCAATAGTAACTGTAGCAAAATCTTCCATAATATAGTCGATTAAGTCATATTTATCTTCAAAATGGGCATAAAATGTTGCTCTATTTACTTTAGCCCCTTTTGTGATATCTGCTATTGTTATTTTCTCAAAAATTTTTTTATCTACTAAACTAAAAAAGGCGTTAATCAATGATTGCTTCGTATGTGTCACTCTCAAATTTTTTACTTTTTCTGCCATTTGAATCATCTCCTCAACAATTTAAAGTTATTGTTGCTATAGCAACATTCAAGCATGGTTTGTTGATTGTTATATCACTTTATTAATTGTATATTTTACTTAAAGCAACACTTTGTTGTTTTAATATATCATAGACAAGGAGCTACTTAAAATGAAAACATTAGTCATTGTAGGCGCAGGTACTGGTTTAGGACTATTTATAGCTAAAAAATTTGGTTCTGAAGGATTTAGAGTAGCAACTATTTCTCGAAATTCTGAGAAATTAAAAGTTATTCAAGAAGAATTGAGTAATTTAAACATTGAGACAAAAACTTATATAGCAGATATCACAGACTTGGAAGCATTAAAACAATCTATCCAAGCAATTAAAATTGATTTTGGTTCGATTGATGTCATAGAGTTTAGCCCTTACGCCAAAGAAGATAAATTTACAAATATATTAGAAACTACGCCAGATAGTGTATCAGAAATGTTAAAAACTTATCTATTCCCATCAATTCAGTTGGTTAACGACGTTTTACCAGATATGATAAATAAAGGGGAGGGGGCAATTCTATTTACAACAGGTGTATCTACAATATTCCCTTTACCTTTTGCTGGAAATGCTGGAATTATAGGAGCAGGCTTACGTAATTATGCTGAAAGCCTCTACACTCAACTGGAAGATAAAAACATATTTATAAGACATCTTTCAATAGGAACAGTGATAGAACCTGGAACAATAGGAGACCCAAATTTGATTGCGGAGGCCTGGTATAATTTATATAACCAAAGAGAAAAGTTTGAAGAAACCTTCCCAAAAGATCTTAAAAAATCTGATATTTCCTAATTTTTGTACTGTACTTAAATGATAAAAATTTATGTTTATATTAATTAAACAATTTATGTTTTACTGTATTAGGATGTTATAAAACATTTATCAAGGAACTAACATAGACTAATCTCTCACTATCAGCTAGTAGTGAGGGATTAATTATGCAAAAAACTGCCATTCAAATCAATGACTTGAAGGCAGTTTGAAATATATTTTAGTATGATATTTTAACATTTACATCTAACTATTTTTGTTGACCATTCGTCTTAATGATATAGAACAGGTAGTATACTATACCAATGACAAACCAAATCAATGTATAGAATTTAGCTTGTCCACTTAATCCCCAAAATACTGCAAACACACAAATAAACACAAGTATTGGCATAACAGGATACAACGGTAATTTAAATGCTGGTAATGGCAAATCTTTACCTTCTCGTTTACGTAAAGCGAAAATACCCACTGTTACAAACATAAAGGCTACTAATGTTCCTGCTGTAATTAATTGAGCTAAAAACCCAAACGGGAATACAGATCCAACAATTACTGCAACGATAGATAATACGACTAAAGCGCGATTTGGTAAGTTTTTATTATCCAATTTACCTAACCAAGATGGAAGGATGCCATCTCTACCAAATGAGTAAAGTAAGCGTGAACCAGCTAGCATCATTCCAATTAATGCAGTAAACATACCAATAACCGAAATAGCTTGTACAATAATTGCAATCGTACCATGACCGCTTGTACGTAATGCCCATCCAACGGGTTCAGCATTGTTTTTATATTCACTGTAATCAAACATTCCAACTAATACTAACGCAACAACCACAAATAACGTCACCGCAATTAATAATGACCCTAAAATCCCTCTAGGCATGGTCTTTTGTGGATTAATAGCTTCACCAGAATTGGCAGCGATAGAATCAAAACCAATGTAAGCAACAAATATAACAGAGCTACCTGCATAAATGCCCTGCCAGCCACCAAAAGCACCTGCTGCTGTTTCTTTATATTCAGGAATAAATGGAACATAATGTCCAATATCTATTACAGATAAACCTACTATTATAAATAGGAAAATTGCTAGTACTTTTAACACGACTAATATATTCTGTACTCGTGCTGTTTCTGAAGTACCTCTAGACAATAATAAAGCAGTAATAACAACTACAATTGCAGCTATCAAGTCTATTACCCCACCATCAGTACCTAATGAATTAGAAAGTGAATTAGGAAGTGAAATATGGAAGGGGTCTAACAGCCCTCTTAAATTTGCAGAAAAACCAGAGGCTACAAAGGAAACTGCAATTAAATATTCAGCGATTAATGCCCAACCAACAATCCAACCAAAAAATTCTCCAAATAATATACTAATCCAAGTATATGCAGAGCCTGCAAACGGCATTACTGTCGCCATTTCAGCATATACAAATGCAACCATAGCTGCTACAATTGCTGCAACTAAAAAGGATAGACTGACGGAAGGTCCCGTATGATCCGCAGCCACAACCCCTGGCAATGTAAAAATAGCAGTTGAAACTATTGTCCCAACACCTAATGCTAAAAAGTCCTTAACGCGAAGTGTACGTTCTAAGTGCGCATCTTTATTTTGGTAGCGCGATACATCTTCTTTACGTAGTATTCTATGTATCAGATTCATTTTTATATCTCCTAGCTTTTTTTAAAACAAACATGTTTTTAAGTATAATGATTTTTGAAACTATTGTACATGCCATTTTTAAAAAGAATTATTATTTTTAAGTCATTTTACCTAGGTTACTTTAAAGTGCGTACTTACATTTTCCTAATAAGAGGTTTAAAATAGCGTTCATAGTTAATAATTTACTAAAATTGATTTAATGAAAAGGAGCATAATGATGCAAAATATAACTTTTAATAATGGCAATACAATGCCACAACTTGGCTTAGGCGTCTTTAGAGTAGAAAATGATGATACGGCAAAAAATGCAGTAAAGCATGCAATCATTAACGGATATCGTAGTATTGATGCAGCATTAGTTTATGCTAATGAAGAAATGGTTGGACAAGGTATACAAGAGGGTATAAAGGCCGCAGGTATTACTAGAGAAGACCTATTTATCACATCTAAATTATGGTTAAATCACTATGGTAAAGATAACGTGAAAGATGGCTATGAAACGTCATTAAGTAATCTTGGCTTAGATTATTTAGACCTATACCTCATTCACTGGCCAGGTACCAACGAATCACTCATGCTAGAAACTTGGGAAGGCATGGAAGCACTATATAATGAGGGCAAAGTTAAAAATATTGGTGTTAGTAACTTTACAATTGAACAATTAGAGTTACTAGAAACGAAAACGACTATTAAGCCAGTTATTAACCAAGTAGAATTCCACCCATACTTTACTCAAGAAGCATTGAGAAAATATTTAGCTTCAGCATCTATCCAAATGGAATCTTGGTCACCTTTAATGAATGCTGAAATTCTTACAGATGAGACTATCAATGCTATAGCTGATGAAACTGGAAAATCTCCTGCACAAATTGTAATTAGATGGAACATTGAACATGGTGTTGTCACAATTCCTAAGTCTGTGACACCACATAGAATTGAAGAAAATATAAATGTTTTTGACTTTTCATTAACTGAAGCACAAATCAATCGTATTGATGCTTTAAACCAAGATAAAAGAATTGGTCCAAACCCTGTAGAATTTAATGGATAAATAATTAATAGCGTGGAACGACAATCATTTTATAATATATGATTGCTGTTCCACTTCTTTTTATTTATTATTTCATTAAATTATTTTTTAGCTCTTTTCTTTGAAATGCTAATGAATATGGATCATTGTACCAATACGTCTCGGCCTTTACTTTAATAATATGATTATTTTTAACAGCAGGTATTTGTTGCCACATATTTGTTTTTTCAAATTCTGGCTGAGCTTTACCTTCACTCATCGTGATAATGTAATCTCCAGCATACTTTGGTAGTTGTTCTTGTGATAATTCTTTCCAACCATCTTTTTTGACTTCTTTTTCTAACGGTTGAGGCATATTTAAATCAAATGCTTGATATAACACTTCTCCACCACGTCCCCACTCTGAGCCAAATGCATAGATGGTTTTGCTAAAATCATCAAAAATTGAAACTGTTGCGTTTTCTCCTATATGCCCTTTGATTTCTTTAGAATCCTCAGCAGTTTGAGCTTTCCATTTTTCCACCCAATCTTTAGCTTCTTTCTCCTTACCAAGTATCTTACCTAATTCAATTTGCGTATCTAAATAATCTTTATTACCGTATTCGATTGGTAATGTTGCCGCAATTTTTTCATACTTTTTAATATTTTTGTCAGTAGTATCAACAATAATTAAATCTGGCTTAAGTTTTGCAACTTTTTCCACATCGTTTTCATTTAGTTTTGCAGTATTTTTAAATTTATCTTTTAGAACATCACTCTTTTCTATATCTTTAGTAACACCGATAATATTACCACCTAAATATTTTATGCCACCTGCATATGTATTAGCCACAACTGCAATACGCTTTGGATGTTTTGGAATATCAACTTTTTTACCACTACCCAAGGTATAACTTTTCGTGCTTTCTTCTTCATTAGATTTTGACTCATTACTACATGCTGAGAGCAGCAGTACTGCTAAAATAATAAAACTTAATAATTGTTTCATTTGGCCCCTCCTATTGATAATGATTATCACTATTAATTATATTTTATGCCCAGTATTAATAATAAGCAATATATTTATTTGTATTTTAAAATTAATAATAAATATTATTAGTTTTAACACTTTATATTTTTGCTTGATTCACCTATGTAAATAGTTTACTTACAATGTTCTGAAGGGATAAGATAAATTGATTAACTCATGAGATAAAAATAAGTGGCTGGGATATGATTCCCAACCACTTTCACATTAAATTTATTCCATACGTTTTAATATTTCTAATTTAATCACTTTTAATGCTTCGCTATATTCTCTGTTGGTACTTTCTTGGGCATTAACGATTAATAGTTCAACAAGTTCTATGTCACTTTTTTCGCTAACTTCATGTTCAAATTGATGTAAGTGCTCTTCGGATGTTTTAGCATTTTGCTTTTCTATTTGATAATATTGGTCCGCTCCTAAACCACCCTCTTCAATCATGACAGAAATACCACTTGACCGCGCTTCATTCAGTCTTTTCACTTTAATGCATTTGTTTTCACGAATAATCATTTGAATCCCTCCTAATTTAATGCGCGTATTTTAAAGTACGTTACTGCTTATAAACATCACATTGCTTCTAGAATTAGATTGACTTCAAATAATCTAGCTGACTTTAATCATTATGTATCACGTTATCTTCACAAATATCGATTAGTTAGCTATTAAAATTGTTGTTTACTGTAGTGTAGTATTACACTACAGTAATTACAACATCTTTGCTCACTATACTATACCCATTTAAATACTTATTTATGAATTACTAAATAATATCTTTTTTACTACTTCAAATAATGTATGTCTCATTCAAAAATGTTTAACAAAGTTTTCATAAATACAATATGTTAACAACTTCTATTGCTTAAGATATAACTATATAATTGATAATGATTATTATTATGAAAGAGTGATGAATATGTTGAATTTAAAGACTGGTATTTTAGAAAAAAATTATACAATTAAAAGTATGGAAATCGAAAACAAATACTTGATTCAGCGTCTTAACGCTTTAGGTTTAGCCCCTGGATCAAATGTAAAAATTAAACAAAAATGCTTATTTAGAGGCCCTTGTATTCTAGAAATAAATGGTCAAAATTTAAGTATTCGTGGTTGTGATGCATGTCATATTTTACTAGAGGAATCTCATGGCTAATAGTTTCTGTATTTTAGGGAATCCTAATGTAGGTAAAACCTCGTTATTTAACGCTTTAACTGGTACATACGAATATGTGGGTAACTGGAGTGGCGTTACTGTAGAGAAGAAGGTAGGACGTCTTAAAGCTAATGCTGGAGAGCTCATTGATTTACCGGGTATATACGAATTATCTCCTATTTCAAAAGATGAGACTGTGGTTACCGACTACTTATTAAAAAATGAATTTTCTGGCATGATTAATATCATTGATGCTAGCCAATTGAAACGAAATTTACAACTCACGATACAATTAATGGAACTCGGTGCACCAATAATTATAGGGTTAAATATGATTGATGTTGCTGCGAAACGTGGCATACATATTAATCAAGACGCACTCATGAAAAAATTAAAAGTACCTATACTTCCTATTATCGCTAGAAATGGAAAAGGTACTAAAAAATTATTAGATGCACTAAATGATGCACATTTATCTAGAAATTCCCCATTACATATCAATTATGGTGAAGCTATAGAAAACACAATCCAAAACATATCAGAACAGCTACTAAAGCACAGTAATTTCGACAGGCACTTATTACGTTTTATCGCCATACAATTTTTGTTAGATAATATAAAAATCTATGAACTTCTCGATAAAACTTTAATTAATCTAATTGAACCTTTACGCCAAAAATTAGCCGCTTCTCAATCCATTGATATTCGAGCAGTAATCCAACAAAAACGAAACAATTATATAGATCATTTGTTAACTGATGTCGTCGAATATCCTGATGAAGAACGACAATATTTTTCATCACGTTTAGATAAATTATTAACGCACAAATTCCTTGGTATTCCTATATTCCTAGGTATTATGTGGTTGATATTTCAAATCACATTTACTTGGGTCGGCACACCAATATCAGACCAACTTGATGAATTTATTGGGGGAAGACTGACCGACACTGTTAAATCCGTAATGGAAAGCATTAGTTTAGTGCCGTTTCTACAGTATTTAATCACTGATGGTATTATCGCCGGTGTAGGTGCAGTCATAGTATTTGTACCTCAAATCATGGTACTTTTCTTCTTTATTTCATTATTAGAAGACTCTGGGTATATGGCACGTATTGCTGTACTCATGGACAGAATTATGGAAACCTTTGGCTTAAGTGGTAAATCATTTATTCCTATGATTATAGGATTTGGCTGTAATGTGCCTAGTATTATGGCTGCACGTAGTATCGAAAGTGAAAAAGAACGCCTTACAACAATCTTAATTGCACCTTTTATGTCTTGTTCAGCACGGCTTCCAGTTTATGCTTTATTTGTTGGTGTATTCTTCGCACAACATCAGGCTTTGATTGTATTAAGTCTTTATATCCTTGGCATCGTTGTAGCTTTGGCTACGAGTATAATCTTGACTAAGACTTTATTGAAAAATGATGACTCGGTATTCATAGTAGAATTACCAACATACCGCATGCCATCTATCAAGACATTATGGCGAAGCACATGGGAAAAAGCTAAAGGTTTTGTAAAAAAAGCAGGTACATTTATTTTTGGTGGCTCTGTTGTGATTTGGTTATTAAACTACACTGGACCTAGTGGGTTTAATGTAGACGTCAATGATAGCTTTTTACATGCAATTGGTAGCTTCTTTGCCATTTTCATAGCACCATTAGGCTTTGGTACGTGGCAAGCTGGCGCGACTTTAATTCCTGGCTTCCTTGCAAAAGAAGTCATTGTCAGTTCAATGGCAATTATTTATGCTTCCGATGAGTCAGGATTAGTCAATATTATCCAAGAACAATTCACACCATTATCTGCATATGCATTTATGATATTTATATTATTATATATACCATGTTTATCAACCGTAGCAACTATTCGAAAAGAAACTTATTCACTTAAATGGACTGTACTAGCAGTTGCGTATCCTCTAATTGCTACCTATGTATTATCGTTCATTTTCTATCAAGTTGGACATCTATTTATTTGAGGGAGTAATTTTATGACTATTTTAATTAATATTATTGTCTTTTCCGCAATATTTAGCTATACCGTATATACACTCACTAGATTTATTAAAAGGTCCAAATCTGGAAAGTGTAACTCTTGTGGTTCAAAAGACGGCTGTATAATTGAACGTAGAAAAAACTAAACCAAATGCCGAAGAGATTGGGACATAACCCCCCAGACGCTTCGGCATTTTAATATTTTATCTTAATTAACATCTTTATATACTTATACTTTACCAACAAATACTAAAATAGCATCCTTAAGAAATTGTGTACCGCCTTCAACATGTTTATCATAGTAGTCAGTAAAAGTAGCATCGTTAACATACATTTCTGCTAGCCCAGCATGAGCTGCTTTAGAGTATTCAGGCCATGTATACATGAGCCAAGCTTTGTGTTTTGCTGCTAATAATTGTGCAGGTTCGGAAGCTGAATCACCTGTTTGGTATGCTTCAGATAGCAAATCGATAATTTCTTTTTCCAAATTCTTCCAAGCATCGTAATCTGTTTGTGTCATATTCTTAAATTTTTTATTGCTTTGATCTATGAGGTCATCTCCATATTGCATTCTGATTTCTCTTCCATATTTCGTTTCATTTTCTTGAATAACTTTTTCTTTGAATCCTTCAAATTTTTCTTTATCTTTCATGATAATTTCTCCTTTATTATTAGCAATCGTTTTTTCAACTGTTTGAATCATTTTATCGAGGCGTTCACGTTGTTGTTTTAAGTTATAATAATGGTTTTCTAAAGCTTTCACTCTATTAAATGTCGGTTGTTGGATAATCTCTTTAATTTCATCTAAACTGACCTCTAACTCACGGTAAAATACGATTTGTTGCAGTATATCGACTTCTTCTTGTTCATATATGCGATATCCAGATTCATTAATTCTAGCTGGCTTAAGTAAACCTATTTGGTCATAGTAACGTAAAGTTCTATTACTTACGCCTGATAGCTCAGCTAATTGACTTACTGTATAGTTCATCATTGACCTCCTTTCAAATTTCACTTTACACCCTTACGTAACGTAAACCTCAAGGGGAAATTTATTATATATAGTATTATTAACCTCAAAAACATGGTTTGCTATTAAAATTAATTATTATTTCAACTTACCATACTAATAATATTTTAATATAACTGAAATAAAACTTATTTTAAAGACACTTTTAAATGTTTGATAAAATAATTGTCGGGAATACTAATACAGTGGTGAAATATTACATTTTTAATAATCTTAAAGGAGGGCATTTAAAATGACAAATAAACTTTATAGAGCATGTAGAAAAGTTCAAACCTAGATACTGTAACTTAAATAACTTACTAATTAATTTAAGTTCTAGATAAATTTATCTAAAAGTATTACTACAACTTTCACTTTCGCTTTTCAACAACGATGCCGCTATTAATTAATGTCTTACAGTCAACTACCCCAATGCGTTAGTATTTGTGACAAAAATTCCAATTGATGTTCATTACAAATACTTTTTATTTACCATTAGAAGTATAGTTAGGACACATACTTACATTTCAATATTTAACTAAGGGACTAAAAACCATTTTGTCGAGAGTTTAACTTTTAATAAATAGATAGAGGTGATTCTATGAAAATAGAAGATTGCATCGAAAATTTTATTCTCAGTATTAATGAAAAAAATTCCTAGCTTTTTTGTAACTTGTTAGGGCCTAGGGAACTCTCCAAATTAAGAAAAAAGTTATATATTAGTAGAAATTATATAAGTATTAACAGATATGTCAAAGAACGATATTTAGAGAAACTATCTCGTTTAGTATCTCCTCTATATTCATATGAATATTTCAAAATTGACAATAAATATATTGTTAAGTATAAATTTTCTAAAAATAAATCGTATTTTATAACTGAATTTAACGTTTCAGAAAATGAAAATGGCTCTTTAATTAGTTTGAATATTACTAAAATCCAAGCTAAGATATAACCTGTTATACAATCCTTGCAGTTAATAATTCATCTTATTATAGGGGAAAAATGGTACATTAACCCCTATCTATTTAGTGTAAATAAAAGGAAAGGTTTCTCAATATTGTAATAGAAACCTTTCCTTTTTATTATGTGTTATTAATTTGTTTTAGCTATCCAATTAGTTTAAATTTATCACCGAAACATGTAATAATCCTCTCGGAAAAACAATAATATTCACTATTTTTGTCATTTAAAAATAAAAGTACTTATTAGTGCGATTATTAAAAATGTACCTACAACTAATATAAAGCTGTACCAAAATGTAGCTACATTTCTTAATTTAGTAGTCTTGACCTCATTTGGGTCGTTACCTTTCATAAACGCAACGATACGGTCATAGGTTTGTATATCGTATGATTTCTTAATGCTATCCACTTTAATAGAAGCCGTTATCCCAATGCCTAATAATATAACTTCAGTTATCGTTCCAACTGTTCCCCAATAATACATTGCTGGGCCAATTAAAATCGCGGCCATTAGCATTGGCCATATCATTAAATGCGTCCACAAGTTAAAGCGAGCTTTTCTTAATTTTTGCTCCATAATCTCTACATCTCCTTTGACTAAATCGTCTAAAGAAACATCGAACAATGAACTAAGCATTAATAAATTATGCACGTCAGGATAACTCCTATCATTTTCCCAGTTTGATATTGTTTGTCGTGAAACATATAGTTTATTAGCTAAGTCTTCTTGAGAAAGTTGATCACGTCGGCGGAAATATTTAATTTGATAACCTAGATTCATTGCTTTTTGCTCCTTTTATTAGAGAGTAAGATATATTATATTATTAGACTATCAAAGTTCTTTAACATCTGCATAATTATCTTTGTCTAAATACTTTTACATACTGTTATGACAGCTTTTTTAAGACTTCCTCTAGACAGACAAACAAAAAGAGCGAGATTGAAACCAATAAAGTTTCCTATGCTCGCCCTCACGATAATCATATATTTAGGTATTAAGTAATCATTTAATTACTTAATTTTGCTAGCTGTATATATTCCATAGTTAAACATTCATCACATCTATACAATTAAATGATTGATATGGCTAACTCAATTAATGTAGTTCTTCTTGACCACGTTTGTTCCAGGTTAGTATGAAGCTAAGCATTGCTAAAATACTAATAACAGTTAATAATACAAAGCCAATATCCCAACCAAAATGTTGCACGACAAATCCTAATACGATATTAGCCATTACAGCGCCAAATAAATAACCAAACAATCCTGTTAATCCTGCTGCAGTTCCAGCTGCTTTCTTAGGAACATAATCTAATGCCTGTAAGCCAATTAACATTACAGGTCCGTAGATAAGGAACCCAATAGCAACGAGTGAGACATTATCTAACCAAGCGTTACCAGGAGGATTCAGCCAATATATAAGTACAAATATTGTTACACCCAACATGAAGAAAAATCCTGCTGGACCACGACGTCCCTTAAATAATTTATCGGATAGATAACCGCATAGTAATGTACCAGGGATACCCGCCCATTCATATAGGAAGTACGCCCAACCTGACTCACTTAGATTGAATTGCTTCTCTTCACTTAAATATGTAGGCGCCCAATCTAACACCCCATAACGTACAAAATAGACAAATATATTTGCAAAGGCAATTGCCCATACCCATTTATTATTCAGAACATATTTAAATAAAATTTCTTTCGTAGTCAGTTCTGTCTCTAATGTCTGTTTAGATGATGTAGAATAATCATTATTATAATGTTCAATGGGTGGTAGCCCCTGTGATTGAGGAGTATCTCTAATTAAACAGTATGAAATGATCGCAATAATGATGGCTAATATTGCTGGATAAATGAATACACCTTCAAAACCTTTTAAGTACCCAAAATTATATAGTGCAGTCATGGAGATACCCCATGTCGCTATAGGAGCCATTAGACCCCCACCTACATTATGAGCTACATTCCATATTGAAGTCTTACTACCACGTTCACTGACGCTATACCAATGGACAAGAACACGTCCTGAAGGCGGCCACCCCATACCTTGGAACCATCCATTTAAAAATAGTAACACGAACATAATTGTAATACTTGATGTAAAAAAAGGCACAAAACCAAGTAATAAATTTACAATTGCCGTTAGTATTAAGCCTAAAGTTAAAAATATGCGCGCATTACTCCGGTCACTAATGGTTCCCATTATAAACTTACTAAAACCATAAGCAATCGAAATTGCTGAAAGTGCAATACCAAGTTCACCTTTACTGAAGCCCTCCTCGATTAATGATGGCATCGCTAATGAAAAGTTTTTACGTAATAAATAATAACCTGCATAACCAATGAAGATACCTAAGAATACTTGAAAACGTAATTTCTTGTATGTATCATCAACTTGCTCCTCAGGCAAAGGTTCTATATGTTTTGCTGGTTTCAAAAATTTAAGCATTGAATCACTCCTGACTTAATATACTTTTGATATATGATTTATAAAATATCATCATTATATTATATTCAAAAGTAAAATATAGCAAGGCGTTTTGCAGATTTTTTATAAAATAGATAATCGTTTATTATTAGTTGGATATTAGAAAAAGCGAGGATGCAAAATTAAAAATTCATATGCTCGCTTTTCTATAAATAATTATAATATTTTGTTATTAGTCTATTTAATAAATTGACGATTTATCTTCATCATATTAAATACAATTTTTGACTAATATTACGTTACCTGCTGTTGCTGATATGGAATAGGATGATCTAATTCAAATTGCGCACCGGCCGTCATTTTCTTATATTGATAACCGAAGTAAGCAACCCATAATATGGTCAACACAAATGCGAGTATATAGCTCAAATTAAGGTCTAAGCCTAAACCAATTTTCTGGCTTAAAATATAAGTAAATATATTCCAAGTCATAAATACAGCTGGTATCGCTGCAACCCAGAAATTCTTTTTCGCAATTAATAAATACATGGCACCTACCCATAATGCCACTACAGCCGTTGTCTGGTTAGCCCAAGAGAAATAACGCCATAAAACTGTGAAGTCAACCTGTGTTAACCCAAAACTTATAACAAATAATGGTGCAGCAACTATAATTCTTTTTACAATACTGCGCTGTCCATAATTCAAATAATCTGCAATAATCATTCTTGCACTACGGAAAGATGTATCACCACTTGTTATCGGTAATATGATAACGCCTAATACAGCAATTGTACCGAAGACAGAACCTAATAATAGATGCGAAGCTTGACTAACTACTAACGCCGCTTCACCTCGCGCTAATACATCATTTAAGCCATTATAGCCATTAAACAGACTCATTCCAGCTGCTGCCCATATCATTGCAATAATACCTTCTGCAATCATCATACCGTAAAAAATGAAACGACCATTCTTTTCCTTATTAGTTGTTCTTGAAATAATAGGTGTTTGAGTCGCATGAAAACCAGATAATGCGCCACAAGTAATAGTAAAGAATAATAATGGAAAAATAGATGCGCCATCCGGATGCATATTCTTCAAGCTTAACTCAGGAATAGGAGCACCTGTTTGAATAAGACGGAATCCAATGCCTACTGCACTTACTAAGAGTAAAGCACCAAATATTGGATATATACGCCCAATTATTTTATCTATTGGTAAAATTGTAGAGAGTACATAATATACAAAAATAACAAATATAATAATACCTAGAGCAATACGACCATCCATTAAATTATGTAAAAGTAAGGCAGGACTTGTTACAAAAACTGCACCAGTTAACAACAATAATAAAATTGAAAAAATATTAACGAAATGTTTCATAACTTGTCCTAAAAATTTACCTGCAAGTTCAGGTAAATGCGCCCCTTTGTTTCTTATCGAAATCATTCCAGTTAAATAATCATGTACAGCACCTGCAAATATACAGCCAAAAACAATCCAAATAAATGCTACTGGACCATATAAAGCCCCCATAATCGGACCAAATATAGGGCCAACTCCTGCAATATTCAATAATTGGATTAGTGAATTAGATGATGTTTTCATAGGTAAATAATCTACATTATCCCTTTGATGATAAGCTGGCGTAGGACGCTCTTCTTTTGTACCGAACATTTTATCGATATATTTCCCATAAGTGAAATACCCAATAATAAGTATAATAATAGAAACTATAAATGTAATCATGTTACCATTCCCCCCTTAAGATAACGTGAAATCGTTTTCTTAATTTAATCACAAATAGTAATTTTTCACAATATTCCGTTATTTTTTTATTCTAATTTGTTTCACAGAAAGTCTTAATATTATTATATGAAGCACAACCCATGTTCACCTAATTTTTCCAATTGATTACCCAATTTAACAAAGCTAACTATATGGCTAGTTTTCTATTATTGCAAAATACTGTTGTTGCAAATCAGATGACACACATATGAAGCCTACTAATATAAAACAATCAATAAATAGTTAAAGGTCGAGACAAATGGATGCCTCGACCTTTATTATTCTAATATTTATATAATTTAATTTTTATTTCATAGTAATCATCGTGATCTTTAGCTTGATGTTCGAATTTAATACCACTTTTTTCAATAGACTCTAAACTTTGACCAACTGCTTCACGTGCATCAGTTAAGTCTTTTTCAAACTCAAATCTACGGGCTTTAACTTTTTCAGGGCCAAGTTTTTGTTTAACTCGTGCTTCTGTTTGTTTAACATTTAGCTTTTGGCTAATAACTGTTTCGACCAAGTCAACTTGATCTTCTTCTGATAAACTTAACATCGCACGTGCATGACGCTCTGTAATCTTGCCTTCACGTAGACGTTCTATTACTTTAGGCGCTAGTTTTAATAGTCTTAATTTATTTGCTATAAAACTTTGGCTTTTACCGACACTTTTAGCCAATTCACTCTGCGTGGTATCACCAATATCTAATAGCTTCTTATATGCTTCCGCTTCTTCTATGACAGATAGATTTTCACGTTGAATATTTTCAATTAAAGCTACTACAGCCGTTTCTTCATCATCTAAATATCTGATGATTACATCCGCATGTGTTTTATTGAGTGTTTGTAACGCTCTAAATCTACGCTCACCAGCGATGATTTCAAACATATCTTCTTCGATTGGACGTACTACAATCGGTTGTAGCAAACCATGTTCTTCTATAGATTCTGCGAGTTCTTTAATCTTATTTGGCTCAAATACTTGTCTCGGTTGATAACGGTTTGGCACAATGCGTTCGGTATGAATAGATTCAACGTTATTATGATCCTCTTCAATATAACCAACAATGTCATCTTTGTTCTTTAAACCAAATAATTTAGAAAAAGGTTTCTTCATTTATTATGCGCTCCCTCTAAATTAATTGTATTGAATTGAATTCTTTCTATTTTTCAAGTAACGGTGACTTATTCGGCGTTCCTGGTTTTCTTGGATATTTCTTAGGTGTTTGACTTCTTTTATCAATGATAATCATCTGTCTTTCACCTGCGTTTTCAGGTAATTCGTATGAAATGGTATCCAAAACTTTACCACCTAGGACACCTATACCAAAACGTGCTTCTTCCAATTCTTCTTCACCTTTAGAAGATTTTAAAGCAATAAATTGCCCACCTTTTTTAACTAATGGAATACACAATTCACTCAATACCGATAGTCTTGCAACTGCACGTGCAGTCACAATATCATAAGACTCCCTGTAGACTCCCTTACCAAATGTTTCAGCACGATCATGTACAAAACTAACATGCTCTAAATCTAAAGCATCTGCCAATTGGTTTAAAAAGTGTATTCGTTTATTCAATGAATCTACAATCGTAACTTTTAAATTTGGAAAAATAATTTTTAAAGGAATGCTAGGAAAACCAGCACCAGCACCTATGTCACATATTGTTAATTCTTTAGTTAAATCCGTATAAAAACTAGCCGCAATTGAATCATAAAAATGTTTCAAATATACTTCATGTTCCTCTGTAATACTTGTTAGGTTCATTTTTTCATTCCACTCTACAAGCATTTGATAATACGTTTGAAACTGTTGTTGTTGTTTGTCTGAAAGTTCAATTCCATGTGTACTGAGTTGCTTAGTTAACCATGTTACACTCATTTTAATTATTCACCCTTTGAATTTTACCTTGTTCAAGAAATACAAGTAAGATTGAAATATCGGCTGGATTCACACCTGAAATACGAGAAGCTTGCGCAATATTTAAAGGCTTAACTTCTGCTAATTTTTCTCTTGCCTCCGTAGCTAAACTATCCACTTTGCTATAGTCTAAATCCTCTGGAATTTTCTTCTCTTCCATACGTTTAACTTTTTCAACTTGTTGTAATGACTTATTGATATAACCTTCATATTTTGTTTGAATTTCAACTTGTTCTTCAACATCTGAAGGCAATTGATGTGCTTCATCCAAGATTTCAAGGATTAAATCATATGTCATTTCTGGACGGCGTAGTAATTCTAAAGCTAATATGCCATCTTTTAGACGTGAACCGCCTTGTGCTTCAATAATTGCTTGTACACGTTCATTTGGTTTAACACGAATGCCCTGAAGACGTTCTTGTTCTGCTTTAATCATGTCGCGTTTTTCATTGAAGCGTGCATAACGTTCTTCAGAAACCATACCTAATTCATAACCTAAATCTGTTAAACGTAAATCAGCATTGTCATGTCTTAATAGTAAACGATATTCTGCACGAGAAGTTAATAAACGATAAGGTTCATTTGTACCTTTAGTAATAAGATCGTCTATAAGTACACCGATATAAGCATCCGAACGACTTAAAATGACTTCTTCTTTACCTTGAACTCTAGCTGCTGCATTAATACCTGCCATAATACCTTGGCCGGCCGCTTCTTCATAACCAGAAGTCCCATTAATTTGACCAGCTGTATATAAGTTTTTTATTTTTTTAGTTTCAAGTGTTGGCCATAATTGTGTAGGTACTAGCGCATCGTATTCAATTGCGTAACCCGCACGCATCATGTCCGCTTTTTCTAAGCCAGGAATAGTTTCTAGCATTTGACGTTGTACATGCTCTGGTAAACTTGTTGATAAACCTTGAACATAAACTTCATTTGTATTTCTACCTTCTGGTTCTAAGAATAACTGATGACGCGGTTTATCATTAAAACGAACAAACTTATCCTCGATTGAAGGACAGTATCTTGGACCAGTACCTTTAATCATACCTGAGTACATAGCTGATAAATGTAAATTATCATCAATGACTTGGTGTGTATCACCATTTGTATACGTTAACCAACATGGTAGTTGATCTAAAATATACTCTGTTGTTTCAAAACTAAATGCTCTACCCACATCATCGCCAGGTTGGATTTCTGTTTTAGAGTAATCGATTGTTTTTGCATTAACACGTGGCGGTGTTCCTGTTTTGAATCTAACTACATCAAATCCAAGTCCTCTTAAGTTATCAGCAAGTGAAATTGACGGTAATTGGTGATTTGGACCACTAGAATACTTCATGTTTCCTAGTATAATCTCTCCACGTAAAAACGTACCTGTTGTGATGATTACTGCCTCTGCCCAGTATTCAGTTCCAATATTCGTACGCACGCCTTTAATTACATCGTCTTCAATAATTAAATCATCCACCATACCTTGCATAATATCAAGGTTGTCTTCATCTTCAATTACTTTCTTCATTTCTTGTTGGTATAACACTTTATCGGCTTGAGCACGTAAAGCTCTAACGGCTGGTCCTTTACCAGTATTTAACATGCGCATTTGAATGTGTGTTTTATCAATTGTCTTGGCCATTTGACCGCCTAATGCGTCAATTTCACGTACAACAATACCTTTTGCTGGACCACCAACTGATGGGTTACATGGCATAAACGCGATGTTATCTAGGTTAATTGTTAACATTAACGTTTTAGCACCACGTCTCGCTGAAGCAAGTCCTGCCTCAATACCAGCATGCCCGGCTCCTATTACTATTACATCATATTCTTGAGCCATAATTTTTCCTCCTTATTATTTTCCTAAGCAGAATTGACTAAATAACTGATCAATCAATTCATCGCTTGCGGATTCTCCGATAATTTCACCTAAAATTTCCCAAGTTCTAGTTAAGTCTATCTGTATCATATCCATTGGTATACCTGTTTCTGCTGCATCTATAGCATCTTGGATTGTATTTCTTGCCTGTTTCAGTAACGAGATGTGCCTTGAATTCGATACATATGTCATATCTTGATTTTGAACATCGCCACCAAAGAATAAATCTCTGATTTGGATTTCTAATTGATCGATGCCTTCTTGTTTTAACATAGACGTTTGTATCAATGGCATATCGCCAATCATTTCTTTAACTTCATCTAGATCCAATTGTTTGTCTAAGTCCATCTTATTTACGATGACTATGGCATCTTCATTTTTAATAACTTCGTATAATTTGCGGTCTTCTTCAGTTAATCGCTCATTATAATTAAGTACAAATAAGATTAAATCAGCTTCGCCAAGTGCTTTTCTAGAACGCTCTACACCAATACGTTCTACTATATCTTCAGTCTCACGTATACCAGCTGTGTCTACAAGCCTTAATGGTACGCCTCTTACATTAACGTATTCTTCTAATGTATCTCTTGTTGTTCCAGGTACTTCAGTCACTATAGCCTTATTATCTTGAATAAGATTATTGAGCATAGATGATTTACCTACATTTGGTTTACCAACTATTACTGTAGCTAATCCTTCTCTCATAATCTTACCCTGCGTACCTGTATCAAGTAATTTATTAATTTCAGTTTTAATTTTATTGGATTTATCCAATAATACTTCTGTTGTAGCATCTTCTACATCATCATATTCTGGATAATCTATGTTAACTTCAACTTGTGCGAGGATTTCGAGAATGGATTGTCGCTGTCGTTTGATCATATCACTTAAACGACCTTCTATTTGATTCATCGCAACTTTAGACGCACGATCGGTCTTAGAACGAATAAAATCCATAACTGCTTCGGCTTGAGATAAATCAATACGACCATTTAAAAACGCACGTTTCGTATATTCACCCGGTTCTGCCATACGCGCACCATATGTCATTGTTAATTCTAATATCCTATTTATTGTCAAAATACCGCCATGACAGTTTATTTCAACAATATCTTCTCTTGTAAAAGTTTTAGGTGCTCTTAATACACTGACCATAACTTCTTCTACTACTTCATTTGATTCAGGATCAATGATATGACCATAATTAATGGTATGAGATGCCACATCTTCAAGCTTTTCTTTACCCTTAAATAACTTATCTGCAATTTCTACTGAATCAACACCAGATAAACGTACAATTCCTATGGCTCCTTCGCCCATTGGCGTGGATATACTCGTTATCGTATCTAAATCCATCATCCATCTCGCCTCCTTTTTAAACTCATTTTTTGTCATTATAATATTTTAAAGACTTTCCTATTAAAAAGCGAACATATTGTTTCGAAAAATTTAAATATATGTCAAAGGTAAGGCTTAGGTTTGTCTGAGGTTAGACTTACTTCTGTCTTATTTCAGCCTCCCCTACCCTACTCAAATACGCTTGTTAAAAACTTTTGCTATTTTCAAAACATGTTCTAAGCTAGCCTGTATTTGTAAAGTGTCCATGTGTTTTGCTGGTTGCCTTGCAATTACAATAATTTCTATTGGTATAATATCTTCCTTATGAACTTTAAAGTTTTCTCTAATTGCTCTCTTAATTCGATTTCTAACAACTGCATTACCCAACTTTTTAGAAACACTAATACCTAATCGAAAATGTTCTAGCTCTTTATTAACTTTTGTATATACCACAAACTGTTTATTAGCTACTGATTTTCCTTTTTTATAAATGAATTGAAAATCACTATTCTTTTTAATTCGGTACGCTTTCTCCACCAAACATCACTCACTTATCTATTCATTACATATATTCACATCTATATATGTTATATCTATATATGTTATATCTATATCCATCATTGACTTAAAACAACAATTAAAATCAGCGTATCCAATAATCATTTTGCTAAATTAAAACCAAAAAAAAGACCACTGATGAGTCAGTGATCTTATGCTGATAATACTTTACGGCCTTTACGACGACGACGCGCCAAGACTTTACGACCATTTTTTGTGCTCATGCGTTTTCTGAAACCATGAACTTTACTATGTTTACGTTTATTTGGTTGATAAGTACGTTTTACCATGCAAAAACACCTCCATCTTTATTCGGTTCTATACTATTATAATAGATAAATTAATATACGTTTCTGCCTTTAAGTCTTGATTTAACTGTTATTAATTTCTAGTCATAATTCAAGCAACTACTACAATATAACAAAATATATTTTATAAAGCAAGTATCAATTTAAGTGGCGCTTCTAAAATAGCTTCAGAGCAATAATACTATTTCTTTAACTATTTATAATGAAGAAACTTAACAACTATCACTTCAATATTGTTGTTGAATTGTATCATACTCCCTCTTTTAAACATAACCCTCTATGCCTATTTTCCATTATACATTTTTCATACATGTTTTATAAATTATTTCCCAAGCCCACAAAATGCTAAAAATTTGGTATACTGTTTATTCCTTAAAGTTATCCACTTATACACAGTGGAACATTACATATTTGTGGATAAATTATATATTATTCACAGGATTCCATACGATTTAACAACATATTCACACCCATTTGACAGAGGTTCATGTTAAAAAGTATAATTGTGTGGATAAGTCATGTAGATATTGATAGATACAGGGTTTAATTTATTAAATTATATTGTAAAAGTCTGTGTATAAATCATAGAACTAGATTAGTTATCCACCGATTGTGTGTAACTTGTGGATAATTATCAACAGCCTGTGATTCTTTTTAATTACACTTGTTACTTTTGTGTATAACTTTTAAAATTTACGAAAGTTGGAGTTAGTTATTATGTCAGAAAAAGAAATTTGGGAAAGAGTTCTAACCTTAGCTCAAGAAAAAGTTAGTTATCCCAGCTATCAAACTTTTCTTAAAGATACGAAACTTTATCAACTACAAAACAATGAAGCCATTGTAGTTATAGATGATCCTTTTGTTGCTAATTGGTTAAAATCGAATTACGTTGAAATTGTTCAAAGTGCCTTGTATGAAGCCATTGGTCATGAAATTATGCCTGTTTTCTATACAGAAGATGAATTGGAAAACTTAAATCCAAGTAAAAATCAAGAAACTAATGAGGCTGAGCAATTCAAAAAAGAATATACACCTGGCGTAGATGAAGCTGCGATTGGTGGAGAGCAATTCAATACGCATAATACATTTGAAACATTTGTTATTGGACCTGGCAACAGATTTCCTCACGCAGCAAGTCTTGCAGTTGCTGAAGCGCCTGCGCAAGCATACAATCCTTTATTTATCTATGGTGGCGTTGGTTTAGGTAAAACCCATTTGATGCATGCAATTGGCCATTATGTATTAGCAAACAATCCTGATGCTAAAGTTATTTATACCTCAAGTGAAAAATTTACCAATGAATTTATTAAATCTATTCGAGATAATAAGACTGAACGTTTTAGAGAAAAATATCGTAATATTGATGTACTTCTCATTGATGATATTCAATTTATTCAAAATAAAGAGCAGACACAGGAAGAATTCTTCCATACGTTTAATGAATTACATCAAGCAAATAAGCAAATAGTTATTTCTAGTGATAGACCGCCTAAAGAAATTGCTAAACTTGAAGATCGACTGCGTTCACGTTTTGAATGGGGACTAATCGTTGATATTACACCGCCAGATTATGAAACAAGAATGGCAATTTTACAGAAAAAAATTGGCGAAGAAAACTTAGATATTCCCACTGAAGCACTTACTTATATTGCAAATCAAATTCAGTCAAATATTCGTGAACTTGAAGGTGCATTAACTCGCGTATTAGCATTTTCGAAATTACAAGGTCAACCTATTACAACTGAATTAACAGCTGCAGCGTTGAAAGATATTATTCAAGCACCTAAATCTAAAAAGATTACCATACAAGATATTCAAAAAATTGTTGGCCAATACTATAGTGTGAAAATTGAAGACTTTAGTGCCAAAAAACGTACAAAATCGATTGCATATCCTAGACAAATTGCGATGTATCTTTCACGTGAATTAACGGATTTTTCACTTCCTAAAATTGGCGAAGAATTTGGTGGACGTGACCATACTACTGTTATTCATGCACACGAGAAAATTGTAAAAGATATACAAAATGATCCAACATTTAAACAAGAAGTTGAAAATTTAGAAAAAGAAATAAGAAATCAGTAAAGCATTCTGTACTATAACAGTTTTATGGTAGTTTATTTGAGGAATAACATGATGGAACTATTTTTGTGAATTGTGGATAATGTGTAAAAGTCATACACAGTGTGCACAAGTTATCCACAATCTTTAAAGGACGACACTATCACTTAAATTTGAGTTATCCCCTAATCCACAAGCCCTACTACTATTACTACTGTTTTAAAACCTATATAATTTAATATATAAACGACTGGAAGGAGTTTAATATGATGGAATTCACAATTAGAAGAGATTATTTTATTAATCAATTAAATGACACGTTAAAAGCCATCTCACCAAGAACAACATTACCAATCTTAACTGGTATAAAAATTGAAGTTAAAAACAACGAAGTAATACTTACTGGATCTGATTCAGAAATATCAATAGAAATCACTATCCCTAAACAGGTTGATGGTGAAACAATTATTGAAATTGCAGAAACTGGCTCAGTGGTACTTCCTGGTCGTTTCTTTGTAGACATTATTAAAAAATTACCAGGTAAAGAAGTTAAATTATCTACCAATGAACAATTCCAAACATTAATAACATCTGGTCATTCTGAATTTAATTTAAGTGGTTTAGATCCTGATCAATATCCGTTATTACCACAAGTTTCTCGTGATGATGCAATTCAATTGTCAGTTAAAGTACTTAAAAACGTGATAGCACAAACGAATTTCGCAGTGTCCACCTCAGAAACACGCCCAGTACTAACTGGTGTTAACTGGCTTATACAAGATAATGAATTAATATGCACGGCTACTGATTCACACCGCTTGGCTGTAAGAAAAGTAGCTTTAGAAGACGATTCTGAAAATAAAAATGTCATCATTCCAGGTAAGGCATTATCTGAATTAAATAAAATTATGTCTGACAACGAAGATGATATCGACATTTTCTTTGCATCTAACCAAGTACTTTTCAAAGTGGGTAACGTAAACTTTATTTCACGTTTATTAGAAGGTCATTATCCTGATACGTCTCGTTTATTCCCAGAAAATTACGAAATTAAGTTAGGCATTGATAACGGTGAATTCTATCACGCAATTGATCGTGCATCATTATTAGCACGTGAAGGCGGAAATAATGTAATAAAATTAAGCACAGGTAATGAATTAGTAGAATTATCTTCAACATCTCCAGAAATTGGTACTGTGAATGAAGAAGTTAAAGCAAGTAATGTAGATGGGGGCAATTTAAAAATTTCTTTCAACTCAAAATATATGATGGATGCACTTAAAGCCATTGATAACGATGAAGTGGAAATAGAATTTTTCGGAACTATGAAACCATTTATTTTAAAACCAAAAGATGATGACTCAGTTACACAACTTATTTTACCAATTAGAACCTACTAAGTTAGTATTAAGTGTGAATAAGTGAGCCATAGCAACTAAATTAAGTAGCATATAATTTTATATGCATAGCATGAAACAGTTAACTAAGCCATATTTAAACTATTTTATTAACTGACTGATTAACTTTGCAGGAGCGAGACTATGAAACCAATTTGTATATTGGTTTCTGTCCGTTCCTTTTTTTATGGAAATTTAACAGAATAAAAGTAATGTGACACATTAAAACGTGTATACAAGAAAGGGATAATGCTAGAAAGTGAGTAGATTAAGAGAAGGTAAAATAAATTTTAATGATTAGAAGCATGTAGAAAGCCAATATAAGCAAAAAATAGACATTAGTGGACCGAACATCGTAATTCAAAAAAATACGCTAAAAAATAGCTTAAAATGCAAATTTTGGTTAAGCACATAAAAATCATGAATTTTATAGCAACACTTTTAATTTGTTTTTTAATAATGATTTGTACATAGATTGATATTAATTTTAAGGAAATAGATTATTAATCATTAATTTTTGATATAATATTATTAGTAAAGAGCTGTTATAAACAACTTTGAAACTAAATATAAAAAAATAGTTAAAATAAGTTGAAAGAAATCGCTTACTCACTGTATTTTACATGAAATTTTTCGTAAAAAAAGGTATAATATATAAGTGAGCTTAAAAGAAATGGAGTGATTGATTTGGTTGAAGAAGTAATCGTTGATGGGGACATTACTTTAGGACAATTTCTAAAGACAGAAGGTATTATCGAATCTGGCGGACAAGCAAAATGGTTCTTACAAGATTTTGACGTCATGATTAATGACGAGCGTGAAACACGTCGTGGTAAAAAATTAAATCATCGAGATAGCATTGTTATACCAGAAGTCGGTTCATTTTTGATTTTACATCAAGGTGAAGAATGAAATTAAAGAAACTCCAACTAGAGCATTATCGAAATTACGAGTCAATCAGTTTAAATTGTCATCCTGACGTAAATATTTTGATTGGTGAAAATGCTCAAGGGAAGACAAACTTACTTGAATCAATATATACCTTAGCATTAGCAAAAAGTCATCGAACATCTAATGACAAAGAACTGATACGTTTCAATAGTGATTATGCTAAAATAGAAGGTGAACTTAGCTATAGATATGGCGACATGCCTTTAACGATGTATATTACCAAAAAAGGCAAGCAAGTTAAAATCAATCACTTAGAGCAAAGTAGACTGACACAATATATAGGTCATTTAAATGTCGTATTGTTTGCGCCTGAAGATTTAAACATTGTCAAAGGATCGCCACAAGTTAGACGCAGATTTATAGACATGGAACTTGGTCAAATATCTGCGGTATATTTAAATGATTTATCACAATATCAGAGGATTTTAAAACAAAAAAATAATTATTTGAAGCAACTGCAATATGGTCAAAAGACGGACAGCACAATGCTAGAAGTCTTAAATCAACAATTTGCAGAGTATGCGCTCAAAATTACACAAAGACGTGAACATTTTATTAAAGAACTTGAATCACTAGCTAAACCTATCCATTCTGGTATTACCAATGAACGTGAAACATTGTCACTAGAGTACTTGCCAAGCATTAAATTGGCAGATGGAGAACAAAGTGAGACGGAACGCTTAGAGGAAGTCTTAACTTTACTTAATGACAATATGGAACGTGAGAAAGATAGAGGCGTATGTTTATATGGTCCTCACAGAGATGATTTAGGTTTTAATGTAAATGGTATGGACGCTCAGACATATGGTTCGCAAGGTCAACAGCGAACAACGGCGCTATCAATAAAACTCGCAGAAATTGAGTTGATGAATATTGAAGTCGGTGAGTATCCAATATTATTGCTAGATGATGTATTAAGTGAATTAGATGATTCGCGTCAATCTCATTTATTGAGCACTATTCAACATAAAGTGCAGACTTTTGTAACGACGACATCCGTAGATGGTATAGAACATGAAATTATGAAAAACGCTAAACTTTATCGCATTAACCAAGGCGAAATTATAAAGTAACAGAAAGTGAAGGTGGAAGCATTGTCAGATGTGAACAACACGGAAGATTATGGTGCTGGACAGATACAAGTATTAGAAGGTCTAGAAGCGGTACGTAAAAGACCTGGTATGTATATAGGATCAACTTCAGAAAAAGGTTTACACCATCTTGTATGGGAAATTGTCGATAATAGTATTGATGAAGCACTTGCAGGGTATGCTAACCAAATCGAAGTTGTTATTGAAAAAGATAATTGGATTAAAGTAACAGATAATGGGCGTGGTATTCCAGTAGGTATACAAGAAAAAATGGGACGTCCAGCAGTTGAAGTTATTTTAACAGTACTTCATGCCGGTGGTAAATTCGGCGGCGGCGGATACAAAGTTTCTGGTGGTCTACATGGTGTAGGTTCTTCTGTAGTTAACGCCTTATCTGAAGACTTGGAAGTTTATGTATATAAAGATCGTCAAGTTTATCATCAAGCTTATAAAAAGGGTGTTCCTCAATTCGACTTGAAAGTAGTTGAAGAAACAGAAGATGATAATACTGGTACAGTGATTCGTTTTAAAGCGGACCCTGAGATTTTTACAGAGACGACTGAATATCACTATGAGACATTACAACAACGTACAAGAGAACTTGCTTTCTTAAATAAAGGCATTTCAATTACTTTAAGAGATGAACGTGGTGAAGAAGTCAGAGAAGACACTTATCACTACGAAGGTGGTATTAAGTCTTACGTTGAGATGTTAAATGAAAACAAAGAGCCATTACATGAGGAGCCTATATATGTCCATCAAACAAAGGATGATATTGAGGTTGAAATAGCGTTACAATACAACAAAGGCTTCGCAACTAACTTATTGACTTATGCGAATAACATACACACTTATGAAGGTGGTACACATGAAGAAGGCTTTAAACGAGCACTTTCTCGTGTATTAAATAGTTATGGTATAAGTAGTAAAATTATCAAAGATGATAAAGAGAGACTTTCAGGTGAAGATACACGTGAAGGTTTAACAGCGATTGTCTCAATCAAACATGGCGATCCACAATTTGAAGGGCAAACAAAAACAAAATTAGGTAACTCTGAGGTACGTCAAGTTGTTGATAAATTATTCTCTGAGTTGTTCGAGCGCTTCTTATTAGAGCACCCGCAAGTAGGACGCATTGTTGTTGAAAAAGGTATTATGGCTTCTCACGCACGTCTTGCTGCGAAAAAAGCACGCGAAGTGACACGTCGTAAATCTGCTTTAGAAATTTCGAGTTTACCAGGTAAACTTGCAGACTGTTCTAGTAAAGATCCTTCCAGAAGTGAAATCTTTATCGTAGAGGGTGACTCTGCCGGCGGGTCTACAAAATCAGGTAGAGACTCAGAAACGCAAGCAATTTTACCATTGCGTGGTAAGATATTAAACGTTGAAAAAGCTCGCTTAGATAGAATATTAAATAATAATGAAATCCGTTCTATGATTACAGCATTTGGTACAGGGATTGGTGGAGAATTTGATTTAAGTAAAGCTCGTTACCACAAAATTGTATTAATGACTGATGCTGACGTCGATGGTGCGCATATCAGAACGTTGTTATTAACGTTCTTCTATCGCTTTATGAGACCGTTAATAGAAGCAGGCTATGTATATATTGCTCAACCACCTTTATTCAAATTGACACAAGGTAAACAAAAGTATTACGTGTTTAATGAACGTGAGTTGGAAAAACTTAAAGCTGAGTTAGATCCTACGCCGAAATGGTCAATTGCACGTTATAAAGGTCTTGGTGAAATGAACGCAGACCAATTGTGGGAAACAACAATGAACCCAGAAAATAGAGCTATGTTACAAGTATCATTAGATGACGCGATAGAGGCAGATCAAGTTTTTGAAATGCTCATGGGAGACGTTGTTGAGAATCGTAGACAGTTTATTGAAGATAACGCAGTCTATGCCAACCTAGATTTCTAATACAATGAACTGAATTTTGAAGGAGGATATCTTGATGGCTGAATTACCTGAATCAAGAATTAATGAACGAAATATAACGAGTGAGATGCGCGAATCATTTTTAGATTATGCGATGAGCGTTATTGTATCACGTGCTTTACCAGATGTTAGAGATGGTTTGAAACCAGTACATCGACGTATATTGTATGGTTTGCATGAACAAGGTATGACACCAGATAAGTCATACAAGAAGTCTGCCCGTATTGTTGGGGACGTAATGGGTAAATATCACCCACATGGTGACTCATCTATTTATGAAGCAATGGTAAGAATGGCACAAGACTTCAGCTATCGATATCCTTTAATTGATGGACAAGGTAACTTTGGTTCAATGGATGGCGATGGCGCAGCAGCGATGCGTTATACTGAAGCACGTATGTCTAAGATTACATTAGAAATGCTTAGAGATATAAACAAAGATACGATTGATTTTATAGATAACTACGATGGTAATGAGAGAGAGCCGGCAGTCTTACCATCAAGGTTCCCAAACTTACTAGTTAATGGTGCTTCAGGGATTGCAGTAGGTATGGCTACAAATATTCCACCACATAATTTAACAGAAGTTATTAATGGTGTATTGAGTTTAAGTTATAACCCTGATATTACTATTGCGGAATTGATGGAAGATGTTCAAGGACCTGACTTCCCAACGGCGGGAATTATACTTGGAAAGAGTGGTATTCGTCGCGCCTTTGAAACAGGTCGTGGATCTATTCAAATGCGTTCTCGTGCTGAAATTGAAGAACGTGGTGGCGGACGTCAACGCATCGTCGTTACAGAAGTCCCATATCAAGTAAATAAAGCACGTATGATTGAAAAAATTGCTGAATTAGCACGTGATAAAAAGATTGAAGGTATCACAGATTTACGTGACGAAACAAGTTTACGTACAGGTGTACGTGTTGTTATTGACATTCGTAAAGATGCAAACGCAAGTGTTGTACTAAATAATTTATATAAACAAACGCCATTACAAACATCATTTGGTGTGAATATGATTGCTTTAGTTAACGGCAGACCTAAATTAATTTCACTGAAAGAAGCTTTAGAAGCATATTTAGAGCATCAAAAAGTAGTGGTACGTAGACGTACAGAATACAACTTGAAGAAAGCATTAGATCGCGCACATATTTTAGAAGGACTAAGAATTGCATTAGACCATATCGATGAAATCATTCGAGTGATCCGTGAATCAGAAACTGATAAAGTAGCGATGGCTAGCTTACAAGCACAATTTAAATTATCTGAACGTCAAGCTCAAGCTATCTTAGACATGCGTTTAAGACGTTTGACAGGTTTAGAGCGAGACAAGATTGAATCTGAATATAATGAATTAATAGCTTATATCGAGGAATTAAAAGAGATTCTTGCTGATGAAGAAAAATTATTACAAATCGTCCGCAATGAATTAATCGATATACGTGAACGTTATGGTGACGAACGTAGATCTGAAATTCAACTTGGCGGATTAGATGATATCGAAGATGAAGATTTAATACCTGAAGAACAAATCGTGATTACATTAAGTCACAATAACTATATTAAACGTTTACCAGTTTCTACATATAGAGCACAACATCGTGGTGGGCGTGGCGTACAAGGTATGAATACACTTGAGGAAGACTTTGTTAGTCAACTCGTAACGTTAAGTACGCACGACAACGTATTGTTCTTTACTAATAAAGGACGCGTGTACAAACTTAAAGGTTATGAAGTGCCTGAACTATCACGTCAGTCTAAAGGTATCCCAGTAGTCAACGCAATTGAACTAGATAATGACGAATCAATCAGTACTATGATTGCCGTTAAAGACTTAGAAAGTGAAGACGATTACTTAGTATTTGCAACACTCAAAGGTAGAGTGAAGCGTTCTGCATTGAGTAACTTCTCTCATATCAATAAAAACGGTAAGATTGCGATTAGCTTCAAAAATGATGATGAACTGATTGCTGTTCGTCTCACTGATGGAGAACAAGACATTCTGATTGGTACATCTCATGCATCACTAATACGCTTTAACGAAACTACATTACGTCCGCTTGGTCGTACAGCAGCAGGAGTTAAAGGTATTACACTTAGAGAAGATGATAAAGTGGTCGGTTTAGATGTCACTAATGCTGAGAGCGATGAAGAGATTCTAGTCGTTACTGAAAATGGATACGGTAAACGTACCCCAGTCGGTGATTATAGATTATCAAACCGTGGCGGTAAAGGTATAAAAACAGCTACAATTACTGAGCGTAACGGTAACATTGTATGTATTACTTCAGTAACTGGAGAAGAAGACCTGATGGTTGTAACAAATTCAGGTGTCATTATTCGTATTGATGTAGAAGATATCTCGCAAAATGGTCGTGCTGCCCAGGGTGTAAGATTGATTAAATTAGGTGACAACCAAATTGTATCAACAGTGGCTAAAGTAAATGATGAAGATGAAATTAAAGAAGCTGATGAATCAACTGAAGCTATAGCCTCTGATGTAGACAATGACAATGTATCACAAACTGATTTACAAGGTTCACAAAATAGTGAAAACATTGTAGAAGATGATGCGCCAGGAAATGCGATTCACACAGAAGTTGAAGACGAGGAAAATACGTCAAACAATGATGAACGACAAGAAGTAAGACAAGACTTCATGGATCGTGTTAATGAAGATATAGACAACGCGGATCATGGAACTGATGAAGACAACGAAGAAGAATAACGCTAACTAAAAGACCTACCTCATCTGAGGTAGGTCTTTTTATATTATTCATTTTCTAATGATTTCATAGCGATTGGAATCTCACTGATTAGTCTAGAAGGCGGAACGACATACATTTTTTCAGCTAATTGTTCGCCAATAAAACTGTGTGTATATGTCGCACTTGTAACAGCTTCTTCGATATCATTAAATTGTCCAACGAAGCTAGTTATCATACCAGATAAAGTATCACCCATGCCTCCAGTAGCCATCGCTGGTGTACCAATAGGTAGCTTGTAATCTTTATCTTTAAAGTAAAGTTCTGTACCGTGCATCTTCAGTATAATTGTTGCACCAATACGGTCTACCGCTTCACGGTTACGTTCATAAGTTTGTTCATCTATCGGGATACCACTTAAACGTTCCCACTCTTTTTGATGCGGTGTGAATATGACTTTACAAGTTGGAATCTCAGGTTTCAATTTACTGAAAATCGTAATAGCATCACCATCTACTATCAAAGTTTGATGAGGTTGTATATTTTGAAGTAGGAAAGTAATTGCATTATTACCTTTAAAATCACAACCTAATCCAGGACCGATTAAAATACAATCTGTGTTTTCAATCATTTTTGTTAACATTTTTGTATCATTTATATCGATTACCATTGCCTCTGGACAACGTGAATGCAAAGCAGCATGATTTGTGGGATGAGTTGCTACTGTTATTAAACCACTACCACTGTATACACATGCTCGTGCTGCAAGCATGATTGCACCACCTAAGTTCGCATTACCACCAATTAAAAGAATTCTACCATAATCACCTTTATGTGTTTCATCTTTACGTTTTGGAATGCTCACTGATGATAAAGTTTCCATATTGAAACCCCCTTCTTAAATTACTGAATGTGTGTAAATTTCTGTATTTTAATAAAGAAAATGAACTGACTAACATCTTAAAGAGGTTCTGCTTTTAATAGCGATTATAACAATTGCAGAACGATTTGTATTTCAGTTACTTTTCTATTGTTTTCGTAATAGGAATTATAAATACAATAAGAAATATTATACCTGGTTGTCCTATTAGTCAATAGTTAAAAGCGTTAAGAAATTATAAATTTCAATAAACTTATTTTTATTACAGCTTTATCCCATTAAAACAGTAATTTAATACCATGTTACGGATATTGGTTAAGCTATTGTCCAGCAAAAAATGTAAGCGTATACTCAAAATAATTAGAGAAAAATATTAAGCGAGGAGATGGGAAAATGACATTACAACTTAATGGGGAAACATTAACGATTAACGATATTAAACAGTTTTTAAACAGAGAAGATAAGGTAGAAGTTACGGAAGATGCATTTGAACGTGTGAAAAAGAGTCGCCAAACAGTTGAAGATATTATAGAGAATAAAGAAACAATTTATGGGATTACAACTGGCTTTGGTTTGTTCAGTGATGTACGTATAGACGAAGGAGAATACAACCAATTACAAGTCAACTTAATTCGTTCACATGCATGTGGTATGGGGAAACCATTTTCAGAAGAAGTTGCATTAGTGATGATGGTATTAAGATTGAATACGTTATTAAAAGGGCACTCTGGTGCAACTGTAGATTTAGTAGAACAACTACTATATTACATCAATGAAAGAATTATACCTGTTATTCCGCAACAAGGATCATTAGGTGCTTCGGGAGATTTGGCGCCACTATCACATTTGGCTTTGGCATTAATAGGAGAAGGTAATGTCTTTTATAAAGGTGAAGAAGTAGACAGTCGGTATGTCTTAAATCAGTTAAATCACAAAGCTTTAGAGTTACAAGCTAAAGAAGGTCTTGCGTTGATTAATGGCACACAAGCAATGACCGCTCAAGGGGTTATAAATTATATAGAAGCGGAAGCTCTAGGTTATCAAGCGGAGTGGATTGCCTCCCTTACACACCAAGCTTTAAATGGTATTACAGATGCCTATAATGACAAGGTACATAAAGCTCGTAATTTCCAAGAACAAATTGATGTTGCGGCCAGAATGTTAGACTGGTTGGAAGGTTCAGAATTGACGACGACACAAGGTGAAATACGTGTACAGGATGCTTATACTTTGCGCTGTATACCTCAAATTCATGGTGCTAGCTTCCAAGTATTCAATTATGTGAAGGAAAAATTAGAGTTCGAAATGAATGCTGCAAATGACAATCCACTTATATTTGATGAAGGTGATGAAACACTTGTTATCTCAGGGGGGAATTTTCATGGTCAACCTATAGCGTTTGCTTTAGACTTTTTAAAACTAGGTGTCAGTGAATTAGCGAACGTTTCAGAGAGACGTCTAGAACGCTTGGTAAATCCTCAATTAAATAATGGATTGCCGGCCTTTTTAAGTCCACAACCAGGATTACAAAGTGGTGCAATGATTATGCAGTATGCAGCAGCAAGTCTTGTTTCAGAAAATAAAACACTCGCACACCCAGCAAGTGTTGATTCTATACCTTCTTCCGCTAACCAAGAAGATCATGTTTCCATGGGTACTATAGCTTCAAGACATGGCTATCAAATGATTGAAAATGCGCGTCGTGTATTGGCCATTGAAACAATCATCGCTCTGCAAGCTGTTGAATATAAAGATATTGATAAGTTATCACCTAAGACTTATGAAAAATATCAAGAACTACGTCATATTGTGCCATCTATCACAGAAGATAGACAATTCCATAAGGATATTGAAGCAGTATCACAATATTTGCGTGATGTTGCTTATATGGATGAGATATCATTGACATAAATACTATCACTCTTGAAAAAAATGAAGTTATTTGCTATATTTAATTTAACTTAATAAGTCATTGTTCGTAGGATAAGTAGTATTAATTTTTCGGTTTCAGAGAGCCTGTGTTGAGTGTGAACAGGTAGCCAAGGTTAATGTGAATCTACCTACTATTAAAGAACAATCGGATTTAACCGTTATTTTTGTGAGAGTGCAGTCTAATTTAGACTGTTAAATAGGGTGGCAACACGTAGACCACGTCCCTTGTAGAGGGATGTGGTCTTTTTTGCGTGTTTATCCCAAATTTTAAAAATTGAAAGGATGGATGAAGTTATGTTAGATATTAAATTATTTCGTAATGACCCTGATTTCGTTAAAGAAAAAGTAGCTAAGCGTGGTATGGAAGATACAGTAGTAGATGAAGTACTAGAATTAGATGAACAGCGTCGTCAGTTAATTAGTAAAGCTGAAGAAATGAAAGCTGAACGTAATAAAGTTAGTGGTGAAATTGCTCAGAAGAAACGTAACAAAGAAGATGCAGATCATGCAATCGCAGCAATGCGTAAGCTTGGTGATGAAATTAAAGTTTTAGATGATACGCTTAATCAAGTTGATGTGGATCTTAACGATAAATTATCACGCATTCCAAATATAATTCAGGATGATGTGCCTGAAGGTGCTACAGACGAAGATAACGTAGAAGTTAAACGTTGGGGTACGCCAAGAACTTTTGATTTTGAAGAAAAAGCACATTGGGATTTAGTAGAAGAATTAAAAATGGTTAATTTTGAACGTGCAGCTAAAGTATCTGGAGCTAGATTCGTCTTCTTAACAGGGGAAGGCGCACAATTAGAAAGAGCATTAATGAACTATATGATTACGAAACATACAACACAACATGGTTATACAGAAATGATGGTACCACAATTAGTTAACGCTGATTCAATGTATGGTACTGGGCAATTACCTAAGTTTGAAGAAGACTTGTTTAAAGTTGAAAAAGAAGGACTATATACAATACCTACTGCAGAGGTGCCGTTGACAAATTATTACCGTAATGAAATTATCGGACCGGATGAATTACCAGCTAAATTCACTGCTCAATCAGCATGCTATCGTAGTGAAGCGGGTTCAGCTGGTCGTGATACTAGAGGTCTTATCCGTTTGCATCAGTTCGATAAAGTTGAAATGGTTCGTTTTGAAAAACCAGAAGATTCTTGGCAGGCTTTAGATGAAATGACTGAACATGCAGAAGCAATTTTAGAAGAATTAGGCTTACCATACCGTCGTGTTATTTTATGTACAGGTGATATTGGTTTTGGCTCAAGTAAAACTTATGATTTAGAAGTTTGGTTGCCAAGTTATAATGAATATAAAGAAATAAGTTCTTGTTCAAATATTACTGATTTCCAAGCACGTCGTTCAAATATTCGTTTTAAACGTGATAAAAGTGCTAAACCAGAATTAGCACATACACTTAATGGTAGTGGTTTAGCAGTTGGACGTACGTTTGCTGCAATAGTTGAAAATTATCAAAATGAAGATGGTTCTGTAACAATACCAGAAGCATTAGTGCCATATATGGGTGGTAAAACAGTCATCCGTCCTATTAAATAAATTATTAAAAGTGCGTAGCTAAAGTATTAGCTACGCACTTTTTTATATTTACGGAGAGGGTAGGGGATTTGTAAAAGTTGTAAAAGTTGGGTGTAAGAAATACATAAATACGCACTATTAAAATAGTTAATTTGATTGCAGGAACTGTGTTTTTTTAAAGGGAGGTCTAATAAAAAACACAAGATTCTGAAATGTTTAAATAATTGTACTAACAACGTTTTAAGACAAACGTTAGACTTACTTCACACAAACTTCCCTCTAAGGCTATTGCTTATTTTTATACTATTATATTAGAATGGATTTACTGTTTTTTAGTGTTTGAGGTGAGAGGGTGAAAAAATGGACAATGAGGCGCATGTTACTTTTAAACAAGGTGTAAAAGCATGTATTCCTACTTTGTTAGGTTATGCTGGTGTTGGCCTGTCTTTTGGAATTGTAGCAGTGGCATCGGGATTTAGTATGTTGGAAATTATTTTACTTTGCTTGCTAGTGTATGCGGGCGCTGCACAGTTTATTATTTGTGCACTTGTTATTTCTGGCACGCCCATATCTGCAATTATATTGACGACATTCATTGTGAACTCAAGAATGTTTTTATTAAGCATGACACTTGCGCCAAGTTATAAAAACTATAGTTTATTAAATAGAATTGGTCTTTCTACATTAGTAACAGACGAAACATTCGGTGTAGCTATTACACCACATTTAAAAGGTGAGAAGATTAATGATCGTTGGTTGCATGGATTAAATATAACGGCATATGTCTTTTGGACATTTGCATGTATAATTGGTGCAGTCTTTGGTAAATACATACATCAACCAGAAGCGTTAGGATTAGATTTTGCAATTACCGCTATGTTTATATTCTTAGCTGTCTCACAATTTGAGTCGATAAGACGCTCGAAGATAAACATATATTTTGTATTGATTATATGTGTGATTGTAATGATGTTTAGTTTAAGCTTGTTTATGCCTTCATATTTAGCTATCATATTAGCTTCGACTATTGCAGCGTTGATTGGAGTGGTGATGGAACGATGACAACGACGATACATGTGTTAACAATTATCGTATTATGTGGTGTGGTAACGTGGCTTACACGAATTATTCCCTTTATCTTGATAACTAAAATAAAGTTATCTGAACGTGTTATTAAATGGCTATCATTTATACCAATTACATTATTCACTGCCTTAATCATCGATGGATTAATAGAGCAACAAGAAGGTGTGATGGGTTATAGCATTAATGTGCCGTTCTTAATAACGATGCTCCCAACTATTATTATTGCTGTGATATCACGCAGCTTAACAATCACTATACTTAGTGGCATTATCATTATGGCAGTGTTACGTTGGGTATTTTAAACAATCCTATTGAAGTAAGTTATATTATCCGTTAAACTATAAATAATTAGAAAATTAAGATATTTCAGATTACATTAACACTTTAATTTTATCTGAATTAATGCGCTTATCTTTAATACAATTAAAATCAAATCTTATTTCGAGAAGCTGAGGGACTTGGCCCGTAGACGCTTCAGCAACCGGCTTATAAAGTACGGTGCTAATACCATCGATACACTCGAATGATAAGTACTTTTAACTTCTTACTTATTTTATGAGTGAGGAGTTTTTTTACTAAGTAGGAGGTAAAACATGACGAATTATACGGTTGATACATTAGAACTAGGGCCATTCACAACGGAGTCAGGTGAATTCATCTCAAACTTAAAACTACGTTATGAACATGTAGGGTTAAAAGGGCAACCACTTGTGGTGGTTTGTCATGCTTTAACAGGTAATCACTTAACGTATGGTACAAATGAAAACCCTGGATGGTGGAGAGGGATTATTGATGGTGGTTATATGCCAATTAATGATTACCAGTTTTTGACATTTAATGTTATTGGAAGTCCTTATGGTTCAAGTTCTGCATTAACAGAGCCAAACTTTCCTGAGACACTTACGTTAAGAGATATCGTACGTGCTATAGAATTAGGAATTGAAACATTAGGTTTCGAAAGAATTAACATATTAATCGGTGGTTCGTTAGGTGGCATGCAAGCAATAGAATTATTATATAATCGTAAATTTGATGTTGAAAAGGCAGTGATTCTCGCAGCTACAGATAAAACATCATCCTATAGTCGTGCGTTTAATGAGATAGCGAGACAGGCTATTCATTTAGACAATAAAGAGGGCATGAGTATTGCAAGGCAGTTAGGTTTTTTAACATACCGTTCGTCTAAAAGTTATGATAAACGTTTCTCACCAGATCAAGTTGTAACCTACCAAAAACATCAAGGCAATAAATTTATGAATCATTTTGATTCTTTATGCTATTTAACACTCCTAGACGTCTTAGATAGTCATGACGTTGATAGAGGACGCAATGATGTAGATGAAGTTTTTAGTAACCTAGACACTAAAGTAATGACAATGGGCTTTACAGATGATTTGTTATATCCAGATGACTTAGTACGTGCCGTGGGGAACCGTTTTAAATATCACAAACATTTCTTTGTACCAGATAACGTAGGTCATGATGGTTTCTTACTGAATTTTAATGACTGGGCGCCTAATCTATATCACTTTTTAAAAGTATATAAAATTAAAAGAAAATGATTTAACGACTTTAATATATTAATTTTTAGGATGAAGCTATATGACTACTTTCGATAGGGGAGGGTAGACTGACATATATAGTACATCCTTTTTTTGGTACAAGTATTCAAGTTGTGGTGACGTAAAGTGAAATTAAAAGTAGTAACATTAGAAATGTAATACCGTGAAGTGTTGATGAGTTCAGTCATTTATATGTTTATAATTATGGAAAGTATAGTATATCGTTATCTTCTGTATTTGGATTGCCAATAATTGTATAAAAGTTTTAAAGAGGTTAAAATAATAGTTATAGTCAAAAATAGTATGGGAGTGGCGAAATTGTTTTCAAAAATATATCCTAAAGTAACTGTGCTTAGTATACTAACGCTAATCGTAGTGGCTTTAGCTTTACATATATTACCTCCGTTAGGCCTGGTGTTAGGTATCTTTGCAACAATTCCAGGCATTATCTTATGGCATAAGTCTATTGAATCATTTGGTTTAACAGCAGTCATTACAGTGGTATTAACAACATTACTAGGTAATATATTTGTGTTAAGTACTATGGTCATCATACTCTTAGTGAGTTTTGTTATCGGCCAATTATTAAAAGAACGTACATCTAAAGAACGCATACTTTATATAACAACTACATATATTAGTATGTTCTCGTTAATTGCGTTTATGGGACTACAAACGTTTGATAAAATACCAAGCTCTACAGTTTTAATGAAACCAGTGAAAGATTACATGCATAACGTTGTTTCTGGAATTGCGGGAACTGCAGAATATAAGCAAATGCTTGAAGAAGGCTTCCGCCAGATGTCAGTTCAGTTACCAAGTTATGTCATTATCACAGTATTTCTACTTATTTTAATCAATTTAATTATTACTTTTCCAATTTTACGTAAGTTCAAAATCGCTACACCAATATTTAAACCGTTATATGCTTGGCAAATGAAGCGTTCACTATTATGGATGTATATTATCGTCTTGATTTGTGTTATGTTTTCGAGCCAACCAGGGACTTTCCAAAGTATCGTTTTAAACTTTGAAATTGTGTTATCATTATGTATGTATATTCAGGGCTTAAGTGTTATTCACTTTTTCGGAAAGGCAAAATCAATGCCAACCGCACTTTCTGTGTTATTCATGGTTATAGGGACAGCTTTAATGCCATTAACACATATTGTAAGTCTCCTGGGTGTTATAGATTTGTGTATTAACTTAAAAAGTATCATTAAAAAATGATTTGAGGTGGAAGAATGAACCGTCAATCCACTAAAAAAGCGTTAGTTTTACCATTTATTATTATGGCGCTCACAGCAATTGCACTTGTAGTAGTTTGGTTTGTTTTTAACCAGCTCATTGCAGGCATAGCGACAGTTGTATTAGTGATTATTATCGTAGGGACAGCAATAATGGTAAGACGAGCTTTACAGAAACTAGATAGCTATGTTGATAATCTAAGTGGCCATATTTCGGCAGGCAATAATATCGCAATTAAAAGTTTGCCAATTGGAATGATTATCTTAGATGAAAATGAAAACATAGAGTGGATGAACAAATTTATGTCGGAACGCTTAACGCGTAATGTAATTTCCGATCCAGTTAATGAAGTATATCCTAATATCTTAAAACAATTAGAAAAAACACAAGAAGTTGAGATTTCTGAAAATGAGTACCACTACCGCGTACGTTATTCTGAAAAAGAACATGTATTGTATTTCTTTGATATTACTGAAGAAGTACAGACAAATAAGCTATATGAAGACTCTAAACCGATTATTGCTACATTGTTCTTAGATAATTATGACGAGATTACGCAAAATATGAATGACACACAAAAATCAGAGATTAACTCGATGGTTACACGTGTGATTAGTAGATGGGCTAGTGAGCATAACATTTATTTCAAACGTTATAGCTCAGATCAATTTGTTGCTTATTTAAATCAAGATATATTAAACAACATAGAAGCAACAAACTTTAGTATTTTAAGTCAGTTGCGTGAAAAGAGTGTCGGCTACCGTGCACAGCTAACTTTAAGTATCGGTGTCGGTGAAGGATCTGAAGATTTAATAGATTTAGGTGAATTATCACAATCAGGACTAGACTTAGCGCTAGGACGTGGTGGTGACCAGGTTGCTATCAAGCATATGAACGGCAATGTACGTTTCTATGGCGGTAAGACTGACCCAATGGAAAAACGTACACGTGTTAGAGCACGTGTTATATCACATGCGCTTAAAGATATTCTGATGGAAGGCGACAAAGTTATCATTATGGGACATAAACGCCCTGACTTAGATGCCATCGGTGGTGCAATTGGTGTGTCACGTTTTGCGATGATGAATAACCTAGATGCTTATATCGTCTTAAATGATTCTGACATTGATCCAACATTACGACGTGTTATGGATGCAGTAAATGAAAAACCAGAATTAAAGGACCGTTTTATCACATCGGATGAAGCATGGGATATTATGACATCTAAGACAACATTAGTCATTGTAGATACGCATAAACCTGAAATGGTCATCGATGAGAACATTTTAAATAAAGCTAACCGTAAAGTGGTTATTGATCATCATAGACGTGGTGAGAGCTTTATTTCGAGTCCGTTGCTTGTTTATATGGAACCATATGCAAGTTCAACTGCAGAACTCGTGACAGAACTACTTGAGTATCAACCGACAGAACAACGATTAACGCGTTTAGAATCGACAGTCATGTTTGCAGGTATTATTGTAGATACGCGTAACTTCACGCTACGAACAGGTTCTAGAACTTTCGATGCTGCAAGTTACTTACGTGCACACGGCGCAGATACAATATTGACACAACATTTCTTGAAAGATGATCTTGATACGTATATCAATCGTACCGAGTTGATTCAAACAGTGAAATTACAAGAAAATGGTGTGGCTATTGCACATGGTTCGAATGATAAAATTTATCATCCTGTTACAGTTGCACAAGCTGCCGATGAACTGTTAAGTTTAGATGGTGTAGAGGCTTCGTACGTAATTGCAAGAAGAGAAGAAAATGTAATAGGTATGTCTGCCCGCTCACTTGGTGCTGTCAATGTGCAATTAACAATGGAAGCACTTGGCGGTGGTGGTCATTTAACGAATGCAGCCACACAGTTAAAAGATGTAACAGTGGATGAAGCAATAGAACAATTACAACAAGCTATAACAGAACAAATGAGTAGGAGTGAAAATGCATGAAAGTAATATTCACACAAGATGTAAAAGGTAAAGGTAAAAAAGGTGAAGTTAAAGACGTACCAGTAGGTTATGCAAATAACTTCTTATTAAAGAAAAATTATGCAATAGAAGCAACACCTGGTAATTTAAAACAATTAGAACAAAAAAATAAAGCTGCTGAAGCAGAGCGTCAACAAGAAATTGAAGATGCTAAACAATTAAAAGCACAATTAAGTGAAATTGAAGTCGAAGTGTCTGCTAAAACAGGCGAAGGCGGTAAATTGTTTGGTTCAGTAAGTACGAAACAAATCACGCAAGCATTACAAGAACAACACAACATTAAAATTGATAAGCGTAAAATGGATTTACCAAACGGTATCCATGCATTAGGTTACACTAATGTACCAGTTAAACTAGATAAAGAAGTTGAAGGTACAATCCGTGTACACACAGTTGAACAATAATAGTGGATTGAGATATGAGGTGTAATCACAATGGATGGAATGTATGAACAAAATCAAATGCCACACAGTAATGAGGCTGAACAGTCTGTCTTAGGTGCCATTATCATAGATCCAGAATTAATCAACACAACTCAGGAAGTATTGCTTCCTGAGTCATTTTATAGAGGTGCACATCAACACATCTTTAGAGCAATGATGAACCTCAATGAAGATAATAGAGATATTGATGTGGTAACCATTATGGATCAATTGACACAAGAGGGTCGATTGAATGAAGCGGGTGGTCCTCAATATCTTGCAGAATTATCAAGTAATGTGCCGACAACACGTAATATCCAATACTATACCGAGATTGTTTTTAAGCATGCAACTAAACGTAAATTAATACAAACTGCAGATAGTATTGCGAATGATGGTTATAATGATGAGCTGGAACTAGATACGATACTTAACGACGCTGAACGTCGTATATTAGAATTATCATCCTCACGTGAAAGTGATGGATTTAAGGATATTCGAGATGTACTAGGTGAAGTATATGAGAATGCAGAACTATTAGATCAAAACAGTGGTCAAACTCCAGGTATTCCAACGGGCTACAGAGATTTAGACCAGATGACAGCAGGGTTTAACCGTAATGATTTAATCATTTTAGCAGCACGTCCTTCAGTAGGTAAGACTGCCTTCGCGCTTAATATTGCGCAAAAAGTTGCAACACACGAAGATCATTTTTCAGTAGGTATATTCTCGCTAGAGATGGGTGCAGATCAACTTGCAACACGTATGATTTGTAGTTCAGGAAACGTGGACTCAAACCGCTTGAGAACTGGTATGATGACTGAAGAAGACTGGAATAGATTTACTATAGCAGTCGGTAAACTGTCACGTACTAAGATATTTATCGATGATACTCCAGGTATTCGTATTACTGACATTCGTTCTAAGTGCCGTCGTTTAAAGCAAGAGCACGGATTAGATATGGTTGTTATTGATTACTTACAATTAATCTCAGGTAGTGGCTCACGCTTTTCAGATAACAGACAACAAGAAGTTTCTGAAATTTCACGTACATTAAAGGCTATAGCTAGAGAGCTAGAATGTCCTGTTATTGCACTGAGTCAGCTATCACGTGGCGTTGAGCAGCGTCAAGATAAACGTCCGATGATGAGTGATATTCGTGAGTCAGGTTCTATCGAGCAAGATGCCGATATCATCGCTTTCTTATACCGTGATGATTATTATAATCGTGGTGAAGACGAAGAAGACGATGATGATACTAATTTCGAACCTCAAACAAATGATGAAAATGGGGAAATTGAAATTATTATCGCTAAGCAACGTAATGGCCCTACAGGAACAGTGAAGCTGCACTTTATGAAACAATACAACAAATTTACAGATATAGACTATGCACATGCTGAAATGGGTTAAAAAATAATGAAAAATATTTTTCCGTACAATGAACTGATTTGAAGTTTTATTGTACGGTTTTTGTTTGCGTTTGGTTCATAGATTTATAAGTAAGTATGTGTCTTTATTTTACAAATTAGTTCGATAAGACTTTGGTATCACTAGCTTAAAGATGCATACGAGTTGGTTGATATTTTTTGCTGAGTAGAGAGAATCATTGAAAATTAATGTTCGATTTTTGGTTTGCAATCTATCCTGTGTATTGGTAAAATACGTAATGGTTAATCGAGAAAACTTGGAGGTGCTCATATGTCATCAATAGTAGTAGTTGGGACACAATGGGGAGACGAAGGTAAAGGTAAAATTACAGATTTCTTAGCAGAACAAGCAGACGTTATTGCACGTTTTTCAGGCGGTAATAATGCAGGTCATACTATTAAATTTGGCGGAGAAACATATAAATTACACTTAGTACCATCTGGTATTTTTTATAAAGAAAAATTAGCAGTGATTGGTAACGGTGTCGTTGTAGATCCAGTGGCACTATTAAAAGAATTAGACGCTTTAAATGAAAGAGGTATTTCGACAGATAACTTACGTATTTCAAACCGAGCACAAGTTATTTTACCTTATCATATTAAACAAGATGAATATGAAGAAGAACGTCGTGGAGATAATAAAATTGGTACAACGAAAAAAGGAATTGGCCCTGCTTACGTAGATAAAGCACAACGTATTGGTATTCGTGTTGCCGATTTATTAGACAAAGAAACATTCGAAAGATTATTAAAAGATAATATTGAATACAAAGGTGCATACTTCGAAGGCATGTTTGGTAAACCGTGTCCATCATTTGATGAAATCTTTGAAGCTTATTATGCAGCCGGCCAACGTTTAGCTCCATTCGTTACTGACACTGCAAAAGTTTTAGACGATGCATTTGTAGCAGAAGAAAAAGTATTATTTGAAGGTGCACAAGGTGTAATGTTAGACATCGATCATGGTACATACCCATTTGTTACTTCAAGTAACCCAGTTGCAGGTAATGTTACTGTGGGTGGCGGTGTAGGTCCAACATTCGTATCTAAAGTGATTGGTGTATGTAAAGCATATACATCACGTGTAGGCGACGGTCCATTCCCAACTGAACTATTTGATGATGACGGACACCATATCCGTGAAGTAGGCCGTGAATACGGTACAACTACAGGTCGTCCACGCCGTGTAGGTTGGTTCGATTCAGTTGTATTACGTCACTCTCGCCGTGCGAGTGGTATTACAGACTTATCAATCAACTCTATTGATGTGTTAACAGGTCTAAAAGAAGTTAAAATCTGTACTGCTTATGAGTTAGACGGTAAAGAAATCACTGAATATCCAGCAAACTTGAAAGATTTACAACGCTGTAAGCCAATCTTTGAAACATTGCCTGGTTGGACAGAAGATGTAACAGGTTGTCGTTCATTAGATGAATTACCTGATAACGCACGTAGATATTTAGAGCGTATCTCTGAATTAAGTGATGTTAAGATTTCTATCTTCTCAGTAGGTCCAGATCGTAATCAAACCAACTTATTAAGTTCATTATGGTAAGCAAATAGTGCCATTGAACCTCTATTAAAAGAAAACCTTGTAGTCATTCATTTTGTAAAAAATGATTTGGCTACAAGGTTTTTTGTATATATTTATTTTTGCATTATGCAATGCGCGTCACGAAACTCTAAAATTTTATTCGCGGCTAATTCATAACCGTATTGTTCACTATGTGAAGGGTCTTTAATCATATCTATATTGTTTTGGTATTCTTCTAAATGATTAAGCATTGTTAATACGGTTTGTTTCAATTGTTCTACAGTAAAAGTTTCGGAATTTAATTGTTGCCCGATATTTAAATCTTCTATTTGTTGTGCTACAACGGGTTGGTCTGCATTTTGTGGAAAAGCTAGCATAGGTACGCCCATCATAATTGCTTCATTTGCACTATTCATACCTGCATGTGTCAAGAATAATGAAGTGTATTGCAGTAATTCAGTTTGAGGTACAAATGACTTTATAATAAAGTTGGAAGGCACTTCATCAAAATCCTCTATACGATTCGTTTCTCCAATAGAAACTACAACTGTGGCGTCAATATCAGCTAATGCTTTAAAACACTTATTGAAAAACGGTATATTTTCATTAAAAACAGTACCTAAAGAAATGTAGATAATTGGTTTAGACTGATCAATTTCTGCCATGAAGTCCGAAGGCTGTGGCATGATGACAGACGGTCCAGCAAAGAAATAGCGATTACTGTCAAATGTATCAGAGTTAATTTGGAAGTTTCGCATGACGTATGAAATATTTAAGTCGCCTGGATTATTCATCACTTCAAATCTTGAAGGAATTGAAATATCATAAGTTTGTTCTAAACGTGTCTTTAAAGTAATAAACGCTTTGTCAGCTTCATCTTTTGCTTCAGCACTTAAATTTACGTTCAATTGATTTGTGAATTGCTCAAATGAATCTTTAGTGTGTGCAAATGTTGTAATAGAAGAAATAGCAGGAATACCTAATTTTTGAGCCAACATATAGCCGCATCCAAACATAGAATCATAAATCATATAGTCATAGTGTTCATTTTCGATGTTTTTTAATATTTTTGGTAAGAACAGATCTGTCGTATTTAACAAGCCATTCATGACATTAAAGAGATTATCACGTCCATAAGTCGAAAAATGAGTCATCATATCATCTGAATTAAATGTACGTATTTCTACGCCAATATCCTGAAGCCTATCTGTGAATTTATCAGTTGCGTAATATACAACTTCCTCGCCTTTCTCTACTAATGTTTTACAAACGGCTACTGTTGGATTTACATGTCCTGCAGAACCTGGGTTAATAAATAGTACTTTTGCCAATTGAGTGCCTCCTCATATGTATTATTTAATTATTTTATCAAAATACATAGAAAACATAAAATATTTCAAATTTAATAAATAGGTTTACTATTAAAGTTTAATGCATTGTTATTGGTATTTTAGTAGTGATACTTAAAGTTTGAGTGCTATTTTGTCGGGCTTTCATCACATTTTTATAGTTTTTTATAGGTATTGGTAAAAAAGTTACACATTATACAATTAAGATAGAAAATTATACTAATTTAATTTAAAAAAGAGCTTGTCATCCTATGAAAGAGTTGGTATAATTTATTTTGTGCTTAAGAGAGGCTCCTTGGTCAAGCGGTTAAGACACCGCCCTTTCACGGCGGTAACACGGGTTCGAGTCCCGTAGGAGTCACCATTTTTTTAGGTCTCGTAGTGTAGCGGTTAACACGCCTGCCTGTCACGCAGGAGATCGCGGGTTCGATTCCCGTCGAGACCGTATAATGCCCATCCAACAGGATGGGCATTTTTTTGTATATATTTTTTTAATTACTACTTGATTAGACTTCAGTATACATTGCTAATCTAGCAAGTATAATATTTTTGTAGTTACGTCAGGATAAAAAGAATTTATAAGTATTAAATATAGGAGGAAAGTAGATTTTTATTTCGTAAGTAAATTGTGTAAGCAATTAATTCGAACGTAAACGCAATATTGTTTAGACTGGAAATATCTATTCATGACTCGAAGAGTACCCATTTTATAGCAACAATGTTATAATTTTACAATATACAATTTTAATTTTCTATTTAGAAAAATAGAATTGAAGTGCCATAAATGGTAAATTATATTATAGAGATGTGCGTAGAATTTAATGTAAATGTACTACAATATAGAAATGAGGTTTATAAAATATGGCTAGAAAAGTTGTTGTAGTCGATGATGAAAAACCAATTGCTGACATTTTAGAATTTAATTTAAAAAAAGAAGGGTACGAAGTATTTTGTGCCTATGATGGAAATGATGCAGTAGATTTAATATATGATGAAGAGCCAGATATCGTGTTGTTAGATATCATGTTACCTGGTCGTGATGGCATGGAAGTCTGCCGTGAAGTACGTAAAAAATATGAAATGCCAATCATTATGTTAACTGCAAAAGATTCAGAAATAGATAAAGTATTAGGTCTTGAGCTAGGTGCCGATGACTATGTGACGAAACCATTTAGCACACGTGAATTAATCGCACGTGTGAAAGCAAATTTACGTCGTCATTATTCGCAACCAGCACAAGAAATTAACGACGAATCTAATGAAATTACTATAAAAGATATCGTTATCTATCCAGATGCTTATTCTATTAAAAAACGTGGCGGTGACATCGAATTAACACACCGTGAATTCGAACTATTCCATTATTTATCTAAACATATGGGGCAAGTCATGACACGCGAACATTTATTACAAACCGTTTGGGGCTATGACTATTTTGGCGATGTGCGTACTGTAGACGTTACAATTCGACGCTTACGTGAAAAAATTGAGGATGATCCATCTCATCCAGAATATATAGTGACACGCCGTGGTGTTGGATATTTCCTCCAACAACATGATTAGAGGCCATGTTAAATGAAATGGCTTAAACATTTTCAATCCTTACACACGAAACTTGTTATCGTCTATGTATTGCTGATTATAATCGGTATGCAAATTATCGGTTTATATTTTACGAATAGTCTTGAAAAAGAATTAACACAAACATTTAAAAATAATATTTCGCAATATGCGAAACAAATAGAAATTAATATTGAAAAGGTCTACGACGAAGATAATTCGGTAAATGCTCAAAAAGAAGTTCAAAACTTATTGAATGAGTATGCTAATAGACAAGAAATAGAAGAAATTCGCTTTATTGATAAAGATCAAATTATCATGGCTACTTCAAAGCAGTCTACCCGTAGTCTAATAAATCAAAAAGCCAATGATAATTCTATTCAAAAAGCACTGTCGCTAGGTGAAATCAATAGCCATACCGTATTAAAAGATTACGGTAATGGTAAACAGCGTGTCTGGGTATATAACTTACCTGTTAAAACATCTAACGATGGTACGATTGGTGACGTTTATATCGAAGCAGATATAAACGATGTATATAACCAGTTAAGTAATATCAACCAAATCTTTATCGTTGGTACAGGGATTTCATTGTTAATTACAGTAATCCTCGGGTTCTTTATTGCACGTACAATTACGAAACCCATTACAGACATGCGGAACCAGACCGTAGAAATGTCTAAAGGTAACTATACGCAACGTGTAAAAATTTATGGTAACGATGAAATTGGTGAGCTCGCACTCGCCTTCAATAACCTATCTAAACGTGTACAAGAAGCACAGGCAAATACCGAAAGTGAAAAACGGCGTCTTGATTCCGTTATCACACACATGAGTGATGGTATTATCGCAACAGATCGACGCGGACGTATACGTATTGTTAATGATATGGCATTAACGATGATGGGCACAATGAAAGAAGATATTATTGGTGATTATATGCTTAACGTATTGAATCTTGAAGAAGATTTCTCATTAGATGAAATTCAAGAGAATAACGATAGTTTCTTGTTAGACATCAATGAGACGGAAGGCATTATCGTTCGAGTTAACTTTAGTACGATTGTTCAAGAAACCGGCTTTGTCACAGGTTATATCGCCGTGCTACATGATGTAACTGAACAACAACAAGTTGAACGAGAACGTCGTGAATTCGTGGCTAACGTGTCTCACGAATTACGTACACCACTGACTTCGATGAACAGTTATATCGAAGCATTAGAAGGTGGTGCGTGGAAAGATGACGACCTAGCACCACAATTCCTATCCGTTACACGTGAAGAAACAGAACGTATGATTCGTCTTGTAAACGATTTACTACAATTATCTAAGATGGACAACGAATCTGATCAAATTACTAAAGAGATCGTAGACTTTAATATGTTTATCAATAAAATCATTAATCGTCACGAGATGTCTGCGAAAGATACGACATTTATCCGTGAAATTCCAAAACAAACGATCTTTACTGAAATCGATCCAGATAAGATGACACAAGTGTTTGATAACGTTATTACCAATGCGATGAAATATTCACGTGGTGATAAACGTGTTGAGTTTCACGTGAAACAGAATGCGTTATATAATCGTATGACGATTCGTGTGAAAGATAATGGTATTGGTATTCCAATCAATAAAGTAGATAAAATCTTTGACCGCTTCTATCGTGTAGATAAAGCACGTACGCGTAAGATGGGTGGTACAGGTCTAGGATTAGCTATATCTAAAGAAATTGTAGAAGCTCACAATGGCCGTATATGGGCGAACAGTGTAGAAGGACAAGGCACGTCAATCTTTATTACGCTTCCATGTGAAGTTTTAGAAGATGGTGATTGGGATGCGGAGTAAAGAGTTAATCAAATCCATAATCCTTATCCTTCTTGTATTAATGAGTGCGGTTTTAACATATATGACCTGGAATTTCTCACCTGATTTAGCCAATGTGGATAAGCAACAAGATAATAAAGAAACAGAAGCTAAGACGATAGGGAAGCCATTAGATCAAGGAATGGATAAAGTGGTTACACCCTATCAGGTAATTCATTCTAAAGGTGAAGATTCTGAAGGTATGGAAGCGACGAAAAGTAATGTAGAAGCAACATTGAAACCATTGAAGAATCATCGTGTATTACGTTCAGAGCAAATGCATAGTAACCATAACTTAATTATCCCAGATCTTAGTGATGAATTTTTAGTATTGGATTTTACGTATGATATGCCATTAGCAACTTATTTAGGTCAAGCCTTGAATATTAACGCTAAAGTGCCAAACAATTTTAAATTCGATCGCTTAATCGTCGACAATAATAAAGATGGTACAGTGAAGCTCTATGCGATTAGTAAAGATCGCCATAACGTTGTGCGTATGACAACGTCTGCTAAACTCAGCCAATTTGAAAAGGTAATGAAGCAGCAACAGAAAAATATGCAGCCTTATACTGAGATTATTACGAATAAAGATACGATTGATAAGGCTACACATATTTTCGCGCCAAAAGCGCCTAAAGGCTTGAAATCATATCACACGATTTATAATCGCATTAGTGTAGATACGATGAATGCCATACTATTTAATGACTCTGTCGTTGTGCGTAGTTCGAAAAGCGGTAACGCAACATATAATAATAATACGGGCGTTGCCAATTATAGCGATGACAGTGAAAAATACCGCTATACTAATCTCTCAGAAGATGAAAATCGTTCTACTAATATGAAAGAAAGCATACCGAGTACCTTTGATTATATAAACAATCACGGTGGCTTTACAGATGATTTCAGGTTATTCAATGTGGATAACAAGACTGGTGAACTGACATATCAAATGTTCTTAAACGGTCGTCCAACGTTTAATAATGATGATCTTAATAACATTAAAGTATCATGGGGCGATAAAGGCGTCTTTAGTTATGCACGTGCACTATTGAAAGCCAATGTAACGATTGATAGTGGTGAAGACGAGGTTAAACTACCTGGTGCTGAGACTGTACGTGCAGAGTTAGCAAACAATCCAGAGATTAACTTTGAAGAAGTAACAAACATGACGATCGGCTACAATATGGATAACAAACCAGATAATACCGATATTGAAATCCAACGCAATAGTGAATTCAAACCACAATGGTATGTACAATATGATGGTGAATGGCGTGCATACAGTGATGGGGGGCTAGAATAAATGAACTGGAAACGTACAAAAACATTATTTATTATCGTCTTTATTCTAGTAAATATTGGCTTAGTCATTATCTATATTGATAAGGTGAATAAGTCACATATCAATGATAGTGAAGTTGAAAATGCTGTGGATTTTAAACAAGAAGAAATTAAAATTCCAGACAACCTCCCAAGTGTTAAAAATTTAAAAATGCAGTTGCTAACCGCGCGTTCATTTGATTTTTCATCCTATGCTAAAGCGCATTCTGATATATCGAGTGAACAATCAGGTGCCATGGCTAAAGGTGACATTAGTAGTCCTATCGACGTCAGCAATGATCAATACACCGACTTAAAGACATATGTCAAAGATAAGGTGTATAAAGGTAAAGACTATGAAATGAGTAACATAGACAACAAAAACGTAACGTTTGAACAAACTTACGAAGATTATCCAATTATGAATAACAATAAAGCGAGATTAAAATTTAATATAAATAATGATGGTAAAGCTTCAAGCTATAAACAAACGGCAATGAAATCTATCACACCATCAGAAGGCGCTAACAACGAGAAAAAACAAGTGAATACGGCGAGAAGCGCAATAGAAGCCCTTTACTTTAACCGTTATCTTAAACGCAACGATGAAGTTACTAACGCAAGACTTGGTTACTACACGGTTGTGAAAGAGCCCAATGTGCAAGTACTCGAAGCCAATTGGGAGATCAAAGTAAAACACGGAGAAAAGATTAAAACTTACTATGTTGAAGCCGTATCTGATAGCCCGAAAGTAATTGAAGAATAATATAACTGATCGAACGCACGTCTCTTAAAGAGATGTGCGTTTTTTATACCCAAAAACAATAAGGAATGGCTTAACTCTCTAAGATAGACATAAACATTAATAAGAAAGCGTTTACAAAATTAAACTACAATGATAATATTTCACTTAAGCTAGTTAGTTAATTTAAAAAACAAACCAACTAGCAAAGGGGGAATTCAATGGATAAAATTTCGGGTACGCATGATAGTTCTTATGTTGACGAAAGCCAAGTTAATGGTTCAACCAAGTTACGCACTTCTGAAAAAGTTGTATTTGGGGTAGGGGATTTTGGTGCTAATTACAGTTGGACTTTTATTGCATCATTTATCATTATTTATATGACAGATGTAGTAGGTATAGCAGGCTCAGTTATTGGAACTATTATACTTTTTTGTCGTTTTGCAGATGGTTTTTCAGACATTTTTATGGGCAGTATTATAGATAATACAAACACTAAAATGGGTAAAGCTAAGCCTTGGGTCTTTTGGACAGCACCTGTATTGGGCGTTTTAACATTCATGTTATTTAATGTGCCAACATCGTTTAGTTATACAGGTCAAATTGCATATATTTTTATCGTATATTTTTTGATTTCAGTTATTTTTTATACAGCAAATAATGTTGCTTATTCATCACTAGTATCATTTATGACTAAAAATGAAAAAGATAGAGTTTCACTAGGAAGTATACGCTTCATATTTTCTAATATCAGTGTGTTATGTATAACAACTTTCACAGTCTATTTTGTAACAAGTTTTGGCGATAATCAGCAAGGTTGGACATATACCTCAGCTATATACGCGTTGTTATGTGCAATCCCATTAATGATTACAGGTTATTTTGTAAAAGAAAGAAATGTGGCCGAAAAGCAATATCATGAAGTTAAAAAAACAAAGCGTATTCCATTTAGTTTAATCATTAAATCTTTAATAACTGAAAAATATTTCCTGATTACAATCGTCTTATATTTATTATGGTATTTGAGACAAACGGATAATAGTATGAGAATCTACTACGCAACGTACATTTTTAATGACGCCAATGTAATGGCAATGATGAGTATAGCGACACTATTGCCTACCATTTTAGGATTATTAGTAGCACCTCAATTTGCCGAAAAAGTAGGTATCAAAAATAGTATTATCATCGGGTTAATTATATCTATTATTTCGTATATTATGATGGGCATATTCTCAGAGAACTTAATACTTTTAGTCGTTGGATTAATTATTCATGGAATAGGGTTAGTGCCTTTTACAGCAGCATTAAGCGGTATTGTCGCAGATGTTGGAGATATTATTTATTGGAAGACGGGCGTACCAGTACAAGGCTCAATATTCAGTTTAGCAAGCGCTGGCATGAAGATTGGTTCAGGATTGCAATCTGCAATTGTTGGGTGGTCACTATCCGTAGGTGGCTATGTTGCCGGAGCCTCAGTTCAATCACAAAGTACCATTTTTGCTATAAAATCCATGCAGATTTATTTTCCATTATTAGCAGTCGCTATCGTAACGATATTCGCATTATTTTTGAATTATGAAAAATTTATTAAACACATAAAAGAACAAATTAGAACAAATAACGTAGGTGAAATGAGAGACAAACAAATATATAAATAAAATGAGGGATTACTATGACAAATTGTATTCATGTAGATAAAAAAGGTTCAGATTGTGGATTAGGTAATATTGAATCACCATTCTTAACAATAGATAAAGCTGCTTCTGTTGCACAACCTGGGGACAGTATCATTGTGCATCAAGGGATATATCGCGAAGAAATAACACATATAAACACAGGATTAAGTGAGTCTAGAAGAATTTCATTTGAAGCAGCCAAAGACGAACAGGTTATTATTAAAGGCTCCGAAGAAATAACAGGATGGCAACAAATCGATGGCAGTATATGGAAAGTAGAAATAGATAACACGATATTTAAAGATTTTAACCCATTTGCTACAAAATTATTTGGCGATTGGTTAGCGGTCGATAACGATAAGAGTTTAGGACAAGTATATTTAAACAATCAATCACTTTTTGAAGTAAGTGAATATGAACAATTGGCTGATCCGAAATTGGTTGAAGAAACACTAGATCATTGGACAAATAAACAAGTTACTTATGACTATAAAGACCAATCAATCTATGTCTGGTACGCAAAAGTAGAAAAAGATATAACAACGATATATGTGAATTTTCATGACTATAACCCCAATAATGAAGTAACGGAAATAAATGTTAGAAAAAGCGCATTTCGTCCCTTCAAAATGCATACAAATTATATTACAATAAGAAACTTTGAAATTGCGAATGTAGCAACGCAATGGTCGCCTCCAACTGCAGCACAGACAGGCATGATTGATACACATTGGAGTAAAGGGTGGATTATCGAAAATAACACACTTTATAACGCCGTGTGCAGTGCGATTGCTATAGGTAAAGAAATTTCAACAGGTGACAATTTAAATACTTATAGAAAAGACAAACCAGGTTATCAATATCAAATAGAGACCGTCTTTAAAGCAGTAAATAGTGATTGGAATAAAGAAACCATAGGATCACATATTGTTAGAAATAATGTGATACATGATTGTGGACAGAATGCAGTAGTAGGACATTTAGGAAGCGCATTTAGTAAAATATATAATAACCATATTTATAATATAGGTAATAAGAGAGAATTTTTTGGTTATGAAATTGCAGGTATCAAGTTGCATGCTGCGATAGATACACAAGTGTACAACAATTATGTTCATAATTGCTCACTAGGTATGTGGTTTGATTGGCAGACACAAGGAACAAGAATAAGTAAGAACATATTTAATGATAATACTAGAGACTTGTTCGTAGAAGTAAGTAGCGGTCCGTATATTGTAGATAACAATATACTAACTGCGGATTATGCTTTAGACAACCATGCACAAGGTGGGGCTTACGTTAATAATATTATTAATGGCGAAATAGTACATAGGTTAATGTTGGATAGAGCAACGCCATACCATGTACCACATAGTACATTAATAGCAGGATTTGCACCAGTTTATGGTGGCGATGATAGATTTTATAACAATATATTTATTGGACAAGAAGGTATACCTAATGTAGGAACTGAAATTTATAATGGTTATAACACGTCACTATCAGAATTTAAAGAAGCGGTTGCTAAAGAAGAAGGCGATCATGAGTCATTTCATAAGATAAAACAACCAGTATATATTGAAGATAATGCATATTTTAATAAAGCAGATCAATTTAATAGAGAAGATCGTAATTTTATAGATGAAAGTGTTAACCCTGATTTATCAATAGTCGAAGAAGGTAATGATGTGTATTTAAATATCTCTGTACCAGAATCATTTATTGAATTTAAAGGACAAGTATACGATACCGAGACATTACCTAAAGTACGTATTGTTGATGCAGACTTTGAAGATGAAAATGGTAATTCATTAACACTCAACACAGATTTAAATGATGAGTTGAGAGAAAATGAGTCTATGATAGGTCCACTTCAAACGCTCACTACTGGAAATAATAAAGTGAAAATTTGGACTAAAAACGATGCAAAATAATAGAGTTTATTTCAAGAAATATGAAAGTTATATAACTATATAGCATGACGTAAAAGATTTGTTTTCTACATTGCGTAGGAGATGAATCTTTTATTTTTATAAATTGAAAAATGATTAACAAACCTTTCCAATTTTATTCAGATGAAATATCCATAAAGTATGTTAAAATTAAATACTGTTGATGAGCGTTATACAAAAGCAAAAAATAAAGCGCTGTAGTATAATAAAAGCGTAAAATTCGCGATAAGTTGAAGCGGAAAAGAGATAATAATTTTATGCGACAGGATTTTTTAAATTCTGTGATTGCAATCGTATGCATGAGGTTCCATTAGCTATGCGCAGTGCTCCTAACGGCACGAGCAATGAAAATTTTAGACAGAGGGTATATTGACGGCACATAAACCGAAGTCTGCCCTATAACAATATATTACTAAACAGTGTTTACAGATTAGAAAGGGTGAATCGCTTGATACGTATGAGTGTATTAGCGAGTGGTAGTACAGGAAACGCCACTTATGTGGAAAATGATAAAGGCAGTATCTTAGTTGACGCAGGTTTGACTGGGAAGAAAATGGAAGAACTTTTTGGACAAATTGATAAACAAATTAAAGACTTAAACGGTATTTTAGTTACTCACGAACATTCAGACCATATTAAAGGATTAGGCGTATTAGCACGTAAATACAACTTGCCTATTTATGCGAATGAAAAAACATGGTCAGCCATCGAAAGGAAAGACAGTAAAATTCCAATGGACCAAAAATTCATCTTTAATCCATATGAAACGAAATCATTAGCTGGCTTCGACATTGAATCGTTTAACGTTTCACATGATGCCATCGATCCACAATTCTATATATTCCATAACAACTATAAGAAATTTACGATTTTAACAGACACAGGTTACGTTTCAGATCGCATGAAAGGTATGATTCAAGGCAGCGACGCATTCGTCTTTGAAAGTAACCACGATGTAGATATGTTACGCATGTGTGGTTATCCGTGGAAGACAAAACAACGTATCTTGAGCGACATGGGACACGTTTCCAATGAAGATGCAGCACACGCAATGACAGACGTCATTACAGGCAGCACAAAACGCATTTACCTTTCTCACTTATCTCAAGATAACAACATGAAAGATTTAGCCCGCATGAGCGTCGGACAAGTTCTAAACGAACACGACATCGATACAGAAAAAGAAGTATTGTTGTGCGATACTGACAAAGCTAATGCAACCCCAATATATACGCTATAGAAGCCCTTGCCCCTTGATTGAAGGGGCTAGGGCTTCTTAATGCATTAGCCAATGGCTAATGTAATCCTAAACTGAAAGCAAGCTCAATTGGAAAGTTAAGCGATTTTGAATGCATTGGTATAGGCGAATGCTAAATTTCGTTGTCCCGCCCTCGCAAAGATGAGTTTTTTGTTAGAACGCAATTGCTCAAGCAATTGCATAAGCGCTACTAATCTTTATAAATAAAGAAGTAGTGCTTTAAAAAGCATTATACAAGGCGCACTTAGAAACCAGTCATCTACTGCACATTAACAGATTATCAATAATAGCGAATTAATGTGAGACTCAGGCTTCTTAATGCATTATTGTGAGTGTATGTAATCCAAAAGAGGAAGAGAGTGTAACTGAAAAGTTTAGCGGATTGTAAAGCATTGGAAATAAGCCAACGTAAACTTACTTTTATAGCGGCATTAAATTGAAAAATTCAGAGATTTTTCATAAATTAACCGAGATTTAATATGATGTTTGAGACTTAACGCTTTTTAATGCATTATTACGTAGGAATGATGCATTCTATAAATAAATTCACAAATTAATTGAGGAAGACTAGTGATTATTGATAAATCATTAGGCTGATTTGTATTGTAATAACCTAACCAATATCACAATTTGAGATATTGGTTTTTTATTATGTGTAAGAATAGTATTACTAAATTTTAAGGGTCATACATCCCTGTGTCTTAATTGAAACCCAATATACAATTACAGCATAATTATAAACAGTGGATAACTTAGCTAATAAAAGGTTTTAATAGGTAAAAATCATGAAGATAACGTAAAATTTGTGAATAAGTATGTAAGATACCCATCAACTTATCCACTGTTTTATCCATAGTTATCCATAGATGTGCACAATTAACAAGGAAATACCCACATTATACACAGGGTTATCCACAAATTAACATGTTATTAACTTATTTTTGTTTAGAAAACGTAAACATTATTAAATAATGATATACATTCCTGTTATAATAAGAGGGAATAGTGTGAATAAGTGTACAACTTGTGGATAACTCTAATAACTATTGTTTATTATGAACTTGGAGGACAATGATGAAAATTACGATACTAACAGTAGGTAAATTAAAAGAAAAATACTGGAAACAAGCAATCGCAGAATATGAAAAACGTTTAGGAGCATACTCCAAAATTGAAGTTATAGAAGTGCCTGACGAAAAAGCACCTGAAAATATGAGCGATAAAGAAGTTGAACAAGTGAAGGAGAAAGAAGGCCAGCGCTTATTAGCAAAAGTAAAACCCCAGTCAACTGTCATAACACTTGAAATCAAAGGTAATATGTTGACGTCTGAAGGATTAGCTAAAGAAATAGAAGGACGAATGACTAGAGGACAAAGTGACTTTACCTTTATTATTGGTGGATCCAACGGCTTACATAAAGGTGTACTAGACCGTAGCGACTATGCATTATCCTTTAGTAAAATGACATTCCCACACCAAATGATGCGCGTCATATTGATAGAGCAGATCTACCGTGCATTTAAGATTATGCGTGGGGAGACATATCACAAATAAAACTAAAAAATAGGTTGTATGTAACTCACTTTGAAATTGATTGAATATATAGTATCTTTAATAAAATGCAGCTATTGTGGCGTAGAATTTGAGAATCAAAAAAGGATTAATATAGTTTGAAGAGACTGAGCATAAATACTAGAAAAATGGCCAGTAAATGAGTTTATTATAAATTCATTTACTGGCTTCTTTAAATAATTATCTAGACAATTTGCTTTTCTAGACATACTCTGAAATGCATTATTTTCTTTAAGAATATTAATATATGACTTGTTTTGGTAATGATAACCTTGGTCAGAGTGTATTGTCATGCGATAGTTAAGATTAGATCTTTTAATTAAAACATTGTTTTAAATATCGATGACAAGGTCTAATGTAGGACGTGTAGACATAAGTTTCGGAATTATATAAATCCATAAAAGTAGATAAATCGAAAACATTTATACCCTGGGTGGGTATATGTTATAGTATAAGTAGCTTTACTATAACATTTTCATTAGGAGGGGTTAATTTGAATAATAATGGTGAAGAGCATAATCATCAAAATCACATGAATCATTCCAATCAAATGCATCATGATAACCATGCCTCACATCATCATCATAGTGGCCATGCACATCATCATGGAAATTTTAAAGTTAAGTTTTTTGTTTCATTAATTTTTGCAATACCTATCATTCTTTTATCGCCACTGATGGGTGTTAACTTACCTTTTCAATTCACATTTCCAGGTTCTGAATGGGTAGTGTTAATATTAAGTACAATTTTATTCTTTTATGGTGGTAAACCGTTCTTGTCTGGTGGTAAAGATGAAATTGCTACAAAAAAACCAGGCATGATGACCTTAGTTACCCTAGGTATCTCAGTAGCTTATATTTATAGCTTGTATGCTTTTTATATGAATAACTTTAGTAGTGCAACTGGTCATACAATGGACTTTTTTTGGGAATTAGCAACCTTAATTTTAATTATGCTATTAGGACATTGGATAGAAATGAATGCTGTCGGAAATGCTGGAGATGCTTTAAAGAAAATGGCAGAACTGTTACCTAATAGTGCTATTAAAGTTATGGATAATGGCCAACGCGAAGAAGTTAAAATATCAGACATCATGACTGATGATATCGTCGAAGTAAAAGCCGGAGAAAGCATTCCAACAGATGGTATTATCGTTCAAGGACAAACATCTATAGATGAATCCCTAGTCACTGGAGAATCTAAAAAAGTACAAAAAATCAAAATGACAACGTCATCGGGGGTTCTATTAATGGGTCTGGAACAATACAACTCAAGGTTACAGCTGTGGGAGAAGATGGATATCTTTCTCAAGTTATGGGACTTGTTAATCAAGCACAAAGTGATAAATCTAGTGCTGAATTGTTATCTGATAAAGTAGCGGGTTATTTATTCTACTTTGCTGTAAGTGTTGGCGTGATTTCTTTTATTGTCTGGATGCTCATTCAAAATGATGTTGATTTTGCATTAGAACGTCTTGTAACTGTGTTAGTCATTGCTTGTCCACATGCTTTAGGCTTGGCAATACCTTTAGTCACTGCACGTTCTACTTCAATTGGTGCACATAATGGTTTAATTATTAAAAATAGAGAGTCTGTAGAAATAGCTCAACATATCGATTATGTAATGATGGATAAAACTGGTACTTTAACTGAGGGTAACTTTTCTGTGAATCATTATGAGAGCTTTAAAAATGATTTGAGTAATGATACAATATTAAGCCTTTTCGCCTCATTAGAAAGTCAATCTAATCACTCATTAGCTATAAGTATTGTTGATTTTGCGAAAAGTAAAAATGTTTCATTTACTAATCCACAAGACGTTAATAATATTCCAGGTGTCGGATTAGAAGGTCTAATTGATAATAAAACATATAAAATAACAAATGTCTCTTATCTTGATAAACATAAACTTAATTATGACGATGACTTGTTTACTAAATTAGCTCAACAAGGTAATTCAATCAGCTATTTAATTGATGAACAACAAGTCATTGGCATGATTGCTCAAGGAGATCAAATTAAAGAAAGCTCAAAACAAATGGTAGCTGATTTACTATCAAGAAATATTACACCAGTTATGCTTACGGGTGACAATAATGAAGTGGCACACGCTGTCGCAAAAGAATTAGGTATTAGTGATGTGCACGCACAACTCAAGCCAGAAGATAAAGAAAGTATCATAAAAGATTATCAACGTAGTGGTAAAAAAGTAATGATGGTCGGAGACGGTATCAATGACGCACCAAGTCTTATAAGAGCAGATATTGGTATTGCAATTGGTGCAGGAACGGATGTTGCAGTGGATTCAGGTGATATCATACTTGTTAAAAGTAATCCATCAGATATCATTCATTTCTTGACCCTTTCAAATAATACTATGAGAAAAATGGTGCAAAACTTATGGTGGGGTGCAGGCTATAATATTGTTGCTGTACCTTTAGCAGCTGGTATTTTAGCATTTATCGGCTTGATTTTATCACCTGCAATAGGTGCTATTTTAATGTCACTAAGTACGGTTATCGTTGCAATTAATGCCTTTACATTAAAATTAAAATAAAAGATAGGAGTTTTATTATGATTAAAAAATTATTTTTTATGATATTAGGATCATTACTAATATTATCAGCTTGCTCCAATAATGATGAAAAAGATAAAGACACTAATGACCAAAAAAGTGAGAGCCATACGAAGCATAATGATGAAAGTAAAGTTCCTGAAAATATGAAATCGACTAATGAGGGTGAATTTAAAGTGGGAGATAAAGTAACGATTACAGCAGGACATATGCCAGGTATGAAAGGTGCAGAAGCTACTGTAAAAGGTGCGTATAAAACATATGCTTATGTTGTAAGTTATAAACCCACAAATGGAAATGAAAAAGTAAACAATCATAAATGGGTCGTGAACGAAGAAATTAAAGATGCACCTAAAGATGGATTTAGTAAGGACGATACTGTTAAATTAGAAGCAAATCATATGTCTGGCATGAAAAATGCTGCAGCTAATATAGATAACGTGAAAAAGACTACTGTTTACGTGGTTGATTACAAATCCAAAGATAATGGTAAAATCATTAAAAATCATAAATGGATGACAGGAAATGAGCTGGAAGCACGATAAAAATCTAGTTCTAAATTGAGAAATAAATAGATATAAAAATATTCTCCTTAATCAATAATTTAAATAACTTATTATTGTTAAGGAGGATATTTTTTATTGTGTAAATTAAAAAGAATTTTAGAAGAATAACATTTATCAAAAAACTGTTCATTACCTTATTAATTGAAATTATATAATTAAAAACCGCATCATTAACCGATACGCAGAAGCTTATCATAAGTGATGCGTTTTTTTATTTTACATTTTACTAGTGATGATGTTAACTAAAAACATACTTGATAACCCAATTTAAAGACGCAATGATCAATTTTATATGCAGAAGATTACATATAGAATTGATAACTTTAATGGGAGGTGACTTATATATGAGACTTGCAGAGCAAATTAGAAAGTATAGAAAAAGTTCTGGTTTAACTCAAGAAGCTTTAGCGGAGAAATTGAATACTACTAGACAGTCTGTTTCAAAATGGGAACAAGGATCTTTAGAGCCTAATATTCAAATGCTTAATAATTTAGCTGAATTGTTTGGTGTTAGTCTTGATAATTTAGTTAATGGTAAAGACGGATTAGAAGATTCTGATGATAAAGACTATGCACATGTACCAATGAATATATGGGAATTTGCTTCTAAAAAATGGTGGTTAATCATTGTAATCGTATTAATTATCGGTGGTACACTTTCACAAATGTTCGGTTAATATATAAGTTCCTTAATTGTTGTTAAGGAGTTTTCATTATGAAAGTTTTAATTAATATTTTAAAAATTGTAGGATTGAGTATCATATTATTTATTATTTCTGTATTCGCGCAAAATATAGGCATCCTATGGCATATATTTAGTTTGTATACTTTGGAATATTTGTTGCATGGTTTAACTTATCTGATAGTGACTATAGGTCTAGTTAACCTATTAGTTAAGAAAGGTTTGAAAAACACGCTATCATATTATAGAATTACTACTTTTAAGATTTATCCGTTATGCTTAATTTTAGGTTTGGTTTTACCGATTATAGTCATAACTGTTTATTTTGTGTTTATATCTGGAGATATAATTGTTACTCAATTTGCCTCTGAAAAAGAGTATATTGAAATGATTATTTCTGTATTATTCATATCAGGTATCGTTGCGCCAATTGTAGAAGAAATTATATTTAGAGGTGTGCTTTTAAAATACATTGAAGATAAAACAAATATCTTAGTAGCAATTATATCAACATCTGTACTATTCAGTTTGGTACATTTGTTCAATGGAAAATTAGTTGGTTTAGATTTTTATTTATTAATTATTGCTGGAACCATTGCAGGAATTATGTATGGAATTGCTTGTTATAAGTATTCTTCAATTTGGGCTAGTATATCATTACATATGTTTTGGAATATTGGAGGTATATTTGTTATGACAAACAGTAAAGAAGACTACGGTATCATACAGTATATAATAAATAGTAGCAATGTATTTATAACAGGTGGCGGTTACGGTACGGATGCATCAATAATTTCTATATTAAGTTATATGTTAGTTATAGTCATACTTTTATTCAGAAAAAGGCATGTAAGAAATTCCAATATAAAATGAATAAATTAAAATAAAGCATTTTTCATTTTGTAATGAAGAATGCTTTATTTTTGTCTGTCTTTATTATTTTAATTAAGTTTAATATCTTAATTTCATACTTGGCCAACCATTTTATCACTTGATAATTTCGATTGTAAGAGGTACAACAAAATCTTCCCCTTTATTTACTGTGACAATACCAATAATCGCATAGACAAATCCTGCGATTGATAAAATAAATAGCGGGATGTAACCAATAAGAACGATAGTTAATATCCAAGATACAATGATGTACGAAGTATAGCTTATTGCAAAGTTTAAGTAATTTTTACCTTGTCTGTTTATATATTTAGATTCATCTTTTTTCATAATCCATATAATTAATGGACCAATAAATCCTGTGAATATATTTAATATCCATATTAACATAGCCATTGTCTTATCGTTTTGACTTACATTTGGGAAAGCATGTGGGTTTTTTGATTGATTTTGAAAATTCATTTTTAACTACTTCATTTTTTATATAAAAACGAACTACTATATAATTAGTTTAATTGATTTTGCTCAACTTGTATACATCTTTTTAAGTACAATATATATGTTTAATTTATTAATAATAGTTATACATGATCAGATTAATTAATTCTCTCATTTTTTATGTTTTTCAAAATGTTTATTTCCCTAGAATACTCTAGTTCCAATGACTAATTTCTAGTATATATTCCCAAGTTAATATGAATTTGCAAGACCGGACTTCATGATTTTAATATTTGTACACTTGTCATAATTGTTTTTAAATGTTTTAGATTATTTAAGTCTATAAAGTTTGATATTTATCACAACAAATGTAACTCCTAGACAATAATTTTACATCAGGTTTGTTGCATGTATTGTTCAATTCTTATTCTAATTCAACTGTTCATCATTATATACTTTAAAGGAGTATGAACCTGCACCACGCTTATTATTTGCAGGAATTAACCAATAATTGTCTTTGTACTGAGGTTCTTGGGATTGAATTTTATTTGAATCATTTTCTAGTTTGGAATCAATTTCAGCTAACCAATAGTCGAAAACATTTTCACGAGTTACAACTTTTCTATTATCTGATGTATCACTAGATTCTTTCTGTGTATTTTGTTCTTGCGTGTTAACTTCATTCATAACTTTTTGAAAAATCTATTAAAAGACTTAATTTATTTGTTAAAATAGTGTTAATTAAAAATAGATAATCAAGGTGGGATATGATGGGGCAAATGGTAAAAGATACTTTGTCAGCGTGGTTATTAATTGAATCTTTAAGTCCAGGCGAAGTGAGTTATACAACTGAAGATATACTGCCAGCTAATCATTTTAAGAATGAATGTAAGCAAACACAGCTTCAAAGTTTTGACGAATACTTTGATATATGGAATGATTTTCGTTTCATTATTTCGAATGAAAAAAAGAAAAAGGGAGAAAGAATTTTTAAATTTTATAGGTATTGTTTTCGATATAATGAGATTAATCTGAAAATTCAATCGATTTTCGATAGTTATTCAGAGATTTATAATCCTAATGCAACACATTGTTATGGTTATACCTTCAATACTGATGAAAACGGTAAAGTCATAGGTGATTCTATACATATTCCAATGATTATGTCTGCATTAAAAGAAATTGAAAAAGATAAAAATGCAAATATAGAAACGCAATTCAATGACTCAGTTAAAAAGTTCATACAAAAAATAAATGAAATTTTAGCAGGCGAAGCCATTAATGAAAGAAAATGGATAAAGCTTACGAAAAATATTTTTCAGTATTAAATTCAAAAAACCTAGGCTTATTTTCACATTATGTAGCTATAGAATTTGTGAAAGATTACGAAACACCTCAGCCAGAATTCAATAGTTTCTTTGTAAGTGATATTGAAATGGCCAAAAAAGGTCCGAACCGAACATTAGTAGATTATATAGAAGGGTTAGAAGATGACCAACGAATAGAAGTCGATGAGAATAAAGAAATCATCGAGCATTTCTTACACCCTTCACAATTACCTGATGGTCGTTGGCCATCACAGACTGAGTTTAGACTATCTCTCATGCAACAAGTCGCTGTAAATCAAATAACAAGAAGTGATAAAAAGATTAGTTCGGTTAATGGACCACCTGGCACAGGAAAAACAACCTTACTAAAAGATATATTTGCCCACTATGTTGTTGAAAGAGGTAAAGAATTAGTGAAGCTGGATAGTCCGAAAAAGGCATTTGTAAAAACGAAGTTACATGAAACAGATGATAAGGATGTATATCTTTTAAAAGAAGCTATTTCAAAGTATAAAATGGTCGTTGCTTCAAGTAATAATGGAGCGGTTGAGAATATATCTGAAGATTTACCTAAATTAGAAGAGATTATTAGAAATCCGGACAATTGTGCATTTCCTGAATATGAAAAGGACTATGCAGAATTAGCACAAGAGTTAAAGGCTTTTTCTGAAACTGCTGAGGACTTAATAGGTGAAAAAGCTTGGGGATTGTTTTCGGGTGTATTTGGTAGAAGTAAAAATATTAATAAAGTTTTAGATCAACTCTTAAAGCAAGACAAAGATTCTATAGGTTTTGCTAAAATGCTACAAAATGAGAATAATGATTTAAGTTATCAAGCATTAATGAAAGAGTGGAAAGTACAGCAACAATTATTTTCAGAAGAACTTGAAAATGTAGAAAAGCTAAAAAATGAATCAATTAAGGCTTTTGAAGTATATAAAGACTATGAACAATATATAAGTGAAGAAAATTTATTAAAAAACAAAGAACAAGCAGCGAAAAATAACATACAACAATTAAATTTTGAAATAGATAATGAAGACAAAGAATTAAAAGAAATAAAAGATCAAATCAATAATAATGATAAACAATTGGATGTCTTAAATGACTTAATAAAATCTATAAAAGATAATAATAAAGGTTTAGTCAATAAATTGAAGGCTATGTTTAACTCAGAAGAAGATGAACATTTCCAGAAATATAACAAAGAAAGACAACAATTATTAGAGCAGAGATTAAGTTTAGAGAAATTAAAAAAAGCCAAACAAGATGATGTTTCTAATAAAAATAAAAAACAATCATCATTAAAGCAAAGCTTAATAAAAACACAAGAAGCGTTGCAAAACATTACTCTTAAAGTGCAAGAATTTGAAGTCTTTCGTAATGAATCAAATATTACAATTCCTTCGAAAGACTTTTGGAACAAAGATACTTATGATGAACGACAAATTTCTAATTTATGGACAAGTGATGAATTACAGTATAGACGTGCAATGTTATTTTTAAGGGCAATGATATTACATAAATTACTATTGATTGCTAATAATACAACTATTTATTATGCTATAAAGGATTTTAAAGACAGACGTAAATTAATAGATGCAAAACCAGAGGTAATACATAACGCATGGAATGTGATACATCTAATATTTCCAATTGTAAGTACCACATTTGCAAGTTTTAAATCTATGTATCAAGGTATACCCAAGGACTTTATCGATTATTTATTTATAGACGAAGCGGGACAGGCTGTTCCTCAAGCAGCTGTTGGCGCTTTATACCGTTCTAAAAAGGTGACAGCTGTGGGTGATCCCATTCAAATAGAGCCGGTTGTTACATTAGAAAGTCATTTAATAGACAACATCCGGAAAAATTATAATGTTCCAGAGCGTTTGGTATCAAAAGAAGCTTCCGTACAATCTGTTGCAGACCATGCTAACTATTACGGATTCTGGAAAAAAGATTCTACTGATGATGAGCAAAAAAAATGGATAGGAATTCCACTTTGGGTGCATAGACGTTGCTTAAATCCCATGTTCACTATTGCTAATCAAATTGCCTATAATAATAAAATGGTGCTACCTAGTAATATTAAAAAGGTTGGTAAAGTAGGTTGGTATAATATAAATGGAAGTTCAGTTCAAAAGCAATATGTGAAAGAGCAAGGAGAAAAAGTATTTGCATTACTAGTCAATGATTGGCATAGAGCAATTAAAGATGGGGAGATAGAACCAAGTTCGATTGTGATATCTCCATTTGCAGCAGTACAAAACAAATAAAAACTTTAGTGAAATCCCAATTATCAACTAAAATCAATGTTGATCGTGAGATAATCAATAAATGGATTAATAAATCTATTGGGACAGTTCATACTTTCCAAGGAAAAGAAGCACAGAAAGTATATTTTGTAGTTGGTACTGACAACACTCAAGATGGTGCTGTGAACTGGTCGTGTGAGAAGCCTAACTTATTAAATGTAGCAGTTACAAGAGCAAAAAAAGAATTTTATGTGATTGGAGACCTTCAAAGAATTCAATCTAAACCATTTTATGAAATTATATATAAAGAAAAGAATACTGATTAATGATTTATTGAGAGGTAGTTTTGTAAGTTTAATTAAATATTATAATGGAGGATTGTTATAATGATAAAGCAGTTGAAGTCGCCAAGCTCTGAAGAACTGGATATTATTTCAAAGATTTGGTTGGACGCTAATTTAGAAGCACATCATTTTATAAATCGTGATTATTGGATTAATAATCTAGATCAAGTAAAAAAGATGTTACCATATTCAATCATTTACGTATATTACGTTGAAAATGAAATTATAGGGTTTGTTGGCTTATATGAGAATGATATTGCGGGGATTTTTATTAAGGATAGTTACCGAAATAAAGGCATAGGAAAGTTATTTATGGAAAAACTAAAAAATGACTATAACACATTGAAGTTATATGTATATGAGAAAAATGTGAGAGCAACTCGTTTTTATCTAAAACGTCACTTTGAAATTAAATGTAAAAATTTAGAAGAAGAAACTCAAGAATATGAATACTTTATGGAATGGACTAATGAATGAAAGTGATATTAAACAAATTAAGGCTAGGACAAATCGAATTGTCTTAGCCTTGATCAATTAAATATAACCATCTTCGAAGCAAAAATTGTTACATTTTTTAGCACGAGTATATAGTTATTTACTCATATTTTTTAATACAATTTCGGCGACTTCACTTACTATTTTATCATTAGGTTTACCATCCTTTTTATCTTTATTTGTAAATATAACTAAAATGATAGGTTTATCTTGTCCATCTGGATAAACAAGTGCAACATCGTTTCTTGAACCGTATGTTAGTGCCTGACCACTCTTATCCATAACTTTAAAGTTTGAAGGTGCGCCATCCTTAATTAATGTATCGCCACTTTTATTTTTCAACATTAAGTCAAGCAATAAATCTTTGTTCGCTTTACTAAGATTTCCATCAACTATAAGTTTATTTAAAGATTTACCATAGGCCATTGGAGTAGTTGTATCTCGTTTATCCTTTGGCGAATAAAAATTTAAGTCGGGTTCTTTTCTAGATGGATGTGTAGTTGTATCTCCTAAATCTGTCAGTCTATTTTTTACATGCTCATACCCTCCTAATTCATCGATAATTTTATTGTTAGCAGTGTTATCGCTAAATAACATGGTAGCTTCTATAAGTTTTTTAATAGTTATCTCTTTGCCGATATATTTCTCTAACACTGGTGAATATGGAACGATATCATCTTTGTTGATGTGAATTTTTTTATCTAATTTGTTGTAAGGTGTTTGCTCAAGTAGCATGGCACTACTTATAGCTTTTAATGTGGAAGCATAAGCAAAACGTTTATTTTCATTAAATGATAATGCTTCACTGTTTTGAGTGTTAAGCGCATACATACCTATGTTAGCACCATATTTTTTTTCGAGTTTTTCAATATCATTATTAGTTGAATGCTTAGTATTACAAGCACTTAATATCAATGCTAACATGATTAAAATTATTAATTTTTTCAATTTTATTCCTCCTATATATTACAAATGTAATCTTTTTGAAAATGATTTTTCTTCAAATATACTTAATTAACAACAAGTCAAAAGAAGTATTTAAATTATTCATCTATGTCAAATTTAGTTTTTCCATGCTCATATAAATCATCATAAACTTTTCCAGATATAGCAGCATTATAGCTAGCCATCCCTTTGTTTTGAACGTCTTTAACATTAATCGCCATTAGCATATTGGGGTTATTTTTATCATATGAAACAAACCAACCTATTTGTCTTCCGGTTTCCCCTTGTTTCATTTTTAATTCTGCTGTGCCAGATTTACCTATAATTCGGGCATAATTTTTGTAGACATCATCTCTATGTGTTTTAGTCACTACACGTTCCATACCATGAGTTAATATATCTATGTCTTTTTTAGATATAATAGACTTTTTCCAAATTTGAGACTTTGTTTCACGTAAAACATGAGGATTTTGTATATTTCCGTTATTTTCTAAAGCACTGTAGATTGACAAAATTTGTATAGGGTTTACTAGTATCTCGCTTTGTCCATATCCTGAATCTGCTAGTAATATGTCATTATTTAAATTACTATTTGAAGTTTGTGCTTTATAAAAGGGATAATCACTCGGGATATTTTCACCAATCCCTAAATCTTGCATACCTTGCTCAAATTTTTTAGCGCCTAAAGCTAATGCAATACGTGCAAAAAATATGTTGTCTGATGACTCTATTGCTTGCTTTAAATCAATCTTGCCGTCTACTACTTTAAATCTTGTTATATTATAATCTCCCCACGATACATCTTTTTGCCATCCTTTACCATAAATATCAAAATTAGTATTGTCGTCTAGTTTATTTTCTTTTAATGCAATAATAGACGTTAATATTTTTTGGGTTGAACCCGGTGATGTAGTGATTTGAAATTTGTTGAGTAAAGGCTCTTTTTTATCGTTAGTTAATTTACGGTAGTCATGATTGCTTATTCCATTCATGAATGGATAAACATCATACGAAGGAGTACTTACCAAAGCTAAAATTTCGCCAGTTTTAGGTTGTAATGCTGTACCAGATCCAATGTCATTTTTCATATGTTTATAAATACTTTCTTGTACCCTAGCATCTATAGTTAAATGAAGATCTTTTCCGTTTTCAGCCTGTTTCTCCAATAATGTGTCTAAAGGTTTATTGTCATAAGTATTTGCAATGGATACCCTAAAACCATCAGTGTTTTGCAATTGTTTATCATAGAGGCGTTCTAAGCCCTTTTTTCCAATAATAGTATTTTTGCTATAGTTTCTAAATTGCTTACTTTTTAACTCGTCAGAATTAATTGGACCCACATAACCTAAAAGGTGTACTGTTGCTTCGTTCAATGGATAAACACGGCTTTTTATAGTGTTTATTTGTAAATTGTATGATTTAATTAATTTGTCTATAGATTCATCTTGTTTATTTATCTTTTTAATTGGTACAAATGAATCTGGCTGAACCCATTTTTGATTAACTTTATTGGTTATAGCTTTTGTATCAATTTGTAAGTCACGAGCAATATCGTCATATTTATTTTCGGGTGTTTTGTTAGGGACAATACCGATTTCGTATGTATCTCCAGTTTTAGCTAAATCTATTCCATTTCTATCTTTTATTTTGCCTCGCTCTGATTTTAACGTTTCTATATTAATTTTTTGTCTATTTTTCAATCCAGGTATTATTACCCCCTGATCCCAATCTAATTTCCAATGTTTATCTTCATAAACAAAGTTTAATTGTGTATCACGTTGTATAGTTCCATATTTTGAAAATATATTATATTTAACATCAACTTGCTTTTTATCTTTTCCAATTTTTTTAATGGTATGATTAGTAATTTTTAGGTTATTAACGCTTAAATCTTTGTATATTTTTTATTCCCATCTACAATTTCTTCTTTTCCATATGCCAGTTGAGATGTTTCTGAACTACTTTTATATACTTTGTTATAGTTTCCCTTTTCAATAGAATTAATTGTTTTCTCAATATCATCATCTCTGAATAACCAAGTTATTATCATCATAATTAGTAAAAGAAGTGGTACACTAATATAAAATTTTTTCATTTATTCCTCCTCGTATACTACAAATGTAATCTAATAGTATTACACTTGTAGTCTGTTTGTCAAAATAATGCTATAATATTTAAGAAGTGAGGTGTGAAAATTGCTACAACAATTCTTGGTAATGAGTATAATTAGTTCAATTCTGACTTTGTTGCTAATTATCATTGTGCGTGCTATATGTATTAAATATTTTAAGACTCGGTTAAATCATAAGATTTGGTTATTAGTTTTGCTTTCATTATTTTTACCTTTATTGCCGATAAATAATATAGTGAAAGTTAAAATACCCAGTATATTTTCAGCTGATATAATTTCGCATTCATCTAAGTCTAGTAATCATAATTTATCAAATGAAAGTACTAATTTAACCAAAGATTTAGCTTTGAATATCCAACATCATGAAATGACATTTATTTTAATTATTTTATTGGTAGTGTGGTTTATTGGATTACTATTTTTTAGCTTTAAATTTATTGCTGCTATTAAACAAATTGCCTTTATAAAAGATTTATCTATTAAATCTTCAATATTAGATAATCATTTGAAAAAATGTATAAATAATTTAAACATCAAAAGCAAGTCTATTGTAATTAGTCACGTAGATGAAATAGAGAATCCAATGGTCTTTTGGTTAGGAAAATATTATATCGTTTTACCTACAAATATTATGTATATGATGGACGAAGAACAAATTGATTATATAATTAGCCATGAACTCATTCATATTAAGAATAAGGATTTATGGAGTAATTATATATTCACATTTTTTATCATCATGCTATGGTTTAATCCAGCATTATATGTATCAAAAAAATTATTTAATATTGATTGTGAAATCTCGTGTGATAATCAAGTACTTAAAAGATTAAGCCAATCAAATCATCAAAGATATGGTGAGGCAATTTTGAAATGTTGGGCTATACAGAAGCAATCAGTTAATGATTTTGCAGCAAAATATTTATTAGGTACTCAATCTAATTTAAAGAGTCGTTTTGTGAATATTTCAAAATTCAAAAGTTCCCGAAATCGTAAATTGAAAATGATACCGTATGTGGTTTTATCTATATTGATATTACTACAAGGAGTGATGGTTTCTGCTCACTCTGACAAGGGCGAATATACGGATGATATCAAATACACAAACTTGAAAGAATTAGATTCTCATTTCTTAGGATTTAATGGTAGTTTTGTATTATTTGATAATCAGAAAAAAGAGTACTTCTTATATAATGAAAAAGAAAGTAGAAAGAGATACACACCTGATTCTACATATAAATTGTATTTAGCTTTAATTGGATTTGATAGAAACGTTATGTCATTGAATAATACTGAACAAAAATGGGATGGCAAAGAAAATGCTTTTAAAGAGTGGAATCAAAATCAAAATTTAAATTCAGCAATGAGGTATTCTGTGAATTGGTATTTTGAAAATATAAATAACAGTATAAAAAATAAAGAGCTTAAAAGTTATATAAGTGAATTACAGTATGGTAATGAAAACATATCAGGAAGCAAAAATTATTGGAATGAATCCTCTTTAAAAATTTCTGCAATAGAACAAGTTAATTTGTTAATGAAGTTGGATAACCAACAACTAAAATTTGATGAAAAGTATATCAACGCTGTAAAAGATAGTATTACGCTAAATAAATCTAACCAATATAGATATTCAGGTAAAACTGGAACAGGTATCATAAACGGTAAGGAAACTAATGGATGGTTTATTGGAACAATTGAAAAAAACGGAAAATCATACTACTTTGCCACACATTTAGACAGTAAGGACAATGCCAGTGGTAAAAAAGCGAAAAATATTTCTGAAAAAATTCTTGAAGAATTGGGGTTAATGAAATGAAGAATGAAGGCTATGATATATCAGCATCAGAATGGGAAATAATGAATACTATTTGGAATAAAAAATTAATTAGTGCTAATGAAGTTATAGAAATAGTACAGCAACATAAGGAATGGAGTCCTAAAACAATACGAACCCTGATTAACCGTCTTTACAAAAAGAAATTCATAGATAGAACAAATCGAAATAAAATCTTTGAATATTTTCCAATTGTAGAGGAAAAGAATATGAAGTACAAAACTTCTAAAGTATTTTTGGATAAAGTATACGAAGGTGGATTAAATTCATTAGTCTTAAATTTTGTGGAAAATGAAGAATTGTCTGAAGAAGAAATTGAGGAATTAAAAAATATATTAAACAAAAAGAAAGATTAAGAAGGAGTATTTTCAAATAACTATTAGAATTTCAAAAGCTTGGTACCATAAAAAGAAAGCATTGATAAATTATCCTTTGTTAAAGAGGCGATTCTACAGTTTAGAGGTTAGGTAATCTAAGGGTACCTAACCTTTTTTGTATAGGACAATATAACAAACTGATATATGTGATACATATATAGAAACAATAAAATATAAAGTATCGTTATTATACTTATATAGCAAATAAGTTTACAATATCTACAAATTTAAAAATTAAGCGTTATACAATTATTTATTATGTTATCATTTACCTCGGGGTGAAAAAATGAAAAGAATAAGAATGGCAGATTCGCTCAGAGGTTTCAGTTTGCTAGGTATTTTTTTGGCAAACTTACTTATTTTTCAATATGGATTGTCAGGGAAATCATACATAGAATTTTATAATTTAAATACATTTAATTTAGGCGTCTTCCATTTTATAAAAATATTTATTGAAGGTAGTTTTATGCCTATTTTTACATTACTATTTGGTTTTTCATTGGATAAATTATACCAATCAATGAAGCATAAAAGTATTAAGCGGCCAAGGGTGAAACTTTTTAGACGAGCAGTATTTATACTAATAATCGGTATTTTGCATGCCTCTTTCATTTGGGAGGGGGATATATTAATGGGTTATGGGCTTTCTATGTTAATTGTTATACCTTTTATATCATTAAACAAAGGTTTCTTTAAGTGGGTTACAATTATCGCCGTTTTACTACTTATCGCATTATTGTCATTTTCATTCTTTGATAAAAGTGAAGTGCCAGAGAACAAGCACAAACAAGAAACCTATGTTGAAAATGTGAAGGATATTTATCAAAATGGTAGTTATAATGAAATAAATAATGCCACTGATGAATTAGAGGATCCATTTTTCAAACAGTTGAAAGGTATATTTGGAGAATCAATTGCTTTAATATTTTTAGCTGTGTTTGTAATGGAAGCTACATTCTTTGGAATAGGTATTTACCTTTCTAAAAGTAAATGGTTTGAAAAAGATGCCAAAGATTTTTGGTCCTCTAAATTATTCATCTATTTAATACCAATATCGCTAGTCTTAAAATCATCATATCTATGGATAGAAAATAAAGATCTAGCAGAAAATTTAACATATGTATTTGGATTTTTACTGGCAATGGGATATGTTGCATTATTTAAATACCTATACCAAAAATACAACAATCATATAATATTTAGAGGTTTTGAAAGTTTAGGGAAAATGTCATTAACATTTTATATATCACAAAGCGTAATGGGTGTACTCATTTTCTATGGCTTTGGTTTAGGGTACTTTGGTAAAGACACACTGATTTTCAGTCTTATTACATTTATAGTATTGTATATCATTCAAGTGATGGTTGCATTATGGTATCAAAAATATTTAAGATACGGACCGCTTGAATATATTTTAAGAGTATTTACCTATTTGAAGTTCAAACCAAATAAAGAAAAACAACTTTACTCTAGAACTAATAAATATTAAAAAACGGAGAGTCAGCGCCTAGTAATAGGTTAGTGAATCAGTATAGAATAGTTTATTGAATATGATAGTGCCTTTGATCATATTGATCATAATTAGTTTTTGGACATTATTTAAAAGCACTAAGATTCAATCAAGCAGAATTTCAACTTGAATAAAACGTTATGCATAAATACGTACCGCAATGATTATTGATATATGGCAAAGGGGTTTAGATTCTTGAGCCACTGAGTCTCAAAAAAGAGTTTATTGAAAATTTGTCTGCTGTAATAGAATATTATCAAGAATAATAGCTTCCTTGACGTTAGATGTCAGGGAAGCTATATTACATTTTGCTAGATGAATGAAATAGCATGTCTTAAAAATATAAAACAAAATAATGTATTAGAGACATAAATAGCTCTGATTAAAGAGCAAGCGTCAATTTCTATTGAAATTGACGTTTGCTTTGTTTTAATTAAACTTAATTTATTCAGTTGTATAAGATGACTAGGTTCACTTCATACCATAAGTCAGAGACTTTATCGAAAATCCGTTATAAAGCAATTAGTACATATATTTTGAAAAAATAATTCTCAATCTAATTTTTACTGAAAAAAATTTATATTATATATATATAGTGTTGGTTGTGAAATTGTGGTAAGTTTTAATTGACTCCCATACTAAATATAGAAGGTGACTATTATGAAATCTTTTTTATGAAATGGCAATAAAAATTATATTCAACCTCTCAAATTCGAAAAAATGCTATATCTGATGCCATACAAGATCATTTTGTGACGAGTGTTAATTTTAAACTATTATTAAAGCAACGATTTGTGTCATACAAAATTAATCCCGAAAATTTATCAGAAAATTCTCAATAATATCATTACAATTAAAAAGGAGTTGTTTTTATGGAACCGAAAATTTTAATTCCAATAATAATGATAATAGCAATATACTTGGTTATTTGTTTTGTTGATTTGTTAAAAGTTAACAAAACAAAGTTTTTACCTAAATGGTTATGGGGTGTAATTATATGCATTTCAATTCCTTTGGGAGGAATAATTTATTACATCATTGGTCGAGATGTTTTAGGTGATAATGATGAATAAAATTGCTGAGATAAATAATCTAACCATCAAATTTAAAAGCTTTAAAGCTTTAGATAAGTAACGTTTAATATAGAGAAGGGCAATGGCGTAATTGGTTTAATAGGGCCTAATGGTGCTGGAAAACCACGCTTATTAATACCATATTAGGACAATTAAGGCCTCATACAGGAGAGGTTTTTGTTAAACAAAATGAAATAGCGTATTGCCCTGACGTTCCGTCTTTTGAGCCATTTCTCACACCTCAAGAAGTTCTAGAGCAGACGTTACAATTGAATGGCAAAAAAGTTAGTGATTTTAAAGATAAAATTGATAATGTATTAGTTTCTGTCGACTTAAAGAGGCATTCAAAAAAGTTATCTGGCGGATTTTCACGTGGTATGAAACAGAGGTTAGGTATTGCATCTGCGCTTATACTTGAACCCAAACTTATTTTTTTGGATGAACCTACGAGTGCTTTAGATCCTTTTGGGCAACTAGATATATTGAACTTGGTTGAGAGGATATCAAGTGAAAGAGTGGTCGTGATATCTAGTCATAATTTAAAAGATATAGAAAAAATTGCGAGTGAATTAATTGTATTGAATAAAGGTAAATTGATTTATAATGGCTCATTAAATCAATTTATAGAAAAAGATGAAGAATATATGTATATAGAATTAAAAGATAAACAAGCAACTGAAAATTTATTTAATACTATGAGGCATAAAGATATGGCATGTTCGTTATATGATGATTTATATATAAAAGTAAAAGTTTCCGAATTAAGTGAAGTATTTATGGTGATTAGTGAATTCACTGAATCACTTCAAACCATTACAAGAAGCAAAATCACTTTAGATGAAGCTTTTTCAGAACAAGTAAATAAATTAAATAATTCATAAGTAGGAGAGATTAATGATTAAATTAGAGTTATTATCATGGTTTAGAAGTAAGCGTTTTCTCATAATTTTTGCTATTTTTCTTTTTTCTGGTTTTTCATCACCTTTAATGGCGTATTACTCAAACGATATTTTAAATAGTTTGAGTAGCAATGAAGGAACTAAAGTAATAATGCAAGATCCACAATGGCAAGATTTATTTACTTCGTATTTTAAAAATGCATCGCAGTTAGTCATGTTAATTTGTGCATATATTGTAGCTGATACATGTAGGTTAGGGAAAGATAAATCAATGCAATTGTATTATAAAACTGGAGCGATTAATTCAGGTAGAATATTCTATCCAAAGTTGACCGTTAGTTTATTTATAATAGCTTTAGGGGCAGTAGTTGGTAGTTTAAGTACTTTATATGTAACTTGGGTATTTTTTGATAGTTTCGACTTAGGAAGTGCTTTAATAAGTTTATTTATTCAAATGATTGCTTTATTGATTTTTTCTACAATAAGTGCAACGATTTCTTTTTGGATTAATTCTCCTTTTATATCTGCCTTGTCTGTAGAGGCGCTAGTATTTTTATCAATTTTTCTTAATAATATTGATGATTTTGAAAAATGGTCTCCAACAACTTTACTTAGACCAGAGTATGTTCTTTCTGGAGATATAGAATATAAAAGAATATTTTACCAAGTTATAATTGGGATTATTGTATGCATAGTATGTTTAATAGTAAATTACTTCCGACCACTAAGGGTTAAAACTAAATTGTAAAGGTTGATATATTTTGATTAGTAGAATTAAAAATTCAGAAAAAACAATTGATAGTAAGACAATAATAAATGATATTTCCTTTAACTTAGAAGAAGGAACTATAAATGCTATTTTAGGGCCAAATGGTGTTGGGAAAACGACTACAATAAGATTATTAACAGGTTTATTACAACCTACAAAAGGTGAGATACAAGTACTAGATAAAAATACAAAGTCTCATAATTTTGATAGAGTACGTGAAAACATAGGTGTACAGAATGATGGGAATCTATATGAAACTTTAACTATTTATGAAAATTTAAAAATTTGGGCGAATTTTTATAACATACCTAAGGAAAATAGAGAAAACAAAATACAAGAATTACTAGAAATTTTTAGTTTGTCAGATAGAAAGCATTCTAAAGTAGGAACATTAAGTAAAGGTATGAAGCAAAAAGTATCGATAATAAGGGCGTTAGTTCATAATCCTAAGTTATTGATATTAGATGAGCCGACATCTGGGCTCGATCCGTCAGCTTCAGAAATTTTAATAAGTCACCTACAAAAAATAGTGAGAGAAGAGAATGTTACAGTTTTCATGTGTACGCATCAGTTACAAGGTTTAGAAGAAATAGCGGATAATATTTTTATTATGTATGATGGTATATTTATCGCTTCAGGAGACTCAAATACGCTACTAAATAAAGAATGGCCAGGCCATGAATTTGCTATTTATACTAATAACTATGGTAAAAGTTTAGAGACACTTAAAGGTTTAAATCATGTTATTGACGAAGATAATGATAAAAAGAAAATAAAAATTCATTTAGATGAGTATACAGAGATATCCAAAGTGATTCAAACTTTAATAAATCATGATATTGAAGTATATACCGTTACAGAAATGAGACACTCAATAAAAGAATTATACTTCCAAAAAATAAGGGAGGCTCAAGATTGTGAATTATAAAAACGTTATGAATATCGTATTAAAGGACTTATTAGAAACTAAAAGTGACAAAGGCATGATAGCGCCTTTACTAATTGTTCCATTTATATTCAGTGTTTTTTTGCCTTTGCTAGTAATATTAGGCGGGTCTAATCATGTAATGGTTAATTTTATTGGTGGAGTTAAAATATTTACAGAACAACTACCTTTCAACTTCATTCCTCTCGATTTAAGTGAAGGGGAAGTTATGGTTTATGCAATACTTATGTATTTCTTCGTCCCATTATTTCTTTTAATACCAGTTATGATTTCTACAATTATTTCTACCTCAAGCTTCACTGGGGAAAAGGAAAGAAAGACAATTGAAGGGCTTCTATATACGCCTATCACGAACAAAGAACTTATGTTAGGGAAAATTCTAGCATCGGCTATTCCTTCAATCATCATCACTTGGGTATCATTAATTGTCTATGGAATGATAATTGATATCTATGCTATCAATGTATTAGGAGAATTAATATTTCCGAATTTAAATTGGCTAATCATCAGTTTGCTATTATCCCCATTAGTTACATTTTTATCGATTTCTTTAGTAGTATCAATTTCACACAGAGTTAAAACAAGTAAATCAGCTCAATTTATTTCGATGCTTTTAATTCTACCAATTATAGGGTTGATAGTTTCTCAAGCAAGTGGAACTATATTATTTGGATCTGTAGTATCTTTAATTCTATCAATCATATTGGTGGTTTTAGATATAATATTATATTTTATAATAGCTAAAACATTTAATAGAGATAAATTTATTACAAAAATATAGGAGTGGTATGTGTGGAAGCATTAACATTAGTGAATCCTAATTTAGTTTCTGATAATGATGTGCCAAACATTAAGGAAGTATAATACTAAGTTATGTCAAAGTAGGTATGCATTATTTAAATTAATCTTTAATATGTCATGAAATTCAATAGAATATTTTCATATACCACGGTAAAACAAAAAGCGCCATCTAATAAAATCATTTCAAAAATGGTTTTACTAGATGGCGCTTTATCTTATTGAAGTCCACCGTTAAAAATAAACAGCTATATGATACTCTTGGCAAAAATCATTGATATTTTTTGGAGGAATTTTATCGGTAAACATTTTGTTAATGTCACTTAAATCACAATAGGTGAGTAAAGTGGATTTCCCCATTTTACTATGGTCGGCTAAGATAAATGTTTCTGTGGCTTTACTCGTAATATACTGCTTTATTAAATTCTCTTCCATTTCAGAATTAGACAATCCGTTTTGAATATTAACACCTGTTGCTGACATAAAAGCTTTATTAATATTGAATTTTTCTAGCAACATATTAGAATCAATACCTATAAATGATCTAGTTATTGGTTTATATTTTTCCCCGATAATAAATAAAGTGACATTGTCAAATTGTGAGGCTTTATTCATAATATCAAGGCTATTCGTTATTATAGTAAAAGTCAGATGTTTATCTACATAATCTAACAAATGGATTGTGGTCGTACCTGTATCGATATAAATAATATCATTGGCTTCTATTTCGTTAGCAGCTAGTTCTCCAATTAATTTTTTGGAATTACTGTTTTCGATATTTCTTTGATTATAGTCCACGGCTTTATGTGAGTCTTCAATTACTTCAATACCACCGTAAACTTTTTTAACGATATTCATATCTACAAGTTGATTAACGTCACGCCTAATAGTGTTAATTGAAACATTGAACCTTTGCCGCAATTCTTCTATAGAAGCGGTTTTATTTTCTTTTATGAAAGATTCAATTTCATAAATACGTTTAGCTTTCATATATAATTCCCCCATTTATTACAATATAACCAATTTCATGAAAATACACAACCTAATATGGAAAAAGTTACTCAAAAGTTGACACAATTTTGAGAATATTATAAAGTTATTCCAAGAAGTAACCAAAATATTACCAAAATATACAAAAAAATAAAAAGTATTTTGTAAGCGGTTACCAAAAAATAATTGGAGGATTTTATAATGGCAGAAATCTTAAAGAATTATATTAACGGTGAATGGAAAGAATCAAAGAGTACAGAGACGCTGGATGTTTTGAATCCTGCAACTAAAGAAGTGATTGCCAAAGTACCTCTTTCGACACGTGAAGAATTAGATGAAGTTGCACAAATCGCTGCTGAGGCATTCCAAGAATGGAAAGAAGTTGCTGTACCTAAGCGTGCGCGTTTGTTATTCAAGTTACAGCAACTATTAATAGACAATAAAAATGAATTAGCTGAAATCATAACGAAAGAAAACGGCAAGAATACAACAGAAGCTTTAGGTGAAGTACAAAGAGGTATTGAAAACGTTGAATTTGCGGCCGGTGCACCGTCGTTAATGATGGGAGATTCATTATCAAGTATTGCAACGAATATTGAAGGTACAAGTTATAAATATCCGGTAGGTGTTGTAGGGGGGATTACACCATTTAACTTCCCTATGATGGTGCCATGTTGGATGTTCCCAATGGCCATTGCTTTAGGTAATACATTTGTAATTAAACCATCAGAGAAGACACCATTGTTAGTAAATAAATTAGCCGAATTAGTAGAAGCGGCCGGTTTCCCTAAAGGTGTATTTAATGTTGTGCATGGTGCACACGATGTCGTTAATGGTATTTGTGAAAATGAACATATCAAAGCAGTTTCATTTGTAGGATCTAAACCAGTTGGCGAATATGTCTATAAAAAAGCGACAGAAAACTTAAAACGCGCCCAATGTTTAACAGGAGCTAAGAACCATACTATTGTATTGAATGATGCGAATATTGATACAGCTGTGAAAGATGTCATTGGAGCTGCATTTGGTTCAGCAGGTGAACGTTGTATGGCTGCGGCAGTTATAGCAGTAGAAGAAGATGTTTATGACGAATTTAAAGAAAAATTAGTTCAAGCAGCTAAAGATATCGTGATTGGTAACGGTTTGGAAGATAACGTATTTTTAGGTCCTGTAATTAGAGAAGAGAATAAATCTAGAACACTGAGCTATGTGGATGCAGGTGTCGAAGAAGGCGCAACACTAGTGCTAGATGGTAGAGAAGACAATAAAGAAGATGGCTATTTTGTTAAACCAACTATCTTTGAAAATGTCACACCTGACATGAAATTATGGCAGGATGAAATTTTCGCACCAGTGTTATCACTAGTTAAAGTTAAAAATTTAAAAGAAGGTATCGAACTCGCGAATAAATCAGAATTTGCAAATGGTGCTTGTTTATTCACTGATAGCGCTTCTTCCATCAGATACTTTAGAGAAAATATTGATGCAGGTATGTTAGGTATTAACCTTGGTGTACCAGCGCCTATGGCTATCTTCCCATTCTCAGGTTGGAAATCTTCATTCTATGGCTCATTACATGCTAACGGTAAAGATAGTATTGAATTCTATACACACAGAAAAGTTGTTACAGCACGTCATGACGAACCTAAATTTTAAGGAGTGAACATTGATAATGACTCAATTATTAAATAAACCTGTACATCGTCGTCTCAGCGATGATGTGCAAGTTATCCACGATTTAAAGCCCAGCGACATTAACTTGAATTATATTGGTTTAAAAGTACTAGATATTAAACAGAATGGTATTTACGAAGCATCAACTGAGGATTTTGAATTATGTATTGTGGCTTTAACTGGAAAGATTAATGTATCAGATGGTAATGAAACTTTTAATGACCTAGGGACAAGAGACTCAGTGTTTGAAAGAATTCCAACAGATAGTGTGTTTATTTCGAAACACCATAATATAAAAATTGAAGCAACGCGAGATGCTAGAGTGATCTTATGTTATTCGCCTGCTGATGAAGTTAGGCCAACACAACTGATACCAGCAAAAGAAAACGGTGTTGAAGATAGAGGTAAATATTCAAATCAACGTCATGTGCATAATATATTGCCAGATACACATGAAGCGAGCGAAAAATTATTAGTAGTAGAAGTTTATACGAACCAAGGTAATTGGTCTAGTTATCCACCACACAAACATGATCAGGATGATTTACCCAATGAGTCATTATTAGAAGAAACTTATTATCATGAAATGAATCCAAGTAAAGGTTTTGTGTTCCAAAGAGTATTTACCGATGATTTGTCATTAGATGAAACAATGGCAGTTGAAAATGGTGATGTTGTAGTAGTTCCAGAAGGATATCATCCTGTAGCCGTCCCAGATGGTTACGATGGTTATTATTTAAATATCATGGCTGGTCCAAAAAAAGTTTGGAAATTTTATAATCAACCAGATCATGAATGGATTATTGACCGTAAATAAAAGGGGTGTAAATAAATGACTAATAAGAAACACATCGTAGCAATTGGTCGTGCTGCAATTGACTTAAATGCGAAAGAAATCAACAGACCAATGGAAGAAACAGCTACATTTAGTAAATACGTTGGTGGATCTCCGACGAATATCATGATTGGCGCATCAAAATTAGGTTTAAACGTTGGTATTATTGCCAACGTATCCGACGACCAACATGGAAGATTTATTACAAACTATTTTGAAGAAGTGGGTGTAGATACTTCACAGATTCATATTGATGAAGAAGGCCGTAAGATTGGCCTAACTTTTACTGAAATAAAAAGTGCTCAGGAATCAAGCATCTTAATGTATAGAGAAAATGTAGCTGATTTATACCTTGCACCAGAACATGTAAATCCAGATTACATTAAGAATTCCGAATATTTGCTCATTTCAGGAACTGCGTTATCCCAATCTCCTTCAAGAGAAGCAGTGTTAAAAGCGTTATCGATTGCTAAAAAACACGGTGTAAAAATCATATTTGAATTGGATTATCGTCCATATAATTGGGTGAACAAGGAAGAAACATCGATTTATTATGAATTAATTGCTGATCAATCAGACGTTGTTATCGGTACGAGAGATGAATTCGATATGGTTGAAAGCTATCAGAATATTTCAGACCAAGAAATTAGTCATTTGCTGTTTGAAGCAACGCCTAATTTGGTTGTTATTAAGCATGGCGTGCAAGGTTCATATGCATTTGATAAAGCTGGTCACGTTTATGAAGGAAAAGCATTCAAAGCGAATGTAGTAAAAACGTTTGGTGCAGGGGACTCATATGCAGCAGCATTTATATATGCCCTCGTTAAAGGTAAACCTGTAGAAGACGCATTGAAATATGGAGCAGCTTCAGCAGCCATTGTTGTAAGCAGTCATAGTTCGTCAGAAGCAATGCCTACGATAGATAAAATAGAAAACTTAATTAAAGAACAATCATAAGGCGGTGTTGAATTGTGGTCAAAACAGTGAGATTAACAACAGGTGAAGCAATCGTTAAATTTTTAACAAAACAATACATTTATGTTGATGGAGAAGAAATAAAATTTGTAGAAGGTGTAATGAATATCTTTGGTCATGGCAATGTGCTTGGTTTAGGTGAAGGTTTGTCTAAATACCAAAAAGAATTAAAAACAATTCAGGGCAAAAATGAGCAAGGTATGGCACATACTGCAATTGGATTCAGTAAGCAAAGTTTAAGGAAAAAAATATTTGCCGTAACCAGTTCTGTGGGTCCTGGTTCAGCGAATTTGGTTACTGCAGCTGGCACGGCATCAGCAAATCATATTCCAGTGTTATTCCTTCCAGGAGATACGTTCGCTACACGTCAACCAGACCCAGTTTTACAACAGATAGAAGATCCTCAAAGTATTGGGACAACTACAAACGATGCCTTGAAGCCTTTATCTAGATATTTTGATCGTATAACGAGACCAGAACAAATTATGTCAGCACTCATTAGAGCATTTGAAGTTATGACAAATCCTCAAACAGCTGGTCCAGTAACGATAGCATTAAGTCAGGATGTACAAGGAGAAGCATTTGATTTTCCAGAAACATTCTTTGATAAACGCATACATTATGTAGATCGATTAGAACCTTCTAACCGTTCTATTGAAGCTGCGATTGAAGTGCTTAAAACTGCTGAAAAGCCTTTGTTAATCGTCGGCGGTGGGGCTAAATATTCTGAGGCACAACATGAAATTGAGCAACTAATAGACAATCATCATATACCGATGGCTGAGACACAAGCAGGAAAATCAACCATTGCAGCGTCGCATCCATTAAATTTAGGTGGTTTAGGTGTAACTGGAAACTTAGCAGCAAATATTTATGCGAAAGATGCGGATGTCATTGTAGGTATCGGCACAAGATATTCTGATTTTACAACTAGTTCAAAAACAGCTATCAATTTTGATTCAGCCAAAATCATTAATATGAATGTAAATAGAGTGGATGCTTATAAATTAGATGCGATTCAAGTAGTTGGTGATGCGAAAGTATCTATTTCTAGATTAAGACAGCAATTAAACAACCATCAATATGATATTGAGGACACTGTTCGTGATGTTAAACAAGAATGGAACAACGAGCGCAATCGCTTAGCGAACATCGATATCAATGATACTGATTATGCACCTGAAATAGCAACGCACTTTGATAAAGAGAAACTAAAGCGATATGTAACATCATTACAAACCGAGTTACCACAAACGAACGCTTTAATAGAGGTCAATAACTCCATTGATCATGACGCAATTATTGTCGCTGCAGCTGGTTCATTGCCAGGTGATCTAGAAAGATTATGGGAAACAGATACCTTTAATACTTATAACATGGAATACGGTTATTCAACTATGGGATATGAAATCGGCGCTGCTGTTGGTGCTAAAATATCAGAACCAAATAAAGAAGTATACGCGCTTGTTGGCGATGGAAGTTTTCTAATGTTGCATTCCGAATTGATTACCGCACTGCAATATAACTATAAAATTAATATCATTTTATTCGATAATAGCGGTTTTGGTTGTATTAATAATTTACAAATGGATAACGGTAGTGACAGTTTTTGTACAGAATTCACTGATATGAATGGTGACATATTAAATGTTGATTATAAAAAAGTCGCTGAAGGATATGGTGCAGTTACTTACAAAGTAAATGATGTCAATGCATTAGCAACAGCTATCGCAGAAGCTAAGAAAGAAGCAAAATCTACATTAATAGAAGTTAAAACGTTACCTAAAACGATGACGGCAGGATATGAGTCATTTTGGAATGTAGGCGTTTCGGAACATAGCGACAAGCAAGCCGTACAAGAAGCATTTTCAAACAAAGCCGAAATCATGAAAATATCGAAACATTATTAAGACAGGTGAGAAAATAATGACAAAAATAAAAATAGGTCAGGTAGGTCTTGGTCGATTAGGCAAAGTGCATGCGTCGAATATTGTAAAACATGTGAATAACGCTGAATTATACGCAGTCGCAAGTGTAGTTGAACAAGAATTAGAATATGCCAGTGAAACGTTAGGCGTTCAACATTGTTATACATCATACAGTGACATGCTTGATAACGATGCGTTAGATGCGGTTGTAATTGCTTCACCAAGTGGATTTCATGCAGTCCAAATTACTCAAGCCCTAGAAAAAGGGTTGCACGTATTTTCTGAAAAACCGATTGGCTTAGAATTGGAAAATATTAGACAAGTTGTAGATAAAATCCATGATCATCCACATAAGGTGTTTCAATTAGGCTTTATGCGCAGGTTCGATGAATCTTATTTATATGCAAAAGATGCAGTAGATCGAGGGGAATTAGGAAAAATTACAGCCATGCGTTGTTATGGTATTGATCCTAGTTCAGGGTTAGATCGTTTTATACAATTTGCTAAAAATAGTGCTAGTGGTGGTTTATTCTTAGATATGTCCATTCATGACATTGACTTAGTGAGATGGTTTACTGGTTCGGAATTTAAAACAGTTTATTCCCTAGGAAATAATATTGCAGCACCTGAATTAACTGCTTGTGATGAATTAGAAACAGGCGCATGTTTATCAGAGTTAGAGGATGGAACAATTGCATATTTTTTAGCTGGAAGAAATGCGCAACATGGCTATCACGTTGAAACAGAGATTATAGGGACGGAAGGCATGATTAGAATTGGTAACGCACCTGAAAAGAATTTAGTCACTTTATATGACAAAAATGGTGTAGTGAGACCAACTTCAGATCATTTTCCGGAACGATTTAGGTTTGCTTTTATAAATGAAATGAATACATTTGTTAGCACTATTAAGAATAAAGATCAATCATCTGTTACAGCTATGGATGGATTGAAAAGTACAGAAGTAGCAATTGCTATGCAAAACTCCATCGAAACTAAGAAGGTTATTACGTTATGAGGTGAACAGAATGACTAGAAATATTCGTTATGCATGTGCGCCAATCGCATGGACAAATGATGATATGCCAGAATTAGGCAGTGAAAATTCATTTGAACAATGTATTAGTGAAATGGCATTAGCTGGGTATGAAGGCACAGAAATAGGTAATAAATACCCGAGAAATCCTGAAGTATTAAAGTCTTATCTTGAACCACGTGGTTTATCGATTGCTAGTGCATGGATAAGCTTGTATTTAACATCAAAACCGTATGAAGTAACGGCAGAGGCATTTATTAAACATAGAGATTTCCTATATGAAATGGGCGCTAAAGTGATTGTCGTATCAGAACAAGGTAATAGCATTCAAGGCAAATTAGATAAAGCATTATATATAGACAAGCCTACTTTCACCGAAGAAGAATGGCAATTACTAAGCGAAGGTTTAGAAAAATTAGGCGAACTAGCGCACGAAAAAGATATGGAAATTGTATATCATCACCACATGGGAACTGGTATACAAACTACAGAAGAAATTGATGAACTAATGGAAAGAACAAGCAAAGACAATGTTTCTCTCTTGTTTGATACTGGGCATCTGGTTGTTTCTGGTGAAAACCCCATAGAAATATTTAATAAGCATGTAGATCGCATTAAACACATTCATTTTAAAGATGTAAGGCCAGAAATTAAAGAGGCAGTGGATAAAGAAAATCAATGTTTTTTAGATGGTGTACGAAAAGGTATGTTCACTGTCCCTGGTGATGGGGCGATTGATTTTGAACCTATTCTAAACCTTATATATCAATCAGATTATAAAGGATGGATTGTAGTTGAAGCAGAACAAGATCCATCTGTAGCAAATCCTTTTATATACGCTAAAAAAGCAAAAGAGTACATGGCTCAATACCAATGAACACATAGTTCATGTCAGACTGAGGGTATTCTTAAGCTTCCAAGGGGAGAGAGTAATCATGAGTATGTTTGCAGTAATTTCATTTTTAGTAGTCATTGTAATAATCGCATTATATGCATTCTTAAAAAGTAAAAGAATTAATACGAAAAATGCTGATGGATACTTTATGGGTGGCAGAAGTTTAACTGGTTTTACCATTGCTTCTACAATTATCATGACCAACCTGTCTACAGAGCAAATCGTAGGTCAAAACGGTCAAAGCTTTAGAGCTGGTATGGAAGTTATGGCTTGGGAAGTAACTTCAGCGGTAGCAATTGTTATATTAGCGCTTGTGTTTCTACCAAGATATTTTAAATATGGTGTAGATACGATATCTGACTTTATTGAAATGAGGTTTGATACATTTACTAAGAGATTGGTATCGCTATTATTCATATTCACATATGTTGTATCGTTTCTGCCTGTTGTCCTGTATTCAGGCGCACTCGTATTTAATAAAATTTTTAATATTAGTGAAATCTTAGATATAAGTGATATGACGGCTGTTGTACTGATTTCAACATTTATAGGTATCTTCGGGATCATTTATTTGTTTATTGGAGGTCTTTCTTTAAGTGCACATAGTGATTCTATTTATGGAGTGGGACTTATTCTCGGAGGTCTTGCTATACCAGTTTTAGGGTTAATCATGTTTGGTGATGGCAGTTTCTTAAAAGGTTTCGACAAAGTGATTCAAAATACACCTGAAAAATTAAATTCTATTGGTGCCATTGATTCGGACATCGTACCTTGGCCAACGTTGTTCTTTGGTATGTTCTTTAACAATTTATTCTTTTGGTGTACGAATCAAATGATTGTTCAAAAGGCGCTCGCTGGTAAAAATTTAAAAGAAGCTCAAAAAGGTGCAATGTATGTTGGTACATTTAAAATATTTGGCGCATTATTACTAGTATTCCCAGGTGTGCTAGCCTTCAATATGTTAGGTAATAAGGTTACTAATCCTGATAATGCATACCCTATGCTTGTTAATGAAGTGTTACCAGGATGGGCTTATGGTTTATTCGGTGCAGTTATATTTGGAGCGATTCTCAGTTCATTTGTTGGATCACTCAATAGTACGGCAACCTTATTCTCGCTTGATTTTTATAAATCCATAATTAATAAAGAAGCAACAAATAAACAAGTTTCTAGAGTTGGTAGATTAATAACCGTCCTTGTCGGGATTATTGTAGTCATTATTGCACCAATGATTTCGCTGTTTCCACAAGGTTTGTATGCTGTAGTACAAGAGTTTAACGGCATTTATAATATGCCATTATTAGTACTGATACTTGTTGGATTTTTTGTTAAACGTACATCACATCAAGGTGCTAAAGTGATGTTTATTTTACACATAGTTTTGTATGCGCTTTCAAAACTATTGATATCAGAGATCCATTACTTATATGTTCTAAGCGTATTATTCTTTATAGATTTATTTATAGTATTAATATTCAACAAATGGAAACCATCAGATGAATTTGATTTCAATGTCAATTACGCAAAAGTAGATATAACGCCTTGGAAATACAGATATTTCGTAGGGGCTGCTATTATCATTGTTGTAATCGCAACTTATATCTTATTCTCATCACTTGGTTTATCCTAATAGGAGGAATTTCATGACACTTACATTCGGAGTGATTGGCGTTGGTAGAATTGGTCAATTACATATTAACGGTTTAAGAAATAATAAAGACGTCAGAATTAAATGGGTTTCAGATTTATATTGCGATAAGTTGTCAGAATGGATCGCAAAGGCAGGTATTGAAAATAAAACAAAAGATCATAGAGATATTATTAACGATCCAGAAGTAGATGCGATTATCATCTGTTCACCTACAGATACACATGTTGAGCTTATTAAAGCAGCGGCAGCAAAAGGCAAACACATATTTTGTGAAAAGCCTATCAGTCTCTCATTAGAAGAAGCTGAGGAAGCTGTTGAAGCGGTGAAACAAGCTAACGTAAAACTTCAAATGGGCTTTAATAGAAGATTTGATAAGAATTTCAAACAACTACACAGTATTTTAACTAAAAAAGAACTAGGCAAGATTCAGACATTACGTATTACTTCTAGAGATCCAGAGCCACCTCCAATTGAATATATTAAACATTCTGGTGGATTATTTATGGATATGACAATTCACGACTTTGATATGGCTAGGTATTTAATGCAATCTGAAATTGTTGAAGTGTATGCAACTGGCTCGGCATTAGTCAATCCTGAAATTGCAGCATATGATGATATTGATACGGCTTTGATTACATTAAAATTTGAAAATGGTTCAATTGCAATGATTGAGAATTGTAGAAGAAGTGTTTATGGCTATGATCAACGTATAGAAATTCTAGGAGATCATGGTGCAATAGATGTAGGAAATGAACAATCTTCGACTTTAAATTATCATCGCATAGATGGTATTAGAAGAGATAATCCGCCTCATTTCTTTTTAGAGCGTTATAGTGACGCGTATAAAGTTGAAATGGACGACTTTATTAATGCACTGCAAAATGATACAGACGTCATTTGTTCAATTGAAGATGGATATAAAGCGCAACAAATTGCGTTGAAATGTAAAGAATCGCTAATATCAAATCAACCAAAAAGAATATAAAGAAGGGTGGGGTGATAATCAATGAATGCACTTATACAACAAGCTAAACAAGAACATTACGCCATACCTCAAATCAATGTAAATGGATTATTATGGATAGAAAGTATTTTAGAAGCAGCAGAAGCAACGCGTTCACCCATTATAGTAGGTACAACTGATAAAGTAGTTGAATTCCTAGGAGGATATCATTTTATATGTACGACAATAAAAAATAAGATTAAAACAATGAATATTACGATACCGGTTATTGTTCACTTAGACCATGGTTTGACCGTTGAAAATTGTAAAAAGGCAGTTGATGCTGGCTATGATTCAGTGATGTACGATGGCTCAAAGTTATCCATTGAAGAGAACATTAAACAAACCAAAGCGGTCGTTGAATATGCGCATAATAATAAGGTCATTGTCGAAGGTGAAGTAGGAGCCATTGGTGGTAACGAAGATGGTATTGTTGGCAATGTTAAATATGCTGATTTAGATGATTGTATCAGGCTAGCCCAAGAGGCAAAGTTAGATACATTGGCACCTGCTCTAGGATCTGTACATGGAAAATATCAAGGTGAACCGGATTTAGGATTTTCAGAAATGAAAGCCATACAAGAAGCTATTGATATTCCGCTAGTGCTACATGGTGCATCAGGCATTTCAGATGAAGATTTATTAACAGCAATACACTTAGGTCATGCTAAAATTAATTTTAATACAGAAATCAATATCGCTTGGAGTAACCAACTAAGACAGACACTTAATCAAGATAAGTCATTGTTTAATCCACAACAAATTCTAAAACCTAGTAAAGCAGCGATGGTAGAAACGATTAAATCTATTATTTATAAATGTACGTCTTATAACCGGGTATAACAGAACATATGTAGATAGGAGGATGAGTCAACATGCCATTAATGAAAATTGATTTAATAAAAGGAAGAGAAAAAGAAGAAATAAAGCAAATATTAAATATCTCTTATGAAGTTATGCTGGATACATTTAAGGCACCTAAAGGCGACAGATACCAAATAGTTAATCAACATGAAGATTATGAGATGCAAATTTTGGATACTGGTTTAGACGTAGAACGAACAAAGGATGTAATTGTGTTCACAATTATTACAAGACCAAGGACTCAGCAACAAAAACAAAGGTTCTATAGTGAAGTTACAAATAAACTTCATGAAAACATGGGGATACGTAAAGAAGACATCATGTTTAGTTTGATTGAGAACACAGATGAAGATTGGAGTTTCTTTAATGGAGAAGCTCAATTTCTAAATGGGATGCTTTGAGAAAGACATAGTTCAAAGTTTTAGTATGTACGGTAATATTTTGTAATATGTTCAAAAGGCTTCTTATCATTATGGATAAATTTTAAATAGTAAAGACGCTTCTTTTTAAACGAAGCGTCTTTTCTTATATTTTATTAATCTAATAATTCGAATTGCTTAATTTGTTTTTCAATATTTATTGAAGAAGTATTTTCCTTTTCTGCTTTGCGCATTTGCTTATGTTCTTCAATATGTGATGGACGAGAAAGCCATGCTTGAAAATATTTTTTCTCTAACCATTTAGATACTATAGCATATGAAATGGTAGAGTTCTTTTCGTTTTTCCAAATTTCAACATCTATTAAACCGTCATATCCTCGAAAATCATCTTTAGCATGTAATGCCTTGTTGTCTAAAACGGCTCTATTTTCTATATTTGTTGTGAAATCAGCTTGTGCGATGAACATACAATCAATCCTCCTTAAAACTATTCATTAATTATATCAAAAATGCTATGTTTCAACATATAAATTAGCCTGTATTATTTAATCGATATACTTTTTGCGAAATTTAAAATAAGTTTTATTACTAGACGGAGATGATAAATGCAATTACACTGAGTAGACTTATAAGGGGGGATAAAATGGATATAAAAAACAACACAATATTAATAACTGGTGGCGCCTCTGGAATAGGACTTCAGTTCACCAAAAAGTTTTACGCAAACAATAATAAAATTATTATTTGTGGACGTAATACTGAAAAACTGCAAAGTATTGAAGCGGAATTTCCAGATGTTATTACAAAGGTATGTGATATATCTAGTTCAGAAGAACGTTTGAATTTATATAATTGGGTAACTGAAAATCATCCAGATATAAATGTACTGGTAAATAACGCTGGGATCCAAAACCGATTCAATATTTTGAAAAAAGATGCTGCAGTAGATTGGGAGAACTTAAATATTGAAATAAAATCTAATTTTGAAGCGACCGTACAACTGTCAATTTTGTTTAGTCAGTATTTTGCTGATAAAACAACTAATTCAAATATAATTAATGTTTCTTCAGGTTTAGCTTTTGCACCCATGGCAATAGCACCGATTTACTCAGCGACAAAAGCTGCAGTACATTCATTTACCGTTAGTTTGAGACACCAATTATCTGAGACAAATACAAGTGTTTTTGAAGTAATACCTCCTGCAGTTAATACTGATTTAGGTGGAAAAGGAATCCATACTTCTGGTGCAAATCCAGTTGATTTTATCAATGAAATATTTGAAGGACTCGTTCAAGAAAAAATTGAAATTGGTTATGGTTCTGCTAAAGAACGTTTGAAAATGTCCAAAGAAGCATTAGATGAATATACAGCAGAAATGTATAATACTTTGAAAAATACAATTTAGCAGATTCGAATTTTTATTTAATATTGCGCTTGTAAAAGTGGGCTGTTAGTTATTAACAGTCCATTTCGCATTTAATAAATTATTCGATATTGGCTTTATTACAGGACATACTTATGGTTATGCTTTTTCTTTGAATGTTTATGATGTATATAATCTTTCTTAATATTTATTGAATAAGCAATTCTATCTATACAAAAACACTTCCGTATAAATTCATTTTATATTATGAATTCAACGAAAGTGTTTTTATTTTATTGCTAATTAATTGGGTTCATTACCTATAGAAATTGAAGTTTATTTAACTAGTCAGAGTAAATTCTGTTTTAATAAATTTAACTAAAAAGTTATTTTGCAGATTCTTGTACTTTTTCAACTTCAGATAAATAGTTCGCTAACTGTTCATAAAGACCTAACACCATTTTAGGCTTAATTCTAGTATCAGTTAAATCCCAACCTACTAGATCCATGTGGTCCCAATTTTTTAGGGTAGGCATAACTCCCCATAAACCTAATTCTGGTTTACTATCAAACGTTATATCTTTGTGAGGTTTATTAAAAGGATACAGACCTGATTTTAATGGAACAGGGCCATCTCCTTCTCTCCAACTTTCAGGATTTTGTCTTCCGACTAAGTTAGCTAATATTTTAAACGGAGCAAACATCTTTAAGTTGCCACGTTGACGATTATTAAAAGTTTTATGGGTATCTTCAGCAGTAATGGATGTATAAGCAACGTCTTTACTTAGAGTTAATCGATCATTAATTTTTTTCGATCCTTCAATTGAGCCGTCTGTAAAACTTGTGTCTTCAGTTTTCCAAACTATATTGTCTTTAACTCGTTTTAAATATTGAATATATGATTCATCATCACGCTGCTTTATTCCCCAAGGCTCGAGACCGTAATCGGCTTTAGTGTATTTATTGCTAGTGTATTTTAGAATTTTGTAGAACAATTTTCTAGCAATTGGTTTATTACCTAACTTGTCCGATATAAATGTACCGTTATGAGGTGTGGCGATGGTTGTAACAGAGGAAACCATATTATCATTGCCCCCTGCAAATATTTCAGGTATATCTCCACCATGTTTTTTCTGGTATTCAATTTCTTCAGGAACGCCATTTCTTAGCATATCCTCTAATACTTGGATCGTTTGGCCGCCAAAACTATGACCAACTAAATGAACTTTCTTACCAGGAGCCCACTCAGGATAAATGCCTTTATAAGTTTTACCGTATCTAGCATGGCCATATTTTTTAGAATGATAAGCGCCATAGTCTACAGTTCCGCCTTTAATATAATAATACAACTCAAGTGCGCGATCATAATTACTTCCAAACGGACTCATTCCGCCTTCTCTAACATCGTATCCTTGTTTATTTAATTCTTTGTCTAAATCAACTTTATTTCCACCCCAATACGGAGGTAAGACTGCGGGTTTAGATTCATCTGGATATCCAGAAAAACCGTGAGCTAGAATTATAGGATATTTATTTTTCTTAACTACGCCTTGATTACCTTTTGGAATTGCAGGTGTATAATTATCTTCTTTAGCAACTTCATTTTTATTTTCAGACGTATTGTTAGCATCTTGTTGCTCATCCTTAGAAGCGTCAGTTTGCTTATCGTCCGCCTCATTTGAATCAGATTGTGCATCCTTAGAAGCGTCAGTTTGCTTATCGTCCGCCTCGTTTGAATCAGATAGCGCATCTTCAGAAGCCTCGTTTTGTTTATCGTCCGCCTCGTTCGAATCAGATTGCGCATCCTTAGAAGCCTCGTTTTGTTTATCGTCCGCCTCGTTCGAATTAGATTGTACATCCTTAGAAGCGTCATTTTGCTTATCGTCCGCCTCGTTCGAATCAGATTGTGCATCCTTAGAAGCATCGGTTTGTTTTTCAGACGTATTGTTAGCGTCTTGTTGTGCATCCTCAGAAACGTCAATTTGCTTATCATTAGCCTCGTTTGAGTTTGATTGTTCCTCCTCAGAAGCATTATTTAGTTTTTGAGACTCAACATTTGAATCTTGTTCTTTTAAATTAGAAGATTGATTTTCATTTTTAGAAGCATTGTTGTTTTGAGATACATCCGTATTAGATAATTCATTCGTCATTTCAGCGTCGTTGTTAGTAGCTCTTTGTTCTAAATTAGAAGCATTATCTTCATCCATAGAGTCTTGTATATTTAAATTAGATGATTGTTTTACATTTTTTGAGTCGGTATTAGGAGATTGCTGTTCTGATTTAGATGGATTATCTGCGTTCTTTGAGTCATTGCTTGGATTCTGTGTATTTGAATTAGATGATAAGTTCACATTTTTAGAGTCGGAGTCAGGAGATTGTTGTTCAGAATTAGATGGATTGCTCAGGTTTTCAGGCTTACTATTTTGATTTTGTGTCTTTATGTTAACTTTTTGAAAACTATTTAAACCTTGCTCATTAGTCGATTGATTAACTTCTCTTTCGTCTGCTGAAGCTTGGGAAACGGTACTTAGTGCTACAAATAAAATAGAAGTGGTTGTAAGTGATGTTAGTGGTAAAATAATTTTGTTTTTCAATTTCATAAAATCCTACTCTTTTATATTTAATTACATACTAATTTTAATATAAAATTAAAAGAATTTTTCTAAATTTATTGAAACACAATATTTAATTCCTATGTGTAAATACAAACACAATTTTTTGATTGATATTGACACTTAGGGCATAAAAAGGAGTGGGAGTCAGAAGGATTATATGTAATTATAAAAAAATATTAGTTTAGTTGATTTTTTAATCACCTTGTAAATACTGTTTCAATCACAATAAGTAAGAGATACAACGGTATAAAATCTCATTTTAATATACGGATAAATAATATAATTTATGGCTTAGTATTTTAGATTCTTCCTTTTCTCACAATTACTATGAAATATAGGAAGTAATTGTTAAACTAGATGTTAAGAAATTTTATATACATAAATAGAAAATCAATTAATCATATTATTGCACTAAATATAAGGAGGGCATTTATGTTTTTAGCATGGAATGAAATTAAACGAAATAAATTGAAATTTAGTTTAATCGTTGGCGTTTTGATAATGATAAGTTATTTACTGTTCTTATTATCTGGTTTAGCCAGTGGATTAATGAATATGAACAGAGAGGGTATTGATAAATGGGGCGCTGATGCAATTGTGTTAAATAAAGATGCAAATCAAACGGTTGAGAAATCAGCTTTTAATTTAGATAAAGTAGAAAACACATATAAGCAACAAACAAGTTTAAAGCAGACAGGTGTTATTGTTTCTAACGGTGATACCGAAGAGAATGCATTGCTATTTGGCGTTAAAGATAATTCTTTTTTAGTACCCAATATGATTGAAGGAAAGAAATTTAATTCTGATAATGAAGTTATTGCTGATGAAACGCTTAAAGAAAAAGGCTTCAAAGTTGGTGATAAATTGTCATTATCACAGTCTGATGAAGAACTGAAAATAGTAGGGTTTAGTGAGAGTGCAAAATATAACGCTTCTCCTGTGATTTTCTCAAGTAATAGTACAATAGAAAAAATTAATCCATCCTTAAAAGAAGGCATGACGAACGCTGTAGTTGTTAAAGATAAAGAATGGAATAAAAAGAATTTAGATAACAATTTAGAAGTTATTGAAATTGAAAATTTTGTTGAGAATTTACCTGGCTATAAAGCACAAAACTTAACCCTCAATTTTATGATTTCATTTCTATTTGTTATTTCAGCAACAGTTATAGGTATATTTTTATACGTGATTACACTGCAAAAGACAAATTTATTTGGTGTATTAAAAGCTCAAGGTTTTACAAATGGTTATTTAGCAAAGGTAGTAATATCACAAACGTTTATTATTGCTTTAATAGGTACAATTGTTGGATTAATACTGACATTAATAACAGGGTTATTTTTACCAAGTGCAGTGCCTATTAAATTTAGCATAGCAACTCTAACGATATACGGTATTGTACTTATTGCTGTTTCACTATTAGGTAGTCTGTTCTCTATATTAACGATAAGAAAAGTGGATCCACTTAAAGCGATAGGGTAAATAAGGAGTGTAATGAAATGTTAGAATTTAAAAATGTTACTAAATATTTCCAAGACGGAAATCAAAAAATAGAAGCCGTAAAACCTACCTCACTAAAATTTAATCAAAAAGAACTCATTGCTATTATTGGTCCTTCTGGTTCTGGAAAAAGCACGTTTTTAACTATGGCAGGGGCGCTCCAAACGCCAAGTTCGGGTGATATTATAATTAATGGGAGCGAAGTGTCCGGTATGTCTCAGAAAGCACTAGCACACACAAGAATGCAAGAGATTGGATTCATACTGCAAGCCACTAATCTCGTGCCTTTTTTAACAGTAAAACAACAATTTAAATTACTAAAGAAACAAAAGAAAAATGTGCTAAGCGAAGACGAGTATAATCAACTCATGTCACAGCTTAATCTGGAATCAATTGAAAACAAGCTTCCAAGTGAGATATCTGGAGGACAAAAGCAGCGTGTGGCAATTGCCAAAGCTTTATATACGCAACCTTCAATCATTTTAGCAGATGAACCAACGGCTTCTTTAGACACTCAGAATGCTATGGAAGTTATGAAGATTTTAAAGGAACAGACATTAAGAAAAAACAAAACCTGTATAGTAGTTACACATGATGAACGACTTACGTCATATTGTGATAAGGTTTATCATATGGAAGATGGCGTATTAGAGCAAGCGCAAGTCTAATGTTTTAGCGCTAATAATTAATTCAAGGTACTACTAATTAATAAATATTAGATTCGAAATTAATATAAATTTAGCCTACTTAACTTATAAAATTAAGTAGGCATTTTTATTGGTAATTAATGGGATTTATAAAGAAATAATTAGGATTTGTTATCAAAATTTCTTCCTTCTAAACCAGCTAACTCTTCTTTTGATGCAGATGGTGCCTTCATTTCAAAAATTTGATCGACAACTGTATAGTCATAATAACCTAAGCGTGCAATAGGTCTAATAGATTGTATATCAAGTTTCCCATTATCTAGAATAACTTCGTCATCAATATGAACTTGTGCTACACGGCCTATTACCATATCTACAGTTGATACTGGATCGCCAGTAGGGATACGCACTGTTTGGACGTATTCACATTCAAAATTTACAGGAGATGCTTTGACTCTGTGACCAGGCGCTTCAATGCATTTCTCTTTTTCTACACCTGCAAATTCAAATTCATCTTCTTCTGGTGGCAATGCCTTAGCAGATAAGTTTACTGCTTCTCTTAAATCATAAGTTGCCATGTTCCAAACAAACCATCCTGTTTCTTCTGCATTCTTAACTGTATCTTTACGCTCGTGTTCTCCTAAAACAGATTGATTAGCTGCAAACATTACCATAGGCGGATCCCATGTTAAATTTTGGTATTGGCTATAAGGCGCTAAATTATCTTTACCATCCTTTGATATTGTTGAAATCCATCCAATTGGTCTAGGAACAGTACTGCTTTTAAAAGGGTCGTGTGGTAAACCATGGCTACGTGTGCCTTGTTTTGGTGAATAATTCATAACATGATCACTCCTCAAAAATTTTGAAACTACTGCAAGAATAATTGTAATTAATGTAAACGTCTAATACTAAATTTGAATTGATTTATTAGTTCAAACTATAGAACAATGAAACGTGCATCAATAAGTTGTTTGTTCATCACTTGGTAAAAATAAGGATGCAAGGAATGCTAAGAATGCAATAGATGATATGATTACAAACATACTTGTAAAATTATTTAGAGAAGTAAGGTGAATTGATAGGATCGGAGCAATTGCTGTACCTAAAAATAGAATGAATGTGTTAACAGACAGGAAGAAACCTCTATTTCCATACACTACCATATTTACTTTTGCGATAACTAAAGGGACTGCAAACGCAATTCCAGCAACAAAACATATACTTAAAAATGTTATTAGCAGAATATTATGTGCAAAAGGCATTAATATTAATGTCACCCCACAAACGCCTAAAGCAATATTTAAAACAAATTTAATACCATATTTACTACTAATACGTCCTGACATTAATGAACTTAGCATACCAAAAACACCGAATAATTTTACTAGAAATGCTGTGTGATTATCTCCGTGTATAGAATCCGATAGTATGAATTTATTTATTACTGCATACATAGAAATGAATGTTGTAAGTAATGTTAGAGAAATAAAGTAGCAGATTAATACTTTTCGATTTTTAGCAAAGTCTTTAAAATTGCTAAAGTATTTAAGGATTTGAACGTCTGAATTTTTTACAGGGCTTTCTGGAACATTTCTAAAGATGATAATAGCTAAGCAGATGTATAGTGAAGAAAGTATAAAGAAAATAATGTGCCAATCGAATTGGCTGATTAATATTTCTGAAAAATTTTGACCTAAAATACCAGATAACATAAAACTTGTACTAATAAAACTTACTGCTGTTAACCTCTTTTTAAGTGGATAAGTTTCGGTAGTGTAAGCAATAGCTATGGGAGAAAATGCAGCTGCAAATATTCCTTGGAGGCCTCGTAAAATCAATAACGTATTAAAAGAAGTTACAAATCCAATCAAAAAGCAAACTATAATTAGACCAATCAGTGAAAGTAAAATGACACGTATTCTTCCAAATTTTTCTGAAATAGTACCATAAAATAAACAGCTAATGGAATAAGTGACTGAAAAAACCACACTATTCATTGCTGCAACTGACTGAGATATGCCAAAATCATTAGCTAAATTCTCTGTTATAGGTATTGCGGTATATAGATTAAACATAATTAAGATACCAGAAATAAACAAAACAAATGTTATTATATTATAATTTTTTGATGCTTCCATACGTATTACTCCTTGAAAATGAAGTGCGTCTATTATTACATTTATTTAGGTTTTGAAAAACCTTTTTTGGAAAATTGTTCATTTCAGTTTTGAATTTTTTGTGAAGTGGAAATAGGTAAGTAAGTATAGAAATTGATGACAATCGAATGGGAGCTTCTTCAGGAGGTAAATTAATGAAAATAAACTTAAATTGGGAAAATACTTTTCAAGAATATCAAGATATATTAAATTCTGGATTAAATCCAGAGTGGTTATATAGCGCTAAAGCAAATATGATACTAATTCCAGCTTATACAGGAAAGGGGAAAGAGTTTTTTTATACTAGTGACATCATTAAAGCAAGTAAGACTATCCCCTTTTTTTAGACAATTGTGATGATTCGTAGAATTATTTCATAATTTTTGCTAATAAAGGGTTAAAAAATTTTAAGAAGGGTACAATACTTAGTAAGAGACTTGGAGCTCTTGTCAATTAAGATAATGAGCAAGTGAGCTCGTTACGTAAAAGATGAGCTGAGGTAAAGTTTGCCTGCTCATCTTTTTCTATTTGGAGGCTAAATATATGAAAAAAATATTATTAACAGGCGCTTCGGGATATATCGGTAGTCACTTAATGAATAAATTAAAAGATAACTATGAAATTATAGCTATTTCTAGAAATATAGAAAATAAATCAAACGAACACAATGTTACTTGGAAAGCAGCTGACTTGTTTGATTTAAATGAAATAACAGAAGTAATGGAGGACATTGATATCGCTATATATCTTGTCCATTCTATGATGCCTTCGGCTAAGTTGACGCAGGCGAGCTTTGAAGATATGGATGCATTATTAGCTGATAATTTTGCTAAAGCCGCTAGTTATAACAAAGTTCAGCATATTGTATTTATGAGTGGTTTGATACCTAATACAAGTGAATTATCACCACATTTAAGAAGCCGTTTAGAGTGCGAACAGATTTTAGGATCATATGGTGTACCAGTAAGTACTTTAAGAGCGGGTTTGATTATAGGCTCTAAAGGAAGTTCTTACCCAATATTAAAAAAATTAGTAGATAGATTACCTGGCCTGTTACTGCCAAAATGGGCTTATAATACAACATTGCCAGTTGCAATAGACGACGTGATTGATGGTTTATATAAAATTGTAGAGCGTCAGCCGCATAAGAATGAATCGATAGATATTGGTGGACCTAGTCATATGACTTATAAAGATCTATTCAAGCAAACTGCAGAGGTACTAGATAAACGATTACCTACGATAGATTTGCCTATTATTCCCATTTGGCTAAGTAAATATTGGGTGAAACTTATTTCAGGTGTCCCAAAAGAAATGGTTTATCCGTTAATGGATAGCTTAATTCATGATATGATTAGAAATGATGAAAATATTGTGAAAGACATTTCTATAGGCAAGATTGATTATAAGGAAAGTGTGCGTAATGCCTTGGAAGAAGAAACTAAGACACAAAATAAAGGGAAGTCATCACGTAAGGGCGATATTAAAGATGTTAGAGCAATATCAAGGGTAGTCTTACCTAAAGATGTAAATATGATTCAATTGGCAGAATCATATGCAAGTTTCTTAAATAGAATTACATTAAATGTCGTTAATAGTGATTTTAACGAAGATAACTTTACGATTAGTGTGCCGTGTTTAAATAAGGACTTACTATTATTAAGAAAAGATTTTAAAGCTTCTAATAATGAGAGAATTTTATATCGAATTGTTGGTGGAGATTTCGCTTTAGATTCAGATGGTGGTAATGCGAGATTAGAGTTTAGAAGATTACCTAATAGTGACGCATGTATCATAGCGTTACAAGAATATGAACCGACGTTACCTTGGTGGGTATATAAGTATACCCAAGCAAAAGTTCATAAAAGTGTAATGAATCTTTTTAAATTTAAAATAAGTACTCAAAGAACCAACAAAGGAAAACAATTAAATATGAAGAAATTTATTTTACCAATTGTTATTTCAGGTGCTATTGTCTTGAAATTATATGGATTGAAGAAGTATTTAGCTAGAAAAAATAACATGTCTAATGCCGAACTATAGCTATTAGATATAATAGCTAGTTACTTTTACAAAAAAAGAGGGGATCAACTATGAAAGCAAACGAGATAATTAAAACAATTATAAAAGTTATAACACCAATTACAGGCGGTAAATTTATAGGGAAATTTGCAGTGAAAAATGCGAGAAAAGATTATAAAAATAATGTTAAACCACCTTTTTCACCACCCGGCTATGTCTTTCCAATTGTGTGGCCAATACTTTATACAACGATGGGCGTAGCTTATACATTAGTGACTAATAAATCTACTAGTAAGGCTTTGAAAGGTGCTTATTACACGCAATTAAGCCTGAATTATCTATGGTCGATATTATACTTTAAATATAAATTACGCTTTAGTGCGTTGATAGAGAGTGTTGTATTACTGGGCGCAGTAGTTACAACAACTGTAAAATTTTTCAATGTAAAAAAAATTGCTGGCATTTTACTAGTTCCATATATGCTTTGGAGCGCTTTTGCTACTTATTTAACAGCTGGTAATTGGTATTTAAATAAAGATAACCCAAGCTATACAGAGAAATCTGAGAATTAAATTGATGAAAAAGATTATATATATTGCGCTATATTGGTTTATAGTTCAAATGATTATTGCTCAACTTGGTACTCGTATTAGTTATAAGTTCTTAGAAAAAGATAATAAGTATTTTCGAAGTTGGAATTTTGAACAAGAGGGTCAATTATGGCAACAATTAGTTAAAGTGCAATATTGGAAAGATCATTTGCCAGACGGTCAAAATCTTAACCCTAATATCAGTAGTAAAGCGACTTTCGATTTATCTAAAAATATGAATGATATACAGCGATTTATATTAGAAACTAGACGTGCAGAGGTGGTTCATCTACTATCCATATTTCCTGTTATTGCGTTTTTTAAAGCGTCAAAAAGTGTTAAAATAATTAATTATATATATGTCATTATAGCTAATGTGCCTTGTATGATTGTTCAGCGCTATAATCGCCCTAAGTTAATACGTATTTATAATAAATTACAAAAAAGAAAAGGTGATTAAATGGGAAATAAGAAAGTGGTTGTCATAGGAGGTGGCTTGGGAGGGATTGCTAGCGCAATTTGTATGGCTCATGCAGGCTATCAAGTGGATTTATATGAACAAAATAAGCATATCGGTGGAAAGGTAAATAGGTTAGACATAGATGACTATGGATTTGATCTCGGTCCATCAATTTTAACCATGCCTAAAGTATTTCAACGCTTATTTCAACGATGTGATGAAAGGCTAGAAGATTATGTTAGCATTCGTAAGTTAAGTTTACAGATTAGAAACGTTTATCCAGATGGCCAAATTTTAGATTTATATGAATCCATGGAAGATATGTTAACAAATAATGAATCGTTAACAAATAAAGATATAGAGCAACTTTCTTCGTTTTTTAGTTACGCACAAAAGATACATCAAGTTGCTGAAAAAAGCTACTTTGATAAGGGATTAGATACGATGTTTGCAATTATTCGTTATCATGGTCCGTTTTCAGCTTTAAAGCAATTCGATTATTTTCATACAATGCAACAAGCCATTAATAAAAGGGTGGATAACCCATATTTAAGAGAAATGCTAGGTTATTTCATAAAATATGTCGGCTCCTCATCTTATGATGCTCCGGCTGTATTGAGTTTATTACCTCAAATGCAACATGAGGAAGGTTTGTGGTACGTAGATGGTGGCATTCATAAGTTAGCGGAAGCGATGGAACAATTAGCGAGAAAATTAGGTGTGGGCATACATTTTAACACCCCTGTAAAACGTATCAATTATAATAGTCAAAATAAGGTGACAGGGATAACAATACAAAGTAATGAGGAAATATATGCAGATTACATTATATCTAATATGGAAGTAATCCCTGTTTATAAATATTTATTGAATTTTGATGCAAATCAAATAAACAAATTGGAACGTAAATTTGAGCCAGCTAGTTCAGGTTATGTCATGCATCTTGGTGTGGACAAAAGTTATCCAGAGCTTCAACATCATAACTTTTTCTTCTCAAGTAATTCTAAAGTTAATTATGATCAAGTTTTTCACCAGTATGTTTTGCCTGAAGATCCGACTATTTATGTAGTGAATACAAATAAAACAGATAAGACACAGGCGCCAGAGGGACACGAGAATATAAAAATATTGCCACACATACCATACATTCAGAGCAAGTCATTTAGTGAAGCAGAATATCTGCAATTCCGAGAACGTATATTGGATAAATTAGAGTCCATGGGTTTGAAAGATTTGAGAAAGCACATTGTATATGAAGACGTATGGACACCACATGACATTGAAAATACATACAATTCTAATAAAGGAGCTATATATGGCGTAGTATCCAATAAGAAGAAAAATAAAGGTTTTAAATTTCCTAAAAAAAGTCAGTACTTCAAAAATTTGTACTTTGTAGGTGGTTCTGTAAATCCTGGCGCTGGTATGCCTATGGTCACTTTGAGTGGTATGCAAGTAGCAGAAGCTATTATTAATGGAGAAAGTAGTTGAGGCTGAATGATACTTTATATAATAGCAATAGTATTGACGATACTATCACTAATAAGTGGAATGTGTATGTATGCGCGTCGAGCGATTATAAATAACTCCGGAAAAGAAAGAGGTCAGACAGCCGTCAGTGTTATTGTACCTGCTAGAAATGAAGCGGAGAACTTACCTAAATTACTTAACAGTATAAGTAAAGAACAAGAAATAGAAGTAATTGTTATGGATGATGGTTCAACTGATGAGACACAAGTTGTCGCTAGATATTATGGTGCGAGCGTATATACTGTTGAAAATGATACTACATGGCAAGGTAAGTCACATGCTTGTTGGCAAGGTAGCAAATATGCAACGCATGATTTATTGATGTTTGTTGATGCTGATGTTCAGTTTGCTTGTGATGATAGTATCCAAAATATAGCCAATCAATATGATTTACAAGGTGGTAAAGGTTTGTTATCAATACAACCTTATCACAAGATAAAAAAGCTATATGAAAATATATCGGCGATTTTTAATTTAATGACAATCGTAGGTATGAATCAATTTTCAATCACGAAATCAGCAAATAATGAGCAAGGCGCGTTTGGACCAGTCCTTGTGACAAATAAGCAAGATTATAAATTGACACAAGGACATTTGAAAGCTAAAAATCAAATCATTGAAGGCTTTGCAATAAGTAAAGCATATAATAAGCAAGGTTTGCCAGTTAGTTTGCATGAAGGCCAAGGTGTAGTGAATTTTAGAATGTATTCTCAAGGATATAAAGCGCTATTAGAGGGTTGGAGTAAACACTTTGCACTTGGCTCTCAAGTAACTAAAAAGTCTACGCTTACGTTTGTATTTTTGTGGCTATTTGGTTCACTTACAACAGTTTTAGCGATAATTTTTTCAATTAATTTAGGCTCATTATATATATTATTAGCTATTACTCTATATTTTATATATGCGATACAATTTCATATATTTATTCGAAGAACAGGAAATTTTAATATCGTTGCGAGTTTATGTCATCCACTGCTCTTCATATGCTTTGTCGTGATATTTTTTAAATCATGGTTAGATATCAATGTATTCAAACGTATATATTGGAAAGGCCGTAGAATAGATTTATAGCTTAGTTTTTTATACAAATGTCAAGAAGTTCTAGGGCTTACTGAGGAGGCCAATAAATGAATCAATTAGAGAGAGATTATAACCATTGTCACAATATAATGAAAGAACATTCAAAAACGTTCTCATATGCCTTTGATTTTTTGGATCTAAAAAGAAAAAAAGCAATTTGGGCTATTTATGCAGTTTGCAGAATTATAGATGACAGTATTGATAAATACAAAGACCTTGAGCAATTAGACGGCATAGCTAGAGATTTAGATCTGATTTATAGCGATTGTGATTATATTCAAGCGTATCAAAGTGATGCAGCTATTATGAATGCTTTAAGTAATACATGGAATACATATTCAATACCTAAAAAACCTTTTGAATCTTTAATTCAATATGTGAAGGAAGATTTAGTTTTAAAAGAAATGCAAACTGATTCAGATTTATATGAGTATTGCTATGGTGTGGCAGGTACTGTCGGTGAATTGTTAACTCCTATATTAACTTCATCAAATGAAAATAATTTCGAGCAAGCTGAAGAAGCTGCGATTGCTTTAGGCAAGGCAATGCAAATAACTAATATTTTAAGAGATGTCGGCGAAGATTTTCAAAATGGAAGAATTTATCTAAGTGTAGAAAAATTAGCTCAATATCGAGTTAATCTACATTCTATATATTATGAAGGAGTTACGCCAAATTATATAGAACTGTGGGAAAGTTACGCTACAGAGGCAGTTAGGTTATATGACATTGCATTAAACGGTATTAATTATTTTGACGAAGAGGTACGTTACATTATCGAATTAGCTGCGATAGCTTATCATGAAATACTTGTGGAAGTAAGGAAGGCAAACTATACGTTGTATAAGAAAGTATATGTCAGCAAATTGAAAAAAATGAAAATTTATCGTGAACTTAGTGCGAAATATAATAGGAGTGAAACATTATGAAGATTGCAGTTATAGGCGGCGGTGTTTCAGGTTTAGCTGCAGCTTCAAGATTAGCAGCAAACGGTCACCAAGTTGATTTATATGAAAAGAACCAACAAATAGGTGGCAGGATGAATCAGATCAAGCAAGATGGCTTTACATTTGATATGGGACCAACCATCGTAATGATGCCTGAGATTTATCGAGATGTTTTTAATTACGCTCAAAAAAATATGAATGATTACTTGGAAATTAAACAATTATCACATATATATGATGTTTATTTTAGTGAAACAGATCAAATTCGCGTTCCTACAGATCTTGCTCAATTAAGAGATATGCTTGAAGGTATTGAACCTAACTCTACACATGGTTTTATGTCCTTTTTAACAGATATATACGAAAGATACGAAATAGCACGAAAATATTTTCTAGAACGTACGTTTAGGAAACCTACGGATTTTTATAATCCTTTTACTATATATCAAGGTATGAAACTCAAAACATTTGATAAAGCAGATAATTTAATTGAAAAATATGTTGATAATGAAAAAATCCAAAAGATTTTAGCGTTTCAAACATTATATATAGGTATCGACCCTAAACGAAGCCCGTCATTGTATTCAATTATACCCATGATAGAGTTAATGTTTGGTGTTCACTTTATAAAAGGTGGTATGTATAGCTTTGTCAGAGCGCTTCAAACGCTAAATGAAGAATTAGGTACTCAAATTTATACCAACGCAAACGTTGAAGAAATTATCATTGATAGTAGGTATAAGCGTGCGGAGGGACTAAAAGTAAACGGACATATAGAAAAGTATGACAAAATAATTTGTACTGCTGATTTTCCATATGCTACTTCATCCTTAATTAAAAATGAACATCATCCTAAGAAGTATACGACACAGAAAATTGATAATATGGACTATTCTTGCTCAGCCTTTTTAATGTACATAGGGGTTGATAAAGATTTATCTGAAGATATCTTGTTACATAATGTTATATTTTCAAAGGATTTTGATAATAATATCAATGAAATATTTTCCGGGGAAATATCCCAAGATCCATCAATATATGTCTACGCTCCTAGTGTAGAAGATCAGTCGTTAGCGCCAGATGGTCAAACAGGTATTTATGTGCTGATGCCCGTTTCAGAATTGAAAACAGGTGATACGGATTGGTCTGATGAGTCAACAATCACACAAGTGAAAGATATTATTTACAATAAGCTTTCTACGATTAAAGCGTTAGAAGATTTGAAAAAGCAAGTTGTGACAGAAATTATTTATACGCCTAAGGATTTTGAAGGAGATTATAATGCTAAATTTGGAGCAGCCTTTGGTTTAATGCCTACTTTAGCGCAAAGTAACTATTACAGACCGCCTAATGTGAGCAGAGATTACAAAAATTTATATTTTGCTGGAGCTAGTGTTCATCCAGGAGCAGGAGTGCCAATTGTACTGACGAGTGCTAAAATTACAGTTGATGCTATGTTAGAAGATATTAATAATGGTATATAAAAAACGCTTAAAATCACTTTTTAATAATGTGATTTTAAGCGCCTTTTTAACTAATCGAACGTAATGGTTTGTGGTGTGTCTAATTTTTTATCGTTCATAATTTTTATGGATTTTGGTATTACTTTAATTACACACAAGTTTGGATCATCCTTAGAGTCAAAAAAGGACTTATCTTGTTTGTTCCAAATCCAATCAATAGTCTCTTGATCTTTCAGTATTTCAACATTAGCATCAATTTCTAGAAAACTACGATTATTCGTTTCATCGTAACCTATAAGTACATGAGCTTTGGGATTATCTTTAAATTCAGCAATTTTTTTAGACTCAATGCTTGTCTTAGTATAAAGTGTGTGTCCATCATTATAAAATACCATGTATCTACTATTAGGTGTATTGTTATGTGCAGTAGATAGGACACCTATTTTTGATGTATTTAATATATTTTCAATTTCATTTTGTAATTGTTCGTTATTCATAATTTAATCACCTCTGATAATAATATACCCTGAAGTTGCCTATAATATGTAAGGTCTTAAAATTTATTTTATTTTTTAGTGAATTATACAAAAGTTAAAACGGGTATATGATTGAAAACACAATCTTAAGTTAAAGGACAATTATAAAGTGAATTTGTATGAAACAAGCTGGGAGGCAATAAAATGCATTTAGGAGTCATACTTAACAGAGTTTTTAGAACGAAAGATAATCCACTTTTTCAATATATAGTGAAGCATCAAAATGAGATAAATAAATTGTATTTTATCTTACCTTTAGAAGATTTAACTGACGCATCAGAAGTAAAACGTGACTATTACCATAAAGTTGTAAAAGGATTTGTAAATACTTTAGATAAGCATGATATACAACCTCATATTGTCACATATGAAAAGCTAGGTGAATTAGCCGAAACATTGGCGTTATCTCACGTATTAGTAGCAAAAGATATTATGAGTTATCACAAAGAAATATATGACTATCCTCATGTAAAAAAGGCTTTTGAAAATCACCAAGTTACAGTAATTGGACAGCGCGTGAATCATTATTTTGAGCCAACAAAGACTTTTAATAAACAGCAACAGCCTTATAAAGTATTTACTAGTTTTTATAAAGCAAATCGTCAGGATTTAGTATACACCCCTAAAAAAAGTTGTCAATTTAAGCAGTTGTCTCAAATTGCGGAAAAGGGTTCAAATCAAAGTGACTTAAAATTTGAAAATAATAAAGATATAGAAAAGTTAGCGCGTAAAGCTTGGGATGAATTTTTAAATGGTGACATAGCTGATTATGATAAATTGACTGACGATGTGTCGCAGGATTTTGTAAGTGGATTAGGTAAATATTTAGCATATGGACTACTCGATATTCGTGAAATTATAAATGATTTACTTGAAGATTATGAGAGCGATGAAAAAAATTATGAAGCTTTTATAAGAGAGGTTATATTCCGTGAATTTTATTATGTGTTAATGACACAGTATCCAGAAACGGCAACTAAATCTTTTTCTGAAAAGTATCGAAACATGCAATGGTCGTACAATAAAGCACATTTTGAAGTATGGAAAAAAGGTCAAACTGGCTACCCAATCGTTGATGCTGCAATGAAGAAGCTGAATCGTACAGGCTATATGCATAATCGCTTACGAATGGTCGTATCACAATTTTTAACGAAAAATTTATTTATTGATTGGACTTGGGGTGAGGAGTACTTTAGACAGTATTTGATAGATTATGATAATGCATCTAATGTACATGGATGGCAGTGGTCGGCATCAACCGGAACAGATGCAGTGCCTTATTTCAGAATGTTTAATCCTATACGTCAAAGTGAGCGCTTTGATGGGCAAGGGTATTTTATTAAAACACAGCTAGAAATATTTAATGATGTGAGCAGTAAATACATTCATGATCCAACTAAATATAAAGACAAGTTACAAGAAATTTATCATATTGAAATTGGAAAAGATTATCCACAGACTATCGTGAATCATAAAAATAGTAGAGATTATGTTATGGATAAATTTAAGCAATTGTGACATATCATCCAATAAAAAGGAGTGATTCATTTGTTGAAAAATGAAATACATCGTATTTATTTAGACAAAAATAATAATGAGGTAACTATTAATAGATTTAATGTGACATATCACTATACTATATTAGAACAAATTAATGATTTGCCACAATATGGTTATGCAGTTTTAAACCATTTATATGCTAATCCTGGTTTAGAGGCAGACTTCGAGCATGTGTTCTTAAATAGAGATAAACATCTAAGGCATACTGAAGGATTTGAAAATCTATTGTTTTTAAAGCCACATAGTACACATGAACATTATGTTATCATTACGTTTTGGCAAGACGAAGCAGCTTACAAGCATTGGCAAGAGTCTCAGGAATATAAAGCATCTCATAAAAATAGAGGAACCAAACAAGGTGCTGATAAATCTATTGTAAATAGAAATCTATCCTTTAATATTAGTTTAGAATTAGAGTAGGACGTGTTGTAATAGTAGCTATTTAGTAATTTAATAAGTTATTTTTATAGCTTTAGAAATTTAGAGGTTTTTTAATAAGAGTTGATGCATAATCAAATTTGATTATGTGACAACTCTTTTCTTTGTTATAAGTGTATTAGAAATGAATAAGGTGTTCTAGAATAATATTGTCACTTAATTTCAACATCAATACTAATGTTTAATAGTCGGCACCATAATACTCATGCTTAAGACATACCTTATAGATAACCGTCTAAAAGGCATCCTTATATTAAAAATAATCTTTGAAAAGACTTGCGGAATTTTACCCATGCATCTGTATCAAGGTAATATTTATCTCCTGTTTTAATGATAACTTCTTTTTTGATTAAATTATTGAAGGTTCTTGTGTGCTTAATATTTAAATCATCGTAAGTTTTAGCATTTAGGGGTGAAGTAGCTTCTAATTTAATCATTTGCTTAGCAACTCTATTTTGTTTCCAAACAATCGCTTCTGCACCATTAGACATAAGGCTCACTCCTTTTTGTATAATTATAACATTATATAATATTGGTATCATAGTTTAATATTTTAATGATTTGCACAATATAAATAGAAGTGACAGATTGAATCAACAAACTTTTAGCACATAAATTGTATTATATTGATATTTCCAGTACGCATATGGGAAAATGTATTTACTACCATAAGGGGTGTTATATGAAAATAAATAAAATCATAAATAACAATGTGATTAGTGTCACGCAAAATAATCAAGAGCGTGTCGTTATGGGGAAAGGCATTGGATTTCAAAAACACGAAGGAGATATCGTAGAAGAATCAAAGATTGATAAGATTTTTGATTTAAGCAGTCAAGAGATATCAGAACGTTTCAAAACGTTATTAATTGAAGTGCCAATCGAAGTTGTTCAAGCAGTTGAGAAGATTATTGAGGTTGCTAAAGTTGAATATCATAAAGACTTGAGTGATACCATTTATGTCGCACTCACAGATCATATAAATTTTGCAATTGAGCGTCAACAACAAGGTATGACGATAAAGAATGGCTTATTGTGGGAAATTAAAAAATTCTACCCTACTGAGTACGAGATTGGGATACGTGCTTTGGACTGGATTGATGAAAGTGTAGCTGTTAAATTACCGGTTGATGAAGCGGCGTTCATAGCGATTCACATACTCAACGCAGAACATAATAATTTGGCGGATTACAACCAAGTGACTGAAATGGTGAGAAATATCTTAAGTTTAGTAAAATATCATTTTAGATTAGAATTCGATGAAGAAAGTCTAACTTACTTTAGATTTGTAACACATTTAAAGTTTTTAGCGCAACGTATTAATGCTAATAGTCCACTTAATACAAGTGAAATGGAACTCTATGAAATCGTGAAGGAAAAGTATAAAGACGCGTTTAAGTGTGTGAAGAAGATTGAATCATTTTTAAATAAAAAGTATCAGTATGAAATGACTCATGACGAAGCTTTATACTTAACGATTCATATACAAAGATTAATATCTAGAAATGAAAGCGTTGACAATTAATAATTATGTGGTAGATTAATGTTAAGAAAACAAAATAAACAATTAATTGTTTAGGATTGTAACTGTTCGGCAGGCGAGACCTAAGCCATTAATAGACGATTTTATCTGGGGATAAGTGTGTCTATTTATGGTTTAGGTCTCTTTTTTTATTGTTCTAAATAAGATGGGAGTGACTCAAATGGGAAATGAGCAAAGGATGGCTGATGAAATTTTAAAAAATATCGGCGGCAGTGATAATGTAAAAAATTTAACACATTGCATGACACGTTTAAGATTTGTATTAAAGGATGAAAGTAAAGCCAATGATGAGGCTATAAAAAATCTAGATGGGGTAATGGGTTTGCGAAAACAAGGAGGGCAATATCAAATTATTGTCGGCAATAATGTTTCACGAACGTATGCTGATCTAATGACATTGGGAGTAAGCGGTGGTGCTAAGAGTAACGAACCCGTCGAGAAGAAAAAATTAACACCTAAGCAAATAGGTATTAATATTTTAGATGCCATTATTGGTACGATGTCACCTTTAATACCTGCTATTATCGGTGGTTCAATGATTAAATTGTTAGTAATGATTTTAAATATGACTGGGGTATTATCATCTGAAAGTTCAACGTTTAATATACTAAATACGATTGGTGACGCACCGTTCTTCTTCTTACCTATGCTTGTTGCAGTATCGGCAGCTAGGAAATTTAACAGTAATGTGTTCTTAGCGTTAGCAGTAGCTGGGGTCATGGTTCATCCAGTATTTATGGAGATTATGGAGAAAGCCGCTGAAGGTAAAGCAGCAACATTTGCATACGTACCAGTCATGTCTGTGAAATATACGTATACGATTATTCCTGCTATCGTTATGACTTGGCTATTGAAATATATTGAAGATATCATTGATCACATTACGCCTATCGTTATGAAAAACTTTTTAAAACCTATGTTGATTTTGTTAGTTGCAGCGCCAATTGCAATTATTATTGTTGGACCTACTGGAATTTTAATAGGTACAGGATTATCGCAATTTGTCTTCTTCGTGCATGATCAATTAGGTTTCTTAGCAGTAGCTATTGTAGGTGCATTATGGCCGTTATTAGTTATGACAGGTATGCATCGTGTATTCACACCTACGATTGTTCAAACTATTGCGGAGACTGGTAAAGAAGGTATGGTTATGCCATCTGAAATTGGTGCCAATTTATCACTTGGTGGTGTTTCACTTGCAGTAGCATTTAAAACTAAAAATAGAGAATTACGACAAACATCATTGGCGGCAGCCTCATCAGCAATTATTGCAGGCATTACTGAGCCCGCATTATATGGTGTAGCCATTCGATTAAAACGTCCTATGATTGCATCGATGATTACAGGATTTGTTGCAGGAGCAGTTTCAGGACTAGCAGGTCTTGCGAGTCATTCTATGGCTTCACCTGGTCTGTTCACAAGTGTGCAATTCATAGATCAAGACAACCCTATGAGTATTCTATGGATAATTGTTGTAATGGTTTTATCTATTGTATTGTCATTTATTTTAACTTTAGTGCTTGGATTTGAAGATATCCCAGAAGCAGAAGATGATTTATTAGATGCAGAGTCGAAAGGTGACATGATTGTAGAAGCACCTGTTGAAGGTAAGGTGAAGCCGATTGAAAGTGTTGAAGATGATGTGTTTAGTAGAGAAGTGATTGGTAAGAGTGTAGCGATTGAACCAACAGGTAATAAAATATATGCGCCAGTAACAGGAGCAGTGACCTCAGTCTTCCCTACGAAGCATGCTGTTGGAATAACAGGTGACGATGGTGTAGAAGTATTAATTCATGTAGGTATTGATACTGTTAAGCTAGAGGGGAAACCATTCACATCTGAAGTTGAACAAGGCGATCATGTGAATAGTGGTGAGGTTATTGGATCCTTTGACTTAACTGAAATTATTGAAGCAGGTTATGACCCAACAACAATTGTAGTTATTACAAATACAGATGATTATGACTCTATTTCGTCTTTCGATACTGTTGACGTTAGTGCTCATACATCAATATTAGGAGTGGTTAAAAAATGACGATAAAAACTTTTCCAGAAAACTTTCTTTGGGGTGGTGCTATTGCAGCAAATCAAACAGAGGGTGCATGGAATATTGGAGGGAGAGGTCTAAGTAATATAGATTTAATCCCACACGGACCGAACAGACAAGATATTAAATTAGGTTATAAAGCGTCGCAATTAAGTGATACAGAATACTATCCAAGCCATACAGGTATTGATTTTTATCATTATTATAAAGCAGATATTGCTATGCTTGCTGAAATGGGATTGAAAGTCTTTAGAACCTCTATTTCATGGAGTAGAATTTATCCGAATGGTGATGAAGCAACACCTAATCAAGCCGGTATTGATTATTACACAGACTTATTTAAAACATGTAAAGAGCATAATATCTCGTTGCTCGTAACATTGGCACATTTTGATATTCCTATGGGGATTGTTGAGCAATATAATGGTTGGAAGAATAGAGAAACAATTGATTTATATATTAAATTTGCAGAAACATGTTTTGAAAATTTTGGTGCATATGTTGATTATTGGATTCCATTTAATGAAATTAATGTTGTGTTACACAGCCCATTTTCAGGTGGTGGATTATATTTTGATGAAAATGAGAATAGGGAAGCATTGTTATATCAAGCAGCACATTATATGTTAGTTGCAAGTGCTAAAGCTGTGAAAAGTTGTCACCGTATCACGCCCGATGCTCAGATAGGTTGTATGATTGCAGGCGGTAGTTTTTATCCGTATAGCTGTAATCCCGAAGACGTCTGGCAGTCTATGATTGACGAAAGAACGAATACGTTCTTTGTAGATGTTCAGTCTAAAGGGAAATATCCTTACTATATGGAATCACTATTTAAGTCTAAAGGAATCCAAATTGATATCACTGAACACGATAAAGAAGTTTTGAAACAAACCGTAGATTTTGTAGCGTTCAGCTACTATGCATCTAGAACCTCTATTGCTGATATTACAAGAGTAGAACAAAATGAAGGTAATATAATAGTATCGGCTAAAAACCCATACTTAAAGATGAGTGATTGGGGATGGGTTGTCGATCCGCTTGGTTTAAGGATTACGATGAATCAAATATATGAACGCTTTGAGAAACCACTATTTGTGGTTGAAAATGGATTAGGAGCAAAAGATGTCATAGAAGCAGACGGCAGTATCCAAGATGACTATCGTATTGATTATATGCAACAACATATTCAAGCGATGCATGATGGCATTCAAGACGGTGTACCATTGCTTGGCTACATTAGTTGGGGAATTATAGATTTAGTCTCAGCATCCACAGGTGAAATGAGTAAACGTTATGGTATGATATTTGTTGACAAAGACGATGCTGGTAATGGCACCTTAAAACGTAAAAAGAAGAAATCATTTGATTGGTATAAAAAAGTCATACAACAAAATGGTATAGAAATCTAAAGAGTTAGAGAACCAAGTATTTATATTTGGTTCTCTTTTTTATTTTGTACCTCCGTAACACAACAATTGTTTTTATTAAAAGACAATATGTTTTTTCAATCTAGGAATCATATGAAATATAACAATAATCAAATTATAATTGAATATTTACAAATAATATATTTAATTAATATAGGCTTAAAATAGTAATGTTAGAGTTGTGAGGAAAGAGTGATATGTATCATCAGAGGAGGAGTTATATGAATCAGAAGAAGCATCAATCGATTACTTTCCGCGCTGCAACGAGTTTTGTCCTATTATTTAGTCTTATTGCTACACCACAAGCAGCACAAGCAAGTAGTTCAGAGAAAGCGGCCGATAATGCCAATCCAACAGCACAGCAAGAAAGCAATAATAAAATAAAAATTTTAGACAAAAAGCCTAAAGTTGAAGAGATCAAAAAGCAAAACAAGCCTAACCGAATTATTACAAATATAAACGGTAATCCACAGTCAGAAATGGGTTTTAGTTGGTATACATCAGATAAATTTGATGACTCCAAAGTATGGGTCTCAGAGTCTAAAAACTTTAAAAATGCCAAAACATTTGATGCAGACGCTCAAAAAGTAGATTCAAAATACCTTGAAAGAGATAAGCAAGGAAACATCATTTTTAAAGATATTGCTAAAGATGATGAAGGTGAACCAGTAAAAGGTAAAGACGGTAAAGAAAAAGTGAATGGTTATTATACAGACAAACATGCTGGTGGACCAGAATGGATGAGTGGCGACAAGCATGGAAAAACAAACTTAATAACTGAAGCAGAGCATACATACAAAGCACAAGCAAAAGGTTTAAAACCGAATACGAATTACTACTATAAAGTAGGAAGTGATAAAGGTAAAAAGAGCCAAGTTGGACAGTTTAAAACAGCAGGCAAAAAAGGCGATCCATTTAATTTCGTACAATACACAGATACGCAAAATGCATTTTGGAATGAAAATGTAAGAAATGAAGCTGCATTTGGTGCAGATACATTGAAAAATGCTATTCAAACAGCTGGAGATCCTAGCTTTGCTTTACACACAGGTGACTTTATTGAAACAGCAGAAGTTGAAGATGAATGGAAAGATTTATATAAACAATCGCGTCCGTCATTCATGTCATTACCAGTTGTGGCTACAGCAGGAAATCATGATGAATACGCATTAAATGAAGAAGATGAAAAACTATTAACTAAATTTAATGAACATGTGAACGTACCAAAAGAAAATGACGCTGTGAATGGTGGCTCTTACTACTCATTTGATTACAACGGTGCACATATGGTTGTTGCAAATACCAATGACAACAAAGAATCTAAAGACAATCCAGATGAAAAAGCAATTGGCAAAAAACAAATGGAATGGATTAAGAAAGACATCAAAAAAGCACGTGATAACGGCTCCAACTGGGTGGTTTTAAATCTACACAAACCAATGTATTCTAAGTCTTATCATGCTTTATCAGACGAAGATGTGAAGAAAATTAGAGAAGAGTTAACAAAAGAAATAGATGAGTTAGATGTAGATTTAGTCTTACAAGGTCATGATCATGTATTATCACGTACACATCCACTAGAACATACATCGACAAAAAACAGTTTCGTGAATGCTAAAAAAGAAGACACTAAACAATTTGTTGGTCAAGACAACGTCACATATTATGATAATCCAAAAGGTTCTGTGTATGTGCTGCCCAATACAGGTGGAACAAAAGAATATGACAGTATCTATGACCGTTCTTTAGAACATATTAAAAAGGTAAGACCAGAATTAAGTGGGTTAACTGAAAAAGATTTAGAACACTATAACAGCCTATTTAAATTAGGTAAGCAACCTCAAGAAACAGATGCCTTTAAAGATAGTCACTCAAATAACCGTGACTCTTCTTCACAAAACTTCTCAGTCTATGAAGTTGAAGGTAATACATTGAAGGTTAAAATTTATCAATTAAATGGTGACATTAGTAAGGGTGAACAGCGTAATGTTGAATTAGTTGATGAATTTGGTATTCAAAAAGACAATAAATAATTAAATCAATGCCTAAGTTAGAGGATAATAGTCTAGCTTAGGCCTCTTGATTTCCCAGGAAATTGAGGATTGATAGATAATGAAACGAGCAATAAGATATTTAACAATAATAGTTTTATCTTGTATGGCGTTAGCTGCTTGTAATAATGAAACAGAAGAACCTCAACAGTCAGGTGAAAAAGCTAAAGCTACTAAAAGTGCTAACCAAGAAAAATCATCTAAAGCGTCTATCTCAGACAAAGATAAAAAGGAAATTAAAAAAGAAGTCTTGTCGTGGCTTTCAAAACATGAAAAAAACAATGATAAGGCAGTATCAAATCGTTATTTCGGTAGCGGGAGTATGTCCGATGGGGATTGGTATGCAGGTACTGAAGATGGGGAAATTCAAGTAAGCAACAAGGGGAAACCAGGGGCGAAAGCTTTTGATTTACATACTGTGACAGGCGCAGTAACTTACACATCAAATGAAGGGGTAACTGGTATAGATAAAGATTCAAAAAACTTATCAAATATTGAAGGGTATAATGCAGTCGCTGATATTAATAAACCCGTAACTAAATATTTATTTGCAGATAATGGTAAAGTATATGAATATGTGTTTAATGATTCGAAAGATATTACACTGTCATCTGGTTTTGCACCTAAAGATCATAATGGAAAGGACCCAAACTTAAGTCCAAACCAGATGTTCAAAATAAGTGATAACAAAGCACTTAACGATTTTTATAGTGAGTTGTTGAAGCAATATGAGTGAGCTAATATAACTTTATTGAAGTGGCTTATATCTCTAATGATAGTGAAAAGCAAGTTATTATTAAATTAAAGCTTATAGTGGAAATAATAATCAGAAAGATAATGACATATTTATATAATGACTAATTGTAATTAGAGACCAAATGGTGTATAAAGTTAGGGAATCGCAGAATAAATAAAATTGTACCCCTGAAGTTGGACTGAAAATCTAACTTTTAGGGTTTTTTTTATAACATTAACTAAAAACAAGCTACATAATAAGAAAAACAAAAGCAATGCTATAAAACTTTATAATATATGAATAGAAATAGGTATTCACTTTTTTTGAAATTTATTATATGCTTTGAAATATATTAACTAAATGAGGTGAGCACTTGAATAAATTTTCAAAATCTGTCATATCGATTTCGCTTGCAACTGTATTTACAATTGCAACACCACTAACTACATATACTACTGTTGCACACGCCAATGGATCAACTGCACCGGTAATGGAACAACAAGAGCAAACAAACCTTGGCTCTGAAAATATTATGGCAGTTTCATGGTATCAAAATTCAGCAGAAGCTAAGGCACTTTACTTACAAGGTTATAATAGTGCCAAAGTACAATTAGACGAAGAGCTTGAGAAAAATAAAGGTAAACATAAACTCGCAATCGCGCTTGATTTAGATGAAACAGTTCTAGATAATTCACCTTATCAAGGTTACGCGTCTATAAATAATACATCGTATCCGGAAGGTTGGCATGAATGGATACAAGCAGCTAAAGCAAAACCTGTATATGGCGCTAAATCATTTTTAAAATATGCGGATAAAAAAGGCGTAGATATATACTATATTTCTGATAGGGACAAAGAAAAAGATTTTAAAGCAACTCAAAAAAACTTGAAAAAGCAAGGGATTCCACAAGCAACAGATCATCACATCTTACTTAAAGGTAAAAATGATAAGAGTAAGGAATCTAGAAGACAAATAGTAGAAAAAAATCATAAGCTAGTCATGTTATTTGGTGATAATCTATTAGACTTCGGGGACCCTAAAAAGCCTAATGCTCAAGAGCGTGAAAAGTTTGTGCAACAGCATAAAGAAGACTTTGGTAAGAAATACATCATTTTCCCTAATCCAATGTATGGTAGTTGGGAAGCGACACTATATAACAATAAGTATGATATGAGTGATGCGCAAAAAGATGAACTAAGAAAACAATCAATTAAGCAGTTTAATCCTTCAACTGGAAAAGTTGAATAATAAGAAGAAACTGGTAGTGAAACAATAGTTGTTTCATCACCAGTTTTTAAACTTTACCGAAACCAACATTAGTTAAATTTGAAGAACCAGAAGCATAAATATATTAGAATTACATTTCGCAAATTTTATATAAAATCCTCATTAAATCCACCAACAAACTTTGTTGGTGGATTTCTCTTTTGAAATAATTATTTTTTAAAATTGTAAATTGACTCTATAAATATATAATGATAATATAATTCATATTAATCCAATCGGAATAATAAATGATGGAGGGATAAAGATGAAAAGAATGAAATTAGGATACTTTTTAACGGGCTTTGGTCATCACGTTGCTAGTAGTAGACATCCAGATGCATTAGCACACGGGGGAATGAATTTAACAAAAACAATTGAACAAGCAAAACTTTTAGAACAGGCAAAATTTGATTTTCTATTTATGTCAGATAGTTTATATCTTGACGAGAAAACACACCCAGATATGTTTACGTTTTTCGAGCCAATTTCCTTAATGTCGATTATTGCTAGAGAAACAGAGCATCTTGGTTTAATCGTGACAGGTTCTACTTCATTTTCAGAGCCATTCAACTTAGCTAGAATCTTTTCATCTTTAGACCATTACAGTGATGGTAGAGCTGGGTGGAATATTGTGACATCAGGTATTAATAATACCGCTAAAAATTTTAGTGGCGTAAATAATGCGGATCATGACTTAAGATACGATCAAGCGGAAGAATTTGTCGATATATCCAAGCAGTTATGGGATTCGTGGCGAGATGTTAACCCAGAACGACTTCACGCTGCAGGAGGATTTTTTGATGAAAAACAACCTGAACCAATAAACTATAAAGGAGATTTTTATAGTGTCAGAGGACCTTTAAATATAGAGCAATCACCTCAAGGGTATCCATTACTTGTTCAAGCTGGTTCTTCTAAAAAAGGTACTGCATTTGCCTCAAAACATGCAGAAGTTGTGTTTACAGCACAAAATGATATCGATAATGCAGTTGCTTTTGCTCATAATTTGAAAGAACAAGTTGCTGATAAACGAGGTCCAGAACAAGAAATTGTGATCATGCCAGGTATTTTCCCATTTATTGGAGAAACACGGGAAGAAGCTGAAGCCCACTATAAAGAATTGCAAGATTTGATAGTTCCAGAGATGGGATTAGAATTATTGTCTTCTTATTTAGGTGACACAGATTTAAGTGGTTATGAGTTAAGCACCCCATTTGAAAATGTTCATATAGATAAAGGTAATAATATTCAAAGTCGAGTAGACCTAATTAAGGATACAGCGAAGAAGAATAATTCAACGTTAGAAGATGTGATGAAACATGTTGCTGGTGCAAGAGGTCATCATATCATTGTAGGAACGGCTGAAGATGTGGCAGACAGAATGGAAGAATGGTTTACTCGTGGTGCGGCCGACGGATTTAACATAATGCCTCCGTTAAACCCTACACAATTTGAATTATTTGTAAATAAAGTTGTTCCAATATTAGAAGAAAGAGGTTTAGTTCAAACGGAATATAATACAGGCACATTAAGAGAAAAGTTAGGATTAAGCACTACTAAAGCACATATTTAATCTGTGGTCCTTTCAATTAAGATGGAGTGATACTCTAGAAAGTAGGGAGAAATATGTATATAGCATTTACATTAATATCATGTGCATTTTTTATTGGTATCGTAGCTTGGTACTCTTATTATAAAACTAAAAATACTGTTAGTAGTTCGGGAGGTTTCTTCTTAGGAGGCAGAGGGTTAACAGGAGGTTTTATTGCAGGTGCATTAATACTAACTAATTTATCTGCAGAGCAGTTAATAGGTTTAAACGGACAGGGTTATCAAAACAATTTATCTAGCATGGGCTGGGAAGTTACAGCAGGTTTCTCTGTTATTATCTTAGCTACAATTTTACTGCCAAAATATTTGGGCGGCGCATTTACCACACTTCCAGAATTTATAAATAATCGCTTTGATAAGCAGACCCGTTTATTAATTGTCTTGTTGTTTATGGTCGGCTATGGCTTCATAACTATACCATCTGTACTATATTCAGGTTCTTTAGCTGTATTACAAATATTTGATATACCTCATATGTTTCATATAACATACGAACAATCTATATGGGTTATTGTTTGGGTTATCGGTATTATCGGTATGTTATATGCAATTTTAGGTGGTTTGAAAGCTATTGCTATTTCAGATACTTTAAATGGTATAGGGCTTTTAATAGTAGGCGTCTTAGTACCGATACTTGGTTTTATTGCATTAGGAAATGGCAGTTTGTTAGAAGGTATGAAAACCATTGCGACAGATCATCCAGAAAAATTAAACGCCATTGGTTCAAACAAAGATGATGTACCATTTGGTTCGATTTTTACAGGCATGATATTTGCTAATTTATTCTATTGGGGTACTAATCAATATGTGATTCAAAGAACATTAGGCGCAAAGAGTCTAGCGGAAGGTCAAAAGGGCGCACTATTTACAGGATTTCTAAAAATACTAGTCCCTTTTCTTATGATGATTCCAGGTGTCATTGCATTTCACTTATATGGATCAGGCTTAAAGAATATGGATTTAGCGTATCCTACGTTGGTAAAAGATGTATTCCCTACCTTTTTAGATGGCTTCTTCTTAGCCGTATTACTAGGTGCTGTATTTTCTAGTTTTAATGCATTATTGAATAGTGCATCAACGTTATTTGTTTACGATATTTATAAAGTACTAATTAATAACAAAGCTACAGATAGACAAATGATAAGGGTAAGCCAATGGTTTGGTGTGATTTTGGCATTAGCGACCTTCTTTATTTCACCAATGTTAATGAATGCCCCACAAGGATTATGGACAATCATTCGCCAATTCACAGGTTTCTTCAATATACCAATTATAGCGATTGTATTGGTGGGGATATTTGCTAAAAGAGTTCCTGCCATTGCACCTAAAATAGTTATTATTTCCCACGTAATTGTTTATTATTTATTGATATGGGGATTGCCGATGGTCTTTAAATATGAAATGGCGATTAATTTTATATACATACAAGGGCTCTTATTTGTAGTAGAAGTGCTAGTAATGTTGATCATAGGGATGACAAATCCATTAGACATACCGTTTAAATTTAGTCCAAACCCTAAAGTAGATATGACGCCATGGAAATATACAATACCTGTTACAGTTCTCTTGTTAGGGTCCATTGTTTTTACATTTATATTGTTTTCGCCAATTGGTTTAGCAGCACAACATCATATTGTATCGTCATGGTTTTGGCCATCTATAGTACTTTTAGCGATAATTGTTGTCATCTTTTATTATATAGGGTTAAGACAATGGAGTAAGCAATACGAAACAACATTAAAGCAACAGTATAATAAAGAATTATTCACAGATTTGAACCAAAGTGAGTTATCTGGAGAACCGTTAATTCGATAAATAATACGATTTATATAGCTATATTAATTTTAAGACTGTAAACATATTTACTTTCAGAGTAATGTTTATAGTCTTTTTTCTAATTAGCAGGTATGTAACTTATGTGAAGATAGATAAAATAAAAACCAAGATCAATGAAGTATGACATCCATTGATTTTGGTTAATTGTGCACTATTAAGAAACGTCTATTGAAAGTGCTAAGTTAGACTCCGCGCGAGCTAGTTTAAATTATGAAGCGTTGAAATTACTGAAACCATATCGTCATTGATGACTAAATCTGCATTATGATCATAAGGCGTCACATCTTTATTAATAATAATAAGATTTTCTCCTTTGAAGTTTGAAATTAGACCTGCCGCTGGTTGAACTACGAGTGACGAACCTAACACAATTAATGTATCAGCTGTTTCAATTTTATTAATAGCATTAAAAATAGTATCTTGATTTAACATTTCTCCATAAAGTACAATATCAGGTCTAATGATGCTGCCACATGACTCACAATGGCGCAAGTGATGCTCCATGACGTAAGTTTTGTCATATTTATTGAAACAATCAACACAATAGAATTGATTTAAAGTCCCATGAAGTTCATCTACATTTAAGCTGCCCGCATCTGAATGAAGGCCATCGATATTTTGGGTGATAACACCTAAAGATTGATGGTCTTTTTCTAGTTGCGCAATCCATTGATGAATGGTATTGGGTTGTTTATCAGCAAGGAGTAAACGCTTATGATAAAAATCGACAAATCCCTCCGGATCATCTTGTAGATAATTAGTACTTAACAAGTACTCAGGTGGGTAACCATCTTTTGAAATTTCATCGAACAAGCCACCCATAGAACGGAAATCAGGCACACCGCTTGCCACAGAGACACCAGCACCTGTAAAAAATGTTATTCTACGAGAATTATTAATGATATCTTTCAATTGTTCAATATTACGATTCACACTTATCACTCCATTAAAAAATATACTCTCTTGTAGCGAATATTTTTATTATACTTAAGATAATTTTAAATATTAGCTACTATTTTAGCAAATATGGAAAAGTATAATTAAGAGCAAATAAATCTATGACTATTGTAAGGCATCTAATTCACTAAGAATATTATAGATTGAATCTAAAAAAACTCGATAAAGCCTCGTCATTCACAGTGCTTCTTATGTATTAGTGAATGATTGGGGCTTTATTTTTTTATATGAAATTTTAAAAAACCATATATATTTTCTAAAATAAAAGTGCAATTCAAGTTTTTTTAATAAATATTAATTGAAAAATATTATCATTTGTATTGACAACTATAAAGTACCAATATATGATATAAATCAAATCGTAACTATTACGATTTGATTAGACTGCTGCAATGAGCTAAAGTTTTTTAATCAATATTAATAGATTTATATAAAATATTTTTAAATAGAAGGAGAGTCGTATGAGTCGAAAGGTTATAGAATTTTCAAAGTATAATCCATCGGGGAATATGACGATACTAGTGCATTCGCAACATGATTCAAGAGATTACGCAAACATAGCTAACCAATTGATGACAACAAGTCAAGTTTGTTGTGAACAAGTTGGATTTATAGAGTCCACCAATACGGATTTTAATAGAAATTGTCATTTAGTTATGAGCGGAAATGAATTTTGTGGTAATGCCACAATGTCATACATACATTATTTGCAAGAAAGTAACATACTGCAAAAACATCAATGTGCAATAAAAGTTTCGGGATGTACTGAGTTGGTTCAGTGTGAAGTACATAGCAATCAACATTATGAAGTCAGTATGCCCCAAGCACAGCACGTGTCCCCGATAAAGCTTAATATTAATCAGCAACAATGGCATGCAATAGAAATTGTTTATGAGTCATATGTGCATTTTGTTGTTCCAGTCACTGAAGTGACTACAGAATTGCAACATCAGGTTGAACAATTTGTCCGACAGCAAACATGGAGTAATAAGTATAAAACAATAGGTATCATGTTATTTGATGAACAACGTCAGTTTCTTAAACCACTTATTTTTATACCAGAAATTCAAAGTTTGGTTTGGGAGAATAGTTGTGGTTCTGGTACTGCATCGATAGGTATTTTTAAAAATTATAAATCTAACAGTACATGCGAGGATTTTATAGTTCATCAGCCGGGCGGCAACATTTTAGTAACATCTAGGAAATATCCAAAGTCTGGGTTCCAAACTTCCATTAAAGGACAAGTCTCAACTGTCGCAACAGGAAAAGCATTTATAGAATAGGAGACTGAAATGAAAAATTTAGAGAAAGAGATTAGCGCTATATTACATAAATATTTATTGAATTTTGAAACACTATATGAAAATGTCTTAGAAAATAGTGACTCCGTTGATGCATTAGAAACATTAGTGGATGAGTACAGTCAGTTTATATTAAATCCCGTGTTTAAAAGATTATACGAAGATTGGGAAGATGAAGTGGTAAAAGAACATCTCACGACGAGGCTCCAATTTATATCAGCCCAATGTGTTAAACAAGTAGAAGTGATTCGAGCGCAACGTTTGTTAGGCGGTAAGACTTCTACTTCTGGTTACTTTGATAACATAGAGCACTGTATTAATGAAGAATTTGGGCAATGTCATATAACTGAAAATGACAAATTATTGTTAGTTGGCTCTGGTGCATATCCTATGACGCTCATTCAAGTGGCAAAGGAGACTGGCGCTGCTGTTATTGGTATTGATATTGATCCGACGGCAGTTGATTTAGGGCAAAGAATTGTTAAAGTATTAGCACCAAATGAAGATATTGAGATTACAGAGCAGACAGTAGATCAATTAGCAGATATCAAAAAAGTGACGCATATTATATTTAGTTCAACAATTTCAATTAAATATGACATATTAGAGCAACTTTATGATTTAACGAATGAAAATGTTGTTGTTGCAATGCGATTTGGTGATGGAATCAAATCATTGTTTAATTATCCTTCTAAGGAAACTAGCGTAGATAAATGGCAATGTGTAGATAAACGTATACAACCTAATCAAATTTTTGATATTGCTTTATATCGAAAGACAGCAATAAAGGTTGGTGTAGCGGATGTCTAAAATATTAATTATAGGTACGGGGCCAGTTGCAATTCAATTGGCCAATCTGTGCCATCTAACAACAGACAAGCAAATAAATATGGTAGGCCGTGCCTCAACCTCGTTGAAATCAAAAAAGTTATTTCAAGCGTATCAACGCGATAACTACTTTGAAGTAACGATACAAAATGATGCCCATAAACAAATGGCAGGTCGCTTTCAAATTAATCACTTATATGCCGACATACAAGATGTTGAAGGTATTTATGACACGATTATTATGGCGTGTACTGCAGATGCATATCATAGTACATTGGCACAACTATCGACAACAACATTAGAAAAAGTAAAGCGTATCTTGTTAGTTTCACCTACATTTGGTTCACAAATGATTGTAGAACAGCATATGGCTAACTTTAATAAAGATATTGAAGTTATATCATTTTCTACATATTTGGGTGACTCACGTTTGTATGATACTGAGCAACCTAATCATGTTGTAACAACTGGGGTGAAATCCAAGTTATACGTAGCTTCTAATCTTGGTCATTCGGCAACTATTGTTTTCTTAAAAGGTGTGTTCGAACAATTTCACATATTTTTGACTGATATGCCCACGCCTCTACATGCTGAAACACGCAATAGTTCTTTGTATGTACACCCACCATTATTTATGAATGATTTTTCATTAAAAGTTATTTTTGAAGGGACAGAAGTACCTGTTTATGTGTATAAGTTATTTCCAGAAGGTCCAATTACGATGACGCTCATTCATGAAATGCGTTTGATGTGGACAGAGATGATGACTATTTTAGCGAAATTTAGTGTGCCGTCAGTCAACCTTTTGGAATTCATGGTGAAAGAAAACTATCCTGTGCGTCCTGAGACATTAGCGGATGATGATGTCTACAGTTTTGAAAAGTTACCGGCAATTCATCAAGAATATTTACTGTATGTGAGATATACAGCAATATTAATAGATCCGTTTTCAGAGCCTGATCAACACGGCCGCTATTTTGATTTTTCGGCGGTACCGATTAAGCAACTTTATGAAAATGAACAAGGCGTCGTTCATATACCACGTATGCCAAGTGAGGATTATTACCGTACTTCAATTATTCAACATATTGGCAAACTATTAGGTATTAAGACACCAATGATTGATACATTTATGAAGCGTTATGAACAATATTGTCAGAACTATAAAAAGCATAATCAACAATTGTCATCACAATTCAACGTGAACTTATATAAAGATGATAAATCTTTGGTAGAGGCGTACTTAGATACCAAAGGTAAGATTTAGTAACAATGATTTGTAATATAAAAATATTAAATGATTTTTGATTTTACATAAGTATGCTCCACACGATTAAAAATGATATTACAATTTTTAAATGAGAAAGAGGAAAAATGATGAACAAATTGACTAAGATGAGTGCAGTATTCATTGCATCAGGTGTTATTTTAGCGGGATGTGGGAACAGCAAAGGCATAGAAGAGAAGAAAGAGAATAAGCAGTTAACGTATACAACAGTGAAAGATATTGGAGATATGAATCCACATGTCTATGGTGGGTCTATGTCTGCAGAAAGTATGATTTATGAGCCACTTGTACGTAATACTAAAGACGGTATCAAGCCATTGTTAGCTAAAAGTTGGGATGTATCTGATGATGGTAAAACGTATACTTTCCATTTGCGTGATGATGTTAAATTCCACGATGGTACAGGGTTTGACGCTGAAGCAGTTAAGAAAAATATTGATGCAGTTCAACAAAATAAAAAATTGCATTCATGGTTAAAGATTTCAACATTAATTGATAATGTTAGTGTTAAAGACAAATATACCGTCGAACTTCAGTTAACAGAACCATATCAGCCAGCTTTAGCAGAATTAGCAATGCCGCGACCATATGTATTTGTATCACCAAAGGATTTTAAGGATGATGGAACTAAGAATGGCGTGAAATCATTTGATGGCACAGGTCCATTTAAACTGGGTGAACATAAAAAAGACGAGTCAGCAGATTTTAATAAAAACAATGATTATTGGGACGAAAAATCTAAGTTAAACAAAATACAAGCAAAAGTAATGCCTGCAGGTGAGACTGCCTTTTTATCAATGAAAAAAGGTGAGACAAACTTTGCTTTCACAGATGATAGAGGTACAGATAGCTTAGACAAGGACGCCTTAAAACAGTTGAAAGATTCTGGTGATTACCAAGTTAAACGTAGCCAACCTATGAATACAAAAATGTTAGTGGCAAATTCTGGTAAAAAAGACAGTCCAGTGAGCGATAAAACTGTAAGGCAAGCGATTGGTCATATGGTAAATAGAGATAAAATATCTAAAGAGATATTGGATGGCGAAGAAAAGCCAGCAACACAACTATTCTCGAAGAATGTTACAGACATTAATTTTGACATGCCTGCGCGTAAATATGATATGAAAAGGGCGAAAGCACTGTTAGATGAAGCGGGATGGAAACAAATAGGAGATAGTAAAGTCCGCAAAAAAGATGGCAAAGCATTAACAATGACTATGTATTATGACAAGGGTTCTTCGAGTCAAAAAGAACAAGCAGAGTTTTTACAAGCAGAATTCAAGAAAATGGGTGTTCAATTACAAATTAATGGTGATACATCAGATAAAGTTGCAGAACGTCGTACATCTGGTGACTATGACTTAATGTTTAATCAAACTTGGGGATTATTGTATGACCCACAAAGTACAATGAGCGCATTTAAAGCAAGTAATGGATATGAAAGTGCAACTTCAGGTATCGCTAACAAAAATGAGCTGTACAACAATATTGATGAATCATTTAAAATTCAAGATAGTAAACAACGTTCTGCTGCATATAAAGAAATTTTACAACAAATAGATGATGAAGGTATTTTCATTCCTATATCACATGGCAGAATGACTGTGGTTGCACCTAATGATTTAGAGAAATTATCATTTACACAGTCGCAATATGAATTGCCGTTTAATGAAATGCAATTTAAATAAAGGAGTGCATTCATTGTGTTCAAATTTATTTTAAAGCGCATGATAATTATGGTTCCATTGATGATTGTAGTGAGTTTCATGACATTCTTACTAACTTATATAACAGATGAAAATCCGGCGGTTACAATTTTACATGCGCAAGGCACACCGGACGTATCGCCCCAATTAATTGAAGAAACAAATGAGAAGTACGGATTAAATGATCCGTTATTAATTCAATATATGAATTGGTTATTGCAAGCATTACAGTTAGATTTTGGCACGAGTTATATTACAGGCGATCCTGTTGCAGAACGTATTGGACCAGCATTTTTAAACACCTTAAAACTGACTGTCATTTCCAGCATTATGGTAATGATTACATCAATTATTTTAGGTGTTGTTACTGCCTTAACAAGAGGGAAGTTTGCAGATCGTGCAATACGTTCTGTGGCTTTCTTTCTAACGGGCTTACCATCTTATTGGATTGCTTCGATGTTAATCATTTATGTTTCTGTAAATTTAAATTTATTGCCAACCTCTGGACTGACGGGTCCTGAAAGTTACATATTGCCAGTTATTGTTATTACTATTGCATATGCTGGTATTTACTTTAGAAATATTAGGCGTTCAATTGTTGAGCAGTTGAATGAAGACTATGTACTGTATTTGAAAGCATGTGGGGTGAAATCGACAACGCTAATGTTGCACGTATTACGTAATGCATTACAAGTTGCCGTATCAATATTCTGCATGTCTATACCAATGATTATGGGTGGTTTAGTAGTAATCGAGTATATATTTGCTTGGCCAGGTTTAGGGCAATTAAGTTTGAAAGCCATATTAGAACATGACTTCCCTGTCATACAAGCTTATGTATTAATTGTCGCCATACTATTTGTAGTATTTAATACATTGGCAGATATAATCAATGCACTCTTGAATCCAAGATTAAGGGAGGCATCGTGATGATTATTTTAAAACGTTTATTACAAGACAGGGGTGCCGTTATTGTTCTAGCCATTATTGTCTTATATATTGTGTTAGGTTTTGCAGCTCCTGTTGTAACAGTGCACGACCCTAATCATATTGATACAGCAAATAAATATAGTGGAATAAGTTTACAACATTTTTTAGGGACGGATCATTTAGGACGAGATATTTTAACAAGGTTGATTTATGCGATTAGACCTAGCTTATTATATGTTTTTATAGCGCTCTTTATCTCTGTTTTAGTTGGTGCCATATTAGGTTTTGTTTCTGGTTATTTCCGAGGTTATATTGATGCACTTATCATGCGTATGTGTGATGTGATGTTAGCATTCCCTAGTTATGTGGTTACACTCGCACTGATTGCTTTATTTGGTATGGGTGCTGAAAATATTATTATGGCATTTATTTTAACGCGCTGGGCATGGTTTTGCCGTGTGATTCGCACAAGCGTTATGCAATATACTGCCTCAGACCATGTTAAATTTGCTAAGACAATTGGCATGAGTGATTTGAAAATTATTCGCAGACATATTATGCCGTTAACACTGGGTGATATTGTAATAATCTCAAGTAGTTCTATGTGTTCTATGATTTTACAAACATCTGGGTTTTCATTTTTAGGGTTAGGTGTTAAAGCACCGACTGCTGAGTGGGGCATGATGCTCAATGAAGCTAGAAAGGTAATGTTTACTCATCCAGAAATGATGTTTGCTCCGGGTATTGCAATCGTTATTATAGTTATGGCATTTAACTTTTTATCAGATGCATTACAAATTGCGATTGATCCAAGGATATCTTCAAAGGAGAAACTACGTTCTGTGAAGAAAGGATTGGTGCAATCATGACGTTATTAACAGTACAACATCTGTTTGTCAAAGATAGTTGGACAAATCAGACCATTGTTAACGATGTGAATTTTACAGTGGATAAAGGTGAAGTGCTAGGTATTATTGGTGAAAGTGGTAGTGGTAAGTCGGTTACATGTAAAGCTTTAGTAGGTTTAAATCCAAAGCGTTTAAGTGTTGAAGGAACAGTGACATTTAATAATGTACAAATGCTTACTTTGTCAGAGATGCAGTTAAAGAAGCATAGAGGTAAAGATATTGCGATGGTTATGCAACAAGGTAGCCGTGCATTCGATACGTCATCTACAGTAGGCAGGCAATTGATTGAAACTATGAAGGTTCATACGCAACACTCTATTCAAGAAATCGAAGCAATATTGATAGAATATATGGATTATATGGGGTTAAAGCATCCTAAACAGATATTAAAGTCCTACCCTTATATGTTATCTGGGGGAATGTTACAGCGTATGATGATTGCTTTAGCTTTGGCATTAAAACCCAAACTAATTATTGCAGATGAACCGACGACAGCTTTAGACACTATTACACAATATGATGTGTTACAGGCGTTTATAGATATTAAGCAACATTTCGATTGCGCCATGATTTTTATTTCACATGACTTAACAGTGATTAATCATATCGCAGATCGAGTAGTTGTGATGAAGCATGGACAACTTATTGAAGAAGGCACTAGAGAAGCGGTACTATACCAACCACAACAATCTTATACGCGGTATTTATTATCCACGCGAAAAAAAGTTAATGATTATTTTAAATCTGTATTAAGGGGTGACTTAAATGCTTAAGATTATGAATGTTGAAAAGTCGTATTCGCGTTCACACATATTTCGGCGTGGCATGACCCCTATTGTTAAAGATGTGTCCTTTGAATGTCCACTTGGTAAAGCAATTGCAATTATAGGCGAGAGTGGTAGCGGAAAATCAACATTAAGTAGGATGGTATTAGGTATTGAGAAGCCTAACAAAGGTTCAGTAACGTTGAATGATCAAGCCATGTATAAGAAAAAGGTGAGAAACCATCAAATAAGTGCGGTTTTTCAAGATTACACATCTTCATTACATCCTTTCCAATCTGTGAAAGAAATATTATTAGAAGTGATGTGCCAGTGTGACAATCAACCTAAGGCAGTCATGGAGGCACGAGCGATTGAATTATTAGAAGAAGTTGGCTTATCGAAAGTTTATATGGATAAATATCCAAATATGTTATCCGGCGGTGAAGCGCAACGTGTGGCGATTGCACGCGCCATATGTATGAACCCTAAATATATATTGTTCGATGAAGCAATCAGTTCTTTAGATATGTCGATACAAACCCAAATTTTAGATTTGTTAGTAAATTTACGCTCGAAAAGGCAGTTAAGTTATATTTTTATTACACATGATATTCAAGCTGCTACTTATTTGTGTGAGCAGTTAATTATTTTCAAAAATGGCAAAATTGAAGAACAAATTGCAACTAAAGATTTATATCTAAGTAATAATGCTTATACAAAAGCATTGATTGAAAAACAATTATCATTCTAAGGAGTGAGACAATGAAAGGTGCTATGGCATTGCCTTTTTTGAGATTATATATACTAACATTAATGTTTTTTAGTGCTAACGCTATTTTGAATGTCTTTATACCATTACGAGGACATGATATTGGAGCTACAAATACGGTTATCGGTATTGTAATGGGTGCTTATATGCTAACTGCTATGGTATTTAGACCTTGGGCAGGACAAATTATTGCATGTGTGGGTCCGATTAAAGTATTACGCATCATTTTAATTATTAATGCAATTGCTTTAATTCTATACGGTTTTACTGGATTAGAAGGCTATTTCTTGGCACGTGTGATGCAAGGTGTATGTACAGCATTCTTCTCGATGTCATTACAACTAGGCATTATTGATGCCTTACCAGAAGCGCATCGTTCAGAAGGGGTTTCGTTGTATTCACTATTTTCGACGATTCCTAATTTGATTGGTCCTATTATAGCCATTGGTATTTGGCATGCTGATAATATATCTATTTTTGCGATTGTTATTATTTTTATTGCCCTTTCCACCACGTTCTTTGGTTACCGTGTCACAATTGCCGAACAAGAACCAGATACGTCCCATAAAATTGAAAAAATGTCATTTAATGCTGTTACAGTATTTGCTCAGTTTTTCAAAAACAAAGAGTTGTTCAATAGTGGTTTAATTATGATTGTAGCATCGATTGTGTTTGGTGCGGTAAGTACTTTTGTTCCGTTGTACACTGTGAATTATGGTTTTGCTAGTGCGGGTATATTCCTAACTATTCAAGCGATAGCAGTGGTTGTATCAAGATTTTATTTAAGAAAATATATCCCATCGGATGGCTTATGGCATCCAAAGTTTATGGTAACAGTCTTATCGCTACTCATGGTTGCATCTTTTGTTGTGGCGTTTGGTCCACAAGTAGGCGTCGTGATTTTCTATGCGAGCGCAATCTTAATCGGTATCACGCAAGCATTGGTTTACCCAACATTAACGTCTTATCTAAGCTTTGTCTTACCTAAAGTAGGGCGTAACATGTTATTGGGTTTGTTTATTGCATGTGCAGATTTAGGTATTTCTTTGGGAAGTGTCATAATGGGACCGATTTCTGATTCACTAGGATTTAAATGGATGTATATTATTTGTGGTCTGCTTGTGATTTGCGTAATGATGTTAAGTGTGATGAAACGGCCTATATCTTATAAATAGGGCTAGTGTAGATTAGCAAAAGTTTTACTACGTGATGCTTGAAAAGTGCAGTAATTACAAACATGAAAATAGTAGTGTCTGCATCGTTTTGCTTAGCGTGGATGCTAAAATGATGTATTAATCAAGTTTAAAATGATAGAGATATTACATATAAAACATATAATAAATGCTATAAATTGCTTAAGAAAGGCATTTTATAGCGTTTTAAATTTGGAAATTCAAATAAATAATAAGGAAATCTTTGTTAACATACTTTATACTTAAAGCAAAATGACAGAATAGAGGTTATTGTAGTGAGGAAGTTATGGATTTGGGGCATATGTATCATAATTATAGTTATTATAGTGGCATTTATTGTTATCAAGATGTTTACTCAAAATCAATCTGCGATGGAAAAGTCTGGACGCTCAAATTTTGTTAATAGTCCAATACCAACACTATTTCTACATGGTTATGGTGGTAGTGCAAATTCAGAAAAATATATGGTTAAGCAAGCTGAACAAAATGGTGTTACAAAAGATGTGATTACAGCAATTGTATCTAAAGATGGTGAAGTTGAATTAAAAGGGAAACTTGAAACAGATACAACGAATCCAATAGTGAAAATTGAGCTAGTAAATAATAAGCAAGGTGACCTTGATGAAAATGCGAAATGGTTTAAAAATGTACTAACGAAATTGCAAAGTGAGTACGACATTAATAAGTTTAATTTTGTAGGTCATTCTATGGGGAATTTATCATTTGCTCAGTATATGCTGATGTATGGAGGTGATCCATCGTTACCTCAATTGAATAAACAAGTGAATATTGCTGGGACATATAATGGCGTATTAAATATGAATGAAGAAGTGAATGAAATTAGTGTGGATGTTAATGGTAAACCAAGCCGTATGAATCCCCCTTATCAAGAACTGCAACAACTCGAAGATATATATAATGGTAAAAATATTGACGTATTAAATATATTTGGAGATTTGGAAGATGGTACTCATTCTGATGGGCGTGTATCTAATAGTTCATCAAAGTCGTTAAAATATTTACTTGGTGATAGTCCAGAAAGCTATAAAGAGTCCAAGTATAAGGGTGAATCAGCACAACACAGCCAGTTACATGAAAATAAAGAAGTTGCTAGAGAATTGATCGCATTTTTGTGGAGGAAACAAGATGATTAAGTTAACGGATTTTATAAAGACGCCTGATATTGATAAAACAAAGATTAAATTTAATATGAACAGTGGCGATGTAAACGTAAAAGCATGGGATTTATTGTTAGGTGATAGTCCAGATTGGATTACGATAAATGCATGGAAAAAGAAACAGACTAATAATAATTTTGGTAACGCTAAATACGTTATATCTTTAGCGCAATATTATCCATATGGACCAGAATATTTTGTCTTTGGTGGGCTCTATCATATAAAGAAATAGGAACCTGAAGTATTTGATGAAGAAGGTTACGAACTGACGTTGCTGGATGATTATAAGGAATACAGGAAGCGGTTAATTATTAAAATTAAAAAGCCAATTGGTAGAGATGTTTATAATAGACTATATTCTAAAGTACAATCACAATTAGAACCCGAAGTTTATGAAATATCACCAAACGTGAAATTAGGACATTTCCCAGGTTATCAAAATGTGAGTTTGACACACAAGGAATTACAACAAATTGTAAATAGGGACGAACCAAGTTGGAAAGATGCATTGAGTAATGTTAAAGGTGTGTATGTGGTTACTGATTTAAATAATGGTCAATTATATATAGGGTCTGCATCAGGAAATACTGAAGGAATTTGGCAACGTTGGTGTCACTATGCAAATTTAAGTAATCCTACAGGGGGAAACAAAGAATTTAATATAATTCATAAAGAAACGCCTGAATACATAGCTACAAACTTTCAATATTCAATTATGGAGATTTTTGACACCAAAACAAAAGCTGAAACAATTATTGGTCGAGAGAATTATTGGAAAAAGGTGTTAGATACTAAAAAACATGGTATGAATCATAATTAAACTGCAGACGCAGTTAAAGTAAGGCTAGTAGCCCCATAAATAGATTCTATTTTCAAACTTATCAATTATATCATTTTAAATATATACAAGATTTTAAAACTTGATTGCTATGTAGAACTTTATTTTAGTACACTGTAGTTATCAAACTTATAGGGGAGTTTAAATGGACAGTTCACAGAATCAGGTTATCGAGAGTTATAAGGCATTTTGGACACGTTTTATTGATGTTAATGGAAGGTCAACACGCCCTGAATTTTGGCATCCTTTCTGGATTAATTTTTTAATATCTTCTGTTTTAGGTGTTGTATCCAGTGGTTTACTTAGTGGCTTATTTGCAATAGCTATTATTGTTCCTACTTTTACGGTGATGGTAAGACGTTTACATGATACAAATCGTACTATGATACTTGCTATCATTTCTTATATTAGTGGTTTTATTACATTGATGGCTGCAACGCTATTTATTATAGGTGTTATTATTATTGTTGCCAATACAGAAAGTCATGGTTTGCTTGGTGCTACAGTTATGGCGGGTATTTTCGGTACCGTAGTTGCAGGATTAGTCACACTTTATACTTGGTTTGTACTGATACTTGCAGGTAACAAAGAACCTAATAAGTATGGCACAGGAGGCAGTTGCGAAACTGATATTAAAGTATATACACAACAATAAATATGGTGTTAAATATTGATGGCTGGATGCATATTTAAAGTAATGGCGCTCCAGCTTTTTTGTATGTTTAATAATATCTAAATATTAATGTTTAATTTAAAGTTTAGTTTTGTGTTACTTAGTTGAATAAATTAACAAATCGTCTTTTTGAAAAGGGAATTTAATAAATTTGATAGTTAAACTAGATAACAAGGAATCTATTATTTTATCACGACAAGAAACAAACATTATTAATGAATATATGAAACAATTAATAGTAAGTGAAATTTTTATAATTTGTTTATTAAAGTAACATAAATTTTTGATTATTTATTTAAAATAAAGGTCTAATATAATTATTATTATGTTAGTATGTTTATATGAAATAAAATTAAATGAATAGGGGACTATGTAATGAATTTAGACGAAGCATCTTATATTGAACAACAAGTTACAAATCGTTCAAAATCAGCTGGAATAGCTTATCTTCTATGGTTTTTCTTTGGCAGTTTGGGAGGTCATAGGTTTTATTTTGGAAAAACAGGATCTGCTATAGGTTTAATAGCAGTAACATTATTGATTTCTTGGTGGACTTTTGGGATTCCAACTTTTATCTGGGTTATTATAGATGCATTTCTTATACCAAGTTGGAAATATAAAAATCAACAAACTATAAGAAAACAAGCCTCTGCTGAAGTGAAATTCATGAAAAACAAGTAAGTACAATTTAAAATACCATTAAAAAGTGAAGAAATTAAATTCAATAGATTTCTTCACTTTTTTTGTTGGAATGCATATAAACAGAAATAGAGATATTGATTGATTTGTATTGGAAAGCAAATAGTGGGTGTAGCCATTTATACTTCACCCTATAGCAACGGGTGAAGGTATAAGTCGATTGATATTGCATTTCCTATCCCAGTGAGTTGTATTATTGGTGAATCAAATAGTGTCTACACTATAAAGTATTCGAAACTTCAGCGATTAATAAGCTTTTGAAAAGGGTACAATTAATTAAATATCTAAGCGTAAAGGCTATAATAGTATTAAAGTAATTGTAATGAGCAAGTTAGCTTGTTATGTAAAGGATGAGCTGAGGTAAAGTGTGATTTTGCCTGCTCATCTTTTTTAATTGGAGGTTTAAGATATGAAAAGAATTCTTTTAACGGGTGCTTCAGGCTATATCGGTAGCCATCTAATGAATAAATTAAAAAAAGATTATGAAGTTATTGCTATTTCTAGACATATAGAAAATAAAAAAAATGAACAAAATGTAACGTGGAAATCTGCTGATTTATTCGATTTAAATGAAATAACAAAAGTGATGAATGAAGTCGATATTGCTATATATCTAGTTCATTCGATGATGCCTTCAGCCAAATTAACACAAGCCAGTTTTGAAGATATGGATGCATTATTAGCAGATAATTTCGCAAAGGCAGCGAGCGTTAATAACGTGCAGCATATTGTATTTATGAGTGGTTTGATTCCCAACACTGCTGAACTATCACCGCATTTAAGAAGCCGCTTAGAGTGTGAACGAATCTTAGGATCATATGGCGTGCCAGTAAGTACGTTAAGAGCGGGTTTAATAATAGGTTCTAAAGGGAGTTCTTATCCAATATTAAAAAAATTAGTAGAACGGTTGCCAGGATTGTTATTACCGCAATGGGCAAATCATATGACATTGCCTGTCGCAATCGAAGATGTAATAAATGGACTATATAAAATTGTAGAACGTCACCCACATGTGAATGAATCGATTGATATTGGTGGACCTACACATATGACCTATAAAGATTTATTTAAACAAACAGCGGATGTATTAGACAAACGCTTACCTATGTTAGATTTGCCTATTATTCCCATTTGGCTTAGCAAGTTTTGGGTTAAATTGATTTCTGGTGTTCCGAAAGAAATGCTTTATCCACTAATGGACAGTTTAATACATGATATGGTTAGAGATGATAAAAATACGGTGGAAGGTATTTCTATTGGAACTATTGATTATAAAGAAAGCGTACGTATCGCATTAGAGGAAGAAACTAAGTCGAAAAGCAAACATAAAAGTAAAAACAAGGGTAGGCGAACGGTTAAAGACGTTAGAGCGATTTCAAGGGTTACCTTACCTAAAGATGAAAGTATGAGTCAATTGGCAGAGCGGTATGCAAACTTTTTAAATCATATTACATTAAATGCAGTTAGCAGTAACTTTAACGAAGATGATTTTATCATAACGGTGCCGTTTCTGAATAAAGAATTACTGTTATTAAGAAAAGATTTTGAGGCATCAAATGACGACAGAATTTTATACCGTATTGTTGGTGGAGACATTGCTTTAGATACAAATGGAGGGAACGCGAGATTAGAATTTAGAAGGTTACCTAACAGTAGTGAGTGTATCATAGCACTTCAAGAATATAAGCCTACACTTCCTTGGTGGGTTTATAAATATACACAAGCGAAGGTCCATAAAAGTGTGATGAATCTTTTTAAAATAAAATTGGAATCTAGGAAATGCTCCAGAAGTAGAGATAAGACTACAATAATTTTACCAGTGATTTTGATAGGTGCAATGATCTTTAAGCTATATGCTTTTAAACAACATTCAGCTAGAAATAAACATGTTACGAATGTAAAGCGGTAAAAGCGGGGGTATTACATTCAGATTAAAGAAGGGGACTTTATAATGAGTATAATCAATAAAATTAAACCAGTCATAAAAGTTATAACACCTATTTTAGGTGGTAAGTTTATCGGGAAATTTGCCGTTAAGAATGCACGAAAAGAGTATAAAAATAATGTGAAACCACCATTTTCACCACCAGGATATGCTTTTCCAATTGTGTGGCCATTACTCTATACAACTATGGGTATAGCATACATGTTAGTCTCCCATAAAGCTGATAATAAAAAGTTAAAAGGTGTTTATTATACGCAATTAAGTCTGAACTACTTATGGTCTATATTGTATTTTAAATATAAATTACGATTTAGTGCATTGGTAGAAAGTTTTGTATTACTTGGAGCAGTAACAATGACAACTATGAAATTTTTCAATGTTAAGAAGATTACTGGCTTGCTATTGGTTCCATATCTACTTTGGAGTGCATTTGCAACGTATTTAACCGCTGGGAATTGGTGGTTAAATAAAGACAACAAAGATTATAGTGGAAATTCACGATTTTTATAAAATATAGCTAATATGCATAATGAAAAGTATAAGTAAACATTTATAAATAGTTGAAGCATTTATATTTGAGCTATTGATAAAAATGTTTGTCAGTGAGAGTAGGAGGCAATAGAAATGCATTTAGGAGTCATACTCAATCGTGTTTTTAGAGTTAAAGACAATCCACTATTTGAATATGTAGCAGAACATCAAGATGAGATAAATAAAGTGTATTTTATCTTACCTATAGAAGATTTAGATGACGCAGCAACAGTAAAGCGTGATTATTACCACAAAGTAATGAAAGGATTTGTAAGTACACTAGATAGGTATGATATACATCCTTATATTGTCACATACGAAAAGTTAGGTGAATTAGCTCATACATTGGAGTTGTCTCATGTATTATTAGCGAAAGATATTATGAGTTACCACAAAGAAATATATGACTATCATCATGTTAAAAGAGCATTTACAAACCGTCAAATTACAGTAATTGGGCAGCGTGTGAATCATTATTTTCAACCTACAAAGACTTTTAATAAACAGCAACAGCCTTATAAAGTATTTACTAGTTTTTATAAAGCAAATCGTCAAGGTTTAGTTTACACCCCTAAGAAAAATTATCAATTTTATCAGTTGGCTCAAAATGCGCAAAAAGGTTCAAATCAGAGCGATTTAAAATTTGAAAATAGTGAAGACATAGAAAAGCTAGCGCGTAAAGCATGGCATGATTTTTTAAATGATGACATCATTAATTATGATAAATTGACTGATGATGTATCGCAAGATTTTGTAAGTGGATTAGGTAAATATTTAGCATATGGACTACTCGATATTCGTGAAATTATAAATGATTTACTTGAAGGTTATGAGAGCGATGAAAAAAATTATGAAGCTTTTATAAGAGAGGTTATATTCCGCGAATTTTATTATGTGTTAATGACACAGTATCCAGAAACGGCAACTAAATCTTTTTCTGAAAAGTATCGCAACATGCAATGGTCGTATAATAAAGCACATTTTGAAGTATGGAAAAAAGGTCAAACTGGCTACCCAATCGTTGATGCTGCAATGAAGAAGCTAAACCGTACAGGATATATGCACAATCGCTTAAGAATGGTTGTATCTCAATTTTTGACTAAAAATTTATTTATTGATTGGACATGGGGAGAAGCATATTTCAAACAATATTTGATTGATTATGATAATGCGTCTAATGTACATGGTTGGCAGTGGTCAGCGTCGACTGGAACAGATGCAGTGCCTTATTTCAGAATGTTTAATCCTATACGTCAAAGTGAGCGTTTCGATGCACAGGGCTATTTTATTAAAACACAGTTGGAAATATTCGATAAGGTTTCAAGTAAAATTATCCACGACCCAACAAGTCATAAGACCAAATTTAAAGAAAACTATCATATTGAAATTGGTAAAGATTATCCAGAAGCTATCGTAGATCATAAAAGTAGTAGAGATTACGTTATGCACAAATTTAAACAGTATTAATGAACTGTTAGATTGAGGGGACAATGACATATGTTAAAGAATTCACTACACCATATCTACTTAGCGCAAACAAACGAGGAAGTAATGATAGGAAAATTTAATGAGAAACAGCAGTACACCATTTTAGAACAAATTAATGATTTACCACAAGGTGGATTTACAGTTTTTAATCATTTATATGTAAATCCTAGTTTTGAAGAAGCGTTTGAGCGTTTGTTTTTAAAGAGAAATAGACATTTAAAAAGTATAGAAGGATTTGAAAGTTTATTGTTTTTGAGACCTCAAACTAATCATGCGCATTATGTTATTGTAACTGTTTGGACAGACGAAACTGCTTATCAACATTGGCAAAACTCTAAAGAGTATAAAGGCTCACATCACAAAAGGGGCACTGACAGTGGTTCAGACAAAAGCATCATAAATAGAAAGTTATCATTTAATATTAGTTTAGATTTAAAGAATAGTTAAGTGTATTTCAAAATGTAGAATTATTTGAAATATAAGGAAAAAAGACGGTTTATATTAATCTATAATAGCTTATTTTCAGCTTTAGCTCATAAGTATATGGTATGAAGCCTCATACTTATACGATATATTATGAAATCCATTTAATGATAACCATAAAGTTTCTCGTGAAACATGTAAATAACATTATCGATTGACGACACATCCGAGATATTATAGCACAATCAAATTGCCAACCATTTATTATTAATTTTATGTTGTTATTATAATGGATATGGGTAAATATAATAAGATACAGAACTAAATTAATGGAGTGATTGATATATGTTATTAAATGAATGGAAACAAGAAAAAGAAACAATGCATTTATTGTCACAAATATTAGGAAAATATAAATTAGCAGCAGCTTATCAGCAACCACAATGGGCTCACGTGTCTTTAGATATTACAGTTCAAGGCTTCACGACAGGTATGTTGCATGCAGATAATAAAGATTTTTATATTACCGTGAATTTACTTGATGATGAAATTGAGTTGAGAATTGATAATAATAAAGAAATTATAGCGTTGAAAGACGGTCTTACCATTCAATATTATTACCAAGAGATTCAACATATATTAGCAAATAATAAAGTGTTTATAGATATCAATACAACACCACAAGAATTCCCAGATACGACGCCGTTTGAAGAAGATCTGCACCATCATCACTATGATTCCCAAATTAGTAATGATGTGTTGAAGTTAATGAAATTTGCCTATCATGCAGAATCCCAATTCATCGCTCCATTGCGTACTAGGAAGTTTACGCCGGGACTATTTTGGGGAACATTTGATGTTTCATGCGCAATGATTCAAGATATCCATCAACCATTTGAAAATGATGATATGGTCATTGAACGTGCAGCTTTTGATGAAGAAATGATTGAATTTGGATTTTGGTTTGGAGATGATAATTTTAAAGGGCCAACGTTCTTTGTATTACCCTATCCATTCGCTGATAGAAAATTTGAATGTCATGATGACTTTCCACAAGATAGCTATTTCAGTGAAACTTTAGGAGAGTTTATTATAGAAGTGACGGAATATAGTGAAGAGAACAAGGACGAAATCGAAAAATTCTTCTACGAATCTTATAATATTTTAAAAGATTATTTAGAATGGCAAGGATGTAGCCATTTTCACTTACCGCTTAAAATGACTGATAATCATTTGAGTTAGTCTAATTAATCAAGGCTTAGTTCCTTAGCCTAAAAAGTTAGAGCTATGTAGCGTCAAAGAAATAAAGTGATTTTTGTTTATCAAATGCTTGATTATATAAAATTAAAACCATTCCTTTTGTTTATTAAATACAAGAGAGAATGGTTGTATTATTATATTCGTTGAACAAGTTAGTCTTAGGGTTGTGTGAAGTTACAGTGAGGGGTGTCTAGTATAACGCTCGGCACAACAGCATTTTGCTAATGTTGTTCAATTGATCGTTTCACTTCATGGTTGCATTCCGCATCACATTGTCATATGGCACATTTCACATTTCGTGAGCTAGAGTGTTAATTAGAAAATAATGTTTTATCTTTAGGCTGATTCTCTAAATAAATTATTTTCTCTTCACTATCTAATCTTGCAATGTCTATCCCCTCTTGCGTATAAACACCTGTTTCAAATCTATTTCCACAAATAGCCCAATGTGTTTTGAAAGTGCCATCCTCTTGTTCTATCCAGCCATTATGCATATGTTTTAAATCTTTATTTGTTTGGTACACGCCTTTAACAAATTGTTTCCATGCGTCTTTGCCTTTAAAAGTTTTTTGATTCAACACAAAATCAATATCATCGTTAAATAAATCATTTAACTTATCAAAGCTTTCGTCACTATATCTAGCTTCATCGAACAAGATAAAGTATGCATCTAATGTTTTCATTTTATATACCCTCTTTATAAGTAATTTGTAGATAAGCATTCCGATTAACAAGTGTCTTATTAAAATCTCATTTTATATATAATTAAAGTTAGCGTATAGATATCTGCTTATAAACAGAAAATTTTATAGTAACCTTTGAAAATAAACACTTAGCCATATATATAGTTGGCAATGATAAACGTGATTGTTGATAATATCATAGATACAATGATGACACCGATTAAAGGCTTAAACGCTCGGTCTTGCAAATCTTTAAATGATACATTTAACCCTAGTGCAACCATTGCCATCAATAAGCAAATTGTTGTTAATGGCTCAATTACTTGCATTATAAATTGAGGTATAGGTATATAAGTATGAAATATTGCCATTAATACAAATCCAATTAAAAAGTATGGCATTTCGATACGTTGGTTTGTATTCCTAGACTGTGATTTCAAGTTCATCACAAATATTAGTATAATACTTAAAGGTATGAGCAAGAATACGCGACCTAATTTACTTAATAAGCCAATTCGTAAAGCCGTCTCACCTGAGAAATCTGCAGCAAGAATAACATGGGCAATTTCATGTAGACTCACACCAGACCATACGCCATAAACTTCTGGTGATATTGTAAATAGTGTATAAATTACCGTATAGCCTAGTGAAAAAAGTGTACCAATTAATGCAACGATACCTATACTAATGGCTGTGTCTTTTTCGCGTGCTTTTAAAATTGGAGATACAGCAGCTATCGCAGCAGCCCCACAGACGCCCGTACCAATACCTAGTAATAATGTAATAACTTTATCTCCTTTAATATAATGATTGAGTAATAACATTAATCCAATACTTACAATGATGACACCACCGTCAATAAGTAATAATGTACGACCTTCTCCTATAACATCAAAAATATTAAGCTTTAGACCATACAATATGATGGCAAATTTTAATAGACGTTTAGATGCGAAAGTAATACCTGGACGATAATTTTCAGGATAACCATTAAAATGTCTAAATAGTATTGCGATAACAATTGCAATTGTCAAAGCACCGACCTTATCTAAAAGTGGCAGCTTTGAACTAATCAAACTTATTGCAGCAATGATAAAAGTGAATAATATGCCAAGGATAAATGGTTTATTGTTAAATTTAGTCATGTACCGTCTCCTCCTTTTATCAAAAGTGTAGCACCGCAAATTCATAACGTTAAATAAATATTTAGTATATAGGTCATAACAAATTTGATATGATAAGAATAAAACAATGAAAGGTGATAAGATATGGACCCACTAAAAGTGTTAACTGAGGTTGTCAAAGCGCAAAGTTTTACAAAAGCTGCAGAAAATTTGTATACATCACAACCATCAATAAGTAGAGATATAAAGAGACTCGAAATTGACTATGACGTAAAAATATTTGAGTTTAAACATTCGAAAATGGCATTAACAAGTGATGGACAGAAACTATACCAATATGCGCTGCAAAGAGATCATTTAGAACAAGCACTACGACAAGATCTAAAGAGGCAAACAAATGCAATCGCTGGAGATTTAAAACTGGGGAGCAGTTACACATTTGGCGAATATCGTTTGTCACGACAACTTACTAAATTAGCCCAAATGTATCCAGAATTACATATTCATGTACACTTAGATAATTCAGAAACGATTGTTGAACAAATTAAAAATAACATCGTTGACGTTGGTGTGGTAGAAAAAAAGATACAAAACAATGCGATTATAAGTACGGCAATTGCTCAAGACGAAATAGTATTAATTAAAAAGAAATCTAGCCCGTCTAATTTAGAGACATGTTTTATTCGAGAACAAGGTTCCGGTACGCGTGTATATCAAGAAAATGGTTTGAATCAATTAGCATTAAACCCTTATTTAGTAGTCATTAATAATACAAGTTTAATTAAAAGTATGGTTCATGCAGGAAACGGTTTTTCAATCGTATCTAAATCGACATTAACGCCTGAAGATTTGGAGCAACTTGAAGTTATTAATTTAGATATTGAGAGGTTTTTCTATTTAATTTTACATAAAAATAAATACATTGATGAAAAAATGAAACGAGTTATATCTATATTAAAGCAAGATCTGGAATAACTTATAAAATGAGGTGATTCATAATGGAATATTTCGGTCTAGGAGTAAAGCAGTGGAGTAGAAGTTATTGTCGCTAATTATAAATTAGTAATAAGCAAATAGCATAGGGAAGAAATCAAATGATAGTCATTAATTTCGCGTACCTATGCTATTGAGTGAGTGCTCATTGCTTGTTACTAATTGAAAAATGGTGCCGGTATTCAGAAGCACTGATTTCAAAATGCTTTTTAAAATTTTTAGAAAATAGTAGTGGGTCTTTGTAACCAACGCGTCTTGATATGTCACTTATGCGTGTACTCGTATGTATTAATAATTGTGAAGCGTGATACATCCTTATATAGGTTAAATATTCTTTAGGAGAACAACTTAAATTCTTTTTGAATAATTTATATAAATGACTACGTGTAATATTAACGCTTTTAGCAACATCCTCAACAGTTATATGTTTTTGATAATTTGTATTTATAAAATCAACGGCATGCTGTATATCTTCATTCACAATATCAACTTGGACAGAAAAATTTTTAGGGAACTTTTCTTGTAAGGTATAAACTAATTGATACAAATATTGCATAATTAGAATATCATTGGAGTTGTTTGACTCAATACTCTGAGAGAGTTTACAAATGAGTTGAATTATATTTTTAATATCCGTCGTATCTTGCCCTAATATGACATGACTATCAACGATACTACATCGAGATAAATAATTTAATATTTGTTTGCCATTCATCCCTACCCAATAATAAGTCCAAGGATTTGAAAATGAAGGCTTATATTCCACTTCCATGCCCCGTTCAAGCAAGAAAATATCTCCAGCAGTTAAACGATAAGTTTCACCAGCATAACTAAAAGTACCTTCCCCTTGAGTTACGATATGTAATACGGATTTTTGAAAAACAGTATAATTATAACCTACATTCGGTACGCCGATTTCAATACCGCATTCAGCTAAATTTGCATCGACCAGCTTTTTTTGAAATTTCTTCCACAATACTTGCATGTTATCCCTCTTAATTAAAAAACATATTTGAACTTATATTTATATTAGTTGAAAATGAAACATTTTGCCATATATCGTCATCATTATGCTATTCATAACTATAACTTGCTACTGATAGAATAAAATCAACATATATGTAAGCGTTTTAATAAGAACTAACTTAGAGGTGAATGTAATGAATAGACATTTAACAGGAAAACAAAAATTTGCATTTGGCTTCGGTGCCGTCGGTAAGGATGCCATATTTAATATCGTCAGTGTATTTCTAATGTTTTATATTACAGACATAGTAGGACTATCTCCAGCATTTGTTGGAGTGATGTTATTTGTTGCACGTATATGGGATGCAATTAACGATCCAATTATGGGAATGATTGTTGATAATACACGAAACAACTTTGGTAAATTTAAGACGTGGCTTGTTATCGGCACATTAATTAATGCTGTAGTAACAGTACTATTATTTACTAATTTTGATTTACCACAAACCGCAATGTACATTTATATATCGATTATATATATTTCCTGGGGAATGACATATACGATGATGGATATACCTTATTGGTCATGGCTTCCTAACTTAACGCATAACCCAAGAGAACGTGAAGAAGTATCAGTTATTCCAAGATTTTTCGCCAGCTTAGCCGCATTTACTGTCGGTACATTTGGTTTATTCTTTATACATAAACTCGGTGATATGTTTGGCGGAGGGAGTGATTCTACAGGTATTTTTGTATTCGCAATCATTTGTAGTTTGATTTTTATATTTACCATTGGTGTAACTGTCTTTAAAGTACCGGAAGACCAAGAAATGGAAAAGCAGATAGGTATTAAAGTTAAATTTAAAGATATCGGTCGAATTTTATTTAAAAATAAAGAATTGTTAGCGATTATGGGCGTACTCTTAACTTTTAACTTGTGTTTACAAACATTAAATGGCTCTATTATTTATTACTTTAAATATGTAGTTAATGCAGAACACTTATTTTCAATTTTTAATTCTATGATTTTATGCGAAATGGTTGGTTTGTTGTTATTACCACGCTTTATTAAATGGGTTGGCAGAACTGCTGCATTTAACACTTCTATAACATGCATTATCTCTGGATTGTTAATTATTTTGATATCCGGCTATATTGCACCACAAAGTATGACTTTAGTTATTATAGGGGCGGGAATATTACGAATTGGTTCAGGTTTTATGGTCGGCATCACAACTGTTTCATTAGCAGATGTGATTGATTACGGAGAAGTTAAATTCGGTCAGCGTAATGAAAGTATTATTACATCAACAAATACATTCTTAACTAAGACTTCTCAAGCGGTGGCGGCTTTAATTGTCGGCGTAGGTTTATCTATTTTAGGTTATACTCCAAACGAAGCACAATCAGTAGTGACAATTAACGGTTTAAGAATCATGATCTTAGTTTCGCCACTGGTTTTCGTTTGCTTAGCTGCATTTTTATATCATAAAGCCTTTAATTTAAAAGGTGACTTTTTAACGGATATTGAAAAGACATTACAGTATAAACGCCAAAGGGAATTTAGAGAAAGAATTAAATAAAGGGGTTGTTATCCATGTTAGACCAACAGTTTCACGAAAATTTAGAGATTCAGCATGTTAATTTATTACCAAGACGTGCATTTTATATACCATATCAACAAGGGGAAGCGGCTTATCATTTTGAAACAAGATATAATACTCGAAATGTGACATTGTTAAATGGCGATTGGTACTTTCAATATTTTGAGTCAATCGAAGCATATCTAAATCGTTCAAATGAACAGGAAATCAAAACACTAACAGTACCATCAGTTTGGAATTTATATGGTTATGATCAAATACAATATTTAAATACTCAGTATCCAATACCTTTTGACCCACCATATGTACCTAAAGATAATCCATGTGGACATTACACGAGAAAATTTACTATCGATGAATATGATCAACAATACGATTATCATTTGAACTTTGAAGGAGTAGATAGTGCATTTTATGTATGGATTAATAATGAATTTATAGGTTATAGTCAAATTGCACATGCTATTTCTGAGTTTGATATTTCTAATTTTGTTCAACAAGGTGAGAATCATATCGACGTACTTGTACTTAAATATTCAGATGGCACTTATTTTGAAGATCAGGACATGTTTCGACACTCGGGCATTTTTAGAGATGTTTATATCTTGAAACGCGCAACTGAACGTGTGGATGATTTTAAAGTGGAAACAAAGCTAAGTGACGATTTAAACTCTGCACAGATAGATGTAAAAATAGAACGCGCGCATAATTTAAAATCAGTAGAATTCCAATTATATAACCCTGAGGGTGAAGCGGTAGCAACCATATCTGGAGCACATGAATATCAATTTAATGTTTATAAACCTCATTTGTGGTCTACAGAAAATCCAACTTTATATACATTATACATTGTGACAGATCAAGAAGTAATTGCACAAAAAGTTGGAATTCGTGAAGTGACTATCCAAAATAATCAACTTTATATTAATGGGCAATCCATCAAACTGCGCGGGACAAATTACCATGATAGTCATCCAGAAACTGGTTACGTAATGACAGAATCCCATTTTACAAAAGACTTAGAATTGATGAAGCAAGGAAACTTTAACGCCATTCGTACAGCGCATTACCCAAAATCTCCATTATTTTACGAAATGACGGACCAATATGGTTTCTACGTAATGAGTGAGGCTGATATTGAGACGCATGGTGTCGTTAGGTTATATGGTGAAGACGATAATGAAGATTTTAATATTATAGCTGACGATAGTAAATTTGAAACAGCTATTATAGAGCGTATTGAAGCTTCTATTATGCCATTGAAAAATTACAGCTCCATCGTATCTTGGTCATTAGGAAATGAATCGGGATTTGGTAAGAATATGGTTAAAGGTGCAGCACGTGCCAAAACACTAGACAACACAAGGCCAATTCATTATGAAGGTACATTATATCGAGATAAGCAACAACACTATGATCTAACTAATATAGATATGATTAGTAGAATGTATCCTTCTCCTGAAGAAATTGAGGAGACTTATTTGAAGAAACCGGATTTGGATAAACCGTTTATCTTATGTGAATACGCACATGCAATGGGCAATTCTCCAGGAGATTTACACGCTTACCAAACACTAGTTGAGCAATACGATAGCTTTATCGGAGGATTTGTTTGGGAATGGTGCGATCACGCCATACAAATTGGCATAAAAGACGGTAATCCTATTTTCAGGTATGGTGGAGATTTTGGAGAAAAACTACATGACGGAAATTTTTGTGTCGATGGCATTGTTTTTCCAAATAGGGTGCCGCATGAAGGTTATTATGAATTCAAACAAGAACATAGACCATTAAAACTTGTGTCACAAGATGATTTTAAAATCATGCTACGTAACCAATTGGATTTTACGTCTGCAGAGCAATATATGTTTGTAGAGGCTACAGTGACAAATTTGAATGGGGAAAAAACGATCAGTGAAATACCTCTGTCAAATTTCTTGCCACATACTACGCAAACAATTGATTTGAGCGATTATATCAATATAGAACATATCAGTGATGTCATATTACAGTATAAATTAAAAGCTGATGATCAATTTCGTTACGAAAATTTTGAATTAGGACATGATCAAATCGTATATCAACGTCGAACAATGAAAGAACAGGATGAGCAATCAAGTGATGTTGATATTTTAGTAAATGAAACTGATAAATTAATCAAAGTTTCAGTAGATCAAAGTGAAACATACGTTTTTAATAAAGATAATGCAAGCCTTGAGTCAGTTCTCAAGCATAAACATATAGTAATGAACCAAAGCACAACAAATAATATTTGGAGAGCTCCCACTGATAATGATACGAATATAAAATGTGATTGGGCATACTCTGGTTATAACGATATCACTACACGCGTGCACGATTATCAAATTGTAGAAAGCGAGACAGAGGTCAGTCTTGTTTTTAATATAGCGATGGTCAATGACGCGGTGCCACCGGTACTATTTGGAACAGTGACTTGGCGTGTTCAACATGATGGCATACTTAATGTAACTTATGATTTAGAAAGAGATATGAAAGCACCTTATTTACCACGATTTGGTTTGGGTTTGATCTTACCTAAAGTGTTTGAACAAGTGAAATATTATGGCAAAGGTCCATTCAGTAGTTACCAAGATAAAGGTGTAGCCAATTATTTAGATGCGTTTGAGACGACTGTTACAGGCAATGGTGAAGTCCATATCAGACCCCAAGAAACAGGAAGTCATAATGAAACGACATTCGTTGAAATTAGTGATAGATGTAAAAGGCTTGTTGTAACAAGTGACAATACATTTAGTTTTAATACAACGCATTATTCATTAAAACAGTTGACTGAAACAACGCATAAAGATGCACTAGAACTTGAAGATCAAACCTATGTATATATAGATTATGCACAAAGTGGCATAGGTTCAAATAGTTGTGGACCAGAATTAAATGAAGCATATCGATTAAATGATCGACACATCGACTTTAGCTTTAATTTGAAATTTGACTGAGTAATTATTGGGTAATATGTAAATAAAACAGCCCTAATTGATTAACTAATGTTAGTCAATTAGGGCTGTTTTTTATATCGTTGAAATTCAGCTTAATTATTAGTGATTTCTATATTAAAATTCACTCATTATAATTCTTGATTCTTAAATATTTTTAATGAAGTAACATAAGATAGAGCAAAAGCTATTATGCCAACTAACGCATATACGCCGACAACCAATATACTGTTTCCTAAATTTGTAGCGTCTGAACCTGATACAGCAACTTCTGATAAATTCATGCCAAAAAAGACGATGAAAAATAAGAAAAGTACAATAAACGACGTTGAAATCAAAATAACATTAGAATTTTCGGGCCCAAATTTAAATGTTAATGGGAACATCATGGCATAAGTACCTGCGCCTCCAATACCTACTAATATAGACATGAGTATTACATTGAAATCTTGCGTAATTAATGAAACAGATATAACGCCAAATATAAAACCAATTAAAGTGAGTATCCCATAAAAGCTAAAGTAACTATTAACATAAGCGATTCTGCCACTTGGGAGTGTTGAGATATAGTACATCCATTTTGAATCTTTTTCATGTTTAATGTTATCCGTAACTGGCGTTATGAGGAACAACATTGGTAAAAAACATGCCATAATTGGATTGATAAATGCAAAAATAACGGCCGCTACTATCGCTACTATGAGATATGTATAAAGAGATTTTTTTGATGAATAATAACTACTTAATATTAAACCTTTCATTAGCTATCACCTCGCATAATTAATTTTATGGCATCATCAATGGTTTCTAATGGGCGAGCATCTGTAATCGCCGTGCGATCATTGATTAATGAGATTCTAGAACCTTTACGTACTCTGGATGCGATGAGTATATCGTTTGGGATATTTAATTCCTCTTTGCTTTGTTCTAAAATACCGTAATGGTTAAATAGATTGTCCTTTTTCTCCTCTAAAATGATTTCTCCGTTTTTCATAAATACGAGTTTTGTTGCAAGCTGCTCTATGTCCTCCGATATATGAGATGAAATTAAAATACCGTTACCTTTTGCTACATAATCTTCTAAAATTTCGATGACTTCTTCACGGCTAGAAACGTCCATACCTGCAGTTGCTTCGTCTAAGATAAGGACTTTACTATCGTGACTTAATGCGATTGTTAAAGCGGCTTTCATACGCATACCTCGAGAAAAAGAAGCTATTTCATTTGTAGTAGGTAATTCAAAATTTTTAATAATAGAGAAGAATTTCTCGGAATCCCACGTTTTGTAAATTTTAGAAAAGACTTTATCTATATCTTGAATCGTTAATTTGTTTGGAACTCGTAAATCATCAAAGACGACACCAATATGCTCTTTATGTTGGTTATCATTTGCTGTTATAGGTTTATCAAAATAACGTATTTCTCCTGAATCTTTAAAACGGTTACCGACCAAGGTATTAATTAATGTAGATTTACCAGACCCGTTTTTACCAATTATGCCAATCACTTCATTAGGTTCAAGCGTTAATGAGATATCAGAAAGTTGAAAATCTGATTTTTTATATGATTTATTAAGATTCTGAATTTCTAATAAATTTTCCATAATATCCTCGCTTTCAAAATTTATTTTTATTTATAAAATTTACTGACTTTCAATGTATAGCCGAAAGTATTATATACAAATAAAACGATGAGTATAAGTAGACCTATCGATTGATTTATACCTGTTCTTATAGAGAAACCGCCTAAAAGTACTACGCCAATCATAATTAACACGAGATTGATGTGATAAGTTTTGAACATTGACACAAGTATTATATGGCGTTCTCCTTCATCTTTAATACTGAGAACTTTTTCTGTGTAGCGAGACTCCCCTTGTTTTGGGTAGCGTGAGTCAAATTTCCTTGCAAAAAACCCAACCATTAGAGAAGGAATCATTGTTATTAAAAATGGAATAATTGCGTAAAATGATGACATTTCATTGTTTTTGTTTGCTAGGACAAAAATAAAAATGGTAATAAAACTTACTGACATTTGTATGAAATAAATGATTTCAGATCTGATATATTTTATATTTGCCTTTTTTTCAAATAAATCAGCTTGTGTATCTTCTAACGAATGATTCGTTTTTGATTTGAATTTGATGGCGTCTCTCTGTACTTTATGTAATACAAAAATGAGAATAATATTGATAACAGAGGCAATAATGGTTACTATTACCAAACTATTTTCTGAAATTGTAATGTTTGAAAATAGATTTGTATATTCCATGACACTAATTGTGCTACCCATGATACCTCCGACAATACAACCTAGTAAAATAAATAGTAAATATCGTCCTACTTTCATAAATCCCTCTCCTCTATAATGAAAATATTTTCGACAGGTTCATCAAATATGTTTGCAATTTTTACTGCAGTTAAAATAGATGGCATAAAATCATTTCGCTCAATTAAGGAAATAGTCTGTCGTGAAACGCCTGCCTTTTTAGCAAGTTGTGTTTGATTATAGCCATCACGAGCACGCAATTCTTTAACACGATTTCGCAAATATTATCAACTCCTTGTATACAATATATAATATTTCAGTAAATTTGACAACTATATTAGTCAAAATGACGTATATATGTGTCTTTTTCAGCAGTGAAAAAGCTACTAAAAGCACGTAGTATAGCCTTTAGTAGCTTATTTAAAAAAATAAATTTAATCTTAGCAAGTTTGCTTATGTTTTTCTTTTAATAATAAGGTACATATAAAGCCAATGATTAATAATCCAGCAGCGAGATAAAAACCAGTTGCCATAGCACCTGTTAAATCTGTTAAATAGCCAGTCACGTATGGGGCGAGTATTGATGCAGTCATTCCTATAAAATTATAAACACTAAAAGATGTACTTAACGCATTTTTAGGCGCATTATCTGCAACTACAGCTATTAAGACAGGATTTGTACTTATCTTCCCAACAATGCCGTAGCCAATTAAAGCAATATATAAAATCCATAAATGATCAAACATAACGATGGAAATTGTAAATATAAATGCTAAAGGTATCATTACTAATAAGACTGGGCGACGACGTCCTAATCGATCAGAAAGCCAGCTAAAGAATAGTGAGCCAGGTATAGCAGCCCAAGGAACTAATGAGGCGATAAAGGCTACTTGGGCACCATTGATATCCCGTTCGGTTTCTAAGTAATAGGGTAACCACGTAATAATCATAAAAAAACCATAAATTGAGCAGAATATAATGATATAAGCCAAAATCAAATTTCGATTTTTGAATAAACTAGTGAATTTAAACGGTACTTGTTGTTCAGTAGACATTTGGATATGTCTAGGGCGTTCTTTAATTACTTTATACATTAACAAAGCTAGCAGAAGTATAGGAATTGCCATGATGAAAAAAGGTGTATGCCAATTCATACCAAATTCCGGAACAGTATAACTTGAAATGAAATAACCAATTGAAGTACCAAATGCCATACCACTATTAATTAATGCACTACCGAGTGTGATATGTTTTTCAGGAATGGCTTCTGAAGATAATGCGTATTGAGGACCGTAAAACATGCCTTGTGCTAACCCAACAATAAGCCAAGATAGAATAAATAGGAAAAAGGTCGGCATTATACCAGTAATAATCATAAATACACCAAAGATTATCATACTTGGGACAAGCATTTTCTTTCGGCCAATTTTATCTCCTAGTATACCTGAAGGGATTTGAGTCAAAGTATAGCCAATAAAGAATATACTCATGATAATACCGAGCTGTGCATTGTTTAAAGAGAAAGTGTTTTTAATATCACCCATAATTGGGTTCAATATAGTACGTCCAGCATAGATTACTAACCATCCGAATGTAAAGATAGTAACTAATTTAATCCAGTAATGTTTACTAAGTTGTATTGATTCTTGTTGCATTTAAGCTGCTCCTTTCATATTCTTATTTAATTTGATAATACCTATTTTTTGAAAAAGATGCTTTGGTAAATTCGACAAAAACATTGTGTGAAATTGAAATAAATTACATTTTTATGTAAATGAGGTTATATATTATATATTTATAAGCTCGCGTGCTATAACATCTTAAGCGCTATAGAAAATTGAAATTGAAAAATAAGTATTAAACGAATACTCAGAGCACGCTTATTATTTATAAAAAGAAAACTTAATAATGTAGAATAAGTATAAGTGTTTTAAGCAAAGGGGGATTGCTTTATGCAAGAGGAAGATTATAAAATTTTAGCGATGCTTAATAAAGAACAAAGCTTTACTAAAGCTGCCAAACGATTATTTATGTCACAACCATTACTTTCTTATAGGTTAAAAAAATTGAAAAAGATTTTGGAATTAATATAGTTGAAAAAATAGGGAATCAATTTAAATTCACACCCGAAGGAGAGTATCTAGTCAAATTTTCAAATAAAGTCTTATTTGAAATTCAAAATCTAAAGTCAAATATTAATGAACTTCGTGAAAATTTGAAAGGTAATATGAAACTAGGAGCGAATACAAATTTTGCTATATATACGATGCCGGAATTAATCAAACAATATTATCAAGCCTATACAGATATTTATATATCTATGACAAGTGGTTGGAGTATTGAAATTTTAGAACAAATGGAAAATAATGACCTTGATGTAGGGATTTTAACAGGGGATTATGATTGGTATGGCAATAAAATATTATTGAAACGCGATCCATTAACCATTATTAGTAAAAAAGAGATAAGTTTGAAACGTTTAGATCAAGAATACAGAATTGTTTATAAATCTCATCAAAATTTTAACACTTATATTGAGCTAGAAAATTCAATTACTAAATCAATCAATGATTGGTGGAGTGAACGCTATGATACGTACGCTAGAAATATAATTCAAGCTGATAAAATTGAAATTTGCAAAAAATTTGTAGAGCAGGGAATGGGATATGCTATCGTTCCTAAATCATGTATTTTAGATAGTGATTCTTTTTATACTAAAGATTTGAAATTTAAAAATGGTGATAGTATTACTAGAAATACATGGTTATTATATAGGGAAGCAGCAATGAATAAGGATATAGCAAACTTTATATCCTTTTGTAAGATATATTTTGAAATAAAGTAATTTAAAATAGCGCTAAGTGGTTTTTAAGCTACTTAACGCTTTCTTTTTTTATTATTTTTAAGCATTTTTTATAAGCACATAAAGAAATTTTATAACAGCTGTACTTTATAACAAATCACTTTAAATAAACATGATGATATCAACGTTTTTTTATAAAACATCTCTTTATAATTAGTGGGAAAATTCAGAAATCTATTTGCTGAATTGTCATCATGGTGCTAAACTTCAACTAATTTGAAGGAACCTTCAAATCAAAGGGGGATTGCCATGAAAGCTAAAAGACAAATAGATTTGTATATTTTAGGCATGGTTTTGGCAATATTAACATTTTGGCTTTTTGCACAATCAATGATTAATATCATTCCAACAATGCAAAAAGATCTAAATGTTTCATCAGGTATTTTAAACATTTCCACAAGTTTAACATCGCTATTTTGTGGATTGTTTATTGTAATTGGTGGAGGTATTTCAGATAGACTTGGGAGAAAGAAAATGACTTACGTTGGTTTAGTCATTAGCATCGTTGGGTCATTGCTTGTCATTTTGGCCAGAGAACCTGTTTTATTGATTTTTGCTAGAGTACTACAGGGTTTATCTGCAGCACTTGTGATGCCAGCTACCTTAGCATTAATTAAGACAACATTTCAAGAAAGTGAACGGCAACGTGCTTTAAGTTATTGGTCATTTGGTTCTTGGGGAGGTGGCGGTATAACCACATTTGTGGGGGGATTAATCGCTACATATTTTGATTGGCGAATGATATTTATTTTTTCAATTGTGATTGCTCTTGTTGCAATGGTTTTATTGAAAAATATAGAAGAAACGAAAGTTGCTAAAGTAAATAAAGAGAAATTTGATATTATTGGCTTTTCAATTTTTGTAGTCCTCTTATTAGTTATTAATATTATTGTGACACAAGGACAAGATTTGGGGTGGGCAAGTTTTCCTATTATTGCATTATTCATTGCATCTATCATATTAACAATCCTATTTATTTTTTTTGAAAGAACAAGAAAACATCAATTTATAGATTTTGAGTTATTTAAAACTAAACCATTTACGGGTGCTGTCCTTACCAATTTTTTACAAAATGGCATTGCTGGCACAATTGTTGTAGCGAATACGTACATTCAGATTGGCAGAGGGTTTACGGCTTTTCAAACAGGATTACTGACGTTGGGCAATATTATAGCTTTGTTGCTGATGATACGCGTGGGTGAGCGATTATTACAGAAAGTTGGTCCTTATAAACCAATGTTTATCTCAATTATTATAGCGAGTGTTGGTATGAGTTTTGGAGCATTAACATTTTTATCTAATTTACCATACATTATCGTTGTGTTTATTGGCTTTTTAATTGCAGGTATCGGCATTGGTTTGTATGCAACGCCTTCATTAGATACATTGTTGGTTAATGTAAGTGACGATAAAGTAGGTATTGGTTCAGGTATTTATAAGATGGCGAGTTCTTTAGGTTATTCCTTTGGTATTGCTATTTCTACCGCAATATATACTTCATTTGCTGAATTGTTTCACAATGAACACTTGGCAGGAGCGCTTGGCATGTTATCAATTGTTATTTTGATAGTGACGATGTATGAAAAGTCCTTGAATGCTGATTGTATATAGACACATTTTAAATAAACGGGGGTATTTTATTATGATGAATCCAGAAGAAAAGCAGACATTAAATTTACCATTTACAGGAATTTGTACATTTGGTAAATATCCAGTGTGTGATAACATTGAAAAATTATCAGATATTAATGCAGATGTGGCAGTAATTGGCGTGCCTAATGATATGGGAACACAATGGAAATCAGGGGCACGTATGGGTCCGCGTAGCGTGAGAGAAGGTTCTACACTATATAGCTTTGGGTTGGAAGGCGCTTATGATATTGAAAATGATATCACTTATTTAGGGCGAAAATGGAAAGTATTTGATGTAGGTGATGTGGATATCGTGCATGGTGATATTATGCAAAGTCACGATAACACCGAAGCGACATTGCGAAAAATTGTTGATAAAGGTGTCATGCCAGTCATTATCGGCGGAGATCATTCAATTACAGCTGCTACAGGAAAAGGTGTTGAAGCTTTAGGGCCATTCCATGTGTTGCAAATTGATGCACATTTAGACTGGGCTGACCATCGTTCGGGACAAAGATACGGTCATGGTAGTTGTATCAGAAGGTTGTCTGAAATGGATCATGTGAAAAATATATATCAATATGGTATTCGAGGCATTAGTAGTAGTTTAAAAGAAGATGTAGATGCAGCTCGTGAATATGGTGCAACTATTTTGTCTCCGAGACAAATGCGTGAAAAGGGCCCGGAAAATTTAGCGGCATTAATTCCAGAAGGTGAAAAATTATATATTACAATTGATATCGATGGTATTGACCCTTCAATTGCGCCTGGTACTGGTACACCATCACCAGGTGGTTTACTGTATGATGAAGTGAACGAGTTATTAAAAGCAGTAGCAAAACATAATGAAGTAGTCGGGTTTGACTTAGTAGAAGTTGCACCTGCTTATGACCCAACTGGTATGACGGGTCAGACTGCTGCACGTATTATGTTGGATTTATTGAGTTATATATTAAAAGAAAGGGAGTTAAAAGGAGAAAGATAAATATAACAATAAGTAGTTGTATCATATGATATTAAAATAAAAACACTTCCCATCGAATTTATCCTATTCAAATCGATGGGAAGTGTTTTTATTTTTGATGTAAAGGTGGATAGTCATTAAAAACCTCATATATTTTAATTTTGAATAGAATGCGTAAATATAAATTATAAAATATAGATAATGTTTGTTATAATTATAACATGCTAAATAAATTTAATAATAAAAAACGTGTAATTATAGTATTTGTCTTCTGAAATAGAATAGATAAGCCATACATGAGCAATTTAAATAAGTATCAAGATCTATTGGATTACATATCTAGAAACGGACAACATCTAATTGCAATATAGGAGGAATAAAATTGACAACATCTAACAAGCTTATATTCAATCGTACATATATGCTCATGTTAGCAGCAGGTATTTTTGCCATGATTGGATTTAGTACAATTTTAACAACGATTACATGGTATGCTGTTAAAGAATTACAATCGTCGATGGCATTAGGTTACATATTAGTATCGGCTACGGTGCCTAGACTACTGATGATGACATTTAGTGGTATGGTAGCTGATAAATTTAAGAAAACAACGATTATGTATTACTCAAATATTGCAGAAGCTGCTGTTATGGTGATTCTCTATTTTCTTATTATTAATAATCAACTTTCATTAATTCCATTAATGATTTTAGCTGCTTTATTTGGTATGCTGGATGCATTTTTTGGCCCTGCATGTACATCATTGATTCCTAAAGTGGTTAAACAAGCACAACTTCAAAGAGCCAATTCTCTTTTCCAAGGTGGTACTCAAATATCATTTATACTTGGGCCAATTGTTGCAGGTATGATTATGGAAAATTTTTCAATCGCAACAAGTTTCTACGTTGCTCTAATCTTTGTATTTTTATCAGCGATATTCGTTTTCCCGTCCTTTATCAAGGAAACGGAAGTACCAGAACGTTCCAATGAAACGCCAATTAAAGATATTATTGAAGGATTCCGTTATGTAAAATCATCTCGTTTTTTAATCACAGGCATTATTATTCTTGTTACGGCTAACTTTTTTGGTTTGGGAGCTTTAAGTGTAGGTATACCTATATTAGTAGAAGCTTCGGGAGGTACGCCTATTAATTTAACTTACTTACAATCGAGCTTAGGCGTAGGTATGTTATCTGGAACAGTTTTACTTAGTATCGTCACTTTAACTAAAGTAAGAGGGAAAATAACATTATTTACATTATTAGCTATGCTCTTAATATTCTTGGCATTTACACAAGTAACAGATTTAATTTGGCAAATAATATTATTATTCTTAATAGGATTCTCATACACAATTGTTTATATTCCTTTTATTACCATGGCTCAAGAATTTTCAGATGAAAAGGTGACAGGCAGAGTGATGAGTTTAATCTTCCTTGCAATGACTGGTTTCGATCCAATTTCATATGTTGTCATTTCAGGATTAAATACAATGGATATTTCAATTTTTAATGTTCTAGCAATTTCAGCCATAGCCAGTATCGTCGTTTGGTTGTTTATTCTAATGAATTCTAAAGTATATAGAACAATTGATTAATAAATAATGGATTGTGATACAATTTCATATATAATTGAGAGCCTCTCACTAATTGTAATAGTGGGAGGTTTATTTTGTGTTGAAAATGTTGTGAGAGTGATTGATTTTTTTGAAAAAATGATTATTAAAAGCAGATTAATATGTGTTTGATGAAGATAATAGAAAATTTTAATTCGTATAGGTTTCATTTAACAAAAATTAATTTATTCGTTATAATACATTTTCGCTTTATTTATGTATAAATTTATACTATATTGAGTATTGTGTGTATTTCGAGGTGTATTAATACACAATGTGATGTAACCTAAGACTTTAAAAAAGACTGACGAGTAGTTATGTACTTTTACATTTAGAGGAGGAAAAGCAATAAGAACATTGACTTCTTAATTGATGTACTGCGAAAGTTAAAACAAATGACTTAATAATAGAAAAGTAACTATGGCATATCAGATTTAAATAGTGAAAATATAGATAATAATGAACAATAGACAAGGAGTTTGATTATGCTTAAATCTACGATTGAAAATGTAGAAAATGAAAAATATAAATTACAACCAATGAACACACATTACTTGAAAAGAATAGAAAAAATAAATCTAGAAGAGGTTTACTTTTATATTGAAAAAAGTGATGTTGTATCAATAGAAGCTTTAGAAACACATATACAGCATTCCAAAAAAGCAATCGCATTGATTGGTGAAGACAATGTGAGAACGACACTTCAAGATTGTGGTAATGGCTTATATCAAGCCACAATAATTTACTTTGAAAAATCACTCGATTCGCTTATGGATGTAACAAAAGATTTAACGCTTTTAGAAACACAAGAGGCGAGTAAATATATACTAATAGATTAAAATAATAACACTTTCGCATGGTTTCATTTTAAAGGTGAAATAAGCGAAAGTGTTTTTTATGGTGAATGAAAAGCGTTTAAATATGTAAAATCATATGGTGAGGGATTTATATACTGTGAAATATAAAAAGCCACACTTTAAGGTGGCTTAAAGTGTCTATGCTTCTATCAGTTACCTGTAAATTTCATATTTTCAATTGGTAAGATTTTCTATTTTAAAAAAATATTATGAATAGAAGAGTAGTTTTGAATGCTATTGCAAATAGTTTTAGTATAAGATTAATTTTATTGTACACATTAATTTCATTGCCTTATACTTATCTTGAAAATATTTTGGATTTCCAAATTTCGTCAAACCACTTTAGGAGGTTTTCTATTGAAAAATGCAACGGAGTTAACGCAATTATTGAAATCGTTAGATGGACAGAAATATGGTGCTTATAAACGCCTTAAAGGGATATATCAGTTCAAACAGTTTCGACTTGCGATAGATCATATACAAGTAGACCCGTATGCCCCTCCATCCAAAATGAGGGTAGTGATGAGTAGAGACATAGCAAATATCCCTAACAATTTATTGGACACTAAAGATAAAATCATCGCTGTAGCAGACTTTTTAGCGCGAACATTTAATGAAAGTATAAGTTCGTTTAAGCAAAGCAGCCAAAATGCAAAAGCTGCATCAAACATTACTATAGATCAATGTGGGCAAGAAATTTTAGAACGGACAGCTGTAGTAATCAATAAACATGATATCGAAGTAAGACTTGAAATTAGTTTACCTGCAGCAGGAAGAAAAATTTTAGGGAAAGCTGCGGCAAGTACATTAATAGAAATACTGCCCGACATCGTAAATGAATCATTGCTCTATAAAAATATAAATCATACAAAATTAGATACACAGGTTACGTTAATGCTAGATCAAGCTTACATTCGTGAGGAACTTGAACGTAGAGATCTTGTTGCATTTATTGCAAATGGTTCGATATTACCACGCAAAAGTGGTGTGTCAGATAAGCATTTACCTAATGCAGTTGCTTTTACAAGTCCTGAAAATGTAGAAGTACAAATGGCTGTGCCAAGTGGAAAGACAGTCACTGGCATGGGGGTACCTAAAGGTATTACCTTAATTGTTGGTGGAGGCTTTCACGGTAAATCGACTGTGCTTGAAGCGCTTGAGCATGGTATCTATAATCATATTGACGGAGATGGTAGAGAATACGTTATTACATGTCATGATGCCATGAAGATTAGAGCTGAAGATGGTCGCCATATTGAGAAGGTAAATATTAGCCCATTTATAAATAATTTACCGGGAAATAAAGATACGCAACAATTTTCTACTGAAAACGCCAGTGGTAGTACATCCCAAGCAACGAATGTTATGGAAGCATTGGAAGCAGGTACATCATTATTATTGATTGATGAAGACACTTCAGCTACCAATTTTATGATTAGGGATAGCCGTATGCAACGCTTGATTGCCCCGGAAAAAGAACCTATCACACCATTTGCGAGTAAGGTAAAACCACTGTATAAAGATTATAATGTTTCGACTATTTTAATTGTAGGAGGCTCAGGTGATTATTTTGAGGTTGCTGATCAGGTATTAATGATGGATGAATATGTCTTGAAAGATGTTACTGAAAATGCAAAAGCGATTGCTGAAACACCGGTTAATACGACGAATGCTACAAATAATAGTGATTTTGGCAATCTACCTGCTAGAGTACCGCTAAAATCGAGTTTTACTAAAAAAGGGAAAGACAACCGTTTTAAAGTAAAGGGACGTTATTCCATTTTGTATGGCAAAGAGCTTATCGATATTTCCGGTTTGGAACAATTAGTGGATACAAGTCAAACCCAATGTTTAGCAGCAATGATAAATTATTATCAAAGTCATTTGTTAAATGAACAAGATACGTTATCTCAAGCAGCAGATAAATTATACACAGTTATTCAAGAACAAGGGTTAGATGTAATATCATCATTTGATGGGCATCCAGGTAACTTAGCACTGCCAAGAAAACAAGAGTTTTGTGCAGCACTTAATCGTTACCGTGGACTAAAAGTGAAAAATAAATAAACTCAAAAAAAGCACCGGCAAATAGTTGTCGGTGCTTTTTAGGTTCATACACATATAATTATCAAATGATTTTTGGAAACTTGAAATTTTTAGTCTTTATTTAAATGAATATGAATAATGTTATTTAATCATTTTACGCATCTTATAAACTTGCGCATGATTATTCCCGGACTGTCCGATAATTTTGTAGCCCTGTTTAGCATATAAGCGTTGAGCCGTAGTGTTTTCAACTTCAACGGTTAACGAAATTTTTGTATAACCTTTGTGTAACGCAAGTTGTTCAGCATATTCAAGTAAAGCACGTCCAACACCCATACCTCTGAATTGAGCAAGTGTTGCTAACATACTCACATGATACTCGTCTGTATTGCCTTCATCTAATCTTATCAAGGCGATGATATCTTTAAATGCATGTAAGAATTGAGGGACTAACTGCAACTTTTGAATTTTTGCAATTTGCCATACAGTCGTAAAGGTTTGTTGCTGAAGATCTCTGTAAGGCAAGCACGATATAGCACCTGCCGGTTGTCCATGAATCATAGCAACCATTGTATTTTGATAACTAAAGCGATTACTAGGTTGTTTCCATAATTTATGCATATTACGAATTAAAACTTGCTTGTCTGTTGTATAGAATAAAACTTTTGCCATATCATTTATAGCGAGTAAGTGGAAGTACGCGCCTTTTTGTAATTGTGGGTAAGCCGGAACGATTTTTAAATTGTTCATTAGTCATCCTCCTGAAAAGTATTTTGCTCAATATGTACCCATATTCATAAATAATTTATTATCATTTAAAATATTGAGTTGTTAACTTAAGATGATCATGTGCTTTAATTAGGTGAGGGTGAGCCGTCGGGTTGTGTGACGGCACTGTTACGTACCCTGTAAAAAACCAGCGCATCAATTATTATTAGGCTTGCTACTTACTATTTCTTATTAAATAAAGTTAAGTATTTTATACTATCATAAATATCGGTTAATGAATATTAATTTTAAAAAGGAGTTTACAACACATTTTGCATTGGTTAAACTTGGAATGTAAATGAATTAAGTAGTGCAATATACATAATAGTTAAGGAGCTTATGCTAAATGAAGGGGAAATGGATTTTACCAACAGTTTTAACTGGTGCATTATTAATCACTGGATGTTCAAACGAGGGTACGAAAAATGGAGACAACCAAGCAAATAAAGAAAATAAGGACAGTCAATCTACTAAAAATAGTGATGATGTGAAATATCCAAAAGATGGCGTAAGAGGTATTTATGTAAGTGCTGATGCGACAAACGGCGAAAAATTTGAAGAACTCACAAAGTTTATTGATGAAAGTGATTTAAATGCAATGGTTATTGATGTTAAAGATGATTCAGGGAACGTAACTATAAACTTTAACACTGGTAATAAAGAAATTGATAAACATACATTGGATATTGTGGATGCCAAGCCATTACTTAATAAAATGAAAGAGAAAGATATTTATCCTATTGCAAGGATTGTTACTTTTAAAGATAAGAATTTAGCAGAAAGTCATCCTGAATGGTCGTTCAAACAATCAGATGGTTCAGTATGGGAAAGTGATAGTGGCGATAAATTTGTTAATCCTTTCGTTAAAGAGGTATGGGATTATAATATAAATGTGTCTAAGGAAGCTGCAAAAGCAGGTTTTAGAGATATTCAATATGACTATGTAAGATTCCCTGAAGCATTTGAAAATGTAGAAAGTAGTTTGACGTATGATAAAGGAAACTATAAAAATAGCAAATTAAGTGATGTTGATCAACGTGTAGACACAATTTCACAATTTTTAAAAACTGCTCGTAAAGAGTTAAAACCTTATGGTGCAGAGGTGTCTGCTGACGTATTTGGTTATGCTGCAATGGTTGAAGAAGCACCAGGGATTGGTCAAAGTTTCCCTAAAATAGCAGAAAATACAGATGCTATCTCGTCTATGATTTATCCGTCACATTGGAGTCCTGGTGACTTTGGTTTAGAAGCGCCTGATAAGGAACCTTATGAAGCTGTTGATCATTATTTAGATAAAGAAACAGCTGTGTTAAATAAATTAGGTGATAAGAAACCGAAGTCTCGTCCATGGTTACAAGACTTTACAGCACGATATTTAGGTGAAGGTAAATATATGGAATACGATAGTAAAGCTGTAGAAGCACAAGTACAAGCACAAGTACAAGCACTTAAAGATCATAGCATTAATGAGTATCTATTGTGGAATGCGGGCAACGATTATTCTAAAAGGGTAGACTATACTCCTGAAGCAAATAAAGAAAAACTAGACCAAAATAAAGCAGAGTTAAAGAAAGATAACAAAGACGGAAAAAGTGACAAAGATAAAGATGACAAGTGACCTAGCAAAGTGAAAATATTACTTATACAACCATGACACTTTAAATTAAATATGTATTAATAAAAAGGAGTAGCCGGTTGAAATCAAATTGAACATTTTGATTTCAACGGGCTACTCTACTTTCTAGCTACTTAATTTTCTGTTTCCAATTAAACAGAAGTACAGGAAGCCAGTAATTATGATGATAACACCCATAATAGCGTACATATTTCCATAACCAGTTAAAGGCGTAACATAACCTAATAAGTATGGAGAGAGACCTAAGCCTGCATCAAAAAATATGAAATAAGTTGATGTGGCAATGCTTATACGAGAAGTTGGTGCAGATTTCACTGCTAAGACTTGTGTTGCTGATTGTAAATTTCCGAAACTTAATCCCATAATTGCGCTGATTAATAGTAATATAAATCCACTTGTAACTTGGCTTAACATAAACATACTAATTGCATAAAAAATGATTGCTGGATATACAACGACGTGGTTTCCTTTATTATCCATGAGTTTACCTGCAACCGGACGCGTTAGTAAAACCACAATGGCGTAAACCACAAAGAACAAACTTGCTACACTTGTTAAATTTAATTGACTCGCATATAAATTTAGATAAGTTAATACCTCAGAATATGCAAAACTTAATAATAAAATGATTAAACCAACAGGTATGACGCTTGGCTCAATGATATTTTTAAGAAATGATGTACCTTTTTCTAAATTAACGGAAGCTGTTTTGATTTCGGTGACTTTAGGGGCTTTAACAAAAATACTCATGATTAAAGCGATGCACATTATGGCAAAACAAAAACTAAATAATATAGAAAATGAAATATAATGAATCATTAATATACCAAGAAATGGGCCAAATGCAGTAGCTAACGTCGTACTCATACTATAGTAGCTAATCCCTTCAGACTTACGAGATTCTGGAATGATTTGTGTAGCAATTGAACTAATGATTGTTAATGCCATCCCATGTGGAATCCCATGTAATAAACGTATTAATATAAGGAACTGTACGTTGATATTAATAAAATAAATACCGATGATAGCTAAACATATGATGATGGTGATAAGTAATAAACGTTTAAGGCCGAATTTATTAATGAAATAACCAGCAAAAAGTCGGCCGATTACACCCCCGATAATAAAGATGCCACTGACGAGCCCTGATTGACTCATTGAAGCTTGGTAATGATTGATTGCAAAAGTTGCAATAGTAACCATAAGTAAGTAAAAGACTAAAGTTAGTAGAAAGTTAATCAATGATACACTGATAAACTGTTTAGTCCAAAGTTTATTGGATTGCATGATGAAAGCCTCTTTTCTAAAAATTTAAACTTAAAATTTATCAAAATTCGCACAAAAAAGACACTTTGGTAACCAAAGTGTCTTTATATTATTTTGTTAAAATGTATATCAATACAAGAAAGTACTGATAAAGATTTTACTAATAAAAATTGGTCACTGTCTTTGTATATATTGAATTAAAAAATGATAGACTACTCCCGACAGTACAGGCTTTTCGTGTCTCAAATAATTTTTTAATCTAATAGGTTTTACATATACAGCTACCATGGTTTAGTTGTCCTTTTAATAAAAATTTAATGATTAAATAATACACTCTTCAAATTTAAATAACAACACAATATATGATTAATTTAGGGAACTATTACATAACTATAATTTACATTTAATGAATGTAATTTTTGAACATCCAAAAAATAAACACAATATAATATTAGGAAAACTACATTATCTCTTTAATATGTTGTATAATATACAATATGCTATTTTTTATATTAATAAATACCAATGAGGAGTACATTATTTTATGATTAGAATTTTAGTTCCGTGTTTTAATGAGGCAAGCGTTATTAAAAAAACATATGCTGAATTAACAGAAATCATGCAACAAGATAGTCGCAACAATAATTATAAATACGAATTGCTTTTTGTGGATGATGGAAGCAAGGATAACACTTTAACTATTATTCAACAATTAGCGCAACAAGATCATGCAGTAAAATACATATCACTTTCAAGAAATTTCGGTAAAGAGTCTGCCATGTATGCAGGATTAAAGGCAAGTGTAGACGCGGAAGCTTTAATTATTTTAGACGGTGATTTACAACACCCGCCAACCTTAATACCACAAATGATTCAATACTTTAAGGAAGGCGAAGATCAAATTGTTGCCAAAAGGGATAGAACCGGTGAAAACATAGCACGTAAACGTGTGTCACAACTGTATTATGCAATGATTAATAAAATGGTTGATGTCACACTAGAAGATGGCGTTGGTGATTTTGGATTATTAAGCCAGCGAGCAGTGAAAGAAATTGTGAATATGGGTGAGTACAATAGATTTTCTAAAGGCTTGTTTGCGTGGATTGGTTTTGAACCGAAAGTCATTGAATATCAAAATGTAACTCGGGTAGAAGGAGAGTCTAAATGGTCATTTAGCTCATTACTCAATTATGGAATCGATGGTTTGATTTCGTTTAATAATAAGCCATTGCGTGCCATCATTTATTTAGGCCTTTTCATTTGCGGATTGAGTTTTCTCTATATTTTATTTAACTTTATTTACACATTGAATTACGGTGTGTCTACACCAGGATATTTCACAACAATCTTCTCCGTATTGTTTTTAGGCGGGATACAGCTTACATCATTAGGTGTGATTGGAGAGTATATAGGAAGAATTTATTATGAAGTGAAACAGCGTCCACTCTATATTGTTCGTCAATCTAACTTGAATGATCAAGAGGTGGAATAAGATGAAATTATTAAGGATAAATAAGACGTACCTTACAGTAACCGCACTGTTTATTTTTTATATTTTTATGGCTATGCTTACGCCATTAACGCATGATGATTGGGATTGGTATAGTCACTATGGTATTCAGATGCTACAAGAACGCTTTATAAATTTGAATGGGCGTTATTTGGGTAATATGTTAGAAATTATTGCCGTTAGACTTGATTGGTTTAGATGGTTGTCTTATGCGGTTTTTAGTATTTCGATTATATGGATAATTGGACGTTTTGTGAATGAAGCTAAGATTTTATATTATTATTTGTGTGCATTTATTTTGATGCTTACGATACCAAGTGACATATATAAGCAAACGTATGGTTGGTTTGCTGGATTTTATAACTATGTTCCTGCGACGTTCTGCGTGCTGTTTATTATTTGGTATATCTCAACAATACTATTTAAGCAGAAAAATTTAGATCCTATAACTAATATTTTGTTTTACGGTATCTGTTTTGTAGGACAATTTTTTATGGAAAATACAACGCTATTTAATACGATGATTTTAATTTTAGCAATTGTATTACATGTATTACTTTATAGAAAGTTAAATCCTAAATTTATATTAGGTTTGGCTATTTCATCACTAGGAACAATTTTGATGTTTATAAATCCCAATTATCGCAAAATATTTTTTGAGGGTAATAGTTATCAAAAAGTATCTAGTGATACCGGCATTATTGATAAAGTTACAACAACAATAACCACAGTACTACCTGATTGGGTGGTTTTTAACCAAATAACGATAATCTTGATGATTATTGGTGTTGCTATTGCACTTTTATTCAGAAACGCTACGTTACTTACACGTCCTAAATGGATGCAAGTATTTGTTATAACGGGTTTATTGATTTTGCCAATATACTACTTCTTTATTTATGAACAATTTGCGTTACAAAACTTTCATATACTTCTTATTGCTAATTTAGTAAATACATTCGTTTGTATCTGGTTTTTAAGTGCATTTATTTTAGCAATTCATATAGTCGTTGAGCCGAAAGAAGTTAAATATACGTTATACTTATTGCTGGCTGCTGTTTTGTTAGTGTGTGCACCTTTGGTGATTGTATCGCCGTTAGGGCCAAGAAATTTTTATACAGTTTCTGCTTTGTTTGTCATAATCTTTTTAATGTTATTTTCACAGTTGAATATTACTGGTCAACTTTGGAAACGGATTGTGGGTGTTATAGCAATTGGTAGTGCGACGTTTTATTTAGGGACATTTTCCTATATTAATCAAAAAAATGAAACACGAATTACACAGTTAAAAGAAGAAATACAAGCACATCCTAAAAAAGAATTTTATACGATGGAAAAATTACCCTTTGAACATTATTTGCATCATGCTACACCAACAAGCAAAAGGTATCAGTCATTATTTAACAAATATGAAGGTATACCTAAAGATACAAAAATAAAATATGTGCCCTTTGGTAGTAAACATAAATAGGGTGTTTGTATGCAACGTCTATAGATAGTAAAAGTAAATATAACAAGGGAGTGTACAGAAATCATATTTTGCTAAAATGATTTCTGTACACTCCTTTTTACCTAGTTAGTACAACGCTTAGTTATCAAGCTATAAGTCTGATGAGAGATATAACTTGAGATAAGATAGTCGTATTTTATAATTCTTTTTCTAATATAATTGCTTTGTAATCATGAATATCTATGCGAGCGAAGATTTCACGTTTTAAGTTTTTAATATGTTCTCGTTTAGCTATGTTACTCATCATGTTATTAGGTACATGATTTTCCGAATGTTCAAGTTCTGAGAATAATTCGTGCAATGATTTCATAAAATTACCACCTTTTATTTTTTTACAAATAAAATAGCTCTTCTTAGATAAGAAGAGCTTCCGCACATCTTCTCATCTGTCAGTTCGTAAATTAGAACTGTTGGATTTAGCACATCGCTCGTCTGAGCTGTTGCTGGAGTTTTACAGGGCCAAGTCCCTCCACTCACTCTTAATAAGAGAACTATTCTATTTCAAGTTATTGTAACGAATGTTCAGTGAATTAGCAAATAAATATATTGTCGAAATCTGTTGGTCATGAGATATGCACTTTCAAATATTGAAACAATACACTTCATAATTAATAAAAGATGAGACCAAGCAATAAACCTAAAATTACAATTAACCAAGATGGTGTTTTGCAATATGCCAATAATACAAATAATGTAGCAGCAAATGCAAAATCTATATTGCTATTTACTGATGATGTGAATATTGGATTATAAAAAGCTGCGATTAAAATACCTACTACGCCAGCACTGATAGCTTTTAGCATTGATTTTGCATAGCGATTTGATTGTACGTGCTCCCAAAAAGGTAAAACACCAACTAATAATAAAAAGGCTGGTAAGAAAATAGCAATTGTTGCAACGATACCACCTGTAACACCAGACATAACGGTTCCAATATATGCGGCAAATGTAAATAATGGTCCTGGAACTGCTTGTGTTAATGCGTAACCTGATAAAAAGTCATTGGCACTAATCATATCAGTCGCTACAAATGATTGTTCTAATAAAGGTAAGACAACATGTCCACCGCCGAATACAAGAGCACCGGAACGATAAAAGTTGTCGATCATATTAATCCACGAATTGTGAGTGACAAAATTCAATATAGGTAAGATTAATAAAAGACTAAAAAATAGTATAAGGGAGATAGCGCCTACTATTCGTGGAATATTAAATATTTTTATCGAAGACTTCTGTTCATCTGTTTCTTTAAAAAGCGCTAATCCAACTATAGCCACTACAATCAACGCACCTAATTGTGATAATGGATGAATGACTGTTATAGCTACCACTAAGGTGAACAACGCTAAAATTTTTGTTTTTAAATCGGGTAATAATTTTTGTCCCATACCTATAATTGCATTTAATACAATTGCAACGGCGACTAATTTTAGGCCGTGTGTCCAACCTAAATCGTTGCTATAAGCTAACAGTAAAGTGGCGCAAAGCATGAGTACAATCACTGAGGGGAGCGTAAAGCCAATAAATGAAATGACTCCGCCAATCAACCCTGCCTTCGTTATACCAATGCCAAATCCAACTTGACTACTAGCAGGCCCAGGTAAAAATTGACATAACGCAACTAGATTGGTGTATTGTTGTTCTGTCAGCCATTGCCTCCGTTTTACATATTCATCATAGAAGTAGCCAAGGTGAGCTGTTGGACCACCAAATGAAGTGCAGCCTAACCTCAGGGCTACGAGAAATACTTCAAGATATTTCATAACAAATAACCTCCCAAGTTTAAATTTCTCCGACAATCTCTTTTAATTTCTGCTGACTTTTTTCTAACATTTTCTTACCAAATGGCGTGATTGTGTAGTTCTTACGTTGTTTACCGGCAACGACCGTTTTTTCACTAACGAGTAATGACTCATCTTCCATTCGATGTAAGAGAGGATATAGTGTTCCAGCGCTCATTGCATAACCATGTGTTCTTAACTCCTCCATCATCCAGTTGCCATAAATAGGATGTTCACTAGCATGATGCAAAATATGGATATAAATAAAACCGAGAAACATACGTCTTTCTAATTTCGAATCGATATCATCCAGCCCCTTTAATTAATAATAACGTTAGCCGATATCGGTTTCGATATCACGGACAATATAGCATATATCACTGTACTTTTGACTAGATTTACAGAAAGTTTAAAAACTTATAATAATTGTTACTTTAATATATTTAAATAAATGGAATTAAGAATAATTAAGATTATTTACGAATGACAGATAAGTAAGGTACAATTGTGTGTAAGCGCTTACTATAGTTATTTGACGTGTTGATTTAAATCGTTTATTTAAAGGAGAATGCACATGAGAGATAAAGTAATTATTGTGACAGGCGGTAGTAGTGGTATGGGTAAAGCAATGGCAACAAGATTTGCCGAAGAAGGTGCAAACGTGGTAATTACTGGTCGTTCATTAGAACGATTAGAAGCGGCCAAAGCTGAAATAGAGAAGTTTGAAGGGCAAGTGTTATGTATAGATATGGATGTGAGAGACCCTGAAAGGGTTCAATACACAGTAGATAAAACAGTAGCAACATATGGAAAAATTGATGGCTTGGTCAATAATGCGGCAGGTAATTTTCTATGTCCAGCAGAAGACTTATCCCTCAACGGTTGGAACTCTGTTATAGATATTGTCCTTAATGGAACTTGGTATTGTACACAAGCTGTAGGTAAAGAATGGATAAAAAATGGTCAACAAGGGCGCATTATTAATATGGTAGCGACTTATGCCTGGAGAGCTGGTATCGGGGTGGTGCATTCAGCAAGTGCTAAGGCTGGTGTATTATCAATGACAAGAACACTAGCGGTAGAGTGGGGTAGTAAATATGGTATTACAGTCAATGCAATTGCGCCAGGACCGATTGATCATACAGGGGGTTCAGGAAAACTTAGTTTATCAGAAGAAGCTAAGCAACAAACGCTTGATAGTGTTCCGTTAGGTAGAATGGGGCAACCAGAAGAAATAGCTAGTTTAGCTAAGTTCTTATTATCAGAAGAAGCTAACTATATAAATGGTGCATGTATGACTATGGATGGTGGCCAATGGTTGAATCAAAACCCATTTTAATTAAGGCAGGACAAGCATAACTAATGAACATATACCATAAAACTAATGGAGCATATCGTTTGTACAGTTTTTTAATTAGTACAGAAAACTAAAATATAATTTAGTTAACCGATACAATTTTAATTTAACCTCATTCAATTGAAATTATTGTCCTTTTCTACTATGATATAGACTTGTGTTAAAAAATTAATAAAAGCTTTAATTTACGAAACTTTTTGGTTCAATAACTAGAAAGTTTCTTTTTATGTCGTCTGATTTTTTATGGAAGAAAATGTTACATTGAGGAATTTATGTGTGTATTTTAAATCATTAAGAAAAGAGGTGTTTGGGGGATGTTGTATAAAATCCATTTTAAAAATATATGTTTTTGTATTTTAGGTACGTTTCTTATAAGTATAGGTATCAATGCGTTTGTCATTGCTTCAAATTTAGGGGAAGGTGGCACAGTTGGTATTTCTTTAAACTTGAAATATACATTAGGTTTATCACCGGCGCTCACTTCCTTGATTATAAATATGATATTAATTGTGATAGGTTGGAAATATTTAAGTAAAACTACCGCAGTTTATACTTTAATCACAGTTATTTCGAGTTCAGCGTTTTTAGGGCTGACTGAATCGTTTAATATGCATTTGGAATCTGATTTTATCAATACTGTGTTTTCTGGTGTGTTGATCGGAATTGGAAGTGGACTAGTGATCTCTGCACGAAGCACACTAGGTGGTACTTCTGTTATTGCTAAAATTATAAATAAATATAGCGAGATGAAGACATCACAGGCATTGTTTATTTTAGATTCAATCATTGTATTATCTTTCTTAATTGTACTGCCAGTCCAAAACGTATTATATACGATTGTTATGCTTTTTATTGTTGAAAAAAGTATGACATTTATTATAGAAGGATTTAATCCGAAAAAAGCGATTACGATTATTTCAGATTATAATAAAGATATCAGTTTAGATATTAATAATGAAACAGGTAGAGGTTCCACACTATTAAATGGTGTAGGAGGCTATGAACGTAAAGAAACGAATGTACTTTATGTCGTCGTACCGCAAAACCAATTAGCTAGAATTAAAAAAATTGTTAACGCGCATGATGAAAACGCATTTCTAGTTATCCATGATGTACGTGACGTCTTAGGTAATGGATTTATGAAACTACAATAAATTCAGCATTGTAGTAGGAAATCAACTTTTATAAAATGATTGCGTGATTTCAACGAGTTATTTACTGCGTATATCATTGATGTTTTGAAGATCCGTGGCTTTTGTTGAAGCCTCGGGTCTTTTTAAATTTAAAAATAGCTATAAATGAACCTATTGACATAGGTCTCTTTATAGCTGAATTTAATATATTAATTATGGATGGAAAATCACCTTATTAAAATGCTGCTTGTTATTTACGATTGCATCAAATGTTGCAGGACCTTGTGCTAAATCTAGATAATCTGAAATCATAGCATGTACTTTAATTTTCCCAGTAGACATATAATGTAGTGATGCATGCCATTCTTCACCAGGAAATGGCGCAGATAAGCCATTCCAAGAACCAATCACATTGAGCTCATTACGTAATATCTTTTCAAAATGTTCGCGATTGATTTCAATATCTGAATAAGGTATACCAAGTAGTAAGACTTCTCCGCCTTTAGACGGTAATGTTAAGACTTGCCCTATCGTATATGGTGATCCGGCAGATTCAACGGCTACATCTATGTTATACGGGAGGTTTTTAATAACTTCATTTAGACTTTTCTCTTTAGAATTAATTGTATCATCAACACCAAGTGTTTTAGCAATCTCTAGTTTGTTGGGGTCTATATCTATAGCAATAGTCTTAGCAGCACCAAATATTTTAGCCCATTGTAAGGCTAGTAATCCAATACTTCCGCAACCGATGACAGCCACAGTTGCACCAGGTTTCATAGTGGTTCTATAAAACCCATGTGCTACCACTGCAGATGGTTCAACCATAGCGGCCGTATCAAAATCTACATTATTAGGTAACTTTAAGACGTTATGAGCTGGGAGTTTAACGTATTCTGCAAAACATCCTGGTTCATAAGAACCTATGACATATAAATTTTCACATCTAGAATACGCACCTTTTTCACATTGTTCACAGTTGTGGCATACAATCGCAGGGCAGCCTGTCACGGCATCACCAACAGATAAATGTTTTACATCATGCCCTATACTATGAACAGTACCTGAGAACTCGTGGCCAAATGGTGTACCTGCTCGGTAAGGTCCTAATTTTTTATAACGTGAATTGTCGGAACCACAAATTCCTGTTGCTACTACTTTGATAATAACATCATTGCTGTTGTCAATTTCAGGTGGTGTTGTTTCTTCATATCTTAAATCTTCAATGCCATATAAGTTTAAAGCTTTCAAATGTTGTCACCTCTTAACTTGTAAATATGAAATGAATTAACCTTGCTCAGAAGTTGTTTTTCTCTTTTTAAAAAATTTAACGACAAAGTAACCGACAATGACGATAGTATTCGCATATAGTAAGTTGTTCATATATAAATCTGTAATATTTCTCAAGGGTCCAAGCATGAAATCCAACATTAGTTCTACCATATTTTTACGCTCCTTTTATCGTTTGTATATTAACGATGACTATTTTGAGAGTTATTCGATAGGGCGAAGTAATACTTTGATACCTTCACCACTTTTTATATGATCGTATCCTTCTGTCCATTGTGTAATATCAAGTTCGTTTGTAATAAGAGATTCTGCGTTGACTTCACCACAGCTTAGTAGTTGTAAAGAAGGTTCCCAATCTGCTGGTTTTTGGCTTCTAGTACCTACAATACGTAATTCTTTTTGAACTATTTGCTCTAAATTGAAAGGGATTTCGCTATCTTTAAAGATACCAACTTGAACATATTGTCCTTTTTTACGTAAAATATCTAATCCTTGTTTGGCGGCAGGTATTGCGCCAGAACATTCTAATACAACATTTGCACCATAACCGTTAGTGACTTTATTTACATATGATTTCAAATCAGTATTTTGAATATTAACTACATGATCTATGTTAAGTTCATTTGCTTTATTTAGTCTTGCTTGATCATTATTCAATCCGGTGATGATAACTTTAGCGCCTTTACTTTTAACAACTTGAGCGACTAACAGTCCAATAGGCCCAGGGCCAATAACAACGACAACATCTTCAGGTTGAATGTCAATTTTAGAGACGGCATGGTGCGCGCAGGCTAAAGGTTCAGTCATCGCAGCAGCTTTGTAAGAAACATTGTCGGGTATGTGATGGGCGCTAGTTGCTGGAGTGACTAAGTATTGCGTGAAACCACCATTTTGTTGAGTACCCAAGCCTTTACGATGATTACATAAGTTATAATCACCGTTTTGACAATAATCACATTCCCTACAAACGTAGTATGTTGTTTCGGAAGTAACACGATCCCCGATATTAAAATTTGTAATATTTGTACCGACTTCTACAACTTCTCCTGAGAATTCGTGGCCTAGTATAACAGGAAAATTCACTTTATAATGTCCTTCGTATGTGTGAATATCTGTACCACAAATACCTGCATAATGGACTTTTATTTTTATTTCATCTTCATTCGGTGAAGGCGTTTCTGTATCTAATAATTCTAGGTTTCCAAAACCTGCTTTAGTTTTAACGAGTGCTTTCATGTGTAGTCAGCTCCTATAAGTTAATTAAATAAGCTAAAGAATTTGAATATAATATAGTTTAAGATGTTACCGCCTTGGTCTATACTTGAAATTTGTGATGAACCAGATGGCATTTTCACATTTGTTCCTTCTGCCATACTTGTGAATATCGGTGCAACATCAGTTGCGATATATAAGGAAATTGCAATCATGATTGTGCCAACAATAACTGAGTGTATAATGTTTCCTCGAGCAGCACCTACAATAAAAGCGACAATAAACGGAATGGTTGCTAAGTCACCAAAAGGTAGCACTTGGTTACCAGGCAAAATAACAGCTAACAATACGGTTATAGGTACTAAAATTAAAGCGGTTGCGATAACTGCTGGATGCCCTAATGCAACAGCAGCATCTAAGCCAATGTAGATTTCGCGATCACCAAAACGTTTGTTTAGCCATGTACGTGCGGATTCTGAAACAGGCATTAAACCTTCCATCAAAATCTTAACCATACGAGGCATCAACACCATAACTGCAGCCATTGACATACCAAGATTGATTACGTCCCCAGCGTTGTAACCAGCTAATAAACCAATTGCTAAACCGAGTACTAAACCGACGAATATAGATTCACCAAATGCACCAAATCTTTTTTGAATCGTTTCAGGATCTGCATTTAAGTTTTTAATTACAGGTACTTTTTGCAATCCTTTTACTAAGAAAATACCTGGAGCATATGAAATGGTACTACCTGTTGCAATAGACACACCAGGTAAGTCATAAAATTTACTCATCATTGGTGCAGTCCAATCAGCCACTTTTAGACAAACAATTTGGAATACTGCAGCGGCTATTAAAGATTGCCAAATACTGCCAGATATTGCATAAACCATGGCGCCCATAAAGGTATAGTGCCAGAAATTCCAGATATCTACGTTCATAGTACGTGTTGTTTTTGTTAATAACATTGCAATGTTAACGACAATGCCTAAAGGAATAATAAATGCAGCAATTGTAGAGGCCCAAGCAATAGAAGACGTTGCTGGCCAACCCACATCAATGACATTTAAACTAACCCCTAAGTTTTTAACCATGGCTTGAGCAGCAGGGCCAAGGTTGTTAACTAGTAAGTCAATAACTAAGAAAATCCCAACGAATGCAACACCAATTGTCAGACCGGACCTGAATGCTGCGCCCACTTTTTGCCTAAAGAATAATCCTAATAGGAATATAACGATAGGAAGTATAACTGTTGCCCCTAAATCTAAAAATGCTTGAATAAAATCTACAAATCCACTCATCCCTTACACCATCCTCTTTATATAAAGTACTATTGGTATAAATTAAGATGTCATTTTGTTATAACTATAAAAAATTGTTTCGGCATTTATCCCAACAGTTCGTATGATTATTTTAATAAATGGTTCATTAGCTTTGTAATGCATCTAAAATTTCTTTTTTAGTATCTTCAACCCCAATACCAGTTAAAAAGTTACGTGCATTAATAACAGGAAAGTCGTATTCTTTTTGCGTCATAGCAGTTGTAACTAATAAGTCTGCTGTATCAACATACGAGCCTACCTCAGAAATTTTTATTTGTTTTAAATCTACTTTGATGTTGTGTTCTTTAGCCATTTCTTCAATTGCACTGTTCACTACCGTTGATGTTGCAATACCTGCACCACATGCTACTAATACTTGTTTCATAATAAATTCCTCCTAATTTTTGATCTGTATATTTAAGATATATTGTTTCAAATTTTTATGATTTCAAAAAACTGCTTATGCTTCTCTAATTTCATGTTCGATAATATCTACGATGTGAGTACTGTTTGTTGAAGTTGCAATGGCTTCAAGTATCTGATTGTTTTGAAAAATACCCATTAATTTTTGGAGTAATGATAATTGTGTATCTTCTTTATCCATTGCGAGCATGAAAATTAATTTTACATCTGTTGTTGCTTCAAGTTCTCCCATAATCACAAAAGGTACGGTTTCTTTAAGTACAGCCACGCCGATAGATTTTGAATTAACGTGTTGAATGTCTGTGTGTGGAATGGCTACCGAACAATACACTGTAGGTAAGCCTGTAGCAAAAGATGCTTCTCTTTCAATAACTGCATTTTCATAAGAAGCTTTGACGTAACCATTGTTGTACATGCGTTTTGCTAATTGACTTAATGCCTCTTCTTTTGTGGCTGCCTCTAAACCAATAATGATGTTAGATGTATCCAATTTTAAACTTTCCATATGGCTCAACCCCTTTGTTTTACTCTATTATTGAAAAGTGTTTAATGACTTCTAACACTTGTGATTTTGAATCCGTTTGTATCATGTTTTGTACCATTTCGGCGTCTTGAGCCAAGTCCCGTAATTGTAGTAGAGGTCTTAAATGTTTGAATTTATCTGTAGCTGCTATAATCACAAATACATTTACATCGAGTCCTGTTTTTAGTGTTAATGGTTCATCTAATACCAACATACTCATAGACGTACGATTCACATTTTGTTCGTTTTCTGCATGTGGTATTGCGATGTTTTGGTTAATAACCATATACGTTGCGTCAAAATATTGAATCATAGAATCAATGTAATTAGCATCTATATAGTGTTGGTTATAAAGTGGTTTAGCAGCTACGCGTATGGCCTCGTCTATATTTTTAACGTGAGAGATTAATTGAATATGATTGATAGGTAGCAAATCTTGCAAATTTAAGTGATAATCCAATGATATTGAAGATGATTCGATTGATGTATAGGCATGAATTTCATCGAACTGTTGTTTAATTTCATTTAATAAGCTGTCCTCATTATGAATATCAGCGTGTTCACGTATCATCGCTAACATTTTTTGAGCGTGTATGTCAGTATCAAATGTGTTGTTAAGTTGTCCGAATACGTGTTGGCGTAGTTGATGTTTTTCTTTAGCAGTTAATATCGTTTTAGTGATATACAATCTCTTATTTGTCATGATGTGCATTGGTGAGAAAACCACATCAAAGTCGAGTGTATAATGGTTAAACTCGCGAAGTGATAATGCATCTAAAAATATAAATTCAGGAAATACACTTCGTAGTTCTTGCAACATTAATTGAGAAATTGATGTTCCTTGTGTACAGACAACAACTGCTTTCACTTTTTTATCAATGTCTTCATCTTGTCTTCTTAAAATGCCACCGATAATAATGGTTAAGTATGCAATTTCATTATCGGGCAGAGGTTGTCGTAATATTTTTTCCATTGGTTTAGAAGAGAGTTTTACAAGATGAAACAATTCTTTATAATCATCTTTCAGAGTATTCTGTAAACTTTCGACATCAGATAATTGATATCTAATTCTGTAAAAAGCTGGCTTCATATGAAACATTAATTGATTAAGTAATGTTTCACGATCTTTAAATGTGATGAAAGTGATTTTTTCAAATTGATCAAGCATAGTCTGAAGTGCTACTTTTAATTCTGGTAAAAATGTCGAATCATCTAGTTCTGACCATTGCACACTTGTTGATAAAAGTTGTAATGTTATAAACAATTTTTCTTGTCGAGGTATATCAGAGTAATTTGTAGTGAGTATTTCTGTTGCTCGATATTCCTCAGTATCCGAAAGATCATCATAGCCAATGGAAAAGGGTGAGACAATTTTGTTATGTTGAATTCTTCTAATAATAAAATAGAGTTTATAACGTAACGTTTGTGTACTTTCGTCTATAAAATTGTTTTGTAAATACTGTTCGATTTTATTAATTTGTGTATCTATGATTTGAAGTTTTTCTTTGCGTAAGCCTAAAATACCAAAAACATCATGGTTTAAAATGTTTAGTGTATATGCTTTATCAATTAAGTTAGTTAAAAGTTTTCTGATTTCAAATTCATTACCTTTTAAATGATAGCCTTTCTGTCGCGAGTATTTCAGGATAATATTATATGGTTCTAGTAATGACTTTAATTGCTTTAAATCGTTTAATACAGTGTTCTTACTAATTTTTAAATCGATAGAAAAGTGATTTAACGATAACACTTCATCTTCTTTAAACAACATCAGTAAAATGAGATGCGCGCGCTGACAAGCAGTATATACTTGCTCATTTTCCTGTGGTAAAGGTTCAATATATACATTAAGAAAATGCTTTATTGCGTCATCAACGATGAAGAAGCCTTGGCTAGTACGCTCTATCGTAGGTAAATTTTGTTCAGTTAACCATGTATTGATTTTTTGGATTCTATAGCCAAGTTGTCTACGAGATATATTGAACATTAATTCGAGATCTTTGCCTTTAAGCCTAGGGTTTTTAATCAATTCTGTAATGACGCTAAAGTTTTCTGTCTGTATATTGAATCCCTCCCTTGTTGTTGACTCTAATTTAGCACATAGCATCAAAGAGTTGTACATTCATCAGACACAAATCCAATTTCATTTTATGTACATCATTGTGATAAAAGTTGCAATATTCAATGAACATCATTGGTCTAAGACTTTTAATTAGATTGTGAAATTAACAAATATATAAAGAGACTTTTTATTTATAAAAAGTGAGAGCGAGATTTTAATAATAGCTTGAAATCACATTTGTCAACAAGGTGTGAAATTACTATAAAATTTTGAACTATTGCGTTTTGAATTGACATATTTTTGACAAAATTTCATAATAGTATATGAATATAAGAATCTAAATATTCACATAAATATGTTTGGAATGATGCATATCGATGAAGTAAGCATAAGATGTAAAGCAAGGACAATGTTGTCAGAGGCAGCAATAAATAAGATTTCAGAGGTATCAGGACAATTACAAATGATCGCCAACTTGAATCAGGCAAATGTTTTTATTGATTGTCCAATAGAAGCGCATGGTGAAGTTATTGTTGTTGCAGAAGCAGTTCCGGTGAATTGTAAAAGCTTGTATCAAGGATCTGTAGTAGAAGCTAATGTTTATGAAAAGTTTGAGCCTGCTGTATTCGAAGTGCTTTCAGGTAGTGAATTTGCACAACATCGAGCAATTTCACAGGAGGGTAAAGTAGTAGAGCAGAGCGCTACTCCAATTAAATTAGCTAATGAAATTATAGGCATTCTAATAATGGAAATAGATGTCAGTAATAAAATTATGGAAGAAAAAAGGTTAAAAGCACTAACACAAGCAACTAGTACTTTAAGTGATTTGGTATCGAACTCAGAAAGTAATCCCATTTTTGTACCAGACATGATTGAAGAAAGTTTGTTTGATTTAGATAATGAGTTGAATATCCGCTACTTTAATTTAGCAGGAGAAGCAATGGTAAGTGAACTTTTATATTTGGACTGTGAAGCAGGGCTGAATTTCATAGAATTGTTTCCATCTATCGAAAATATGCTTACAGATGGACGAATTATCACAATTGAAGAGCGTGCGCTACAAGGGCATTATTTTCAAATTAAATGTATACAGTTGCTTGAAGATGGCGTGATGACCGGTCATTTAATTCTGTTAAAAGATATTACAGATTTAAAAGAAAAAGAACGGGCGTTAATATCTAAATCCGTTGCTATTGGTGAAATTCATCATCGTGTGAAAAATAATTTACAGACTGTTGCCAGTTTATTGCGTTTACAGATGAGGCGAGGATTACCCAATGGAAGTGAAAAGTATTTCCAAGAAAGCCTAAATAGAATTTTAAGTATCGCTTCTGTCTACGAAGTTATACTAGATGAATCATCCACAGATTCTGTAAATATTGATAAATTAATTAAAAAAATTGGGAATATGATCGTTTATAACGAATCACCTAATAAAATGATACATATTAATTATCAAACTGATGAGAATATCCATTTAGTTTCAAATATAGCAGTGTCTATCGCACTAATTGCCAATGAACTTATAACGAATTGCTTAACACATGCATTTAATGGACAAGCAGAAGGGGTAATAACAGTTTGTCTATCTTATAATGCTCAATCTGAATTAATTAATTTAAATGTACAAGACACGGGAAAGACTGCGTGTGAATTCAAACAATCATTTGGTTTGAAAATAGTAAACACAATTACGGAAAATGACTTAGACGGAGCTTTTAAAATTGAACGTAACAGTGTTGGAACGAACGCGAGAGTAGCGTTTCAATACAAAGGGGAGAATTAAAATGACATCTATTATAGTTGTTGAAGACGAGTCAATCGTTAGGATGGATATCGTAGAGATGTTGGAAGCTGCGAATTATAATGTAGTTGCTGAAGTCGGTAATGGAGAAAAAGCATTAGAAGCTACTGATAAGTTTCGGCCAGATTTAATCATCATGGACATTAAAATGCCGAAAATGGATGGTTTAAAAGCAAGCAAAATCATTTCGAAAAAATACAATATTCCCATATTGCTACTGACGGCATATAGTCATTGTGAATACGTAGAAGAGGCGAAACAAGCGAATATAGTGGGCTATATTGTGAAACCTATTTCCGAAGCTCAATTATTACCAGCTGTTGAGATTGCAATGAGGCAAGCTCAAAATATTGCTGAATTAAGGTTTGAAGTGGATCATACTAAGAAACAAATGGACGATAGGAAACTTGTTGAAAAAGCAAAAGGCATATTGATGAAGCAATTAAATTTAACAGAAGAAGCAGCTTATCAGAAACTCAGGAGTAAGAGTATGGATAAGCAAGTGGGTATTGAAATTGAAGCTTCTAAAATCATAGAAAAATTGAGATAACAAAACAAGTGAATATAAAAAGCAAAGGTGCTTATTTGAATTAATCAAATAGGCACTTTTTTGTTTTTTTATAGCCTTTAACAATGGGGGGAACATTATGGAGCATATTGGAACGGTAATTATTTATATTATTATGGCATGCGCAGTGTTAGGTGCATTTGGTGCGATTCGTAATGCAGATAAAGGTATTGGTAAAGAGTTTATGGAAGGGATTTATACGATTGGGCCTATTTTTGCTAATTCAGCAGGCATCATGGCATCAATTCCTTTTATTTCAAAATTCATAGAACAAGTTTTTGGTCCGCTATTTGACAAGATTGGTGCTGATCCAGCAATCGCAGCCACTTCTATACTTGCAACAGATATGGGAGGATATCAACTTGCAGATGTTTTAAAGCAAAGTTATGAAGGGTGGATAATGGCTATGATTGTTGGTTTTATGGCAGGGGCAACGATTGTGTTTACCATACCGCTAGGGTTGCCAATGCTAGATAAACGAGATCATAAGTATATGGCGTTAGGCATATTGTCAGGGCTATTGGCTATACCATTTGGTGTTTTTATTTCCACGGTAATAATTCTATTAAGCCATACAAAAATTAGAACAGTCATTGATACAACAAGTGCAGCAACACATATATTTCAAATTAGCATGTCTACGGTATTTATTAACTTGTTACCATTAATTCTATTTGTATTAATCACAGCAATAGGGTTGTATTTCTTTTCTGACATTATGATTAAAATATTTATTGTCTTTGGTAAAGTTCTAGATACATGTATTAAATTAGTATTTGTCTTTTCTGTAGTAGAAATATTTACAGGTTTGTTTACCACTATATTTGGCAGTTGGGGATTTGACCCCATTATGGCTGATAAGCACGACAATTTTAGAGCATTAGAAAATGCAGGTAATATCGCTATTATGTTATCAGGTGCTTTCCCGATGGTATATTTAATTCGTAAATACTTTTCTACGGGATTGCACAAAGTTGGAAGTAAAGTAGGGTTAAGTGAGGTAGGAAGCGCAGGTTTTATTGCAACAATTGCGAACATTTTAGCAATGCTTAAACTTGTAAGAGATATGCCACCAAAAGATAAGGTGCTCAATATTGCTTTTGGTGTATGCTCGGCATTCTTGTTAGGAGATCATCTTTCTTATACAGCAAATTTTCAACCTACACTGATCCCTGCTGTAATGATTGGTAAGTTGAGTGCAGGTATTATTGCGATTATATTTGCATATCTATTATGTATTCCAAAAGCGAAAAAATTAGAGGAAATTGATAGACGTGCAGGCATTATTGGTGAAGATGAATACTTAGAGAATAAGTAATAATAATAGCTCGAATCTATAAATCTAGAATTTTCACTATTCAGAACGATTGTTTCGAATATAATTCTTACAAAGTTGATGAAAAAATAAGAATGTCTCAGTTATTGTCTATAAAATTAAAAATCCCGAGACTTATAATGTCTCGGGGTTAATTTATGTCTTATTAAGCAAATTGGATTGGAAATACTTTAATTTAATAGTTAACTTAAAGTATTAGCGTATGTCTATTTCTAAATGTGTTTCAAAAGGCCATGAAGTACATGACTTTGTACGGTAGGACTCTAAAGTATTTATAGCAATGTATCATGATTTAGAAGTAGTTTGCAGTGATACCGCCATCCACGTTAATATTTGCGCCGTTCGTCCAGTCTGATTCATCTGATGCCAAGTATAACGCACAGTTTACAATATCTTCTGGTTTCCCAAAGCGGCCAGTTGGTTGTCTGTTTAATCTAGTATTTTTAGCTTCTTCATCTGAGACTAACCACTCCATTAGTAATGGTGTTTCGATTGGTCCAGGACTTATTGCGTTCGTTCTAATACCTTTAGGTCTAAATTGTATAGCTAAGGATTTAGTTAAAGAAACAACAGCGCCTTTTGATGCGGTATAAGCATCTTGTGGTACAGAACAACCCATTTCGGCGACAAATGATGCAATATTAATAATAGAACCAGAATTATGTTTCTCCATTTCAGGTATGACATATTTTGTCATAAAGAAAATGCCTTTAACATTGATATTCATGACTAAGTCCCAAACATCTTCACTTGTATTTACTACAGAATTATCTGCTTCAGGCATAACACCTGCATTATTGTAAAGTACATCAATTTTTCCATAAGATTGAACAGTGTCTGCAACTGCATTTTTAACATTTTCTTCGTTTGCAATATCTACTTTGAACAATGAGGCTTCGCCACCATTGTCTTTAATTATTTGCACAGTTTCAAGACCAGCTTGCTCATCTCTTTCAAAGACTGCAACTTTAGCACCTTCTTTGGCAAAGGTTTGTGCTGCAATTTTCCCCATACCGCCACCTGCGCCGGTAATAATACATACTTTATCTTTTAGTCTCATAAATTGTTCCTCCTTATAATAATAGTTTTGCATGGTATTAGCTCTGTTCAAAATAACGTGAACGTTCCCAAGTCGTGACGTAAGAATCGAAATCATTTTGCTCTGATTGTGCAGCTTCTAAATAGTGATTTGCGACATCTTCACCTAGTACTTCTGTGACAACTTCGCTATTTTTCCATTGCAAGATAGCTTCATGTAATGATGATGGGATTCGCGTGATACTGTCTTGTTCGTAGGCATTACCAACCAATTCCTCACTTAAAGGGATCTTGTTATCAATACCATATAGTCCTGCTCCTATAAGTGCGGAATATGCTAGGTAAGGGTTCATATCTGCACCTGAAATACGTGATTCAAAGCGTAATGAATTGCCATCACCAACTACACGGTAACCTGCTGAACGATTGTCTCTGCTCCATGCGATGCTAACAGGTGCCCAAGAGTTAGGGGCGAAACGTTTATATGAATTGACGTAAGGTGCAAACATTAAACTAAAATCTTTAGTATATTTTAAAATGCCAGCTAAGAAATGTTGCATGGTTTCAGATTTAGGTTCGTCAGCGTCATCACCAGCATAGAAGGCGTTTGTTTTTGTTCCTTTTTCCATCATGCTGAGATGTATATGACCACTTGATCCAGTCCACGCTTCGTAAGGTTTAGCCATAAAGGTTACGGATTTATCATTTTGTATACAAATTTCTTTCATTCCATGTTTGAACATGATGTGTTGATCGGCTGCATTTAAAGCATCAGAATATTTTAAATTGATTTCATGTTGTCCTTTGTATGCTTCACCTTTTGAAGATTCGACAGTGATGCCCATGAGGTGCATTTGGTGTCTTATTTCTTGATAAATAGGCTCGTTTTTACTGCCTTGTAGTAAATTGTAATCTTCATTTAAATGTCCAGCAGCTTCTAAATTGTTGTAACCTTGTTTTGAAATTTCTTCGAAAGAATTATTGAATAAGTAGAATTCTAATTCACTGGCCATATGTGGTGATAAACCATGTGCTTCAGCCTTTTGGATTTGGTGTTTTAATATATTTCTTGGTGCAATACAAATAGGTTCACTACCATCTACGGAGTAGACATCACAAAAGACCATGGCAGTTTTTTCTAACCATGGCACAACTTTTAACGTATCTAAATCAGGTACTGCTAAATAGTCGCCATAGCCCTTATTCCAATTCATAAATTCAAAGTTTTCATTTGTATCCATTTCGAAATTGGTGCCTAGTAAGTAGTTACAAAAATGTGTACCATCTGAAATATCATTTTCTAAAATAAAGTCTCCTGTAATTCGCTTACCCATGAGTCTTCCTTGCATATCACAAAATCCCATGATTATAGTGTCAATTTCATTTGATTTGACTAATTCAATTAATTTATCTTTTGTTATATTTCCAGTTACTCTATTTTTGTTTTGCATATGTGACATCCCCTTAGCTATTTTATTTAAGTAAAGATAATGAAATATATTTTAATTCTAGGAAGCCATCTAGACCGAAGTGACTACCTTCGCGTCCCATCCCGCTTTCTTTAATACCGCCAAATGGTGCTTGAGGTACACTTAATTGAGTTCCGTTAACGCCAATCATTCCAAATTCTAATTGTTCGCTAATTTGATATACTGTATTGATATTATTAGAGAAAAAGTAAGCTGCTAGTCCATAAGGTGAGGCGTTAGCTATTTCTATTGCTTCATTAGTAGATTCAAAAGTAATAATTGGTGCTACTGGTCCAAAGATTTCTTCTTGAGCAATCGACATAGTTGGCGTGACATCAGTTATAACTGTAGGTTGATAAAAAAGTTCAGAGCCTGCTATATCAGCTTTGTGCCCTCCTGTTTGAATAGTTGCACCATTTTCCTGGGATTCTGCTACTAATTTTTCAACTTTTTCAATGGCTTGTTGGTTAATTAATGGACCAACTTGTGCACCGGAGTCATTGCCAGGAGCTACTTTTAGCTTATTAACTCTACTAATGATTTTTTGGGTAATCTCTGATTCGATATCTTTGTGTACGAGTATGACGTTAATTCCATTACACATTTGCCCACTATTCTCAAATTTATTATCGACTACCGCATCAGCTGCGTTATCTAAATCGGCGTCAGGTAATACGATTGCAGGTGCATTACCACCAAGTTCTAGAGATATACGTTTTATTTGTTTGGAAGCTTCACTCATTAAGGTTTTTCCAATTTTAGTAGAACCAGTGAAGGACATTTTTTTAACACGTTTATCGCTAAAAAGTTTGTCAGATATTAACGAAGAGCTACCTGTAACAATATTAGCAACGCCCTTATCGATGCCAGTAGCTATTAATTCTTCAAAAATAGCAATGGCAATTCTAGGTGTTTCACTAGACGGTTTCACAATAACTGTACATCCTGCAGCTAGTGCTGGTGCAACTTTACGTGCAACCATTGCACCTGGGAAGTTCCAAGGTGTAATTAGGCCACAAACACCTACAGGTTGCTTAATTACTGAAATACGTTGGTTTTCAGATGAGGGTGGAATGATTTCTCCATATATACGTTTGCCTTCTTCGGCGAACCAACGAATGAATTTAGCACATACACCAATCTCACCAAATGCTTCGTTATATGGTTTGCCTTGTTCTTCACTCATAATAGTTGCAAGTTCTTCTTGTTTGTTAAGCAAGTTGACTGCCCACTTTTCTAAAAATACTTGTCTAGTTTCAGCAGTATAATTAGACCAACTTTCAAAAGCATTAGCAGCGCTATCAATTGCTTTTTGAACGATTGCACCATCTACACTAGGAACTTCTCCAATCGTTTTACCACTTGCAGGATCGACAACTGATAAAGTTTTTTCAGTTTGAATTTGCTCACCATTTATCCAATTGTAATTTAAATTTCGTGTCATAAAATCGCCCCTTAACATGCAAAAAGGCGCTTATATACACAATCAACGAGATTGAGATATAAGCGCCTTTGCTTAATTTATATTTACTTGTGAAAATTCAAAATAATATTGCTTGTTTCTTTTATATATTGATATAAACAAAGATTACTAAAATTTTTAAATCTTGTCAATATTCAGATAATATATTATACTTTTTCACAATTAAAGGCAGGGGGTATGGTCAATGCAAGATACATTAGATTTACTAGAACATTTGATTCAATTTGATAGCTCTAGTCAGCATACTGCAAACGAAACGATAGACTATTGTGCGGAATGGTTACAAAAAGAAGGTTTGGCGTCAGAAATAATAATAAATAATGGTTATAAGATGTTGGTTTGTAACGTAGGGGAAGGTAATAAAAAACTTGTTTTAAATGGTCATGTTGATGTTGTTAGTGGTAAGAAAAACCAATTTACACCACAAATTGAAGACGGCAAGATTTATGGGAGAGGCTCAGCAGATATGAAAGCAGGCGTCGCTTCATTTATGGTAGCGATGCGTGATTTGAAGAACATTGATTTAGGAGATGTCTGTGTTCAGCTTCAATTAGTAACGGATGAAGAAATTGGAGGATATAACTGCGCTTCATATTTAACGGATCAAGGTTATTTAGGTGATTTTGTAATTTGTGCTGAACCAACACAAATAGGGATTGGCTTTCAAGCTAAAGGTATTTTGCAATTTGATATTCAATTTAAAGGGAAATCAGCTCATGGTAGTAGGCCTTGGGAAGGGGAAAATGCAATTGCTAAAGCAATGGAAGTTTATCATAAAATACTTGATTTACCCTTTGCTAAAGAGTCTACAGATATATTTGAGGCACCTTCAATCAACCTTGCCAAAATTAAAGGTGGCGAAGTCTACAATAAAGTTCCAGATGAATGTCTGATTTCATTTGATATTCGTTATTTACCTAATCAGGATAAAGAAGATATTTTAGCGCAAATTAAAGAGATTACTGATGGTGAAATTTCTTTGAATTTGACTGGCCCAAGCGTTAAAAATGAAATCAGCAATCCTTATATACAAAAATTAATGCAACATATCAAAATGGTTGGAAATAAAGAGCATGTTGATGTGTTCGGGCAACATGGTTTCGCAGATACAAGGTATTTTTCAAGATATGACGTCCCTGCTATTGAATTCGGTCCCTCAGGAGGAGAATGGCATGGTGATGGCGAGTATGCAGTTATTGAATCTTTAGAGACATATAAAGATATTATTATTTCATTTAGTAAGAATTTTGCACATTAGGAAAGAATAACTCATTCATCATGAGGGTAAAGGTTTACTGTAACGAAGATAAATTATAACCTTGGAAATAATAAGCAATTCAATTCCAATCATAAATGAGGAGATCTAATGAATAGAATTAATTTAATCACGTTAGGTGTTAAAGATTTGAAAGCATCACTCCAGTTTTATAAAAATATTGGTTTTAAAACAACTGCCGAGGTAACAGATGATCATTTAGCAATCGTGTTTTTTAATAACGACGGTACAAAATTAGAAATTTTTCCTGTTGAAGCATTAGCAAAAGATATCAATGCAGATAATCCTCCTACAATAACTACAGGTGGCTTTATAGGTATTACTTTAGCTTACAATGCCAAGTCTAAAGAGGAAGTCGATTCAATTTTAGAACAAGTCGAGACATTTGGTGCGACAGTTGTTAAACCAGCTCAAGTTTTAGATTGGGGTGGTTATGGTGGCTATTTTACAGATATCGATGGTTACTATTGGGAAGTCGCATTTGGTGATATGTGGAAATTTGATGAACAAAATATGCTGATTATTCCTGATTAAATTCATGAGATTCGGCAATATAACTATTGAGGATAGAAATGATATAACAGTCATAAGTGGATAAAAATAATGAATGATTAGGTGATTTAATATGGATGTAAGATTTCCAATTGGTAAATTAGACATACCTGAAAATGTAACATTAGGTGATGTTCAAAAATGGCTAGCAGAAATCGACAATTATACACAGCGTTTAAGAGATGTAGTTGAAAATATCACAGATGAAGCATTAAATAAAACGTATCGTGATGGAAGTTGGAATGTACGTCAGTTGGTTCACCATATTGCAGACTCACAACTCAATATGTATCAAAGATTGAAATTAGCATTAACAGATAATAATCCAATCGTCCCACCATTCAATCAAGAGAAATGGGTAGAGTTGGCAGATAGTTCAGCCCCTATTGAATATGCGCTTCAAATGTTAGAGGGGATTAATGCACGCATTGTAGCATTAGGTAATCATATTGATAAAGATCAATTAGAACGTAAATTCACGCTTAAAGATAGTGGCGAGATCACAGTTGCTACAAAATTAGCTAAATTGGCGTGGCATGAAAACCATCATTTAGCACATATTGAAATTGCATTATCGAGATAAGTAGCACTTTCAATTTCAAGCTAATCATCGGTGGATAAATTAGTGATTAACTAGTATTTATATTGTTACAGTTACCATGATAAAGCGCTACGGAATCAATTAACTAAATTGATTCCGTAGCTTTTTTATGTGCATTTGTTTGAACGCGACTAGATAAATAGTTGTTACTTAATTGATTAGAACTATAGATGTTGATGATGTTATTTAAATCTTAACTGAAATGATCTCTATATTTAAGAATGAGTTAAGAAACGTTAATAATCAGTTAATGTTAAATGATTTATTCGCGCCGTATTATAAAACTATGAAAAAAATAAATTGAAAGTAGGTATATATTATGAACATAAAAACATTATTTATTTCGGGAACGGTAGCGACATCATTGTTACTAGGAGCATGTAATAATATGGACACTAAGAAAGAAGATATGGAAGAAAAAACAAAATCTGAGACAAAAATGGATAATAAAGATATGAGTGAAAGTAAAAGTATGAAGGAAGGTATGTTTAAAGGAGAAAATAAAGAAAAAGTAGAAGGCAAGGTGATGATTCATGATAATAAACTGATGTTAAAAGATTTCAAATCATCCAAAGGCCCAGATTTACATGTGTACATCACTAAAGATGGCGATATTAAAAAAGGGAAGAAAATCGACAAAGTTGATTATGACAAATCAGAGCAAACATTTGATTTAAAAGGCATAAATACCGATGAATATAACACCGTAACAATATACTGTGACAAAGCTCATGTAACCTTTGGTTCAGCAGAACTAAAATAATAACCAATTAGTATGTGGATTGACTTCTAGATGATAAGTTGGGTCAATCCACATTATATTATAAAGGAGTGGAGTAATAGGATGATATCAAAAATGATATTGTTGATGATTCGATTAGGTTCTGGTTTTTATATGCTATTTCAAGGTTATGAAAAATTAACAGGTGGTTTTGCGATAGATGGTTTAGTATCAGTAATTAAAGAAAACCAGGATTCCCCAGCTTGGTTTAAATTTTTCTTTGAAGCAGTTGTGGCAAATCATCTAGAAATATTTAAATGGATGGTGCAACTTGGAGAGATTGCTATAGGTCTTAGTCTGATTCTTGGTGTACTTTCATATACAGCAAGCTTTTTTGGTGTGTTTATAATGTTAAATTATATTCTTGCAGATATGATTTTCACATACCCAATTCAATTGTTTTTCTTTATAATTATATTAATGAATAAAGAGATAATAAATTCAATAAGCTTAAATCATTTTATAAAAAGAAAACAATTAAGGAATGATGACAATGCCCCACATACTTATAGCGGATGATGAAAAAGATATTAGAGAAATCTGTAAAACCTATTTTGAATTTGAGGGTTATCAAGTAACCCTTGCCGAAAATGGTAAAGAAGTACTTGGATTCTTAGATGAATCTATAGATTTAATGGTGTTAGACATTATGATGCCTGAAGTGGATGGTTATGACGTGGTTAAAGAAATGAAAGCACAGCAATTAGATATTCCATACATTTATTTAACGGCTAAAACAAGTGAGTCTGATACAATTTTGGGGCTAATGTTAGGCGCAGATGATTATGTAAAAAAACCATTTAGTCCAAGAGAACTAGTGATACGAGCGAAAAATTTGTTAGATAGAGTAGCAACGAAACCTAAAAAACATGAAGTTATCTGTTGTGGTAATCTTAAATTGAATAATATAACTAAAATAGTAGAAATTAATGGTGAGGCTGTACCATTTCGTATTAAAGAGTTTGAGTTACTTTGGTATTTTGTGACGCATGAAGATGAAGCTATTTCAAAAACTTCATTAATCGAAGAAGTTTGGGGTTATGAATTTTACGAAGATGTCAATTCACTTAATGTCCACATTCATCGTATTAGAGAGAAATTGGAAAGTAGTCATTTTAATGAATACACGATTTCGACAGTTTGGGGACTCGGTTATAAGTTTCAAAGGAGTGTTTAAATGACGATCCGTAAGCAATTAATTTATTCATTCATGGGGTCCTTATTTATAACGACGCTTTTGGTTTTTATATTATACAAATTAATGTGGTTCGATGTGCATCAAACTATATTACTGACACTTTGTTCTTTTGTATCAAGCATGATGACAATGGCTATCGCGATATTTTTCTCTGTTCCAATGATTTATAAAATTGAAAAGTTAAATGACCGCACTGATCAAATTGCTAAAGGTAATTATAAAGTCGAAGATTTAAATATTCAATCACCGAAAGAATTAAAAGAATTAAGTGATGCCTTTAACCAAATGACTATAAAAATCGATAACCAAATGAATCAAATTTAAGCAGAACAAGATGAAAAATTATATATGGTTCAGAATTTAGCGCATGACTTAAAAACACCGCTAGCTAGTATTAAGTCCTATTCAGAAGGGCTTAATGACGGCATAATTTATACTGAATTAGCCAAGCAAGATGCTTATCAAGTACTTATTAGACAAGCAGACCGTTTAAATCAAATGTTTGATGACTTAACAGATGTCATGTCTGTAAATAATAAGCGCTCCGATACGCGAATCAATATTGATCAATTATTAATGCCTATTTTGGAATCATATCAACAGTGTTTGAAAAAGAACAAGAGACAATTAGAAGTTAATATGCCACTCAATATAAAAGCTTTCTATCAAGATAAGATCGCATTGGAACGAATTGTTACGAATTTTATAGATAACGCATTAAAATTTTCAGATACTGATAAAGTAGTGACCATTACAGTATTTGAACATGAACGTAATATGTTAGGCATTTCAGTGAAAGACGAGGGCATAGGTATAAAGGACGTACATTTAAAATATATTTTTGATAGAACTTATAGAGTAGATAACTCAAGAAATAAAGAAACTGGTGGATCTGGGTTAGGGTTATATATTGCGTCGACATTAGCTAAACAAATAGGTGGTGAAATTTCTGTTGATAGCACATTTGGAGAAGGCACGACGATGACAGTGTATTTCCCGAGAAATTAAACGGTTTGATTCATATGATTATTGTATAAAAGGTATGTTGTTTGGATAATCCAAATTAATGTACCTTTTATTATGTTTGTTTAAATTTAAATCAATAATTAGTAGAAAAAGAGCAGAGTTTTCGCACTAATTACATTAATGTTACAAAGATATACATTGATAGATAAACTATAGAGACTTTCATGGCAGTTTTCAAAAAAGATTTTGTCATAAAATTAACTAGATTGTATGTAATTAGGATGTAAAAAAGACGTCTGTTATTTTAATTTCATTGTAACCTACAGGAGTTTTATGGATGTTATAGTACTATTTGTGAATTAATTGAAGCAGTAAATTATCTATGTGTTTAGGTAATTGAAATTCAATAACAATTTTAAAAATAAAAACGAAAATTATCTTCTGGGAGGATTATTAATAATGAAAAAAACAGTAGTAGCATCAACATTAGCAGTAGGATTAGGTGTAACAGGTTTCGCAGCAGGAAATTCAGCAGACGCTTCAGAGCAAGGTGTAGATAAAGCACAATTAGCTCAACAAGCACAAACTAATCCAGAATCATTAAACGAAGCGCCAGTACAAGAAGGTGCTTATAACATTAACTTTAATCATAATAATTTAAACTATAGCTTCCAATCAGACGGTCAATATTGGACTTGGAGCTATGGTCAAGGTAATGCTTCAGCAGAGCAACCAGCACAAGCTGAACAACCAACTCAACAAGCTCAACCACAACAAACAGAGCAAGCATCAACTGAGCAACCAGCTCAACAAGCTGCTCCACAAACTGAACAAACTCAACAACCAAAACAAGAAACAACTCAAAAAGCTTCAACTTCTTCAAATGAATCAAGCTCAAGTGAAGCTTCAGAAGGTTCATCAGTAAATGTTAACTCTCATTTACAAGCAATCGCGCAACGTGAATCAGGCGGCGACTTAAAAGCTGTTAACCCATCATCAGGTGCAGCAGGTAAATATCAATTCTTACAAAGCACATGGGATTCAGTAGCACCAGCTCAATATAAAGGTGTATCTCCAACAGAAGCACCTGAATCAGTACAAGATGCTGCAGCAGTTAAACTTTACAACGAAGTTGGCGCTTCACAATGGGTAACTGCATAATAAAATAGAATTTCAAATTTTGATTATATGAATTTTAAGAGGCTAGGACATTAATAAATGTTCTAGCCTCTTATTTGTTTATGCTTAATGCATTTATGTGAACTTAGTAAGTCAGCTAATATTAATATAATTTAAGTTGTTCGAAATAAGATAATTCTCTATAAAAAATTGTTTTTTATTTGGAATTTGGGAATTGGATAAAGGTATAATTTGTTAGATAGTCATATATAAATATAATTCTGTAATAGCTAAAATGGAATATTTTAGCTATTGATATATTCTAGGTTACTCTTTTAAATGTGTGAAAAATAAGAGCTATGTAGGTATTATTTTCACACTAATTACAAGCATGTTACATAACTAAAAGTGTATAAATACACTTTTTTGCCTTTGTGAAAGTTTTTAAGTAGTCATATATGTATGATTAACGTACTTTTTAACGTAATGATGATGTAAAAAATCGATTGTTTTTTAATTTGGCTGTAACCTATGAGCTTTTTATGGGTGTTATAGTAGTAATTACAAATTAGTTGTAAAAAGTAAATATTTTCCTTTGTTGGAATTGCAATCTAATTTTTAAATCTAAAAATGGAAATTATCTCTTAGGAGGATTATTAATAATGAAAAAAACAGTAATTGCATCAACATTAGCAGTAGGACTAGGTGTGACAGGATTAGCAGCAGGAAATTCAGCGGATGCATCAGAACAAAATATTGATCAAGCAAATTTAGCACAACAAGCTCAAAATAACCCAGAACAATTAAATGAATCAGCATTACATGATGGTTCGTATAACTATAACTTTAATCAAGACGGAGTAAACTACAACTTTACTTCAGATGGTGAAAACTTTAGCTGGAGCTATGGTGAAGGATCAGGAGAAGGTTCAACTAGCTCATCAGCACAAAATACAGATAACAGTGGACAACAAAGTGGACAAGCGGCACAAACTGAACAAGCTTCAAGTGGGCAATCTGAACAAGCACAACAATCAACTCAACAAAGTGCACCAAAACAAGAGTCAGCTCAACAACCACAACAAGAAACAACTACACAATCTTCAGCTAGCTCAAACGAATCCTCAGATGAAGCTTCAGAAGGTTCATCAGGTGTGAATTCACACTTACAACAAATCGCACAACGTGAATCTGGTGGCGATATTCATGCTACAAATCCATCATCAGGCGCTTCAGGTAAGTTCCAATTCTTACAAAGCACATGGGATTCAGTAGCACCAGCTCAATATCAAGGTCAACCAGCTGGTAATGCACCAGAAGCAGTACAAGACGCTGCAGCACAAAAATTATATGATGAAGTTGGCCCTTCACAATGGGTAACTGCATAATATAGATATTCGGTATCAAAAAGATTATAAACTTTAATAATAAGATAACGGTTGGGGCACACAAATGTCTCAGCCGTTATTTTTTATTTTTGACAATTTCTTTAAACTCAATCAATGATCGATGTAAATATGGGTATACATAAAATAATACAACGCGTAGTTTTTAATGAAAATTTTAAAGATACACAAATTTTTGGAATATAGATAGGGGTAATGAATATGAGAAAACTTGTAGTGTTCTTGCACAGTTCTTTGGACGGTTTTGTTGAAGGACCACAAGGTGCCATGGATATTGGATGGATTGCTTACAATCATGAATTGGAAGATTTTGCTAATGAAGTGTTGCAAACTGCAGACACAATTGTTTGGGGACGCAAAACCTATGAAATGATGTATGATTATTGGCCAACCGTATCATCAAATGAAAATGCTTCTAAACATGAACTTAATCACGCGAAATGGATTGAAAATGTTGAAAAAGTCATATTTTCTAAAGGTTTGAATCGTGTCGATTGGCATAACTCACGATTAGTTAAAAAGAATGTTAAAGATGAAATTATTCATATGAAGCAACAAGAAGGTAAAGATATTGTAGTATTGGGAAGCCCTCGATTCGCACATTATTTGATGCAATTGGATGTAGTAGATGAATATAAAATGACTGTTTCGCCTACACTGATTGGTAAAGGATTGCCATTATTTCAAAACATACATGAACAAGTAGATTTGAAATTAATTGATAGCAAAACGTTTGAATCAGGTGCTTTAGGACTTATTTACCAAAAAAATAAAGCGTAAGCAAAAAGTAGAGGTTGGTTAAGTCACCGACCTCTATTTTTGAATAGTAGATTATCCTCATTCGTTGTGAAAGGCTTGCTCTAATGTTGCAATATCGAACTTTTTCATTTTTAACAATGCTTCTGTAACACGTTTGATTTGTTCAGGTGTTCCTTTACTAATCATTTCGTCCATTTGTTTAGGTGCAATTTGCCATGAAAGCCCAAATTTATCTTTAACCCAGCCACATTGTTCAGCTTCAGGAACGGCAGAAAGTTTATCCCAATAAGCATCAATCTCTGCTTGGTCTTCTGCAGTGATTAGCAGAGATATACCTTCATTGAATTGAAAGTCATATTTATATGCGCTATCCATGCAAGTGAACCATTGATCTTCAAGTTTGAATGTTGCATATGCTAAGTGAGATATGCTATTCGGTTCCAAACCCTTTGGATAATAAAATTTATATCCTTGTTCGCTTTGCTTAAATACATGAGTATAAAAATTCATTGCTTCTTCAGCGCGTCCGTTATTTTCGTTCATAAACATGATTGAGGGTGTTATACGATGTTCAAATGTTTGATCAGTTACGAGTAATTGCCAAGAAACATCAAATTGGTCCTGAACCCAACCATATTTTTCACTGAAATCATATTGAGCTAAAGGCATAACCGCTCTGCCATTTTCTATTAATTTTTGATAAATATCTTCTAATAAATTTGTCTCAGATTGTTTAAATAAAACTGTAAAAGAAATCGAAGGATTCTTTACAAAATATGGTCCAGCGTTAATTGCCATAAAACGGAAGCCATAAATATCGAAAATGAGCTGGTTAGCGTCTCCAGACGGGGTGTCTTTCAGCGTGACCTCTGTAATAAGATGTGTTTCTGGAAATATATTTTTATAAAAGTCAAAGGCTTGTTCTGCTTCAGTATCAAACCATAAATGTGGCACAATTTTTTGGTGAGTCATGACCCTCATCTCCCATTTTTTAATTTAATACATGTTATATACCCGTTTTACATAGATTGAAGAAATAATGATGATATATTAATGTATAACAGAAAAAAGCTGAGACATGCTTATGTCTCAGCTTTAAATAGGATTTTAGAAATATCGATTAAGTTGAAATACACTTAGAGTTAGTCTGTCAGTACAATCAATATGTTAATATGTGCTTAATGCTTTTATTGATTTACTAATTCTTTGAAGTTTTCTAAGCGGTTAGCTTTTTCTTCGTCACTAATATCATGTTTTTTTACGTAGCGATTATTTTCATGCGCGGCACATTCATGAGAGCAAGCTCCTAAGTAACGTGCTTCATTCTCTTCTGACACGAGAATTTGTTTATTACACTCAGGATTGCTACAGTTGATATAGCGTTCACATGGCGTACCATCAAACCACTCTTTACCTACAACTGTCTTATCTACATGGTTTACTTCAACACTGATACGTTCATCAAAAACATACATCTTACCGTCCCAAAATTCACCTTTTGTTTCTGGATCTTTACCGTAAGTAGCTATGCCACCTTCAAGTTGACTCACATTTTCGAAGCCTTCTTTTAATAAATAACCTGAGAATTTTTCACAACGAATACCGCCAGTACAGTAAGTTACAATTTTTTTATCCATAAATTGATCTTTGTTTTCTTTAATCCAATCAGGTAAATCTCTGAATCTTGTAATATCAGGACGAACTGCACCACGGAAATGACCAAGGTCATATTCGTAATCATTTCTCGCGTCGATAACGATTGTATCGTCGTCTAGTAATGCTTCTCTAAATTCTTTTGGAGATAAATAATCACCAGTTAATTCTCTTGGATTGACGTCGTCTTCAAGGTCTAAAGCTACGATTTCTTGTCTTGGGCGAACATGCATTTTCTTGAAAGCATGTCCTTCAGCTTCATCAACTTTAAAAGTAATATCTTGAAATCTGTCATCAGATTTTAATGCAGCCATATATTTATCGGTAGCTTCAATCGTACCTGAGACTGTACCATTAATGCCTTCTGTCGATACTAAAATACGGCCCTTAAGCTCTAATTCTTTACAAAATTCTAAATGTTCTGTGGCAAAAGTTTCGGGGTCTTCAATAGTTGTATAATTATAATACAATAATACTCTGTAATCCATAATACTATTCTCCTCTAATTGATTTTTATCGTTATTCATTTATATTAATTTTGGGTTATAGTGGTTCGCGTAAAAAGTATGCATCACATTTTATTTAATATAAGAACAGTTTATACTTTGAATAAAAGCACAAAATTCTCCTTATTACATTGTAACAAAAAAGGGATAATATTCAATTTATAAATTTGACTAAATTCAATATTTTAATTAAACGATTAATAGACTGGTGGAATTATTTGATGGAAAATATGTTTAATACAAATATTAGCTGGAATTAATTACGCTTCCACTGCTATTTGTAAAAACTTTATTGTTAAATCGTATAATATGAGTTGATTTTACTGTTCGTAAAAAGACAAGACTAGTATAAATAGAAGTTATTGAGATATCCTGTGAGAATTACTATACTTTATTAAATATAAGAAGCAATAGGAGTGATAATGATGGAAACTGTTTATTTAGCAGGTGGGTGTTTATGGGGCGTACAAGCCTTCGTCAAAACACTTCCTGGTGTTGTTAATACTGAGGCGGGTAGAGCTAACGGTACTTCGAATACTTTAGAAGGGGAGTATGACGGTTATGTGGAAGTTGTTAAGACAGACTTTGACCCTGAAAAAGTAACCATAACAAAGTTGATGGGGTATTTATTTGAAATTATTGATCCATACAGTGTAAATAAGCAAGGGGAAGATATTGGTTTGAAATATAGAACTGGTTTATATAGCGAAAACCCTAAACACTTGAAAGAAGCGCAATCTTTTATAGATTTACATGATAATCATCACCTTATTGCAACGGAAGTGTTACCTTTAACAAATTATGTTAAAAGTGCTAGAGCACATCAAGACCGACTATCCAAATTTCCAAATGATTATTGTCACATACCTAAAAAACTTATGACTAAATACACATAGTCGCGAAGTTATAAAGAGTGCTTGTAGTGGGTAGAAGTGACAATAATACTAAATGCGGAGTTTATTTAGTTTATCTATATAAAAAGTTGCACAATTATATTTTTTTGTAGCGAATGATTCAGAGAATAAATTAGACGTATGCTATAATATACGTTATTACTAAATATTGGTGCGATTAGGAGATTTTCAATTATGAATAAGCCCAAATATCAAATTGTAGCGAATGAAATAAAGGAAAAAATAATAAATAAAACGTATCAAGTCGGCATGTTACTACCAACAGAAAAACAATTTCAGGATAGATATCATGTGAGTCGCTATACGATAAGACAGGCGATGGATGTACTTGTTAAAGAGGGATTTATTAAAAAGAAAAAGGGTTCAGGCTCTTATGTGAGCTATAGTTATTTGAACGCGCGCCAAACGAATGAAACTAAAAAAATAGGTGTTATCGTGACATATTTATCGGATTATATTTTTCCGAGTATCATTAGAGGTATAGAAAATGTGTTAAGAAAAAATGACTATTCCTTAATACTAGCAAGTACTAATAATAATCATGAAGAAGAACGTAAATGCTTAGAAATGATGTTGAACCAAGGTGTGACAGGATTAATTATAGAACCTACTAAAAGTAATGTTTATAATCCAAATCTATCTTATTATTCTCTATTCAAACAACGCGACATTCCGATTTTAATGATAAATGCCAAATATGATGAATTGAGTTTGCCTTATACAGCAATTGATGATGTGAAGTCTGGTTATTTAGCGACTAAATATTTGATTGATCATGGGCACGAGCACATTGCGTTGATTACGAAAATTGACGACAACCAAGGTAAGCTAAGGATGAAGGGTTATTTTAATGCCTTTGAAAACAATCATATTCTATTTAAAGGTGAACATATCTATACATTTGATACTGAGAGTAAACTACAAGTAATCGAACAAATTGTAGAGCATATTTGTAATAAAAAGATTAATATTACTGGCTTAGTTTGCTATAACGACGCTATTGCATATGAAGTCATGCAGGAATTGAAAAAAAGAAATATACAAATACCGAATGACTTATCGGTTGTAGGACAAGACAATTCAGTATTGAGTAAGTTAAGTGAGATGAATTTAACTACAACTTCTCATCCACAAGAATTACTAGGTAGTAGAGCTGCTGAATGGATGATTAGTGCAATAGATACAGATAAACAACAAACCTCACAACTCATAGATACATATATTATAGAACGTAATTCAGTGAAAAAAATATAAATACTGACTCAAACCAATAAAGATGTTGGTTTGAGTCTTTTTTTACGCTCTTACATGTACGGACATAATATATTATATATTGACATGTACGGACAAATAATATAAGGTGTATTTGAAAACGGTTTCAAAGGGGGCGTTAAAACATGTATGACTTGAATCGGAATTTAAAGAGTGAAGATATTTCAATAGGTATTGAGTTAGGCTCTACAAGAATTAAAACCGTAGCTATAGATCAGAATTTAAACACTATTGCTTCTGGACATTTTGAGTGGGAGAACCAATTCATTGATGGATATTGGACATATTCTATTAATGACATATGGGTGGGTTTGCAGAAGAGTTATAGCGCAATGACAGTAGAAATCAAAGAAAAGTATGATTTAATCCTAAGAGAAGTAAGGTCTATTGGCGTTAGTGGTATGATGCACGGCTATCTGGCATTTGATCAAAACGAAGACTTGCTCGTGCCATTTAGGACTTGGAGGAATGGGAATACAGCTAAGGCAGCGAAGTTACTTAGTGAAGCATTTCAATTTAACATACCTGAACGTTGGAGTATTGCGCATTTGTATCAGGCTATATTGGATAAAGAGTCCCATATAAATCGAATATCTTATTTAACTACATTAGCTGGATATGTACATTGGTACTTAACTGGTGAGAAGGTTTTAGGTATAGGTGACGCTTCCGGTATGTTTCCTATAGACATTGATACAAAAAGTTATAGGAAAGATTTGTTAGAGGAAGCAAATTATATTTTTAAAACAAAGTATTTTGAAAAGTCAGTTGAAGAGGTGTTACCTAAAATTAAATTAGCGGGTGAAAGTGGAGGGCTACTTACAGAAGAAGGAGCGAAGTTATTAGACCTTTCTGGTAGTCTTGAAGCTGGTATTTTGATGTGCCCACCAGAAGGAGACGCTGGTACAGGTATGGTTGCAACAAATACGGTTGCTCAGAATACAGGTAATATATCTGCTGGTACAAGTGCGTTTGCCATGGTCGTACTATCAAATGCTTTGAAAGATATGTATCCAGAGATTGATGTTGTGACAACTCCTGATGGTAGTGAAGTGGCTATGATTCATACAAATAATTGTACTTCAGACATTAATGATTGGATGAATTTATTCGGTGAAGTGTTAAACGTCATGGGCGTTGATTTTTCATCGGATGAGTTGTACGGACATATTTTCGAACGTTCATTAAGTAGTGATGATAATATAGGCGGTTTACTATCATATAACTATGTCTCTGGAGAGAATATAACAGAGGTAGAAACGGGCTACCCGTTATTTATACGAGAGCCAAATTATCAGTTCAATTTAGCAAATTTTATGAAAATGCATTTATTTAGTGCTTTTAGTACTTTGAAAATTGGCATGGATTTACTAAAGGAAAATGAATCTATCAGCATAGATAAGTTGATTGCTCATGGAGGAATATTTAAAACGAAAGCAATCGCGCAACAAGTACTAGCTTCTGCACTTGAACAGCCTATAACAGTTATGGAAACCGCAAGTGAAGGCGGTGCTTGGGGCATTAGTGTTTTAGCTTATTATGTCGCATTAGATACTGAAGTACCGCTAGATGAATTCCTTAATGACTCCGTATTTATAAATACGGAAGCTAGCACATTACACCCAGTAGAACAAGAAGTTATTAATTTTAATAATTATGTAGAAAAAATGAAAAAAGGATTATCGATTGAACAATCCGTAACTAAATATTTAGGAGGGGATATAAATGCTCGAAGCGTTAAAAGCTGAAGTCTATCAAGCGAATTTAGAATTACCTGACCGTGGCCTAATTAAGTATACCTGGGGTAATGTCAGTGCCTTTGATTCAGAATCACAATTATTTGTGATTAAACCGAGTGGCGTTGATTATGATGAAATGAAGCCTGAGGATATGGTTGTTTGTAATTTAGATTGTGAAGTTGTTGAAGGGGATCTGAGACCATCATCAGATATGCCAACACATGCAGTGTTGTATAAAAAGTTCGGCGATATTGGTAGTGTGGTCCATACACATTCACCATGGGCAACTACTTGGGCGCAATCTGGATTGGCTGTTCCTGCAATGGGTACCACGCATGCGGATACATTTTATGGAGATATTCCATGCGCAAGATTTTTAACAACAGAAGAAATAAACAAAAATTATGAGTATGAAACAGGCAATGTCATCGTTGAAACATTTGATGAAAAGGGGATAAACCCACAAGAAGTGCCTGCTGTTTTACTACATGGACATGCACCATTTATATGGGGAGAAAGCTGTGACAAAGCAGTCATGAATGCAGTTGTTTTAGAAGAAATATGCAAAATGAATATATTTACGCGCCAGTTAAATCCATTTGCTGAAACATTGCCTAAAGCAATACTCGACAAGCACTTTGAAAGAAAACACGGAAAGAACGCCTATTATGGACAACAATAAGGGGGAAACAAAATGACAAATATAAAGAAATTCTGGTTTGTAGTCGGATCACAAGCACTATATGGTGAACAGGCTTTAGATCAGGTTAAGCAAAACGCTAAAAACATCACTGATGGGTTGAATGAAAGTGGTCGATTACCTTTTAAAATTGAATTACAGCCTAAATTGGCAGTCTCATCAGATGTGATAACTGAAATTATGAAAGAAGCCAATTATCGTGATGATATTTTAGGCGTTATTACTTGGATGCATACATTTTCACCAGCAAAAATGTGGATAAGAGGTACTAAATTATTACAAAAACCGCTATTACATTTAGCGACACAATACAACGAAGATATTTCCTGGGAAAACATCGATATGGATTATATGAACCTACATCAATCCGCACATGGGGATAGAGAATATGGTTATATTAACCGGCGTTTGAATAAAAATAATGAAGTTATATTTGGACATTGGAAAGATACAAATGTGCAACAGCAATTAAGAGATTGGATGCTTATAGCTAATGCTTATAGTGAAAGCTTTAATTTAAAAGTTGCTAGATTTGGTGACAATATGCGTAATGTGGCAGTCACAGAAGGAGATAAGATAGAAGCACAAATTCAATATGGTTGGATTGTTGATTATTATGGTATCGGTGATTTAGTAGAATACATTAATCAAGTTTCTGATGAAGATGTAGATGAATTATTTAAAACATACAAAAATTTATATGAATTTGACTATAGAAATTATAGCGAAGCGGCATTTAACAGTTCTGTAAAAGAACAAATTAAATACGAAATAGCGATTAAGCAATTTTTAGATGAAGGCGGGTATACTGCTTTCACTTCAAACTTTGAAGATCTACATGGTATGCAGCAATTACCAGGTTTAGCAGTACAAAGATTAAATGAACAAGGATATGGATTTGCTGGCGAAGGGGATTGGAAGACAGCAGCGTTAGATCGTTTATTGAAAATTGCTGCAGAAAATGAAGCAACAGGATTTATGGAAGATTATACGTATGATTTAAGAAGCAGTCATGCACATATCCTAGGATCACATATGTTAGAGGTCGATCCGACACTTGCCGAAACGAAACCGAAACTTGTTGTGAATCCACTAGGTATAGGTGATAAGCATGACCCAGCAAGATTAGTGTTCGATGGTAAATCAGGTGAGGGCGTTGTCGTAACGATGCTTGACTTAGGGACACATTATAAATTTATTATTAATGAAATAGAAGCTAAAAGACTTGATGAACCTGCTCCTCATTTGCCGGTAGCTAGAGTGCTATGGGAAGTGAAACCATCACTAGAAAAAGGCGTGAAACGTTGGATAGAAGAAGGCGGCGGACACCACACGGTACTTTCTCTGAAATTAACACGATTACAAATAGAAATATTGTTGAAAATGTTTGACGCCGAATACACGCTAATTAATTGATTGTCAAAAGCGTTTGTCGTGAATTGATGCATATGTGATTAAGTTTTTCATTAAAAAGAGGGTGAATGGGATGAAAGTTAACAGTAAGGTTTCAAATCGTTTTATCTATTTCTTTGGAGCATTCGGTGGTATATTATTCGGTTATGATATAGGGGTTATGACTGGAGCGCTACCATTTTTAAGAGAAAACTGGGGTATCGAAAGTGGATTTATTATAGGTTTAATTACATCTTCAGTTATGTTGGGGGCGATATTTGGTGGTATTTTAGCTGGTAAACTGTCGGATAAACTAGGTAGAAGAAAAATGATATTAATTTCAGCAATTATTTTCGTTATTGGTTCAATCTTGTCAGGGATTGCACCGCATGATGGTAATTACTTTTTGATTTTATCAAGAGTTATACTTGGTTTGGCAGTGGGTGCAGCGTCAGCATTAGTTCCTGCTTATATGTCTGAAATGGCACCAGCGAAATATCGTGGCCAGTTATCAGGTATGAATCAGACTATGATCGTATCAGGAATGTTGTTATCTTATATTGTTGATTATTATTTAAGAGGATTACCTATAGAAATTGGTTGGAGATTAATGTTGAGCATTGCGGCTATTCCGGCATTGATTTTATTCTTAGGTGTATTAAAACTTCCAGAATCTCCAAGGTTCTTAATTAAAAATAGTAGGTTTGAAGAAGCTAAACTCGTATTAAGTAATCTTAGAAATAATCATAAAGTAGATGAAGAATTTGAAGAAATTAAAAAGACGATTCAAAAAGAGAATAATGTGAAAAATAATCAGTCATTAGCCACATTATTTAATGGTAAATATAAATATTTAGTAGTTGCCGGATTAGGTGTAGCAGCATTTCAACAGTTTCAAGGAGCGAATGCAATATTTTATTATATTCCCTTAATTGTAGAACAAGCAACTGGCAATTCTGCGAGTGATGCACTTATGTGGCCTATTATTCAAGGTGTTATACTTGTATTAGGCTCATTACTCTTTATTTGGATAGCGGATAAGTTTAACAGAAGAACATTACTTATGCTAGGTGGTACCGTAATGGGCTTATCGTTTATATTGCCTGCTATTATTCATATGTTTTTACCCAATGCGAATCCGATATTGATAGTAATCTTTTTAAGTATTTATGTTGCCTTCTATTCCTTTACATGGGCACCACTTACTTGGGTTATTGTCGGTGAAATATTCCCGTTAGCAATTAGAGGTTTTGCTTCGGGTAGCGCATCATCATTAAATTGGATTGGTTCTTTCTTAGTTGGGCTTCTATTCCCAATTATGACTGCATACTTTTCACAACAAATTGTTTTTGCAATCTTTGGTGTCATCTGTATACTTGGTGTATTATTTGTGAAAAAATTTGTTCCTGAATCAAGAGGTCGTACACTGGAAGAAATTGAAGCAATTGGAGAGTCACATAATTCTAATCAGGTTAATGTGCAAGTGGAAAATATATAATAATTTAAGTAGAAAACAATGCGGTAAATATTAAAAGACCTTTTCTATGAAACCCCTCAATTAAGAAGGGTTTCTAGAAAAGGCCTTTTTTAATGCATATGTTTATTTAAAGAAACCTAAAATGAAGTCTACACCTTTACCTAAAACCTCTGCGATGCTTACGCCCATTGTAGCCCAGTCATGTGCTAAACCTGCATTTACTGCGTTGCCAATTGCTTCTACGATTCCTTCCATGTGAAACACTCCTTTTTTAGAAATTTAAAATTAAAACATTTGCTTTAATTTGTTAAATGCAATATAGATTGTTTTCTTAATTAATTGCGTAAAAATGCCTAACTAAAAGTTTTTTATGCCTAAGTGTAATAATAGTTTTTTTATAGGAATTTTAAGCATAGTATACAAATTTTAATTCTTTGTAAATTTTTTTAATGTTGTGTAGCACTTTTGTTAGAATTGTGGCATGATGGTAAGTTATGCAGCTGGATTTATTGTGAATAAGGTTGAGATACATGAAGTGAAAAAAAGGAGAGTACAATAAAAGCATATTTTCAAAAAATTGATTCCATTACCTCTTTTTGTTTTTGTGAAACGTGGTGGGAGAATTTTTAACATTGTTATTAGTGAACATATGATGCGTATGCAATAAGCGTGATTGGACACGATGATTTTATTAAATAAAGATTTACATAGCAATAAGAAAGATGGCGGAAAATTTTAGCCCAACAGCGAATCGGGGGTAATCTTATTAATAATAGTTGATAATTCCTCTGTAGTTTCTGGTTTTCCGTTATCTACCCAGTCTTGAATTATACCAAAAATTGCGTTGCTCAAAAAAATTACAAAATAATGTTGTTCCCTTTCGCTTAAATTAATCGTTTTTACTGAAGGCAGAATATTTTTTTCTGCATTTTTTTGCAACATTGATTTTACTTGGTTTTGGATTTCAGTAGAACCACTTTTAGAGATGAGCAATAATAAAAGTTCGGCTTCATTATTCCAAAAATTAAGCATGGGATAAAAAAATAAATGACGGTCTGAGTTTAAAAATTTATGAACTTTCTTACTGCCAGTTTTTATAATTTCTTGCTGATATTGATGTACTAAATCATATTTATCTTTGTAATGTAAATAAAAAGTTCCTCTACTTACATTAGCTTCATTACAGATATCTTTTACCGAGATATCATCGAATCTTTTCGTTTTTAAGAGCGTTATTAAAGCTTTTCGGGTGTTTTTTTTCGTCTTCAATATGCGGGCATCGGTAAATAATTCTTCAGTCATTCGTTTCACTCCTAATATTATTAGACATATTTTTTTAATGTGTTCAGTAACGATAACCTTTTTATTGTTTTTATATTTTATAGGTATATAATCGCATTATGAACGATAATTGACACTATGTCTAATAAGGGGGCTAAACATGTCTGAAGTTGCAGCTAAACTAACATGCGCGACAAAATATTATGACAAAAAGAAAGTTTTAGATCATATTGATATTGAATTACCATTTGGAAAGATTTTAGGGTTAATTGGTCCAAGTGGTTCGGGTAAAACGACAACGATTAAGTGTCTTATGGGTATGGAGAAATTGGATGAAGGTCATGCTCAAATATTCGATACTAGTATACCCGACCGTAAAATTCTTAATGAAATTGGTTATATGGGGCAAAGTGACGCGCTATATGAATCGTTAACTGCTCGAGAAAATTTAGTGTTCTTCGGTAATTTGATGGGTTTAGACGGTGATAAGCTAAAACAAGCGATTGATAAGAATATGAAGCTAGTTAATTTAGAGAATGAATTACATCAAATTGTGAATACATTTTCAGGTGGTATGAAGCGCAGATTGTCTTTAGCGATTACGTTACTGTCAAATCCTAATTTAATTATATTAGATGAGCCAACAGTGGGTATTGATCCGAGCCTTAGAAAAGATATATGGAAACAACTTAACCTGCTCACAGAGGAAAATAAATCAGTGATTGTGACAACGCACGTCATGGGAGAAGCGGAACGCTGTGATTACATTGGATTGATTATGGAAGGCCGTTTATTCACTATGGGAACACCAAAAGAACTGAAAGAAAAATTCGGTGTAGATTCTATAGAGGAAGTATTTATAAAGGCTGAAACGGAGGTAAAATCATGAGATTTAAAGCCGTTTTTATAAGAGTTGTTAAGGAATTATTGAGAGATAAAAGAACATTGGCTTTAATGTTGTTCGCACCGATTTTAGTATTAACATTGCTATATTTCGTTTTTGATACAAATTCAGAGACAAATTTAAAAATTGGTATTACTGATCATGTGCCTAACAAAATTGTAAATGAATTACCTTCAGATAAAGTGGATATAGAGAAGGTTGATTCATCAGATTCTGTAAAAAATACGATGGTAGATTCAGAGCTAGATAGTTATATTACGAAAGATGGGTCTAAAATAGAAGTAACATATGCTAATGAAGACCCTAGTAAAACTGATGCTACGAAACAATTACTTGCTAATGCACTTCAGAAAAATAAAATGCAAGATATGATGAAAATTGTAGAAAAAATTCCAGGTAATATGCAACAAGGAAATAAGCAAGCCTCAGAGGATGTGGAGTTGGATCATCATTATCTATATGGTGATGAGGATAGTACGTACTTTGATAAAATGTTCCCAATTTTAATTGGTTTCTTTGTTTTCCTTTTCGTATTTTTAATCTCTGGTATTGGATTACTTAGAGAACGTACTAAAGGTACACTTGAACGTTTATTAGCAACGTCGATTAAAAGAAGTGAGATTGTGTTTGGCTATTTAGCTGGTTATGGTTTGTTTGCTATATTACAAACGTTACTCATCGTGTTTTATGCGATTATTATCTTGAATATAGAACTTGCAGGTAGTATATGGTGGGTATTATTGGTTAATATTTTAATCGCATTGGCCGCATTGGCTATGGGAATATTTGTTTCAACTTTTGCTAATTCTGAGTTCCAAATGATTCAGTTTATACCTATTGTAGCAATTCCTCAAATCTTTTTCTCAGGTATTATTCCTTTAGAAAATATTGCTAATTGGGTAAGTTTCATAGGTTATCTATTTCCCTTAAGATATGCAGGTGATGCATTGACGCACATTATGATAAAAGGACAAGGGCTTGAATATATTTGGTTTGATATTTGTATATTATTCGTCTTTATTATTGTGTTTACCATTTTAAATATTATCGGGCTTAAACGTTATAGAAAAGTTTGATTTTATGTTAACTTGAAAAATCAAAAGCGCCTTTCTTAACAGTGTTACTGTTTAGAAAGACGCTTTTTTTAATGCTTAAAATTTTGGTGACAAGATTTTAACCAATTGATATGATGTGTCTCTCTTTCAATAGCATAATCTAATACTAGATAATGCCCATAATGTTGTTCTTGAGATGCTTTGTTGCTAAATAATGCCGTACGTCTTTCTTTTAAATGTGCTAACTTTAATTCGTGTAAATGAATTTGCTCGTCGAACATTACTGACAATATAGGATCATTTTTATCATTGATAAAATACAATTTTAAATTGAATTCATTTTTGTGAACTGACAACTCAGGCGTTGGAGAAACTAGCCATTCATTCAATAGTTGTCGTCCTGTATCAGTAATAGCATATATCTTTTTTTCTAATTTTTCTCCTGTTATTTCAATCGTTTTATCAATTAAAAGACGATCGTGCAATTTTTTTAATTCAGGATAAATTTGACTGTGATTTGCTTGCCAAAATTCTCCAATATCACGTTCAAAAGCTTTTTTTATATCGTAACCAGACATACGTTCATTTTTCAAAAGGCCTAGTAATACATATTGTAATATGTTTTTTTGTGCCATAACATCCTCCTTGACGTTTTATCGAATAAAGTATAGCATTTATATGTAATCAAAAACATGTAATTAATTACATGTTTGGAAGGAGCTTTTTATGACTAATAATTTTGAAACATTAGAAGATTTTTTAGGGACACATCTTATTTATACTTATGATAATGGTTGGGAATATGAGATGTATGTAAAAAATGAGCATACGATTGATTATCGTATACATGGCGGTATGGTAGCTGGTAGATGGGTTAGAGATCAAGAGGCTAATATCGTGAAATTAACTGAGGGTGTTTTTAAAATAACTTGGACTGAACCAACAGGTACAGATGTAGCATTAGATTTTTTACCTAATAATCAGATTATGCACGGTACCATTTTCTTCCCTAAATGGGTTGAAGAGCATCCAGAAATTACAGTGACTTACCAAAATGATCATATTGATTTAATGGAAGCATCTCGTGAAAAATACGATACTTATCCTAAATTAGTCGTACCTGAATTTGCGAAGATTTCATATATTGGTAACGCAGGACAAAATAATGAAACGGTTGTTAATGTCGCACCATATGAAGGTATGTTAGAAGATATTAGAAGCGGTAAGTTTTTTGATGAAAATTGTCAACATACAAAATAGTAATTACGTTAATTAAATAAGTTTATAGTATAAAAACATTAAACACTGATTCTGTCTTTTAAAGGGAAGAATCAGTGTTTTTAATTTTATAAAAAAACCATACGCTATGCGTATGGTGCAGTATGGTTATACCGTTGT
>NZ_RCVN01000060.1 GCF_003697915.1 Staphylococcus pseudoxylosus
CAATCTCATTTCTTTATTCTCCCTTAAAAATTAAAGCTGTATCAAGATTAATCAAACCACATTCAACAGCGTTAAGTAAGAACTCGTTAAAGTCAACTTCTGACAATGTCTCTTGCTTAAATAGTAGCTGTTCCTCTGTCATTTGCTTTCCTCTCTCAACTTGATATATATATTATATCAAATGCACTTTTCAGGTTTGGTTTATCCTCTGTTATGTAAGCTATGATTGACTTTGTAGGCATTTTGTGTTATACTATTTATAGGAGGTAACTATGGCTAGAGATAAATATCTGATGTACTTACGACAACAGGAATACAAGAAACGTATTAAAATTAAAGTAGTTAATACAAGAGCTAGAATGAACAGAGAATACATGAATCAACCAGAAGTAGACAAGGAAACATTAGAACTATGGAATAGTCAGCCAGCAATACATTTTGATTTAGGGAAAAATAAATAAATTATATTAAAAAAATAATTGCCACCTTAGTGGCTTTTGTTTTACGCTTAACCGCAATTTGACTAGAAGTGGCAGAAAGTAAGTGCATTGTGT
>NZ_RCVN01000061.1 GCF_003697915.1 Staphylococcus pseudoxylosus
CCAGCAGTTATACTATCTCCGTCTAATGCTATTGATATATTATTTACACCGTCATAAATTTTCTCATACCAATGCTCTAAATATTCATGTCCCCAAATAGGTGTAACTGGATATTTGTAATAATCAAACGCAGTAGTAGTTGTTGTAACAGTGTCATTACTTACTGACGGGGTATAATTTACCATTTTTTGAAAACTATCTAAATTACTCGGTACGTTGTTAGTGGATGAAGTGTAATTTAAAACTTGCATGTCTGCTAATATCATGTCAATATCAGATTGTGTAAGAGGTTTTAATCTAACATACCCTTGAATAGCATATATTCCATTTGCGTTTATATTTTTTTCGTTTGTAACAGTAACACTCTCACATTTCAAAGTATTGCTATTAAATTTAACTAATTCTAATCTTAAATATTTTGAGTTAGTATATTTTAAAATAGAACCCTTATTTAATGTCATTTTTTGAGTTGAAAAGTATGTCTTGTTAATATCTTTTGAAGCACTACCAACACTAT
>NZ_RCVN01000062.1 GCF_003697915.1 Staphylococcus pseudoxylosus
CGCTTGAAACTACACCTGTTCCGTCAGTTGTCCTGATGTCAATCAAAACTTTTAGAACTCCAGAACTATTATTTAAATCGACATTATTGCTATTATTTGAAGTTTCAGCCGATAAAGTAACAGGGTTTGCTGTTTGCGTTAAGTCAATATTTGCATGGATATAATTAACTGCATTACCTTTTAAGGCAACAGTTTCATTCAATAGTTCAAAATACCTCCCGCCTGCAACGATTGATGTGTTAACATATTGCACGTTAAGGGCTGTATTTAATGGACTTTTCCAATCTTTGCGCCTAATTGTTCTATAGCCCATTCCAGTCAACATCATGTATAGTTTTCCGTCATTATTAGAACCGACTGGAAACTCTGTACCATTTGGACTGAAAAACGTGAAGTTTTTAATTGTCATTTTTAACCTTTCTTGAAATTATTTCCGCTTTATCTAAAACTGGGTTATCAGTAATTGATAGCTCTAACAATCTAAATTTTCTACCGCCATAAGGATAACCACCA
>NZ_RCVN01000063.1 GCF_003697915.1 Staphylococcus pseudoxylosus
TCATGGATTGGGGGTAACATCTAATGAATTATGGTACAAATAAGCACTATGCCAATGAATACGGTATGGAACTTAACGAATACTTTAAACATCATTTTAACTATGAAGAGCTTGCAGGCTGGTATACAATGCAGGTATTAAAGTATCTAGTGAGAGCTGGCAAGAAAGAGGGTGAAAGCTACGACAAAGACCGTAACAAGGCTTTAGACTATGCAGGAGAACTTGCTAACTTAAGTAACGAGAATAAGCTTACAGAATACACTGCTGACGACATTATGAGCTTTGCACAAGATATAGCTGATGATTTCAAACAATGGAAAGGCGAAGAATAATTGAAAATAAAGTTTATGCTTGACAGTGTGAACTTTTTTTGATATTATAGTCTTATAGAAATTAAGGAGATACAAATGAAAAATACAATGTTAAATTGATGAACAACAAAAAAGGATATTTAAACTCTTTT
>NZ_RCVN01000064.1 GCF_003697915.1 Staphylococcus pseudoxylosus
GTGATTTTTGATTAATGTTGTTTAAATATCTTTCGAAAGAATAAACTGTATGAAACTTTTGTTCATACTCAACTTTATTTGTTTCTTTGTTTATTGAGTATTTAAATGCTCTATCATACATAAAATTCAAGTAATCTGTTTGAAAGTCTCCCAGAAGCGAATCATAATTGTCTCTTTTTTCTATTGTTTCTTTTGAAATTGCCTTACCTTTAGCTTTGCCTTTAGCTTTACCAACACGACATTTACGACCAGACTCTTTATATTTACATTTTGGGTTTTCTCCGTTACAATTAGAACAAAATTCTTGTTTAGGTCTAGCCATTTTTTTACCTCCTTTCTTGATGATAAATTAATTATATACTTTTATTTTAGACTTGTCAAGAATAAAAATATTGTTCGGAAA
>NZ_RCVN01000065.1 GCF_003697915.1 Staphylococcus pseudoxylosus
TCTAATATGAAAAACTTTAACACAAAAACAAATAAAATGGCATCTGATGAATATGAAAAAATCATTTATAGAAAAACTTATGGCAAAAAAGATGACGCTATAAGAGAAAAATTAAATAACGAACAACCCAAAACAACGGATGAAATAGAAAAACTTCGTCTTAAACAAGAACAAGTTTCTAAAAATATTATTAGAACTCAATCATTAGAAGAAGCGATTGTAACAGCTAATGAAATCGAACGCAAACTTAAAGAATGTGATTTAAAAAGCATGACAGACGAAGAAGCCTTGAAAGAAATTGCTGATTTAGCTAATGAAATTGATTTATCTTGGTTCAAATAATATCTAAGATTTGATAAATATAAAATAAACGGAGAAAATAGATGAGTTATACAACAAAAC
>NZ_RCVN01000066.1 GCF_003697915.1 Staphylococcus pseudoxylosus
GTGCTTCGGTAGCCTTTGCCATTGCATTTTTGGCTTCACTTTCAGCTTGTTTTGCTGTTTCTTGAGCAGTTGTTACATTTTGATTTGTGATTAATAAATCTGATTGTTCAGCTTTTGTTGAAATTGCAATCCCTTGCCTGCTGACATCAGCTTGTAAGTTGTTCAAGTCTGTTTGATTGGCTTTAAGCTCAATATTGCTCTTGTTTGATTCAGTTTGAGCATGTAAGTCATTCAACTCACTACGCATTACTTGTGGCATATTTTCCAATAATAATTTTGTAAAATCATCAATCTTATTATTTACTTCTTGAGCTAAATCTGTAACCGTAGAATTATCTGATATAAACGTAAGGTTCTTGCTGACGATAACCTGCTCTTTATCTTCATTGAGAAGTATT
>NZ_RCVN01000067.1 GCF_003697915.1 Staphylococcus pseudoxylosus
TAATAATGGCGAAACAGTTATTAATGAGTCTATGAATAGAACTGTAAAGTTTGATATTAGCGGTACTGTTGAATTAAATATTAAAAATCCAACTAATTATACACTTTATAAATATTTTTTATATGATAAAAATGGTGCTTTTTTACGCTATGGCGAAGTAAAAAATGGAATGAGTATAAAGCATATTGGCAAAATTGCTTTTCAAACTGCCAAAACTGGTTTTGGAAAAATGGGAGAAGATGTTGCAACGACAAAATCAAATTTTATTTTTACATCATATATTTCAACTACAGACAAAATAGACATTATTGAAGATGAATTAAAATTTCTCAAAGATAGAATGTTAGTTGATATTGACTTGACTGTAACATATGGAAAATATAAGATCGG
>NZ_RCVN01000068.1 GCF_003697915.1 Staphylococcus pseudoxylosus
GAATTATGTTTGATTATTCATCGTTTAAAAACTTAAATAAGACTATACTAATTATCAATAAAATTACCAAAGATAAACATAGTTTTACCAGTAGCCCAGAAACTTTTCTATTCTGATCTTCCAATTCTTCAATCCTTTGAAGATAAATGTCCATATCTTCTCTCGACCCTGAGTCATCGTATAACACAATTGGTTCTTTTTTATTTTTCATATTTCAACCCCTTTTTCCGATTTATGTACTGATTTTTATAGAAACAGAATCTAATTTTTCTAAAGATGCCCACTATTTTACTACAATTGATTTACATCTAAATCTACCAATTCTTCTAATTCATCTTCTTCATTACTTTTCTTTCTGGATTGTTTAATATTTTCTTGCTTAATT
>NZ_RCVN01000069.1 GCF_003697915.1 Staphylococcus pseudoxylosus
CTGGTGCACGGTTATATCAGCTAACGAAAGTCCTAGTGTATTAAAGTGTCACAGGCATAACTAAGTGACAGCTGGTTAGAGTAATAAGGTGTACTAACGTGGTGTAGGGTTCGATTCCCTACTGCTCTATAATAAGATGCCAGCTACTGATAGTTAGTCATAGTTAGCAGTATAGTCTAATGGTAAACGTAGGTTCGATTCCTACTACTGCTATAAGACAAGGGGAGAAGCAAATGATTATATTATCTTTATTTATTATTATGTTGTTCATTAGTCCAAGTATAGCATTGTTGTTATTGCTATTGGTTATTAACCCAGTGTTCACGTTGCTATGGCTATTAGTGTGGCTTGCTATTAAACTATAAAGTAATTAGTAAA
>NZ_RCVN01000006.1 GCF_003697915.1 Staphylococcus pseudoxylosus
AATAGCTTTGCTATTGCATAAGTCCTACTAAGCTCAATTTTCAATTGAGCAAGTATTTTTCCTGTTTACAATAGCTTTGCTATTGCATAAGCCCCACTAACTCAATTTTCAATTGAGCAAGTACTTTTGCTGTTTACAATAGCTTTGCTATTGCATAAGTCCTACTAAGCTCAATTTTCAATTGAGCAAGTAGGACTTTAAAAAAACACGCAAGTCATAATGACTTGCGTGTTAGCGCGTGAACTCTTTAATTTTAAAGCTATATTATTTAGATAAGTTATAGAAAGATTTAAGTCCGTCAAACTTGCCTGTTTCGTATAATTCATCTTCAATACGTAATAATTGGTTGTATTTAGCAATACGGTCAGTTCTTGATAATGAACCAGTTTTGATTTGGCCAGCATTTGTTGCTACAGCGATGTCAGAAATTGTAGTATCTTCTGTTTCACCTGAACGGTGAGAAACAACTGCAGTGTAACCAGCTTTTTGAGCCATTTCAATAGCGTCAAATGTTTCTGTTAATGTACCAATTTGGTTAACTTTGATTAAGATTGAGTTACCGATACCTTTTTCGATACCTTCAGATAATTTAACTGTGTTTGTAACGAATAAATCGTCACCAACTAATTGTACTTTGTCACCGATACGATCTGTTAATACTTTCCAGCCGTCCCAGTCATTTTCATCCATACCATCTTCAATAGTGATGATTGGATATTTGTTAACTAATTCTTCTAAGTAGTCAACTTGTTCTTCAGCAGTACGTTTCGCACCATTTTCACCTTCGAATTTAGCATAGTTATAAACGCCGTCTTCAAAGAATTCTGAAGAAGCACAGTCGAAGCCTAAGAATACATCTTTACCTGGCTCTAAACCAACTGCTTTAATTGCTTCTAAGATTGTTTCAACAGCATCTTCAGTACCTTCAAACTTAGGAGCAAAGCCACCTTCGTCACCTACTGCTGTTTCTAAACCACGGTTTTTAAGGATTGATTTTAAGTTGTGGAAGATTTCAGCTCCCCAACGTAATGATTCTTTAAATGATTCTGCGCCTACAGGCAATACCATAAATTCTTGGAATGCGATAGGAGCATCTGAGTGAGAACCACCATTAACGATGTTCATCATTGGTACAGGTAATTGTTTACCGTTAAATCCACCTAAATATTTGTAAAGTGGTTGTCCAAGTAAATCAGCTGCTGCACGTGCTACTGCAATAGAAACACCAAGAATAGCGTTAGCTCCTAATTTACCTTTGTTTTCAGTACCGTCTAATTGAATCATCATTTTATCGATTGATACTTGCTCTAATACTGAAAATTCACCTTCGATAAGTTCTGGTGCGATAATTTCGTTAACATTGTCAACTGCTTTAGTAACGCCTTTACCTAAGTAACGTGATTTATCACCGTCACGTAATTCTACTGCTTCATGTTCACCAGTAGACGCACCTGATGGAACTAATGCACGACCAAAAGCGCCGCTCTCTGTTAATACTTCTACTTCAACTGTTGGGTTACCACGTGAGTCTAGGACTTCGCGAGCGTAAACATCTGTAATAATTGGCATGTTTATAATCTCCTTTATAAATAAGTAGTTTAGAAATATTAAATTTCATCTTCATTATAGCTTTAAATACTATAAATACAAAGTAATTTAATTCTCTTGTGTTGTTTATAGATGCTACAAATTGTCAGAATAAGAAACGCTTCTATACTAAATTTATAGCATCCATTTTCACTCTAAATTTTAATTCATTCAATTAGTGATTGATTAATGATTCACCAGTCATATCTTCTGGTTGATTTACATTTAATAAATCTAATAATGTTGGTGCTAAATCACCAAGACGACCTGTTTCACGTAATGTCACACCATCTTTTGTAACAATGACTGGAACTGGATTAGTTGTATGTGTAGTCATAGGTTGATCATCGTCAGTTAATACCATATCTGAATTACCGTGGTCAGCCGTTATAATTGCATGGCCACCCATTTCAGTTATTTTATCAACAACTTCACCTAAACATTCGTCTACGGCTTCAATTGCTTTAATCGTCGGTTCTAACATACCACTATGTCCAACCATATCAGGGTTCGCAAAGTTTAATAAGATTAAATCTAGGTCCCCTTTATTTAACTCTTCGATTAAAGCATCTTTGACTTCATATGCACTCATTTCTGGTTTAAGGTCATAAGTTGCGACTTTAGGTGAATCAATTAAACGACGACGTTCACCTTCGAATTCATCATTGCGACCGCCACTCATGAAATAAGTTACATGTGGGAATTTTTCTGTTTCAGCAATACGTAATTGTTTCAAACCATTATCTTGTGCAACTTCACCGATTGTATTAGTTAAATCGACTTTTTCAAAAACAATTTCAGCATCTACGTTGTCATTGTATTTTGTAAATGTTGCATAGAATAAATCTTTGACTTGTTCCACTTTAAACCCGTCAAATGCTTTATCTGTAAACACTTCAGAAAGTTGTCCTGCTCTATCTGGACGGAAGTTATAGAAGATTACTGCATCGCCATCATTAACACCTTCATTTTGGTCTTCAATGATAAATGGTTCTACAAATTCATCTGTTAAATCTTTAGCATAGTTAGCTTCAACGCCAGCTTTTGCTGATTCAAACGTCTCTCCACCAAAATTACGGATAGCATTATATGCTCTTTCTTCTCTATCCCAACGTTTATCACGATCCATTGCGTAATAACGTCCAGATACAGAAGCAAATTGGCCAATGCCAAGTTCATTAAATTTAGCTTCAGTTTCTTCTATATATTTTAATGCTGATTTTTGATCAACGTCACGTCCATCTAAAAATGCGTGAACATAAACTTTTTCAATGCCTTGTTTTTTAGCTAATTCTAATAAAGCAAAAAGGTGCTGATAATGACTGTGTACGCCTCCGTCTGATAATAGACCAAAGACATGTAGTACTGAATCATTACCTTTAACATGTTGTATAGCACTGTTTAATACATTATTTTCAAAGAAATCTCCATCTTCAATTGATTTATTGATACGAGTTAAACTTTGATAAACAATACGTCCAGCACCAATATTCATATGCCCAACTTCTGAATTACCCATTTGGCCGTCTGGTAGTCCAACATCTAAACCACTTGCTTCGATTTGTGTTGTGGGATACTTACTATAATAACGGTCAAAATTAGGTTTATTAGCTAGTTTTACAGCATTACCATGCTCGCTCTCTCTGTTTGCAAAACCATCTAAAATAATTAATGCAGTTGGTTGTTTCGTCATATTATTTTGCACCTTCTAACAATTGTACAAAATCATCCACTTTAAGTGATGCGCCACCTACTAAAGCACCATCGATGTCTGATTCTGCCATGTATTCTTCAATGTTGTTAGGTTTAACACTACCACCATATTGAATACGTGTTGCTTCTGCTACAGTTTGGCTAGATAATTCTGAAACTGTTTGTCTCACAAATGCACACATTTCGTTTGCATCTTTAGCTGTAGATGATTTACCAGTACCGATAGCCCATATTGGTTCATATGCGATAACAACTTGTTGTAGTTGTTCTTCAGATAAACCTTCTACTGCTTTCTTAACTTGGCTTCCAACAACTTCATTTGCTTTACCGCTTTCGCGTTCTTCGTCAGTTTCACCAACACAGATGATTGGAGTCATACCATGGTTAAAGATTGCATGTGCTTTCTTGTTAATTTCTTCATCTGTTTCATGGAAGATTTCACGACGTTCTGAGTGACCGATAACGACGTATTTAACACCTAAGTCAGCTAATGCTACTGGAGAAGTTTCGCCAGTGAAAGCACCATTGTCTTCGAAATATGCATTTTGTGCGCCAATTTGTAAGCCTTGTGCTTTACCTTCATTAACTAACGTTACTAATGCGTCTAGTTGAATTGTTGGTGCACAAATAACAGATTCTACTTCTTTAGTATCTGGTAATGCTGGTAATTTATTTACAAAATCTTTTGCTTCTTGAACAGTTTTGTTCATTTTCCAGTTACCTGCGATAATTGGTTTTCTCATTATATTACACTCCTATTAGTAAATTATGATTAAATAGTGTCTATTTTATAATCATGGGTTGCTGATTCTAGTCGTGCGATTATTTGTTAGCAATTGCAACTACGCCAGGTAGTTCTTTGCCTTCAAGATATTCTAATGATGCGCCGCCACCAGTTGAGATATGGCTAAAGTCATCAGCATAACCTAATGAAATAGCTGCAGCAGCTGAATCGCCACCACCAATAATAGTATTAGCATCTTTCAATTCAGCGATTGCTTCACAAACGCCAATCGTACCTTTAGCAAAATTACTTAATTCAAATACACCCATTGGTCCATTCCATACTACTGTATGTGCACCTTGTAAATGCTCTTTGAATAATTCAACTGTTTTTGGTCCAACATCCATCGCTTCTTGATCAGCCGGAATATTGTCTACAGTTACTTCTGTAATCTCTGCATCATTTGAAAATTCTTTAGCGACTTTACAATCAACCGGTAATACGATTTGATCGCCAGCACGGTCTAATAATTCTTTAGCAAAGTCAACTTTATCTTTTTCTAATAAAGATAAGCCGATTTCTTTTCCTTGTGCTTTAAAGAATGTGTATGACATACCGCCACCGATAAGTACTTTGTCTGCAATTTTCAATAAGTTTGTAATAACGCCAATTTTGTCAGAAACTTTTGCGCCACCAAGAATTGCAACTACAGGCTTATCAGGGTTTTCAACTACGCCACCAATATATTTGATTTCTTTTTCCATTAAGAATCCTGCTACTGTTTCTAAGTTAGCTGCAATACCTACATTCGATGCATGTTCACGGTGTGCTGTACCAAAAGCATCATTTACGAATACATCACCAAGTGAAGCCCAGTATTTACCTAATTCAGGATCGTTTTTAGATTCTTTTTTACCATCTACATCTTCAAAACGAGTATTTTCGACTAATAATACGTCACCTTCATTAAGGCCTTTAACAGATTGTTCTAATGTTTCACCACGTGTTTCAGGTACAAAAGTAACTGTTTTACCTAATTTTTCCGTTAACGCATCAGCTACTGGTTTTAAAGTTAATTCTGCTTTGTCGCTTTCTTCTTTCACTTTACCTAAATGAGAGAATAATACAATTTTGCCACCTTGTTCAATAATATATTGAATTGTTGGTAACGCTTGGACGATACGATTATCATCAGTAATTTCTCCATCTTTCATTGGTACGTTAAAATCAGCACGAACAAGTACAGTTTTACCTTTTAATTCTAAGTCAGTTACAATTTTTTTAGCCATGTAAGCTTCCTCCTCTGAATGGAACAATAAATTAAAATAAGCGGAGAAGCGTTGTGCTCCCCGCTTACTCCTAAGCATATTGTTTAAATTTAACAGCACAATGCGCTTGCTAAATCAATTTTAGATCGAATTATTTAGCTTGAGTTGCTAAGTGTTCTAATGTACGAACTAATTGTGAAGTGTAAGACATTTCGTTATCGTACCAAGCTGCTACTTTAACTAATTGGCGATCGCCAACTGTCATAACACGTGTTTGTGTTGCATCGAATAATGAACCGTAAGTCATACCAACTACATCAGAAGAAACGATTTCGTCTTCAGTGTAACCGAATGATTCATTTGAAGCATTCTTCATTGCAGCGTTAACGTCTTCAACACTTACATTTTTCTCTAATACAACTGTTAATTCTGTTAATGAACCAGTAGCTACAGGAACACGTTGCGCTCCACCGTCTAATTTACCATCAATTTCAGGAATAACTAGGCCAATTGCTTTAGCAGCACCAGTTGAGTTAGGAATAATGTTTTCAGCAGCTGCACGAGCACGACGTTTGTCGCCTTTAGCGTGTGGCGCATCTTGTGTATTTTGGTCACCAGTGTATGCATGGATTGTAGTCATGAAACCTTCTACTAAACCAAAATCATCGTTTAATACTTTAGCAACTGGAGCTAATGAGTTAGTTGTACATGAAGCACCTGAAACAACTGTTTCTTTACCGTCTAACTCTTGGTGGTTTGTGTTATAAACGATTGTTTTTAAATCACCAGTAGCTGGAGCTGAAATTAATACTTTTTTAGCACCTGCATTAATGTGAGCTTCTGCTTTTTCTTTATCAGCGAAGAAACCAGTACATTCTAATACAACATCGATGTCTAAATCTTTCCAAGGTAATTTACTTGGGTCTGGCTCAGAGAATGATTTAACTTCTTGTCCGTTTACACGGAAACCGTCATTTTCTACTTCAACTTCTCCTGTGAAGCGTCCTTGCATAGTATCATATTTTAATAAATGTGCTAACATTTCGTCATCTGTTAAGTCATTTACTGCTACTACGTCAATTCCATCAACGTTTTGAATTCTTCTGAATGCTAAACGACCAATTCTACCAAAACCATTAATTGCTACTTTTACTGCCATTATAATGGCCTCCTTTAATAAATGATATTTAAAAAGTGTTATCACTTTTTATTACTGTTGTTTGCGATTGCTTTTGCTGCACCTTCATCTGTAATTAAAACAGTGTTTTTAGGAGCAATTGAAAGATAAGCTTTAATTGCTTCTCCTTTTGATTTACCCCCTGCTACAGCAAAAATAAACTTTTTCGATTCAAGATCTTCTAACTGAAGTCCTATCGTTTTCACTTTGTGCACGATCTCACCTTGATCATCGAAATAATATCCAAATGCTTCTCCCGAGGCATTGTGATGTTGAAGTTTTTCTATAACTTCATTAGGTGATTGACGTCTTCGCGCCATCTTCAGCGCATCACCAATGCCATGGATCGTAATATTGGATTGCTTGATTTTTTCTAGCGTCTGGATTACGGATGGTTCTAACATAAGTGTATTATATGTCGTTTCACTTACGTTGTCTGGTACATATAATGTTGTGTAATCACCATTTGTCTGCTGTGCCATGCTAGCTGCAATAGTGTTTGCTTGATAAACAACATTTTCACCAAGTCCGCCCCTCGCAGGAACGAAAAACGCATTGTATGGTTGCTGATGCATCGCTTCACTAACATAGGCCATTGTTGAGCCACCTGTTACTGCGACAATTGCATTTTCATAAAGAACATCCTCAACGAGTTGTCCTGCCTGACGGGATAATTCAATCTTCACCGTTTGATCAGCGTCTGAATCTCCCGGTATGACATAGACTTCTTTGATTCCATACTGTTCTTTAATAACTTGGGCAAGATGATGGTCATCAGAATATACATTAAAATAACCATTTAATTGTCTGACGGTTGCCGCACCTGCTTCTGTTATTTCCATACCTGTGGGTTTAACTTTAATTAAATCCTGTTTCTTTAGGGTGTCTGTTTCAGAACGAAGCACACGTTCAGTCAAATCCATATATTCACTTAAACTACGTCTACCTACGGGTTGATGCTTTGAAATAGTAGTGAGAATCGAGAAACGACGATACATTTTTTCAACAATTTCTGGCACAAGCTTTTGTTGAACTTTTATCAAATCCTTCACTACTATCCTCCTCCGTTTCTTTATAAAGGGTCAAGTTCTAACCATAGATTGACTTTTCCCGTCCCTAGTGGGACAAAAAAATATAACCTCTTATATTTGCAATAATACTACTATCGTTTTGAAATTGCAAGCAAAAATAGCTTATATTTCATTAGCTAAATCCACTATTAAAATCATACATTTTTTATCTGCGTACAGTAACAATTTACCCGCTATATAATTTGTTAATCATTATTCCTTAAATAAATGGATAATTGAGTTGGTCATATTTTGTTCAACCCCGACCACTACACCGAGCAACTCTAATTGAATACTATGTATTAAATCTTTAAAATGAATATATATTAAACCAATCGAGGAGAGAAACGCATGTCTAACAATAATAATCCAGAAGTTATTGACCCAGATGATCAACGTTATAAGGATAAGGATTACTTTAATAAAAAAAATCAAGACATTCCTACAAACCATCAACGCCAATCTTTACATTACACAAAACATTTCGGCTGTGGTTGTGGTCCTTTAGGATGTTTTGGCGGTTGTTTTACTTTAATTATTATATTTTCATTAGTGTCTTACTTACTCAGTTTTTTATTTTAAAATTATATTTTCAAAAATGATAATTACAAGTCATATTTCATTGTTCATCTACCATACTATTGATTCCTTATTACAATAGTCTTCTCATAGAATCTACCTTTTATTAATATAATGTTTCTATCTATATTATAACTTCTCAGTTCATTATCATGCTTATATATTCTTTACTGTTGTATAGTGACTTAAGCTATGCGACAGTTTATATTTTATGCTCTCATAATAACTAAACTTCTTTGAATCATCTCCGCTCTTAGGCAAAATTTTACTATTTACTTAAAAACTTCCGTAATATTATTGTAATATTTGTAATCTTATAGTAATATGTTTATAACAATAAGGTTGCAAACAACATAATTACAAAAATATTAAAAGGAGCTTTAAAAAATGAAAAAATTCACAAAAGTTATTTTAGCTGGTGGTATCGCATTAAGCACATTACTAGGCACTACAGCAACACAATTTGCATCACAAAGTAACGTTGCAGAGGCGGCGGTAAAACCATGGTACAATTATACTGGTATGACTGGCCATAACGGTAACTTTATATTAGATTCCAATTTTAAAAATGCTGTAAAACACAATAACGTAAAAATCAATGGCTATCATATTTATGCCGATACTCAAAGTGCTTTAAGTTATCAAAAATATTCAAAAGAAGTTAAAGTACATGACCAAAAAATGATGAAGTTTGCTACTAACAAAGCAATCCAAACTACATTCCCAGTTAAGAAAAACCATATTTCTCAAAAACAACTGACTAAAGTATGGGGCGAAGGTAAAGTTGTTAATACAGGTAAAGGTCAATCTATTTACTATACTTTAAATGGTAACAATATCAAATTTGATATCCAAAGCGGTTATGTGACAGAGGTGACATTAGGAACGGTTATTTCTAACTAATTCTACTGAATCTTAATTTGTGAAATGCTTTTTATATAAATAAAGCCGGGCTGATAAATAATCAGTCCGGCTTTTCAACATTAACAAATGCATTGACGCATCCTTATACAACTGTACTTTAGTCTTCCTCAGATGTTTGTGCGCTTCGATTTGAAGTATTATTTTGTGATGATCTCTCTTGTGTACTGCTTTGTGAACTATTTTGTGCACTTCTTTGGCTTGTTCTTTGCTCAGTTGTAGGCTCTGATGTTTTTTGCTCAGTGGATGGTTCTCTTGTTCTTTCTTCTGTAGAAGGCTCAGGTGTTTTTTCTTCTGTGGTTTTTTCTTCTGTTGTGCGCTCTTCAGTAGTTCTTTCTTCCGTGGTTCTTTCCTCAGTTGTTGCTTCTTTTGTTTTTTCTGGTGTTTTCTTTTCTTCAGTTGTACGTTCAGTAGTAGCAGGTTGTCTAGTTCTTTGTTGTGTCTGTTGTGTTTGTTGCGTTTGAGGAGCTTGCTGCGTCTGCTGTGTTTGTTGTGTCTGTTGCGTTTGTTGTGTCTGTTGAGATTCTTCAGTAGATTTATCTTTCTTTTTCTTCTCTTTTTCTTCTTTTGTTTTCTCTTTTTGTTTCTCTTTTTCTTCTTGTTTCTGATCTGCTAAACGTTCGTTAGCTTTATTGGAATGATCTACAAATGCAAAAATGGCAAATATGAGTCCGCCTACTAATAGTAATACAATTACTCCACTAACTATTTTCGCAAAACCACTCATTTTCTTATTATCTTGGTCATCAAAGTTATTATTTTGATTATGCTTTGGCATATGCTCCCCTCACTTCAATTTATATCATACATTTTTAAAAACCGTGTATGCTTTCAATATCAAATATATATTTTACACTATTTCATATGCTAATTAAACTTATTAACTAATTTTTTAATCTAGTTGTTATCTTAAAGTCATATATATAGTAAAATACATATGTATGATAAAATTTTATGATTTGCTTTAATATTAATCTAATTTTATCTACACTTTCAATACTTTTGTGAAAGTAATTTAAAAAAGATTACCTTATATCTATTATCATAACAGGATGTGTTCTAAATTGAAAAAACATGAACTATTTGATGACTTAGATCAACACTCAAGGAATAGCAATCACGGTCTTAGACAAATTATGCTTGAAAACGAAAATCATAATACCGAAGTACATTCGAAATCACGAGTTGCATTCATAATCTTTATTACTTTAATATTAATTAGTCTTTTGGGCTTTATTTTATTATTTCTGTAGCTACAAGTGTAAACTGCTAACTTACTCCCTTTTTTAAGTGGGATAACAAGTAAAAAGATAGTTACATGCTGCAAATTGCGTTAACATAAATTTATAGCCAGGGACAATCAACAGAAGCTTCTGCTAGGCGCTTTTGTAATCCCATTATAACTCTATACCAACAAGTAATTGGCAATGAAAGATAATTATAGATACCTAATTAACCTCTGGCAATAACGCATTTAAGGCTGAGACACATAGTTATGTCCCAGCCTCACTACTAAAGGGAGTCAAAATTTTACCTTCGTTAGTATATTATGGGGTATACTCGAAATAATTAAGAGATGATTAATTAATATCGAAGGTACTTTTATTATAAATCGAACCTCCTTTATTTTAAATACTTCTTAAGGTAAGTAAATGACATATTCTTGAACAATCTTTGAAAAAATTATGACCTTCAAATGCGATGCGATTGTTTCGCTTAAAACCATTGCAACATTAGGCATTACTATTTATGAGGTGATAAAATGAAAAACTATTTAATTACAGGTGGCACAGGCATGGTTGGTACGCAATTAGTAGAAGCCATTGTCCAAAGTGACTCACATATTACAATTTTAACAAGACAAGACAAAACAACATCACATCCCAAAATCACTTATGTAAATTGGTCAAAACCTGATTGGGAAGCACAAGTACCTGACATAGATATCGTTATCAATCTTGCGGGTGCAAGTTTAAATAAGCGTTGGACTAAAAGTTATAAACAAAAGATTATGGTGAGCCGCTTACAATCAACGCAAGCCTTATTTGAATTGTTTGAAGGGCGTGAACAGAAACCCTCAGTATTCTTCAACGCAAGTGCTGTCGGTTATTACAAACCCGATTTATATCGCACATATACTGAATTATACAAAACATTACCCTTTGATTTCTTATCAGAAGTAGTCTATCAATGGGAACGTCTTGCTCGTCAATTCGAATCATTAGGTACACGTGTAGTTATAGGTAGATTTGGTATGGTACTATCTAATGAAGGTGGTGCCTTACCCATGATGAAACTACCCTATGAATTCTATGTTGGTGGTAAAATTGGTTCAGGAAGACAGTGGTATTCTTGGATACACATTGACGATTTAACTAGAGCAATTCTTCATACTATCAACACTGAAGAAGCACAAGGCGTATTTAATTTTACTGCGCCAATCGTTGAACACCAAAATTTATTTGGCTACACGCTTGCGCGCGCATCACATCGCCCTCATTATACATGGGTCCCATCTTTAGCATTACGAATTATCTTAGGTCAGATGTCTACAGTTATACTTGATACTCAAAAGGTTATTCCTAACAAATTACAGGCAATTGACTTTAAATTTAAATATCCAGATTTAAAAATCGCTTTAGAAGATTTAGTACATTAATGGATTAGGACTGAATTTAAAAAATGAAACATGATCGTTTAACACATGTATTACTTTTAATCTCTGGTTTACTGCTGTTATTAAACGGTGGATTTGCATTTGAGAAATCCACTCCGATGCTTGTCGTTTCATCCTTTTTAATCGTTTTTGGAATCTTTGTTACTGCGTTTGCACTAAAACTTTTCTTTAACGGCAAAAATAGTTCCAAAAGTAATACATTTCAAGATTCTTAATATACTTTTCAATAAAAACCAGTCAAGTGCTGTCCGTGCATTTGGTTGGTTTTTCATTTACGATATTTTTTGTTTTAATTTGATTCATATCAATATTTCAGTGATTGAATTCATAACTTATTATTAAAAGGCACATAAAAAAGCCCGGAACATCTACTTATGTCCCGAGACCGATAAAACAAGCTACACAATTCTATATGCCTCTTGTCAATAACCTTACAATTGGTAATCCTATGATTCAGGAACCATTACTTGGTCAACTAAACCATATTCTTTTGCTTCTTCAGCAGATAAGAAATTATCTCTATCTGTATCTTTTTCAATTTTTTCAATTGATTGACCTGTACGTTCTGCTAAAATTTGATTTAATTTAGCACGTGTTTTAAGAATGTGGTTAGCAGCAATTTCAATTTCTGTAGCTTGACCTTGTGCGCCACCTAATGGTTGGTGAATCATTACTTCTGCGTTTGGAAGTGCAAAACGTTTGCCTTTTGCCCCAGCTGCAAGTAAGAATGAACCCATAGACGCAGCCATACCAATACAAATCGTTTGTACATCTGGTTTGATGTGTTGGATTGTATCATAAATTGCGAAACCAGCAGTTACACTACCACCTGGTGAGTTAATGTAAAGATAGATATCTTTTTCAGCATCTTGTGCTTGTAAGAATAATAATTGAGAAACAATAGAGTTTGCTACATTATCATCGATTTGTGAACCTAACATAATAATACGATCTTTTAATAAACGTGAGTAAATGTCATAGGCACGTTCCCCACGGTTTGTTGTTTCAATTACTGTAGGTATTAAATTCATTAATATTGCCTCCTTATTTCTAATTGATAAACTTATTTTAACTCAAAAGTCAAACATGGTCAAAAAATAACGCTCAATTTTTTTATGAAAGTTAAATTATTCTTATTGACCGAAGGCATTTAGATTTGTACACTTAGATTAATGTGTTTTTTATCCCCTCGTAGTGTAATGGATAACACGTAAGATTCCGGTTCTTAAGATAGGGGTTCGATTCCCTTCGAGGGGACTTATAATTATATACATACAAAAAAGGATGCCATAATTGGCGTCCCTTTTTTGTATACCATTCTGACTTTAATACTTATTGAATTGTAAAGCCACCGTCTACTGAAATGGCTTGGCCAATCATATCACTTGCCCATGGGGAGCATAACCATAGAACGACAGATGCCACTTCTTCTGGTTTAGCTAATCTGCCAATTGGCAATTGTTCAATCAATGCAACCATAGCTTCAGTTTCATTGATTAACTCATATTAATAAAAGTACTTCCTAAAACATCTCGTACGTCGTGGATGACTAAAAAGGCATTTTCATCTTCTTCATTTACAAGTTTTTTTACTCTTGTCACTTGTGACTGTGGCACGACGACATAAAGCATATGTGTTTCATTTTTCCCATAACCGCCTTTACCAGTAAGTATTGTTGAGCCTCTACCTGTAAAAGCATTGATCTTATCACTAATTACTTCACTTTTATTTGAAATTATAGTAACTGCCTTTTTAGGGTTAAATCCTTCAATTATAAATGCTGTTGCTCGTTCAGTAACAAATAGCATAATGATTGTAAATAAGACATTTTCTAACGGTAATACCATTAAAAAAGAAAGTACCACCAATGCATCAAGGATAAAAATACCTTGTGATGTTTTAATCTCTGAATACTTATTTACTATTTTAGCAATTACAGATGTCCCACCAAGTGTACTACCTGTTGATATAACCAAACCAGCACCAATACCGATAATCGCGCCACCAAAAACCGAATTAATAACAAAATTATCGATGCCGAGATTAATATTTTCAGTTAAATGTAAAAAGAAAGACAACGCAGTATTTGAGATAACCGTATAAACAGCAACCGTTTTACTTAAAAATTTCCAACCAATCAACACAACAATCGTATTTATAATTAGAGAGGTCCATGCAGGGGATAAACCAAAGGCATACAGTAAAGAAAGTGATATGCCAACAGTCCCACCATCTCCAAGGTTAGAACCAAGTAAAAAGCAATTCACCCCTATTGCGTTAATTAATGTACCGATGAAACAAAATAAAATATTTCTATAATGCTTATTAATAAAATTTAACATGTATGCCCTCCTTATTGTCTAAACTATTTAATTAAACTACGACATGATTCGACTTTAGACTCAATTTTTTAATGATATAAAAAAGACACCTATACAAGGTGTCAGTAATTGAAATGATTACTTTTATAATATATTAGCATAATTATTTAAAAAATGACCAAATATGATTTATTTATATAGAAAAAATTCAAATCTAGTAAATTACGCGATTGCAGTGCTAATTTACAACTCTATTGATTCTCCACTTCGTATCTTGTCAGCCATTTCATTTAATTTACGCAGACGATGGTTTACACCAGATTTAGATATTTTTCCAGTAGACATCATTTCACCTAATTCTTTTAATGAAACTTCCTGATGTTCTATTCTTAATTTTGCGATTTCACGTAATCTATCAGGTAAATTGTCTAATCCTATTTCTTTATCAATGAGATGAATACTTTCAACGTGCTTCATTGCAGCACTTACTGTTTTATTTAAATTTGCCGTTTCACAATTAACAAGCCTATTTACAGAATTCCTCATATCACGTACGATGCGCACATCTTCGAATTTCAACAATGCCTGGAAACCACCAATTAAACTAAGAAAGTCTGATATTTTTTCCGCTTCTTTTAGATATGCGATACTTCCTTTTTTACGTTCAAGGTGCTTGGCGTTTAATTCATATTCATTCATCAATTGTGTGATACCTTCAGAATGATCTTCATACAATGAGAAGATTTCTAGATGGTAAGAAGATGTTTCTGGATTATTAACTGAACCGCCAGCAAGAAAAGCCCCTCTCAAATAACTTCTTTTCATTTCATCTTCATAAATCATACCTTGGTCAATTTCATGCGTGAAAACGCCATTTTTTAATATACCTAATTCATCTAAAATTTCTCTTGCTCGTGCTTTAATGCGACAAATATATATATTATTTTTTTTAAGCTTCATTTTTTTTCTTACTAGTAACTCCACTTCAACATTAAATACTTTTTTGATTAGTGAATAGATACGTCTAGCTGTCGTAGCATTTTCAGTTTGTACATTGATAACAAATTGTTGATTGGATAGACTGAGTGCACCATTCATTCGAATAAGGGCACTGAGCTCTGCTTTTGCATTCTCTTCATCTACTTCTATTCTTGTTAGTTCATTCTTCATATCGGATGCAAAGCTCATTACAATCAGTCCCTTCTTATCTTTATAGTCTCACCTAATACTTTTCATCATTTTCTTTGTCACGAGTAAATTCTATTGTTTCTGTTTCCTGCATAGCAATTTCATAGATCATCTTAGAAAGAACTTCAGTATTATGTCGCACATAATTTTCAGTGGAAACTTCAACCATGTTTGGATGTGTAAACACTTTAATACCTTGAGCTTCCATTTCAGCTATATCACATTGCACAGGCTCAGCGTTATCTTTTCTATAACGTTCGACTACATCACCATGAAACGGTTGCGTACTACAAATGGCATAGTTAATACAATGACTTCCTATGTGGTCATGTATCGCTTTAACGTGGTCGAGTGTTGTATAATGATTCGTTTCTCCAGGTTGGGTCATAACGTTCGATACATATAGTTTAGGTACATCAACTTTAAGTAATGATTCAGAGATACCTTTAACGCAAAGATTAGATATAACACTCGTATATAAAGAGCCTGGCCCCAATACAATTAAATCCGCTTCTTCAATAGCTTCTACAGCTTCTTCCATTGGTTTTACATCTTCTGGTTCTAAAAATACGCGTTCTATCTTTTTATTCTTTTTAGGTATTTTAGATTCGCCATAGACAATTTCTCCGTCTTCCATCACTGCATTTAATCTTACACTCGTATTAGTTGAAGGGATGACACTACCTCTAATATTTAATATTTTACTCAATTCTTTAACTGCATGTCCAAAGTCATTATTAATGTTTGTCAGTGCAGCAATCAATAAATTACCTAAAGAATGCCCTTCAACCTGATTTTCTTTAAATCGATATTGGAATAATTGTTCTAATGTTGATTCAGTTTCACTTAATGCTGAAATTACATTTCGTATATCGCCTGGAGCAGGTATATCCATTTCACTTCTTATCTTTCCAGTACTACCCCCATCATCAGCAACTGTAACAATTGTCGTAATATCTATAGGATAATCTTTTAAACCACGTGCTAAAACGGATAAACCTGTACCTCCACCTATAAGTACAAGTTTAATTCTTCTCATCTTTATGTTTCACGCCACTTTCGACATGTGCGTCTCTATGATGCACATAAACATTATAGTCAAAACTCTCTTTGAGTTCTGCTCCGATTCGTTTGGCTAATGCGACAGAACGATGTTGCCCACCAGTACATCCAATGGCAATAACAAGCTGAGATTTACCTTCTTTTTTGTAACCTGGTATCATAAATTTTAATAAATCCATTAATTTTTCATAAAAAGTTTCAGTTTCTTTCCATTTCATGACATATTTATAGACCGGCTCATCTTCACCAGTTAATGGTCTCAAATCGTCAACATAGTGTGGATTGGGTAAAAACCTTACATCAAACACTAAGTCGGCGTCCATTTGTATACCATGTTTAAAACCAAAACTTGTTACATTGATATTAAAAGTTTGATAATTACTTTGATTAAAATAGTCACCAATACGCTTGCGCAATTCTTTTGGCTTCATTTGTGAAGTATCGATCGTATAATTTGCCAAGCTCTTAATCTCAGTCAATAATTCGCGTTCTTCTTCAATAGATTCAATTAATGAGCGCTGTCCTCTTTCATTCAAAGGATGTGCACGACGTGTTTCTTTATACCTAGAAATCAGTCTTTCATTAGATGCTTCTAAAAACATCATATCAACGATAACATCTGAATCACCTTTGATTAAATCAATTTCTTTAACAAGCGATTTAAATAATTCTTTACCTCTTAAATCTATTGCGATTGCTACTTTTTGTAGGGAAGGATTACCTTGTCGCATAAGTTCGACGAATTTCGGTAAAAGAATTGGTGGTAAATTATCTACGCAAAAATATCCAATGTCCTCTAAGCTCTGTATAACCACAGACTTTCCGGCACCTGACAAACCTGTAACAACTAATAATTCACTTTTCACTATATCTTGTTCTTCCGGTTGCATCTTTTCACACCATCCGTTGTTTATTTATCAAAATTATTGTTAAATCGTTATATTGAGCGACTATTATGTTCGTTCTTTAAAGTGACGCGTTCATAGCTAATAGTCTCATAGTATCATAAACTATTTTACATGAAAAAGGTCTAAGGTAGTAGTCTAAGCATTTGTCACTATGGGATTATTTGTATTCAATCCTTTTTGGCTTTTAAAATTTAACCATGACAACTTTACCAGTCGTACAATGCTTTATGTAAAAAAAGCTAGAATGCGTTCACTTACAATCTAGCGTAAGTTTAACATTCTAGCAATAACTATATAACCGAATTACATTAATTAATTAATTCTGATTGGCTCAGTTAATTTTTAATTATGCTTCAATTGTATCTTTAAGGTGTTCAATATATGCAATTGCACTTTGTGCGGCAATACTTCCATCACCTGTTGCTGTTACGATTTGACGTAAGCCTTTTTCACGAACGTCACCTGCTGCATAAATACCAGGAATATTAGTACTCATATCTTCATTAGTTAAAATATATCCAACTTCGTTAGTAATACCTAAATCTTGGAAAGGTACAGTTAATGGTTTCATGCCAATATAAACAAATACACCGTCTGCATCTAATGTTTGTTCTGCACCATCTTTAGTTGATTCTAATGTGACAGAGCCAACTTTACCGTCTTTTTCATTAATTGTTTTTAGCGTGTGACTCCAAATAAAATCAATTTTGTCATTCTTAAATGCACGATCTTGAAGTATTTTTTGTGCACGTAATTCATCTCTACGGTGAACGATTGTGACACTGTCAGCAAATTTTGTTAGGAATGTACCTTCTTCAACAGCTGAATCTCCGCCACCGATAACAAATAATTTTTTACCTTTAAAGAATGCACCATCACAAACCGCACAGTAACTTACACCACGACCGCCAAGTTCTTGTTCACCTGGTACTCCGATTTTTTTATATTCTGCACCAGTTGAAATGATAACTGCATGAGCTGTAATTACATTATTACCAAGATTGATTTCTTTATAAGATCCTTTATCTTCAATTGATTTAATATCACCATATTGATATTTTGCACCAAATTTTTTCGCGTGTTCAAACATTTTTGTTGATAAGTCTGGACCTGTTACCATTTCAAATCCTGGGAAGTTTTCAACTTCTTCTGTATTCGCCATTTGACCACCAGGCATGCCACGTTCAATCATTACTGTGCTTAAATTTGCACGAGATGCGTAAACTGCAGCAGTCATGCCTGCTGGACCTGCACCGATAATTGCAATATCAAAATCCACTTGTTCAGCCATTTAATTGCCTCCTATTTAATAATTCATTATGCGAAGTATATATGATTTCTTGCTTTTTATAAACTTATATGCTCACTAAATAATCGATTGTTTTATTCAAGCGATACGCTGAGATATTAAACCATTCTAATACTTGTTGTTTCGTCACTTTGATATCGGTATTCCGAAAATACATATATACAAATGCCGCTACATAGTTATCGACATTGCTTAAGTCTACCTTTTCAGAAATAATTGCTTCCGCTTGATCAATCCATATAATAAATAATTCTTCATTATTTTTCAATGATTCTACATCATAAAGCATTAACAAACCTCTATGAATAAAATCTAACTTGTTTAATTTTAAATCTTGTATAAGGTATGTTAAATATAATTTTTCATAATCATTCATAGATTCTAATACGCCCCAAATTTCTTGGGTCAATAATACTTCTCTTCCCTTTAATTGATTAAGTAAAAAAATGCCATACAATCTATGGTGACTATCGTCATTTAATAATAATGGTAGGATTTGTTGATCAAAGTAAGCTTTACTTTCTTCTATAACCCACGGGGCATGGCCAACGTCTACTTGAGTAATCTCTTGTAGTTTAGACCAAAAATATTTACTATCTTCCAAATTACCTAAATAGTAATTATTATAGCTGAGCGCATTATACATTTGTATAGATAGGAATTTCCCTTTTCTATAAAGAGGATGTAATATCTTTTGCGATGCTTCATATTGTCTTAAATAACATAGGACTATCCCTAATTTGAACGATTCGTCATCATTCATAGGCATAACTTTTCCTAAAATATTTAAGTAGCGCTGATATTTCTCTTTATCATTTGTATTATAGAGTAATAACGTATAATGACATAAGGCATGTACATCACTATTATCTTCACTCAATAAACGTTCAAACATCTCTTTCGCCGTATCATATTCATTTAAATATAAATAACACATTGCTAACAAATTACGTACGACGCGATGTGCTTGTATGTCATCATTTTGATTTAAAATAAAATTCCTTGCTTCTGGTAAACGACCTTGGGAAAATAAATATTGAAAAATGAGTTGTATGGCGAATAGTTGACTTTCTGTTTCAATTTTTTCAGCAGAATGGTAGGATACTTCAAACATCTCTTCAAGTTCATCTCTATAATCTTCATCGTTAGACATTGTAATATAATTGATTCCAAATAGGAATGCTTTATTAGCTTCATTCATCGTAATATTAAGTTGGCTAAGCTGAAAATAACTTTCTTCCACAAATTCATCTTGCGCTATACTTTCATAAAAAAGATGTTCTGCCTTATTACCTAGCCCTATATTTACTAGACATTCCGAATATTTTACTTTTATATCAAAATCTTGAGGTGACATTTCAAGCACTTTTTTAAAATGTTCTGCAGCCTTTTTATATTCTTGTTGGTGAAATTTTTGTTCACCTAATTTTTTATAAAACTGACTATCAAACTTCATTGGTATTATATTGTCGTTATGCGCCATCCATGCCCACCTCCTATGTTTTTAACTTTTAATTTGTATGGGATTCCCATAAGCCAATGTGTTATCTGGTATATCTTTAGAAACAACGGCACCTGCACCAACTTTGACATTCTTTCCTATAGTAACACCAGGCAAAATAGTTACGTTTGCACCTATTAAAGTATTGTCACCGATATGGACAGGTCCTGTTTTAAACTCATCCACTAGAAATTCGTGCGTCAAAATAGTTGTATTATATCCAATGACACAATTTTTACCTATCGTAATATATTCTGGGTAAAGTAAATCCGGAACGACTTTAAACGCAAATGCCGTTTCTGCACCGATGTTCATTTTCAAAAATTTACGATATATCCAATGCTTTAACTTCACTATAGGTATATAGCGACAAATTTCAATAATCACCGTCTGCTTGAAAATTTTAACAATCCTCACGTAACGGTACATATGCCACAGTGGATTTTTGCCATGTGACTTCTGTCTTTTTAAATTCCGCATGTTATTTTATCACTTCACTTTTGGGTTTGGCCATGATAACGGACCAACATCTTTATAATGTGGCGAACGATATTTCACTCTTCTAATAATCATTATGATAATACCAACTAGAATTAATATAATAGACATTAACTGAGCTACACGAATATCACTTGTTAACATTAGGCTGTCTGTACGCATGCCTTCCACAAAAAATCTACCGATAGAATACCATATTAAATAAAGGCAGAATGTATCACCAACACGCAGATGTTTTCTTAATAAAATTAATATAACAAAACCTAAAATATCCCATATGGATTCGTATAAAAACGTTGGTTGATAATATTTACCATCAATGTACATATTATCAATAATAAAATCGGGTATATGTAAATTTTCAAGCACAGACCTTGAAACTGGTCCACCATGCGCTTCGTGATTCATGAAATTTCCCCATCTTCCAATACCTTGGCCAAGAATCATACTAGGTGCAATTACATCACCGATTTGAAAGGGATTAATATTCTTTTGCTTACAAATAATAATACCGGTGATAAATCCTCCAATTAAACCACCGTGTATCGCAATACCGCCATGCCATATCATTGGTATCTCAATTGGATTTTGTATGTAATAAGGCCATTGAAAAATAACAAAATAGATTCTTGCCACAATAAAACCGAATATGGCACTCCAAAAAATAATATCAACTAGCGTATCTTGGTCATAGCCAATCCTTTTCACGCTAGCCTGTGCTATAAAATAGCCTAATAGTATACCAGCCGCAATGATAATTCCGTACCATCGGACCGAAATCGGTCCTAATTCAAATGCAATAGGATTGATATAATTTAATGTTAACATTGCTTATTTCTCCTCACCATTATTACCATTACGTAAAATTTCTGCGTTTAAACGATCATTAAATTCTTCAGCTGTATTAATTCCCATAATGTTTAGTCTATAATTCATTGCTGCTACTTCAATGATTACTGCTACGTTACGACCAGGTCTAACGGGTATCGTTTTCTTCGTGATTTCTGTATCTAGAATGCGCAATGTTTCTTCATTTAATCCAACACGATCGTATAATTTTTCTTTGTGCCAGTTTTCTAAATGAATATTCAAGCGTAATCGTTTTTCTGTCAAAATCGACCCAGCCCCGAATAAAGTCATAACATTGATAATGCCCAGACCTCTAATTTCTAGTAGATGTTCTATTAATTTGGGTGCTCTACCAATTAATTCATCTTTACTTATTTCTCTAATTTCAACGTTATCGTCTGCTACAAGTCTATGACCTCTTTTAATTAATTCTAAGGCTGTTTCACTTTTACCAATACCAGAATCACCAGTTATTAGTACACCTACACCATACACATCCACAAGTACACCGTGGAGTGATGTCGTTCTAGCTAGTTCATGTTCTAAAAACGTAGTCAATCGACTCATTAATTGTGTAGTAGCAATTGTAGAATTGATTAAAGGTGTTTCATGTTCTTTAGCAGCTTCAATCAATTCTTCTGGTGGTTCTAAGTCTCTCGTCACAATAATTGCCGGTGTTTCAGGTCGGCATAATTTTCTCATACGTCCTTTACGTTCTTCATCTGGCAATAAATTATAAAAAGATAATTCCGTAGTACCTAATAATTGGATTCGGTCTGAAGCATAGTGAGAAAAATACCCCGCCATTTCCAATCCAGGTCTTGAAATATCAGTGTTTTTAATTTGCTTATTTAACCCTGCTTCGCCTGCAATCATCTCAAGTTCGAAGCGTTCTACTAAACTTTTTGTAGTTAACATTGGTTCACCTCTATCAATATTTCTCCGACTTTTATAGTATAGTTATTATCATATCAAAAAGAATTGATAATCCATATTAAAAAGTGTAGAAGATTAATAATTAATCACTTTAATCACATCGCTGTCTAACTAATTATAAACGATATCTTCCATTTATAGTTCAGTCACCTAACAATTGTATATTTTTTACAGTAAAACCAAAAGAAAGACTCCTTATCAGTAACACTATTTCGCGTTATTTATAAGGAGTCTATTTTAATATTGTTTAATAAAGTTCGTTAGTCTATAGCGAATCGTGATTTTATTTAACTGTATCACGAGCTAATACTGGCTTTAAATATCGACCTGTATAACTTTCTGCAACTTCTGTAATTGCTTCAGGCGTACCAGTAGCAACGAGTGTACCACCGCCATCGCCACCTTCAGGTCCTAAGTCTATGATATGGTCAGCCATTTTAATCACATCTAGATTATGTTCAATAATAACTACAGTGTCACCGTTTTCTACAAGTGTATTTAACACTTTTAATAAACGACTAATATCGTCAACATGTAAACCAGTAGTAGGCTCATCCAAGATATAAATGGATCGACCTGTAGATCGTTTATGCAATTCTGAAGCAAGCTTCACACGTTGCGCTTCGCCGCCGGATAAAGTAGTAGCAGGCTGACCTAAAGTTACATAACCTAACCCAACATCTACTAGCGTTTTCAATTTACGATGAATTTTAGGTACGTTTTCAAAGAACGACGTAGCTTCTTCTGCCGTCATAGCTAAAATATTAGCAATATTTTTCCCTTTGTATGTCACTTCTAGTGTTTCGCGGTTATATCTAGAGCCACCACAAACTTCACAAGGCACGTACACATCAGGTAAGAAATGCATCTCTATTTTGATGATACCGTCGCCTTTACACGCTTCACAACGACCGCCTTTAACGTTGAAACTAAAACGACCTTTCGTATAACCTCTAACTTTCGCTTCATTGGTCTGTGCAAATATATCTCGTATATTATCAAAAACCCCTGTATACGTAGCTGGATTAGACCTTGGTGTTCGACCAATCGGAGATTGATCAATATCAATAATACGATCTAATTGATCTATACCTTGAATTTCATCGTAATCACCAGGTTTTATTTTAGATTTATTAATATGTTTTGCTAATGATTTGTAAAGCACCTCATTCACTAGTGTACTTTTACCAGAACCAGAAACGCCTGTGACAACAGTCATTGTTGATAACGGAAAATCAACATCTATATCTTTCAAGTTGTTACTTCTAGCACCTTTCACGCTAATTTTACGATCTGTAATCTGCCTACGTGCTTCTGGTACTTCAATACGTTTTTGCCCACTTAAATATTGGCCCGTTAATGATTGCTTATTATTCATTACCTGTTTCGGTGTCCCACTCGCAACGATTTCTCCACCATGTTCGCCAGCGCCTGGACCAACATCAACTAAGAAGTCTGCTGCGCGCATTGTATCGTCATCATGTTCAACAACGATTAAGGTATTACCTAAATCACGCATTTCTTTGAGCGTATTAATTAACCGATCATTATCTCGTTGGTGTAACCCGATAGAAGGTTCATCTAAGACATAAAGTACGCCTGAAAGTCTTGAACCAATCTGAGTCGCAAGGCGAATACGTTGTGCCTCACCTCCAGATAGTGAGCCAGAGGCGCGGTTCAATGTTAAATATTCTAGTCCAACGTTATATAAGAATTCTAATCTTGAATTGATTTCTTTTAAAATTTGGTTAGCAATTTTTCTATCTTGTTCAGACAGCTCTATATGTTCATAACTATGCAATGCTTCTTTGATAGATTGTTCAACGACATCACCAATATTTTTCCCTGCAATATAAACAGATAATGCTTCACGACTTAACCGTTTACCGTGACAAGTTTCACATGGCAATTCAGTCATGTATTTACTCATCATTTCTCTTACTAATTCAGATGGAGAATCATGATATCTTCTATTGATGTTATTGATTACACCTTCGAACTCCATTGTACGTTTGCGTGTTTGGCCATTACGTTGTTTGAAGGTAAATTCAATTTCTTTGCCTTTTGAACCATATAAAATAATATCTTTTTGCCGATCTGTAAGCTTTTTAAAAGGCTTATCCATATTTATTTTAAACACTTCACAAACACGATTTAACAATGTTGGATAATAATCAGAACTAGATGATTCCCAGGCAACAATAGCGCCTTCATTTAATGTTTTGTTAGCGTCAGGAACTACTAAATCTAAATCCACAGTCAGTTTTTGGCCTAAGCCATCACAGGTTGGACAAGCACCAAATGGACTGTTAAAACTAAACATACGTGGTTCTAATTCTCCAATTGAAAAACCACAAATTGGACAAGCATGATTTTCTGAGAATTTTAATTCTTCACCGTCAATGATATCCACAATGAGGCTACCTTCAGAAAGTTGCAATGCTGTTTCGATAGAATCTGCCAAACGTGATTCAATACCCTCTTTAACAACTAAACGGTCGATGACTACTTCGATAGTGTGGTTTTTATTTTTATCTAATGCAGGTACTTCATTTACATCAGTTATTTCACCATCTACTCTTACACGTACATAACCTTTTTTACTAATATCATCAATTAACTTCTCTTGGGCGCCTTTTCTATGTGTAATCACTGGTGCGAGAATTTGAATCTTAGTACGTTCTTCTAATTTCATGACTTGATCGACCATTTGTTGTACTGTTTGTGATTCTATTTCAATACCATGATTAGGGCAAAATGGTTTCCCTATACGTGCATAGAGTAATCTAATATAATCGTAAATTTCAGTTACGGTCGCAACAGTAGATCTTGGATTTTTGCTCGTTGTTTTTTGATCTATTGAAATTGCTGGAGATAAGCCTTCTATCGTGTCTACATCTGGCTTATCCATTTGTCCTAAAAACTGTCTCGCATAGGCACTTAATGATTCCACATATCTACGTTGTCCTTCAGCATATATTGTATCAAATGCTAAAGATGATTTACCTGAACCTGAAAGTCCGGTCATAACTATAAGTTTGTCTTTAGGTATTTCTATATCAACATCTTTTAAATTATGGGCACGTGCCCCTTTTACTACAATGGATGGTTGCTTCATTTGTGTCACCCTTCTGCTTTTAATTCAAATAACATATCCCTAAGCTCTGTAGCTTTTTCGAAATCTAAATCTTTCGCCGCTTTCTTCATTTCTTTTTCTATATTTGCAATTGTCTTTTCGCGCTCTTTTTTCGTCATCTTCTTAGGAACTTCCGTTTGTTGCTGGTCATTAGTTTCATCGTTATCAACAGTAGCACTAATCACATCATGTATTTTCTTATTAATAGTCATAGGTGTAATGTTATGTTTTTCGTTATATGCTTCTTGGATTGTACGACGTCTTTCTGTTTCGTCTAGCGCATAACGCATAGAATCAGTAATTTTATCCCCATACATAATAACTTCACCACGGCTATTACGTGCAGCACGTCCAATTGTTTGAACAAGTGATCTTTGTGAACGCAAGAATCCTTCTTTATCTGCATCTAATATCACTACGAGAGATACTTCTGGTATATCAATACCCTCTCTTAATAAATTAATTCCGACTATGACATCATATGTGCCCATTCTCAAATCGCGAATAATTTCAATTCGTTCTAGTGTTTTAATTTCTGAGTGTAAATAATTAACTTTTACTCCCGCTTCTTTCAAATAAGTTGTTAAATCCTCACTCATTTTTTTAGTTAAAGTAGTTACTAGCACGCGTTCGTTTCGATCAATACGGTCTTGAATTTCTCCAATTAAATCATCGATTTGATTTTCTGTTGGTCGAACTTCAATCTTAGGATCCAATAAACCTGTTGGTCGGATAATTTGCTGTACCATCTCATCTGTATGTTCTAATTCAAATGGACCTGGTGTAGCTGATACATAAACTAATTGCTTCGTCTTCTCTTCAAATTCTTCAAATTTTAGTGGTCTATTATCTAAAGCACTGGGCAAACGAAAACCATGGTCTACCAGTACTTGTTTACGAGCGCGGTCACCATTATACATCCCTCTAATTTGCGGTAATGTAACATGTGACTCATCAATCATTACTAACCAATCATCACCAAAGTAATCTAGAAGCGTATAAGGTGTTGAACCTGTTGGTCGTAAAGTTAGATGAACGGAATAGTTTTCTATACCTGAACAAAAGCCCATTTCTCGCATCATCTCTAAATCATAATTCGTACGTTGTTCTAAACGTTGTGTTTCTAGCAATTTATTTTCTGAACGTAATTCAGTCAAACGTGTTTCTAATTCATTTTCAATTCTTTGGATGGCTAATTTCATTTTTTCTTCGCGTGTTACGAAGTGTGACGCTGGGAATATCGCAAAATGGTCTCGTTCTCTTAATACTTCGCCTGTTAAATAGTTCACTTCACGAATACGATCTATTTCATCACCAAAGAATTCTACTCTTATACACATTTCTTCTCTTGAGGCTGGGAAGATTTCTACTACATCGCCTCTAACGCGGAACGTACCACGTCTGAAATCAATATCATTTCTTGTATATTGCACGTCAACCAATTTTTTCAGTAATTCGCTTCTGTCCATTTCCATGCCAACACGCACACTTACGACTAAATCACGATATTCTTCTGGATTACCCAAGCCATATATACAGCTGACACTAGCTATGATAATAACATCATCTCTTTCAAATAATGCACTCGTTGCTGAATGTCGTAATTGATCTATTTCATCATTAATGGAGGCATCTTTTTCTATAAAAGTATCAGTCGATGGCACGTAAGCTTCTGGTTGATAATAATCATAATAACTGACAAAATATTCCACTCTGTTTTCAGGGAAAAACTCTTTAAATTCGCTATATAACTGTCCTGCTAGTGTTTTATTATGTGCGATAATTAACGTAGGTTTACCCACTTGTTTAATAACGTTACTCATCGTAAAAGTTTTACCTGTCCCTGTAGCCCCAAGTAACGTTTGATGTCTTTTTCCTTCATTGACACCATTCACAATTTTTTTAATGGCTTCTGGTTGATCTCCTTGAGGCTCAAAATCAGAATGCAGTTTAAACGGATAATGTTCCATATTATAACCCCTACCTCCTATATCATTTCTAACGCTTAGAACCTATTTAAAATCTTTATATTAGGCTATATACATTGTTTTTTGGCGTAATATTTTTCCGAAGGTGCTTATACTCGTTACATATTTTAACAGATTAGCAAACATAAAAGCAAACATTTGTTCGTTCTGATTAATCTTGTTCTATATAAATAAAAACAAACATAGTCACTCTACCATGTTTGCATAAATTTGCATTATAATCATATTTTTAATTATCTTAAGCCATATAATTATAAAGCGCTTATTAAATTATAGCAATTAGGTTGCTCAATACTTACTTTTCAATCGTCTTCTTTTTTGTGCAATTCTAATTGATCAATAATGAGATATCCTGCCAGCATAGACACTACATCTATAAAAATAATCCACTCACTATGGAAGAATCCTTTTTGTACAGATGCGCCTATAATAACTAATGTTAGGATTGTTCCTACCCATTTATTTCTCGTTAATACACTAAACAACACAACAAATATACAAGGAAAAAAGGCCGCAAGCGCATACCAAATCATTCCATTCACCCGTTCCTATTATTTAAAATAGCCATGGTTGTTTCTCGTAATTCAGATTTTGGAATGAACTTTTCCGTCAACATTTCAGGAATGATATTTTCTATAAAATCTTGAACCGAGCTAAGGTGATCAAATTGCATTATTGTCTCTAATGACATTTCATATATTTCAAAGAATAGTTGTTCTGGGTTACGTTTTTGAATTTCTCCAAATGTTTCATATAATAAATCTATTTTATCAGCTACCGAAAGTAATTGACCTTCTAATGAATCGTCCTTACCTTCTTGTAATCTTTCTCTATAGATAGCTTGATATGGTTCTGGAATCTCTTCATTTATAAAATGATCTACCATTTCCTCTTCAACTTGTGAGAATAATTTCTTTAATTCTCCGCTAGCATACTTTACAGGCGTTTTAATATCACCTGTGAATATTTCCGCGAAATCATGGTTTAATGCCTTTTCATATAAGCTTTTCCAATCCACTTCATTCCCATGATACTCTTCAACTGTGCCTAAATATTGAGCTATTTTAGTCACCTTGAATGAGTGGGCAGCGACGTTATGCTCGAAATACTTAAATTTACCTGGCAATCTAATTAATTTTTCTAAATCAGATAAGCGTTTAAAATATTGATGTACTCCCATGACATCGCCTCCTAGTTTATTTAATGAATCATTATACTTGTTTTTATAATATCACTCAACAAATAAAATGTCTTACCAATATCCTTAAAAATAATTATTTATTTGTATTATAAACATACTTCTTTAATTAATATAACGAGGGAGTGAAACAACGAAATCATATGACGTTACAATGATTTCGTTGTCCCACTCCCATGAACACAGCTTTCAACTTAGTTAGTCATTTCTTCTACATTCATTTCATCAAATTTACATAGTTAGTTTACGATTTCACTCATTATCTTATAAAACAAAATATCAACCTATTTGTTCTAAGTTCAAACTGAAAGCTCTAGTATTAATTAGTGAATATAATTATATTGTCCTGTGTTGTGAACTGTTCTATAAGATTTTTGTCCTACCCCTTGCCAGTTCATTTCTGACACAAGAATAGACCCATCTGAATTTTTACGTTCCACTACACCTACATGACCATAGTTACCAGCATTACTTTGGAAAATAGCTCCAACTTCTGGCGTGTGATTTACTTGATAGCCATTTTGACGAGCTGCTGAAGCCCAATTATTCGCATTTCCCCATAAATTACCAACAGATTTTCCTAATTGTTGGCGTCTATCGAAAGCGTAATATGTACACTGTCCCCATGTGTAATAGTTATTGCCATTTGAAGCTTTTTGTACTGGGCTATAGTGTTCGTTAGATTCCACATTGCCATCAACATGCACTTGTTGATGGTTTTGACCTACATCTTGTGCGTTAACGTTTGACCACGTTTGTGGTGCAATAGATGCCATATGTGTTGATGTTGTAGCACGATTTGGTGTTGATTGTTCATTAATTGATTCATTGTAATTACCGTCTGAGGTATTACTTTGCCCTTCGATTTGCTCGTTAAACATTTGTTGTATTTGATTATTTAAATGTGCTGAACCTTTCTCAGAAACTGCGATAAGTTGACCAGGATATATCATGTCTCCTAAATTTGGGTTCAATTGAATAAGTTGTTCAACCGTCAATTGATGTGCAGTTGCGATACTTTGAATTGAATCTCCAACTTTTACTTCTACAATATCATTGTCTGGAAGCACTAATTTTTCTCCTGCTTGAACATACGCTCTATCATCTATTTGATTTAAATTTTGAATTTCAGTAGTTGATGTTGCAAATGCTTGAGCTATATCTGTTAATTTAGCGTTTTCCTTCACTGTATGGATTTGGTCTGCTGATGCGATACCATTTATACCAAAAAACATTGCTGCCGTTGTTATAGAAAATGTTAAGCCTTTCTTCATTACATCTTTCATCCTTTGCTATCTTAATTTTAATCAAGAATAATATAGCACATAACCCATAGACATTTGTCTTTGTTATTATACTGTAATACAACAGTCAACTTGCTATTTTAACGAACTATTTTATCTCCTTTAAAATCCATCTAATCCCTTGATATAACTAAATTTAGATAAAGATTATTATTCTGTAAGCATCAGACTATGTAACATTAAAAAATGTATTTTACATCCAATGATTAATGTTTTAAAATCATTAAAAATATGCATCAATATATTTATAATCTTTTTTAAAGTATAGACTACCTCTTTATTCGTTGAAATTCATATGACAGTTATTTACATTTAATATAAAATTTCAAAAATAAAGGGATGAGCTAGTAATCAACATTCTTAATATTGATTGCTAGCTCATCCCATACATACATCAAACTTCAACTTGCTATTTTATAACGTATATTTTCATGTCATTCATGCTTATTTTTCACCATGGTCCATTTGACTGCGTAAATATGCTTCTATAAATGAATTAATATCTCCATCCATTACCGCATCAACTTTACCCGTTTCAGCATTCGTACGATGATCTTTAACCATAGCATAGGGGTGGAAGACATAAGATCTGATTTGACTACCCCATCCTATGTCTTTTTGTTCTCCTCGAATTTCTGCCATTTCCTGTTCTTGTTCTTCAATTTTTAATTGATATAACTTAGATTTCAAAGTCTTCATAGCAGCTTCTCTGTTTTTAATTTGAGAACGTTCATTTTGGTTATTTACAACAATGCCAGTTGGATGGTGAGTGATTCGAATGGCTGATTCTGTTTTATTGATGTGTTGCCCGCCTGCACCTGATGCTCTAAAAGTATCAATTGTAATATCGTCTTGATTAACTTCAATTTCTATTTCGGTATTATTAAATTGTGGGATTACATCACATGATGCAAATGATGTATGTCTGCGTCCTGAAGAATCAAATGGAGAAATTCGAACAAGACGGTGTACTCCCTTTTCAGCTTTCAAATAACCGTAAGCATTATGACCTTTTACAATTAGCGTTACACTTTTAACTCCAGCTTCGTCTCCTGGTAAGTAGTCAGCAATTTCTACCTTAAAGCCTTTTTGCTCACAGTAACGTTGGTACATTCTCAACAACATATTAGTCCAATCTTGCGATTCAGTACCACCTGCACCTGGATGTAACTCCATAATGGCATCGTTCGCATCATATGGACCATCTAACAATAACTGTAATTCGAAGTTGTCCAACTGACTTTCAAACGTATGAACTTCTTGCTCCAATTCTTGCTTCATTGTGTCATCGTTTTCTTCTAATAATAACGCTCTAGTCGTATCCATATCTTCCAGAGTTGCTTCAAGTGATCTGTATGCATTCACAATTGATTTCAAAGCATTGTTCTTATCAATGATCTCTTGTGCTTTATCTTGGTCATCCCAAAAAGTAGGATCTGTCATCATCTCTTCAAATTCTTTAATATTAGTCTCCTTTTCTTCTAAGTCAAAGAGACCCCCTAAGTTGTTCTAATCTTTCTCTATAAGCATCAATATTTCGTTTAATTTCTGATAATTCCACTTTGCATCTCTCCTATTATCAAATGAAGTACTTACACAACATACTTATTCATCTTAATTTATTTTATCCAATATCACTATTCTACAGAAGTCAGGGTTAACATTTCAACTTTACACTTAATCTCCTCTATGCGACCTGTAATGTTGTAATACAAAAATAAAACCGGAAGTTAATGATACGACTATCAATGCTCCCGGTTTTATTTATAGTCACATGTGTTACGCACCGTGACAGTTTTTATATTTCTTACCGCTACCACAAGGGCAAGGGTCATTTCTACCAATATGGTCATCTTTAACATATGGTGATGATTTAACTTTTTCTTTACCATCTTCTGCAGAAACGTGCTCAGCTTTACCAAAGTCAGTAGCTTTATCTCTTTCTACATCATCTTCGACTGAAACAACGGATTTAAGAATATATTTACTTACGTCTTCTTCAATATTTTCCATCATTGCATCAAATAATTGATGACCTTCATTTTGATAATCACGTAACGGATTTTGTTGACCATAAGAACGTAAATGTATACCTTGTCTAAGTTGATCCATTGTATCGATATGGTCAGTCCAATGTGTATCAATAGAGCGAAGTAGTATCATACGTTCAAATTCGTCAAATTGCGTACCAATCTTTTCTTTTTGGTCTTTCAGCGCTACTTCAACCTTATTCCAAACGATTTCAACAATGTCTTCTTTATCTTTCCCTTTAATGTCTTCAACTGTTAAGTCGCCTTCATTTAAAAATACATCGTCGACATAATTAATGAATGGTTCATAATCAGGTTCGTCTACTTCTTCATTTACGTGATAGTGAACACTTCTTTCTAATGTTGAATGAAGCATTTGATCGACTAAATCACCACTTGTATCACTATCAATAATATTATTACGTTCATTATAAATAATTTCACGTTGCTTACGTAATACATCATCATATTCAAGAACACGTTTACGTGCATCGAAGTTATTACCCTCAACACGTTTTTGTGCAGATTCTACTGCACGTGAAACCATTTTAGACTCAATTGGTGTAGAGTCATCCATACCTAAACGATTCATCATATTTTGCAAACGCTCTGAACCGAAACGTACCATCAATTCATCTTGAAGCGATAAGTAGAAGCGACTATCACCTTTGTCACCTTGACGACCAGAACGACCACGTAATTGGTCATCGATACGACGAGATTCGTGTCTTTCCGTACCAATAACTGCGAGTCCGCCTATTTCTTCAACGCCTTCGCCCAGTTTAATATCTGTACCACGACCCGCCATATTCGTAGCAATCGTAACAGCGCCACGTTGACCGGCATTGGCAACAATATCTGCCTCACGTTCGTGGTTTTTAGCATTTAATACGTCATGACGTACGCCGTTTTTCTTCAACAAGTTAGAAATATATTCACTGGTTTCCACTGCAACAGTACCTAAAAGTACCGGCTGACCTTGCTTATGCTTTTCAATGACATCTGCAACTACTGCATCGAATTTACCTTTTTGGCTAATGTATATCAAATCAGGTTTGTCTATACGTTGTATCGGTTTATTCGTAGGAATTTGAGTTACAGTCATGTTGTATATATTTCTAAACTCTTCTTCTTCCGTTTTTGCAGTACCCGTCATACCTGATAATTTATTATACATTCTGAAATAGTTTTGGAATGTAATAGATGCCATTGTCTTAGATTCATTTTGAATTTTAACGCCTTCTTTGGCTTCAATAGCTTGGTGTAGCCCTTCAGAGAATCGACGGCCGGGCATTGTACGACCTGTAAATTGATCGACGATAAGCACTTCACCGTCATTGACCATGTAGTCTACATCTCGTTGTAATGTTACATGAGCGCGTAATGCCGTATTAATGTGGCTAATAATATCAACGTTTTTCACATCATATAGGTTATCGATTTTAAACATACGTTCTGCTTTATCGATACCTTGTTCTGTTAATTGAACTGCTTTTGTTTTCTCATCGAAATTATAGTCATCTTCACTTTTTAACATTTTTGCGAAAACATTTGCTTGTGTATATAGGGAAGTAGATTTCTCTGCTTCACCCGAAATTATTAATGGTGTACGTGCTTCATCTATTAAAATAGAGTCAACTTCATCAATAATAGCAAAGTTTAATGGTCTCATAACTCGCTCTTCTGCGTAGTTCACCATGTTATCACGCAAGTAGTCAAAACCTAGCTCATTATTTGTACTATACGTAATATCACATGCATAGGCTTCTCTCTTTTCATTTGTTGTTTTACTATTTAAATTTAAACCAACAGATAGACCAAGAAACTCATATAACTCAGCCATTTCCTGGCTTTGAACACTAGATAAGTATTCATTGACCGTAATAACGTGCACACCGCGACCAGTTAAAGCATTTAGATAAACTGGCATCGTTGCTGTTAATGTTTTACCTTCACCAGTTCTCATTTCTGAAATATCGCCACCATGAATTGCGATACCACCCATAACTTGTACTTTGTATGGACTCATATTGAATACACGTTTTGCACCTTCTCGTACGATTGCAAAAGCTTCTGGTAAAATATCATCTAATATTTTATTTTGTTTTTTTATATCTTCTTCAGCTTGTAATTGTTCTTGAAATGCTTTTGTTTTTTCTTTAATTTCTTCATCAGTTAATATCGACATATCCTCTTCTAATGCAAGGACTTTGTCGGCTAATTTACCAAGGCGTTTTATTTCTTTTTTATTGCCATCTGCAATTTTTGATAAAAAACCCATTTTGTTCGCTCCTTTAGCTTAATAACTCTTAGCTTACAACAACTTATATTATCATTAATAAGCTTAAATTTACACTTATTGACTTCAATATATTTATTAATTCTGACATCAAACATAAACTTTAGTTATTTTTAATTCGTCTTTGAAACCTTGTTCACTAAAAATATACACAAATACATGTATCACTTTCAAATTATTTCATAGTAACATAGCAAAAAATGAGCGTCCACGATTTAACATAATCATGAACGCTACTGTTAATTAATATGAAACTAAATTAAAATGTTATTCAGTTGTTTCAATTAGCCCATATTTGCCATCTTTTCTTTTATAAACAATGCTTGTTCCATCTGTTTCTCGATCTGTAAAGATGAAGAAATCATGTCCTAATAGATCCATTTGCAATACTGCTTCTTCTGAATCCATTGGTTTCAAACTGAAATTTTTAGCACGAATGATTTCGATTTCATTTTCAGCATCGTCATTTTGAATTTCTACTGCTTCATTTTCTTCTGGTAGTGATGCAAATGCTTCTTGCTCACCACGATTTCTATTTCTACGATTTACACGTGTTTTGTATTTTCTAACTTGTCTTTCAAGTTTGCTATTGATTAGGTCAATGCCTGCATACAAATCATCGTTACGTTCTTCAGCTCGTAATGTAACATTTTTCAATGGAATAGTTACTTCTATTTTAGTAGCTGAGTTTTGGTACGTTTTTACTTTAACGTGTGCAGTTGCATTTGGCACATCGTTAAAATAACGTTCAAGTTTACCAATTTTCTCCTCAATATAGTTGCGAATCGCATCAGTAATAGTGAGGTTCTCCCCGTGAATTTCAAATCTGATCATAATAATCGACTCCTTTAAAACCTCTATATTGGTAATATTGCTTACTCTTATAATACCACTTTTATGTTATCGTGCAAACGTAAACACATCGAATTTTCTGATTTTTCTAATAAGTAGTATTGCTAACGCATTGTGAACCGTTAATCCTGTAGTATATATATCATCTACAAGTAATATATTTTTGTTTTCCAAGTCTATATTTTGCACAATTTCAAACGGGTTAGTTAGCTCAAAGCGGTGTAATTTACCTAATGGTGCTTGTTTCGGTCTCACTTTTGCTATCAATAAAGATTTATATGATATATTCATCTGGTCTAAGACACACGTCACAGGATTAAATGTACGTGCATAATCTTTTTCTCTCGATGAGGGTATAGGTACGATATAATCGTATTGGTTTTTAGGCAGTTGCATTTGTGCCGCTAACACTTCAGCAAGCGCCACATCTTTCATAAATTTATATTGATGTAATAGCTGTTTTACAATACCTTGGTATTGGTAATTACAATAAAGTTGATGCATTAGTTTGAATTTCGTCATCAAAAACTTACAGTCTAAGCATTCTGTTTCAGTTATTGCTAACAGTTTCAAACATCGTGGGCACCGATTTTCTGGTGAGAGCTTTGCCTTTTGCCATTGTTCTAAACAGCGATTACAGAATTTTGACGCTTTTTTATAAAATGTCTTAGCATTCAATGGTTCAATATATGTTGCTTGGCACTGTATACATTTAGTCATCTATCCACCCTTTTTCACGAGCCAATTGATTCATACGTTTAATGTTTTTACGTGCTTGTAACATTTTAAATGTGATGCCTTCATGTAAAAACAAAACAAGCCCACTTGGATCCTCTCTCTTGCGTCCAACTCTTCCTGCTATTTGAATTAATGCATTGGTTGAAAAATCATGACTATTACAGACTATCACGTCTAAATTAGCCATCGTAAAACCACGTTCTAAGATGGTTGTCGTAAAAACAATTTGATACTTTCCATTTCTTAAGTCCTTTACTTTTTCAAAGCGATAAACATCATCGCTATGAACATAAGTTATTGTTGTGAATCGTGTTCTGTATTGGTTATAAGCTTCTTTCATCAATTGAATATTGTTAAAAAACACGAGTGTCAACCGTTGGTTTGTAATTTGCTTTCTTAAAATATTTAATAGTTTTCTTTGTATTTTGTGGGGTTTTAAGTTGAAGTATTTAAAAAGGGGTATCGGAAGTGAGTGTCTATGAAAACGTGCAGGTAAGACAATCACATCGATATCATTCAATCGTTGGCGTAATTTCTTTGATGGCGTAGCAGTCATATAAATGTGGGAACAATGTTTATTTGAAGCGTGTTTAACCGCTTCAAATAAAGAAGGGTCTATGTCTAAAGGAAAAGCATCTACTTCATCAACAATAATTAAATTAAAATGCCTTTTGAAGCGATACAACTGATGTATTGTTGCTACGATGAAATGCCCATTGTATTTTTGTCCATGTCCTTGGTATAAGACATCAATTGCTTCTTGCTGAAAGGCTTTTGCAATTCTCATACTCACTTCAATAACTACATCCACTCTAGGAGAAACAATAGCAACATTATACCCTTGACTACGTGCGTATTGGATAGCTTCAAATATCATCTCTGTCTTTCCCGCACCTGTCACGGCATATAATATCTTTGAGCGAAATGCTTTTATAGCTGCTAAAATTTCATTTGATGCATAATTTTGTTGTTCCGAAAGGTCAAATTGCAATTGAAAGGTGCCCGACGAAGCGTAATTTTGTGATGCTGTGATGAAAACAGATTGAATATTGTCCATTCTTCCCAAATTAATGCAATTTCTACAATAAACAATATGCTCATTTAAAACTTCTGAATAGTATTTATAGTAATGGCTTGGTTGATTAGTGTGACATTGTATACAATACCACTTATGCTTTTTTATAATTACACCTTTTGATACATGACTTATCGTTTCATTTGTTAAAAGTGATTTATCTAAAATTAATCTACCATAGTATTTTATCGCGCTTTACCTCCAAATAAAGACATGTGGCAACAAAGCCAAACATGTCTTTAGTATAAAAATATTAATTTGTACGAATCGTACGCCCTACATAACCTAATCCAATTCCACCTGAGCCAAGATGAGCTGCGATTACAGGTCCAAAACTTGAGCGATAGAGTGGATATTGCGCATATTTTTCTTCTAACTCATGTTGAATCCAATCTGAGTCCTCCGCAATGTCACCCTCAATGACAAATAATGTTACTTCTTCAAAATCTTTTACTTCCGCAATAACTTTATCAATCATTTTACGCAATGCGCGTTTTTTTGTTCTTACTTTTTCGTCAGGTACTATTTTACCATCTTCAAATTTCAATACCGGCTTCATTTTAAGCATTGTACCAATCCATGCTTGTGCACCTGTGATTCGTCCACTTTTTTGTAGATTTTTTAAGTCATCTACCATTAATACCGCACCAGTATCTTCTCGCATTGCATATAACTCATCAATGATGGCTTGTGGTTCATAGTCTTGTTCAATCATTTCAATGGACTTGAGTACATATGCACCTTCAACCATTGCAGCTAGTTGTGAATCAAATGTGTGAACATTGATGTCTTCTACCATTTCTCCAGCTTGAGTAGCTGTTTGATAACAACCACTAATACCTCCAGATAAGAATACACAAATAACATCTGTATAACCTTCTTCACGTAGTTGTTCGAAATTCTCCAAAAAATCTCCAATCGCAGGTTGGCTAGTTGTTGGAATAGTATCCGATGTTTTCATGCGTTTATAAAATTCATCCGTTGATATGGTTGCATTCTCAACAAAATTTTCTCCAGAATCAAAAGTGACACTTAATGGGGCAACTTTTATATTATATTTTTCAATTAATGTTTGAGATAGATAACTCGTTGAATCTGTCAAGACAGCGATTTTCATCATAATCCTCCTCAATTATACTCACAACTATAATACCTTACTTTTGCTTAAAAGAAAATTCATTTTAACATTTAATCTATAATTCAATACAGTGTATAATACTATTTAATAACTGATTCACTGAAAAATAACTAAACGTATAATACATACACGAGGTGACTATAAATGGATGACACAATTAAAACAATTAAACAAGAACATACGATTGAAAATATAATCAGTAAGTCGCGTTTTATAGCGCATATTAAACCCGTTGAATCAGAAGATGAAGCAAAAGATTTTATCTCAACTGTCAAAGCAAAACATAAAGAAGCTACCCATAACTGTTCTGCATACACAATTGGTGATCAAATGAATATTCAAAAAGCAAACGATGACGGTGAACCAAGTGGTACAGCCGGCGTGCCAATGTTAGAAATTCTTAAAAAGCTTGAAATCCATAATGCATGTGTGGTGGTTACACGTTACTTCGGTGGAATTAAACTGGGTGGCGGTGGTTTAATCCGTGCCTATAGTGGCGCTGTGAGAGATGTCATATTTGATATTGGACGTGTTGTGTTACGCCCTGCTATACCTACTACTGTAACTATAGGTTATGATTTAACTGGTAAATTTGAATACGAGTTAGAAAGCATGCCTTTCTTATTGCGAGAGCAAAACTACACAGACAAAGTAAGTTATAGCATTGATGTTGTCGCTTCCGATTACGATACCTTTCTAACATTTTTAAATCGCACGACCTCAGGTAATTATCATTTAATTGAGGGTGAAACAGTTCGTCTGCCTTTCGATATCCCTACAAATTAACGCTTTGTGGTGTTAAATTAACTACCCTTTAATATTTTGCCTTACATTTTAAGCATAAAAAAGACACCTCCTATAATATGGAGGTGCCTTTCTATGACTATGAGCCATATTTTATAATATTATTTGTGATAGTCGTCATGCTGTTCTTTATTTTCAATTAATTTTAATAATGGTCGATAATCATCATCAATCAATCCTGTAAATTCAACGATAAGTTCAATTGTGATTAAAATCAAAATAAACATCATGAGTACGCCCCACGGTTGAGATAGATATAATATTATACTAGCAAGACTAAATAGTATTGCTATAGAATATATCAATAGTACAGTTTGACGATGTGAGTAGCCAAGTTCTAAAAATTTATGATGAAGATGTGATTTATCAGCTTGCATAATATGCTGACCTTTCTTTACACGACGAATCATAGCGAAGAGTGTATCAATAAATGGTACAGCTAAAATTACAATCGGGAAGAATAAAGATACAAAGGTAATATTTTTAAACCCAAGCAATGATAAGAAACCTACGATAAAACCGACAAGCAAAGCACCACTATCGCCTAAAAAGATTTTTGCTGGATGGAAATTAAAGAATAAGAATCCTAGAAGCGCCCCAATCAAAACACTACAAATCATCATAATAAATATATTTGCTTGTAAGATCGCGATAAAACCTATCGTCATTAATGCAATCATCGAAACACCAGATGCTAAGCCGTCTAGTCCATCAATTAAATTAATTGCATTAGTAATTGCCACAATCCAAATAACTGTAATTGGTATACCTAAAATACCAAAATGAATCGTTGGTCCAATAGGTAAAGAAATAAAATCAATAGTCACACCATAATAAACAACAACAAGTGCTGCAATTACTTGACCTAATAATTTAATTATTGGTTTCAAATCATAAATATCATCTATGAGTCCAACCAAGTAGATTAACACTGACCCAATAACCAGAGGTTTAACTTCCGTTTCTATAGGATGTCCAAGCCATATCCCTACTAAGAATGATATGAGTATTACAGTTCCACCCAGTACGGATATAGGTTTAGTATGTACCTTTCTAAAATTCGGTTGATCTACAATCCCTAATTTATGTGAAACCTTTATAACTATTGGTGTAAGTATCAAACTGACAATCATTGAAAAAATGATTAATAATAATGTATACATCAGTTCACCTTCATTAATATAATTCTGTTTTATTTTTAATTTCAAAATCCTAAGTTGAAAATAATTATTTAATTAATTGTAAGCTAATCATCATCTAATTTATCGAATCATGCAAATTTGAAAATTCATTGCAGTCGTTATATAGTCTGATGTGCTACATAATTCTATAATACCCTATACACTTTTACTTATACAACTTGAAATGCGATAATTGATAAGTCACAGGATTATTTCTTAAATATTTAAATTTCAGAGTGAATCATTGTATATTCACTCAAAAAATTATTTTAACACGAATATTAAGTGAATGTTATAAATTTCTATTTTCATTAAGATGACAAATTGTAAGTTTTCACTTACAATAACAAAGTGCTAAACAAAGAGGAGTGTAAAGTTAAATGTTTGAAGCTATTATTTACAATATTTCTGTTACAGTAGCAGGTATCTATTTATTTCACCGCTTACAGTATTCAGAGAATAAAAACATGGTGTTTTCTAAAGAATATGTTACAGTTTTAATGACCATAGTAGCACTTTTACTATCCGCTTACCCCGTGCCACTATTTAACCAATACACACTTTACTTAACCTTTATACCTATACTCTTCCTAGGTAGGTATACGAACATGTTTTACACTGTGCTTTCAGCATTAATCGTAGGGTTAGTAAATGTTCTAATTGGTGATTATACTATCATTGCGGCTATGATACTCATCGTTATCGCTGTGATTGTTGGTGCTGTTGGCCCATTTTTAAAACAAAATGACATTATTTCACTACAAATTCTTAACGCGATTACACTTGTTATTTTCTTTATTTTATCACTCATAAGTCCATATTACGAAATTACAGAAGTATTGTTCCTAATACCTATATCATTTATATTAATGATTACTTCGTCAATAACATTTGTCGATATTTGGTATTTTTTCTCCTTAGTAAATCGTTATGAAAATGAAGATAAATTTGATTATTTAACAGGTTTAGGTAACGTTAAAGAATTCGATAGACACCTTAATGAAACGACAAGCATCGCTGAAAAAAATAACCAAAGTATCGGGCTGTTACTCATCGATATCGATGGATTTAAAGATGTAAACGATAAATTTTCGCATCAATCTGGTGATGCAGTACTAAGGCAAGTTGCACAACTACTCAAAAACTATGTACCACAAGAATTTAGTATTTATCGTAATGGCGGCGAGGAATTCTCTATCGTTTTATACGATTACACGTTAGACCAATGTGTTAAATTAAGTGAGAGTATACGTGGTGGTGTAGAACAATCAACTTTCCATCTACCTAATAAAGAAGTTATTAAATTATCTGTTTCAATAGGTGTTGGTTATTTAACTGCCGATGACTACAAGTCACAACGTAAAGTATTTAAAATTGCAGATGATATGTTGCATATGGCTAAAAATGAAGGCCGAAATCAAGTGATGTTTAATCCTATTGTTAAACTTTAAAGCCTTTTAAAGTAAATTCAGTTTTAATTGTGACTATATAAGTTCAGTTCATATCACTTACGTTAAACATAACTCATTAGTTGTTCCAGCTTAAACTACTTCCCTGGCACCTCACAACATGACTTATATCAAAAAAGACAAACACTCAGCAGAGCGTGTTTGTCTTTTTTGATATAGCTAAATCCCTATCAAAGCTTATTACTACTTTGAATGAACTATAACTCAAATTTAAACAACTATGTATGAATCAAACTGTCAATTACTTCATTTACAATTACCATTAAATTTTCATATTTAGCATTCATCAAATTGTTATGACAAACTGCATTAATATCATACGGTAATTTCTAACGTTAAAATCTTTAACTAAAACTTTCATTTATATAAACTGTTATAGTTATACAATTGAGTTTGTTACAATATATAATGGAATATTAAAAAATGATGACGGCGTATGAATTGCTATTGAAAGTTTCAATTGTACACTGTAAACTTTCAATTGTTCTAAAAAATTTTCAGGAGGTGCAAAGCTATGTCAGATTCAATTACGATTATTGATGAAGATAAAGTCATTGATGTCGTGCTTATTGCAGGAAGAATTTTACTTGAAAGTGGCGCTGAAACATACCGCGTTGAAGACACGATGACACGTATAGCTGCAAGTTTTGGTTTAGATGATACATATAGCTTTGTGACATCTACTGCAATCATTTTTTCACTAAATAACCGTACTAATACACGGCTTATTAGAATTCGCGAACGTACCACAGACTTAGAAAAAATTGCTTTGACTAATAGTCTCTCACGAAAAATTTCTAATAATGAACTGAATATAGATCAAGCAAAATCTGAACTGGTACATTTGCACCACGCTTCTTTACAATATTCATCCCTAACTAATTTCTTGGCAGCACCGATTGCATGTGGTTTTTTTCTATTTATGTTTGGTGGAATCATCCAAGACTTTATTTTCGCTATCCTTGCTGGCGCGGGTGCCTTTTTAACCTTTAATTATGTGCAACGTTACATACAGATTAAATTCTTTTCTGAGTTTATTAGTGCAGCAGTGGTGATTATGATAGCCTCTGCTTTCACAAAAATAGGTTGGGCACATAATCAAGATATCATAACCATTGCTGGCGTTATGCCTCTTGTACCTGGTATTTTGATTACCAACGCCATACGTGATTTAATGGCAGGCGAATTACTTGCTGGTATGTCACGTGGTGTTGAAGCGGCATTAACTTCATTCGCCATTGGCGCTGGCGTTGCCATAGTATTATTAATATTTTAAAAAAGGAGTGCTAACATCATGGCCATTGTCTATTATTTTTCACAATTTATAATTAGCTTTCTTGCAACAATGCTATTTTCAATTCTGTTCAATGCACCAAGACGCCTCCTTTTAGCCTGTGGTTTTGTAGGCGCAATGGGTTGGATTATCTATAAGTTGACGTTTGATGCTGACTTAGGTAAAGTCCTAGCTTCTTTTTTAGGTAGTTTTATCTTAGCTTTAATGAGTCATGTTATGAGTAGACGTTACAAACGACCTGTAATTATCTTCATTGTACCTGGTATTATTCCACTTGTACCAGGTGGCTTAGCGTATGAAGCTACACGATTCTTAGTCAGTAATGAATACACACACGCCGTTAATACATTTTTAGAAGTAACTTTAATTTCAGGGGCAATTGCTTTTGGTATTTTATGTGCAGAGATTATTTATTATATCTATACACGGATAAAACAACATTATGGTAAAATGAATGGCAAAACCTATAAAAAATCTTACAATATGAACAATAGAGCTTAAAGGGGTGTTTTTATGAAACAAGACATAATTGAAAGACTGACAAGATACGTAACTATTGACACACAATCCAATCCAGAATCTAATACAACACCATCTACAGAGAAACAGTGGGATTTATTAAACTTATTAAATGATGAATTGACTGACTTTGGGTTAGAGACAGATATCGATGAACAAGGCTACTTATTTGCCACATTAGAAAGCAATGTCGATGATGATATACCGACTGTTGGTTTTTTAGCACATGTCGATACATCGCCAGACTTTAACGCTACGAATGTCAATCCACAAATCATTGAAGCTTATGATGGTAAACCAATTCAACTTGGAGATACGAACCGCGTTTTAAGCCAAGATGTTTTTCCAAATATGAAAAATGTCGAAGGTCATACGCTTATGGTTACAGATGGCACTTCATTATTAGGCGCTGATGATAAAGCTGGTGTAGTTGAGATTATGGAAGCTTTAAAATACTTAACTTCACATCCTGAAATTAAACATGGACGTATCCGTGTAGCATTTACCCCAGATGAAGAAATCGGTAGAGGACCTCATGAATTTGATGTCGAACGCTTTAACGCTGACTTTGCCTACACAATGGATGGTAGTGAATATGGTGAATTACAATATGAAAGCTTTAATGCTGCTGAAGCAATCGTAACTTGTCATGGTGTCAACGTGCATCCAGGTTCAGCTAAAGATGCCATGATTAATGCTGTATTATTAGGCCAGCAATTTAATTCATTACTTCCACCAAACGAAGTCCCTGAAAGAACTGAAGGTTATGAAGGTTTTTATCATTTGATGAAGATGAATGGCGACGTTGAAAAAACAACACTTCATTATATTATTCGTGATCACGACAGTAATCAATTTGACTTACGTAAGAAACGTTTAGTCGAAATTAAAAATGATATCAACACGCATTTTGAAGACAATCCTATTGAAATTGAAATCAATGATCAATATTATAATATGGGTGAAAAAATTTCGGCAAATCCACATGTTATTGATATACCAAAACGTGTTTTTACTAAATTAGACATCCCAGCCAATACCGCGCCAATTCGTGGAGGTACAGATGGTTCACAACTCTCTTATATGGGATTACCTACACCAAATATCTTTACTGGCTGTGATAATTTCCATGGTCCTTTCGAATATGCATCTATTGATGTAATGGAGAAAGCGATTGAAGTTATTATCGGTATTGCAGAAGAAGTCGTACAAACATATCAAAAATAATTATATTTATACTAAAATAGGTTCCAGGACATATAAAGATGTCTCGGAACCTTAATTTTTTATCATGCTTAACATCATATTTTTCACTAAAATGATAACGGCATAACGAATGTAGTTACCAAAAACGATTTATCGTTTCAGTAGCTTAAGATACATTCTAAAAAGAAAACTAGCCATGCATTTTAATCACTTAATCTATTGGTTGATATCAAAATGCGTCTTCAATAACTTAATTGCTTGAACAGTATAATGTCTAATTTGAATTCCCATTTTAAAATCCGTAAAACTTTCTGGCATTTCTATAAATGTATTAAACATTGCTGTAACACCTATCGATTCAAATAAGTCAAACTTATCATCAGTGGCACAAATGGCTATTGATGGTTTATTATATTTTGTAGCTAATTCCGCTAGACGTACCGTTGTTGTTTCAAGTATTTGATCTGCTTCATTTATACCTTCACCAAAAATGATTAAATCTGCTTGCTCTATTAATGCATCTAAATGTGTTATTTGGTCTACAAGTTCATGACTAGTCATGATTTCTGCATTATAGAGCGCATTTAATACTGCAGCGATGCCACCGCCTGCGCCCCCTCTTTGTACTGGGCCAAGCACAAGTCTTAGCTCACTTTTGAACATTTCACTTAAATACCAAATTAAGTTATCAATTTCGGCAGCATTTTCACGCGTTACCCCATAAGTTTCATACGTTTGCATTATTTCACTATTCTTACCGTAAATTTTACTATCAAAATCTGACATTAATTGAAAACGTACATTGTTTAAGTTGGGATGTAACCCAGAAATATCGATTTTGCGGATATATTTTAACTTATTACTACCTTGTCGCAAATCAATTTCTTGTGCTTCATCATCGTAAAACTTAGCACCCAGTGCTTGTAACATACCTGCACCGCCATCAAAGCTACCGATGCCACCAAGTGAAATAACAATATGCGTCGCATCATTCTCTAAAGCATCTACAATCACTTCTCCCAGACCATAGCTTGTACGTTCATTGATTGGCTTTTGACCTTTCAAAAATAGATTACCCTCAATCACAGTCATACCGCTATCTGTAATGCCATACACTGCTTCTACCTCTTGCATATCAGCATCATGTGTTGTCATTCTATATTTAGTACCTGACTGCCAAAGAAAGACAGAATCCATAAGCTCATGACGACCATTAAATAAAGGCACTTGTACTATGTCTGCTTTTTCAATTTGGCTAGCTACCGCTTCTTCAACATAACGATTCGCTTGATAGCTGGAAATAATTCCATTAAATTCATCCATCGCAACTAAAACTTTCATTTTGTCACCTCTAGTATTTTTATTTAAAATTTGTTAATTAATAAAAGTAAAAATTAGGTACATAATCAGTTTTCCATTTTTATACCCCAGTTTATATATGAACACCATTTGTTTTGTCCATATATGTGTAAACGATAAAATCGTAGTCTACATTTCTTATTCAATTATTTATTATACATGCCAGACGAAAATTTTTCACATTATAAGAAACGCTTGTTAAACACCTACCTCAATGATAAGCGCTTAACAAGCGTTTAAATCTGTATTTTTTTGTCGTTTATTCTTCTGCGCTTGCTAATGTTGAAACGTTAATGTCACCGTGACTCGCATTCCAAATCGCTTGTCCCTTAACAAAATAAAATGCTTGTGGCGATTCATGTTTCACACTTGTTTTTTCTTCTATATAATCAGATAATTCTCTTTCTTGTTGTACAATTAAATAGTAACCATCCATATCTCTTTCATATAAAAATTTGTTGAATTGGTCAATTGCATTTGCTGAAATTGGGCATGTTTCGCTATGTTTCAGTACAAATACATATTTGTTTTCATTAATAATTTGCTCAAACTGGTCAATCGAACTCAGCTTTATAGCCATTCTATTCACCTCTAAAAATATTTAACACACAGTGATGTTTCAAAAAGTGTGAAATTTACACGATATACTCATATCATTGTTTCCAATTATACACAACTCTCTTTTTGTTGTTAACTGTTTATTTAAAATTTTATAACTTTGGTAAAAAACCTTTTTAATTAAAGTCTTCTTTCACATTATTATATTCTTTGTCAAAATCAGCGTCAAACTTCTCTAGATCTTCACCCTTTTTCGGTAAATCTTTAGCGTTGATTTTATCTAATTGTTCGCTAATATCTATCGTTTCTTTTCGAGTTTCATAATAATTTTGTAAGCTGTAATACATTTCTATGGCATTTTTACGTGCATCATTGACATAATTATTTGTAATTGCTGTTTTATTCAAATCTTTAATCTGTTTATCAATTAAAGGCATAATTTGTGTTTCTATAGACTGTTTTACTTTGGTAGCATCCGTTGAGTCTGCTTCTTTTTCAGCTGTGTTTCTCAACTCTTTATTATTTTGCTCTAATTTATGTTTGAAATTATTTACATCTGTTGTCGAGCCAGCATCACTTGCTTTTTGCATATGTGCTTCAACTTGAGATCTATTTTTTTCAAATAACTTAGTATAGTCTAAGATATCTTCATTTGCCTTAACTGCTTGATTACATAAATCTATGAAGTTTTTTAAGTCATTAATAGCAGCTTTTTTATCTTTCACTGACTTTAAATAGGCTGATTTTAATTCTTTGGTTTCTTCAGAATCAGCAGGTAGCTTTTTCGCAGCCGCTTCATAATTATCGAGTTTAGGGACCAATTTACTATTTACTCTATTTTGCAATTCGTTAAATTCTTTTTTGTTCTTGTCTGTCATATCTGTCTTGCTTAAATCATCTAAACGCTTTAAGTGAATATCATCTATGACTTTTTTCAGTTCATTTTCCTTGGATTTTACGTCATTAAGCGTGCTATCAAAGTCTTTAAATTCGGTAGATCCTTCATTGCCACATGCGCTTAGTGTAATTGAAAAACAAAACAATAAAACAATGCAAATTATTTTTTTCATTTCTGCACTCCTTATCATTCAGTATTATACAGAAACTTATTTAACTTGAAAATGATATATGATATATTGTTTCAGAATTTACAGTTTAACAGTTCTATCATAACATTGAAAGGCGTGGACAACCTACATGTATTCTCATATCCAACCATTAATAACAGCAGACCATAGCAACATTTATCGACAACGATACCAAGAACTAAGCGACATCCTCTTCAACTTGCTTGATACACCTGTTAAATCAACACATCATATCGGTGGGACTTCACACTTTAATTATCCAACCGAGCCTATTCTAGATATATTAGTGGGTGTAAATAATTTACATGACATTACATCCTTAGATGAAAAACGTTTGAATTATGAAGGGTTCTACCGCTTGCACCATCCATATAAGAAAAAAGTGGTTATGGCACAATTTAATAACTTAATAGAATTAAAGCAAGTAGCTCGTTTACATATTATACAAAAGGACTCAAAACTTTATAATGACTACTTGCAAACAAATCTTTTACTCAGTAAAAATGGCTCTTTAATCACAACATTTGGCGAAGCAAAACAAGCTGCTGCACATACTGCTACAAATATACGTGACTATGAAAACCAGAAACAACGACTATTTGACAATGTCACAAAACATTTAAGTAGCAGCATAAAAAATACTGATAAATAATTCATTATGTTTAAAAATTGAAATGACACTATAGAAATGAATAACTTTATTTTTTATAACGTACATATGTAATTTAAGTCATTTTACCTTAATATCTAGTTTTCACAGGAAATCTCTTTAATGTTTCATTAAAGTTAAAAAAATCATGCATATTTTCCTAAGATTTTAGCCAAGCGCGTAAATCATTGGTATAATAAATAAATGAATTCAACAAGAAAGGATGTTCTATAGTTGCATAAAGATAACATCTTAAAGGAATTAAAAGCAATTGTACCATCAGAAATTATTAAAATTGATGAACCCTTAAAAAAATATACATATACGCAGACTGGTGGTAAGGCTGATTATTATCTTTCTCCTACCAAAAACGAACATGTTCAAGCCATTGTTCACTATGCCTATACTAAAGATATTCCTGTGACCTATTTAGGGAATGGTTCTAATATTATTATTCGCGAAGGTGGTATTCGCGGAATTGTTATTAGCTTACTTTCACTTGATTATATCGATGTATCAGATGATGCAATTATTTCTGGTAGTGGCGCAGCAATCATAGATGTTTCACGTACTGCAAGAGATCATGCGCTAACAGGACTTGAATTTGCATGCGGTATCCCTGGTTCTATAGGTGGCGCTGTATTTATGAATGCAGGTGCTTATGGCGGAGAAGTAAAAGATTGTATTGATTATGCGCTTTGTGTAAATGATAAAGGCGAATTAATTACATTAACGAATAAAGAGTTGGAATTAGATTATCGTAATAGCATTGTGCAACAAAAACACTTAGTAGTCTTAGAAGCTGCATTTACACTTGCACCTGGCAATCTAGACGAAATACAAGCGACTATGGATGATTTGACCGAGAGAAGAGAAACAAAACAGCCATTAGAATATCCGTCATGTGGCAGTGTTTTCCAACGTCCTCCAGGCCATTTTGCAGGCAAATTAATTCAAGACTCTGATTTACAAGGTCATCGTATAGGCGGTGTTGAAGTATCTAAAAAGCATGCTGGTTTTATGGTAAACGTTGATAAAGGGACCGCTACTGACTACGAAGATTTGATTCACCACGTTCAAGAAGTTGTAAAAGAAAAATTTGACGTTGATCTCCATCCTGAAGTGAGAATCATTGGAGACCACCCTGTTGATTAATAGGAGTAAAGATTATGATTAATGTATATGGTTCTACAGTAGATAATGAATCTCGGTGTACACATTACCAAACACCGTTAGATATCATTGCGATTAAATTCAAATGTTGTAACAAATACTATCCTTGCTACAAATGTCATAACGAACATGAAAGCCATAGCATACAACGATGGGATTCAGATGAATTTAATGAAAAGGCAATTTTATGTGGCGTTTGCCATCATGAAATGACTATAAATGATTATATGATGATTGAAGCTTGTCCCGAGTGTGATGAACATTTTAACAATCGTTGTAAGTATCACTATCATTTATATTTTTCAGTTTAATTAACCATTTAACAATACGTGTTACATCTTTTTTATTAAACAGAAGATGTAACACGTATTTTTTTACAGTTTCTTTGATTTCAAAGTCTTGATCATTACACTTTGCTTATGATACTTTCCTGTGATTTTGGATAAAATTAAACAGCCCCCCACAAAAATTAAAGGTGCTGTTCATTTTAAGTATTTGTATTTATGTACCAAAGTATTTCATCTGTTATAACTTCAATTATTAAATTCACAATTTCACACTTTGATTGATTGCCAATGTTCCAGATACTCAATTAATGATCTATTTTATCACTAACAAATTGAACGAAGGTCTCTACGTCGCCTTTTTGAATATTTTTCATGGGCATTGGTCCAATATTAAATTTAAAATTAATCTTTTCGCCATCGTAATCAATTGATTCTATTTCGTTATACGCGATACTTCTATAATAAAATTCACCGTTCATATCCACATTCAAGATAACTCTTTCACTTGTAGCTATAAAAGCACCTTCAAATTCGGAAGAACCTTGTACAGCATATTCTATTGTACCTAATACATTAGGTCCCTTTTTCTCAGTTGGATATAAATCATTTGGATTAACATTGTCTAATATCATGTATTTCAATCCCCCTACATTCATTGTTTTGATTTTTACAAGTTGATGTTAGAGGTTTATTTTCTAAAAATCACCTTGTATTCGTTCCATTATTATAACATTACTACCTTAATGTTTAATAATATATTGATCTCACTTAAAATCAATATCACACACATGTTCCATTATCATTTTCAATATTATTATAAATTTGATTTTAACTCAGCGATTCTATTACTTTTTAATAGTGCATTAGACTAGTTTCGCAAATTAAAAAGAGAGCCTGGTATATTCCAGACTCTCTTTTCAGACGTGCCCCCACAAATGACGTCCTTTAACTTTATTTTTCTAAAGCTTTCTCAACTTCTTCAATTTGTTTAATTGCTGTTGTTGTAGAACCACTTGCAAAGTACCAAAGTTTAGGATCTAGCTCATACACTTTGTTATCTTTAATTGCATCTACATCTTTAATTACATCATTACCTAATGCATTTTTAGCTGTTGATTTACCACCAATTGCTTGTCCACGGTCCATAGCAAAGATAATGCTCGGATTTTTCTCTGCTACATATTCATTAGTGACATTTTGACCATGTTTACTATTTTTAATATTATCATCAGCTGGTGTGAAGCCCATTGTGTCAAATATCATTGCACCGAAACGTTCACCTGATCCGAATGTTGATAATTCACCTTCGTTTACTAATAAGAATAAAGCTTTGTTATCTTTTAAATCTTTTGTTTTATCTTTAATGCCAGCAATTTTATCATCTAATTTTTTAGTTAGTGATTTGGCTTTGTCTTCTTTATCATAAATTTTACCTAAAATTTCAGTATTCTTTTTCAATGAATTGATTTCATCTTTATCGTCTACACCAACGTAAACGACTTTTGCATCTGGTGCAGCTTTTTTAAATTCATCTAGATTTTTTTTGTTCGCTGTACGTCCAGAAATATAAATAACTTCTGGTTTAGCTTCAGCAACTTTATCGAAATTAACTTCTTTTAGACTTCCAGTATTTAAATATTTTTCATCTTTGAAATCACTTAAGAAATCTGGCAATGATTTATTACCTTCACCTTTAGGAAGTGCTTTAACTTTATCTTCAAGTCCCATTTCTTTCATTGTATCTAATGTTCCATAATCAAAAACAACTGCATTTTTTGGGTTTTTAGGAACTTCTACAGTTTCCTTAACCGCTTTAGCATCACTACCATCACGTTTTTCTCCACTTGCTTGATAGTTATTTTCAACCTTTACAGTTTTATTTGAACTTTCACCTTTTGAATCAGCTTCTGAATTCTTTTTATCGTCTGATCCGCCATTATTACATGCTACTAATAAAAACATTAACCCTACTACTAATAATAAACCTAATTTTTTCATGTGCTTAACTCCTCCTGGATTTCTAAATGATGTATTCCTTTTATGTCCCTAAAAGTTAACAACGTTACAGTTGCATCACTCCCCTCAAAGTCACCATTAATTACATTGAATGTGCCAATACTAAATCTTGATGAGCTGTTAACTCATCGTAATAAACACATATACGTTGTCCTCGAATTTCTTCAATTCTAACATCCATATCATATAATGTTTTTAACACATCTGTTTGGATAACATCATCTTTCGTACTTGCTTTTACAAGTTGACCGTCTTTTAATGCGATGATGTCATCCGAATAGCACGATGCAAAGTTAATATCATGAATGACAACGACTATCGTTTTGTTCAAGTCTTGTGCGAGCCTACGCAGTGTTTGCATAATCTGTACCGAATGTTTCATATCAAGATTATTCAATGGCTCATCTAACAATATGTATTCCGTATCTTGAGCAATCGTCATAGCTACATAAGCTCGTTGACGTTGACCGCCAGAGAGTGTTTTTAAATAACGATTTCTTATTTCATTTAATTGTAATAGATCTAAGGCATATTCAACTTGATCTCTATCTTCTTGTTTTAATCGACCTTTTGAATGTGGAAAGCGTCCAAATTTTACAAGTTCTTCAACAGTTATATTTAATTCTGTATGATTAGTTTGTTTTAAAATTGCTAATTTTTTAGCTAAATCATTACTTTTATAATCTGTAATTAATTTTCCTTCAATTTCAATCGTACCTGCTTCAAAATCTATCAACCTTGTTATAGCTGACAGGAGTGTGCTCTTCCCTGCACCATTTGGACCTATCATAGTTGTCAATTTCCCTTTGTTGATTTCAACGTTAATATTCTGCAAAATCGCTTTATCTTGTATCGTCTTATTAAGGCCTTGAACTTTAATCAATGCGCATGTCTCCTTTTTATTAACAGATAAATGAAGTAACTTCCACCAACTAAATCAATGATTATGCTAACTTGTGTAGTTGCTTCAAAGAAATTTTCAACGACTGCTTGGGCTAAAATTAAACTTAACCAACTAATACAAATCGTTGCTGGCAAAATATACTTATGTTGATATGTTTTCATTAATTCATGTGCTAAATTGACCGTTAGTAATCCCAAGAACGTGATAGGACCAACTAAAGCTGTTGATATTGATACCAACACTGAAACTAGAATTAATAATAATCGTGTTAACGTTTTATATGATATACCTAAGTTAATCGCTTGGTCCCTACCTAATAACAGTACATCTAAATACGGTATTGCATAAACAGTAATTAGAATAAGAATGATCAGTATAATGCCACATAGAGTTACGAGCTTACTGTTAGAAGCATCAAAATTTGCAAACATCGCACTTTGAACTGCTAAGAAATCTTCTGGATTTATAATTAATTCTAAAAAACCTGTAATACTTCTAAAGAAAGTTCCTAAAATGATACCAACCAGTAATATGAAATACACTGATACATCGCCAATTCTAAAAATACCTTGAAATAGTAATAAAGAAAATCCAATCATAACTATTAAAGAAATTAAAAAGCTTAAGTATATATCTGTAACAAATACTGATTGTACACCGAATACAAATACAATAAGAACTTTTACAAACATATAAATTGCATCTAATCCCATAATAGAAGGTGTTAGTAACCTATTGGTCGTAATTGCTTGGAAAATAACTACAGATGCCGCTATTGCACCACCTACTAAAACCATAAGTATGAGCTTTCTCAAGCGACTAGTAAATTGATATTGGAATATTTCAAAATCAATACCTATGACAAGGTAAACCGCTGCTACTATGACTGTACATGCAATTAAGATGTACATTTTTGTTTTAGCGCTAATTTGCATAGTTATGTCTTCCTTTCATTAGCAAGATTAAGAAAATAATAGTGCCAAAGACACCAATTGTTAAACCAATATTAATCTCATATGGATAAACAATCAGTCTGCCGACAATGTCTGAAAACATAACAAAAATTGCACCTAACATCGCTGTATGTGGTAAAGCATTTTTCAAATGATCTCCTCTAAAGATCGAGACAATGTTTGGAACAATAAGTCCTAAGAAAGGTAATGTTCCTACAGTAACAACAACTAAGGCTGTGATTGTGGCTGTAATAAATAATCCAATGTTAATAACTCTTTCATAGTTAACACCCAAATTATTACTGAAATCTTTCCCCATTCCTGCGATTGTAAAATGATTCGCAAAAATATATGTAAATATTAGTAACGGAATACTTAAGTATAAAATTTCGTATCTTCCACTCGTAATAATGGCAAAGTTGCCATTTAACCAGTTACCGATACTTTGAACGGTATTCGTTCTAAGCGCTATAAAAGTCGCAAAACTCGAAACAATACCACCGAGCATGATACCTAACAGCGGAATAAAAATAACATCGGTAAAGCGAATATATTGAACTAACTTTACAAATAAAAAAGTACCCGCAATACTCAAGACTACTGCAAAAACTAATTTAATCATGATATTTTCTTGAGGGAAAAATATCATTGATATTAGGATACCTAGTTTCGCCCATTCCATAGTTCCAGCTGTAGTTGGACTTACAAATTTATTTTGCATCATTTGTTGCATGATCAAGCCAGCAAGTGCTAGCGTACTACCTGATATTAATATACTGACAGTTCTTGGAATTCTACTTGAGACAATAATATTCATTTGCTCTTTAGACAGTGTGAAAATGTCAGTAATAGAAACCTTACTCACACCTATAAAAAGAGAAAGGATAGTAAGTAATGATAAAATGATAGCTAAAACTATACCATTTAATAAGAATTTCATAATGATGTACCTCTAATCCTTTCATAATTGCGAATTATTCATGATGTTAACCAATGGTTATGATAATCATTATCAGTGATTATCATAAAATTTTACCATTTTTAAACGTAAATTCAATAGTAATCAGTGATTTAAATAAAAGTATTTAATTGCAAACTATATACAAAAAATATTAAATTTACTATTTATCATTTATTTGAAATTTTATTCTATTGCTATGAGTTATTTAACTATTTATTTGGATAGCTTTTCCATTAATTTCTTGCTGAAATATTTAATGGGCTAAAAGTAGCTACTCATTACCATATAAAATAAGCCTTCTAAAAGTTTAACTTTTAGAAGGCTTATTGGTTTTATAATCATTATTAGCACACTAGGCTAATCTTATATTTATACTTTAGTCTTCGAAAACAAAGTCTTCGTCTTTTAACGCTTCAACGTTTAAAGCTAATGTGTAGCCATCACCTTTTACGGAGAAGAAGTCATGGTTTTTAGTAGTAGTATCTAAAGCATTTTCAATGATTGGATTAAATTCACGTTCTTCGAAATATGGATCAAATCCTAAGTTAGACAGTGCTTTGTTGCCATTGTATCTAACATAGTTCAGTACATCTTCAGATAGACCAATATCATCATAAAGTGAATGTGTATAAGCAACTTCATTTCTATATAAATCTTCTAATAATTTATACATTTCTTGATCTGCTTGTTGTTTTTCACTTTCTGAAAGTTCATTGCGTAAACTTTGTGCATCCATACCAGTAAATACACCATGAATAGATTCATCTAATAATATTTTACGGATGATTTCTCCAGATGTAGTCATTTTACCTTGTCCTGCAAGATATAATGGGTAATAGAAACCAGAATAGAATAAGAATGTTTCTAAGAATACGCTTGACACGCGTGCCATATATTGATCATAAATCGAAGCTTCTTTGCCCCATAATTTATGATAATTATCAATAATTTTATCTGATTTATATTTCAAATGAGGTTCTTCAATAACCCATTTGTCTAATAAATAGTTTGTTTCACTAGAAGGTAGTAATGTAGTAAAAATATGCGAATAACTTTTAGCGTGAATTTGTTCCATCATCGCCATAAACGAATAAACGGCTTTCTTACGTAAATCTGTCGTGTGTAACATGATCAGTGGCATACCATCATCTGCTTGATGAGTATCTAAGCCTGTTAATCCTGCTAAGGCTTTTTTAAATGCTTCTTTCTCAGGTTCAGATAACGTCTTCCAGCTTGCAATATCTTTAGATACTTTAAATTCCGTTTCTACCCACATTTGTGAAATATTTTGTCGCCAAAACATATTAGTCATGTCTTCTTGTGTATTCCAATTAACTGCTTTCATTTAGATAATGTCCCCTATCTAGTAAAAATTTAATTAAAGCAGTGATTGACAGCCTAATCTAATTCTTAGACTAGACTGTTCTATATAATCACTTAACTTGGCTCTTATTGCTAAATTATATTGAACAACTTGTACATTCTTCAACACTCAATAATTTATTTCTAGTGTAATATAAAGATTTTAATCCTTTATGATGTGCATATACATAAAGTCTAGATAGTTCACGTGTAGAAATTTCAGAATTTACATATAAAATTGTTGAAATACCTTGATCCACGTGCGTTTGAATCGTTGAGATTAAATCTATTAATTTCATTTGATCTGTATTAAATGCAGATTTATAGTACCACATTGTCTCTGGTGATAAGAATGGCATTGGATAGAACGTCTCTGCATTACCATACGTACGGCGTTCAATTTGGTCAACGATTGGCATAACTGAACTAGTTGCATTTTGTACATATGAAATACTTTGTGTAGGTGCAATGGCTAAACGATATGCATGGAATAAACCATGTGTTTCAACTTCTTTTTGTAAAGCTTTCCAATCTTCAGCTGTTGGAACATCAAAACCTTCAAATAATTTACGAACTTTTTCATATTTTGCTTCAAAGTTTTGAGTTGTGTAGAATGCGAAGTATTTACCATTTGCGTAATCAGATTTTTCGAAGTCTTTGTATACTTCTTGTCTTTCTTTAGCAATTTCCATTGAACGTTCAATAGAATAATAGTTCATCATCATAAAGAAAATGTTAACGAAATCTTTTGCTTCTTCAGATTCATAACCAATTTTATTTTTAGCTAAGTAACCATGTAGATTCATTACACCTAATCCTACTGAATGTAACTCCCTATTAGCTTTTCTAACGCCAGGTGCATTCTGAATATCCGCTTCATCACTAACAACCGTTAAAGCATCCATACCAGTGTGTACTGAGTCTTTGAATTTACCTGATTCCATCACATTAACAATATTTAATGAACCTAGATTACATGAGATGTCACGCTTAATTTCATCTTCAGTGCCGTAATCATTAATAATAGAAGTCTCTTGTAATTGGAAAATTTCAGTACATAAGTTACTCATTTTAATTTGTCCAATATCAGAGTTAGCATGCACTTTGTTTGCATTATCTTTAAACATTAAATAGGGATAGCCTGATTGTAATTGTGTTTGTGCAATCATATTTAACATTTCACGTGCGTCTTTTTTCTTCTTATCAACATTTGGGTTAGCAACAAGTTCATCGTAATATTCATCTAAGTTAATATCATCTAAAGTAACACCGTATTCTTTATAAATTGTGTGCGGTGCAAACATGTGGAAATCTTTGCCTTCTTTTGCAAGATCAAAGAACTTAGATGGCACAATTAACCCTGTTGAAATTGTAGACAAACGTAAATCTTCATCAGCGTTTACTTTTTTCGTATCTAAAAACTCTTCCACATCGTAATGGAAAATATTTAAATAAACTGCACCCGCGCCAGGACGTTGTCCAAGTTGATCTGCATAGCTAAAGCCACCTTCAAGTGATTTTGCAACTGGAAGTACACCTTTGGCAACGCCTTTAATACCTTTAATCGCTTCACCACGTGCGCGTAACTTAGATAAATTAATAGCAACACCGCCACCAATTTTACTTAATTGTTTAGCTGTTGAATCAATGAAATTAATTGAATTTAAACTGTCATCTGTTTCAAGTAAGAAACAAGATACAAGTTCACCACGACGAGCACGACCAGCATTTAAGAATGTAGGTGTTGCCGGTTGGTAACGTTGCTCAACCATTGCTGAAATAAATTGTTTAGCCGTCGCTTTATGACCATTTGCTAGATATAATGCAACAATTGCTACGTGTTGCTTGTAATCTTCTAAATATTGACTTTTATCGTTTGTTTTTAAAGCATAATCTTTGAAAAACTTACTTGCAGACATGTAACTCGCAAATTTAAACGGAATACTTTTAGCGTAATCTGTTATTTCTATCAAATCTGCTTCTGAATATTTTGCAAATAAGTCAAAATAGAAATCATTATCAACGAGATAGTGAAGGCGTTCGATTTCAGTATCAAAGTATATCGTTTTGTCTTCTATTTCTTCTAAATATACTGCTAATGCTTCTTGATCCTTTTCTAAATTAAAAAAGCCATTATCTTTACGTTTAGTAACCTCGTTATTTAACTCAATATGATTGTATTTCTTCTCGTCCATAATCTTCATTGAAATGCCCCACCTTATCTTTAAATTCGCTAATATCATTTTGTGTTCCTTGTACCTCAAATTTCATTAATAAAGGAACTTGATATTTTTCTGATATAGACCGTCCAGCTTTCGCAAAGTTTTGACCCCAATTGCGATTTCCGCTCGCTGCAACGCCTTTTAATAAATTTTTATTTACATCTAAAAATGACTGAACTGGTTGTGGTACTTCACCAAATCCTATCGTTCCAGTGACCAATATGAATGGTTCTTCAATTTTCTCAGAACAATTACTCTGTGTAATTTCCATCACATTTGTAAGCTCAGTTTTTTTGATGAATCTGCGCACATTGCCGGAAAATGAAAAATAGACAACCTTCATTGGACCACCTTCTTTCTATATTTAACTCATATTTTATTAATGAAAAATCACAACTATAAAATCGAACTATTGCAATTCATACTTAAAGGATGATAGGTAACATTAACTTTTGGAGTGAACCACTATATATAGTAAACTTGTTATCTATATATTGGTATGTAAAAAATCATTAATTAAGTATTTATGCTTGATTTGTCATTATTAAACGCTCTCAATGGTGTTATTTTACTTAAAATTTGGTTTATTATAAATAAAGTGACCACGTATATAAACCACAATATATTGTGGTTCGTTTTGACCATCAATACTATATTATGTGTTTCATTATACATAATTCAGAACCTTATTTAAAGACCTTTGTTTTTGACAAAATGTTGAAGAACAGAGATAAATGGCACCAATTCAACTTTAAACTGATATTTTCGGTTACAAAAAAATTTTTTTCTAAATTTAAGGTTTTTTCATTTGCTTTTTTTGAAAATCTTGTAACGCTTGATTTAGCGTGGTTTAGGTATTAAACCCCTTCACATTGTCCACAACACATATCACACAAACTATAAATTCTATTTGGATAAATTATAAATCGCTATACCAAAAACAGAACATTTGTTCGTTTATATAATCATAATATAGTTTCCTCAGACTTTCAAGGATATATACATATTCTAGAAATATATGCTAATATATATACGTTAAAAACTAACAATTGAGGCGATACATGTGAATCCTAAAGTTAAGGGTATCATTGCTATACTAATTTCAGCAGTTGGTTTTAGCTTTATGTCTGTTTTCTTCAGGCTAGCTGGTGACTTACCAGTATATCAAAAATCACTTGCTCGAAATTTAGTGGCAATGTTTATACCTATGTATTTTATTTTCAAATATAAACAACCCCTATTTGGTAAACTCAGTAGTCAACCCCTGTTGATTTCACGTTCAACATTAGGTTTGATTGGTGTTTTGCTAAATATTTATGCCATAGATCATATGATTCTAAGCGATGCTGATACTTTAATGAAGTTAAATCCATTTTGGACTATTTTACTTAGTTTAATATTTTTAAATGAAAAGGTTCGTAACTATCAATTTATAGCTATGATCGTAGCTATAGCAGGCATGTTATTTGTGATAAAACCAGAATTTTCATCATCTATGTTTCCAGCTATAGCAGGGTTATTATCTGGTATATTTGCAGCAAGTGCTTACACTTGTGTCAGGGCACTTAGTACACGCGAAGCACCCTATACGATTGTATTCTATTTTTCATTCTTTTCCATTATAGTTCTGATACCATTTACTATATTTACATTTGAGCCAATGACAATGACTCAGGTATGGTATTTAATCGGTGCTGGTCTATCAGCTGCCGCAGGTCAAATCGGTATTACGCTTGCTTATAGCTATGCACCTGCTAAAGATATTTCTATCTTTACTTATGCATCTATTATCTTTACCGCTTTATTTGGTTTCATCTTATTTGGTGAATCACCAGACTTTTACGCAGTACTCGGCTATATGATTATCATTGGGTCTAGTTACTATATGTTTGAAAAAGCACGAAGACAACCTACTACAATTCAAAAAGCAGAACAAAAACCATAAATTTAAAGGAGTTTTCAATTATGAGCGAAGGACGTAACACAGAAGATTTACAAGATATTACTTTACTTGGCAATCAAAATAATAAATATGAATTCGACTATGACCCAGCAGTCTTAGAATCATTTGATAACAAACATCCAGGACGTGACTACTTTGTAAAATTTAATTGTCCAGAATTCACATCACTTTGTCCAATTACGGGCCAACCTGATTTTGCGACAATTTATATTTCTTATATACCAAATGTAAAAATGGTTGAGTCAAAATCATTAAAACTATACTTATTTAGTTTTAGAAATCACGGTGATTTCCATGAAGATTGTATGAATATCATTATGAATGACTTAATTGAATTAATGGACCCTCACTATATCGAAGTTTGGGGCAAATTCACGCCTCGTGGTGGTATTTCAATCGATCCTTATACGAATTATGGTCGCCCAGATTCTAAGTATGAAAAAATGGCAGAACATCGTTTAATGAATCACGATTTATATCCTGAAAAAATAGATAACCGTTAATTCTCTATTTCCATAAACTATCAAAGAAACTTGACTACATGACATCTTTGATAGTTTATTTTTTTATATTTTTTTATCATTAATTAACTGATTATTCATTAAATTTTGTACTTTTCATATATACACTTGTTATTTTTGTAAAAACGGTATAGAATAAATCCAACCGTTTAGGGGGAGGGAATTTATGAAAAAGATTGATTACACACACGAAGAAATAATGAAAAGTATTCCAAACAAAGGTTTCTTCGGACATCCAAAAGGACTAAGCACACTATTCTTCACTGAATTTTGGGAGAGATTCAGTTACTATGGTATGAAAGCCATTTTAATCTTTTACTTATATTATAGTGTAGCTGAAGGTGGTTTCGGATTAAGCCAAGCCGTCGCGATGCAAATCGTTGCAATATACGGTACCTTAATCTACATGTCAGGCGTGATTGGCGGTTGGATTGCTGATAGGGTTACCGGCACTCAAAATGCCGTTTTCTATGGTGGTATCCTAATCATGCTTGGTCATTTATTACTATCATTACCAAATAATTTAACATTAGTCATGATTGCATTAGCTGTCATCATTGCAGGTACGGGTTTGCTAAAACCAAATATCTCAACTACAGTTGGTGAATTATATGATCGTAATGATGTACGCCGAGACGCTGCATTTACATTATTCTATATGGGAATCAACTTAGGTAGCTTACTTGCACCGTTATTAACTGGTTTCTTACAAACTAGAATTAGTTTCCACGCAGGTTTCTTAGCTGCTGCAATCGGTATGTTCTGTGGTTTAGTTGTCTATGCGATTAAACGTAAGAAAAACTTAGGTTTTGCTGGACGTAACGTCCCAAATCCATTAACAAGACCAGAGCTTAAGAAATTCGGTTTTATATCTGGTGGTGTCATCTTATTATTTTTAGTTTATTTATTAGTTTTACATTTATTCAATGCACTGACGCTTGAAAACTTCAGTTTCTTAATTACTATTTTAGGTATCGTATTACCTATTTACATTTTTATTAACATGATTGTAAGTAAAGATGTAACTAAAGATGAGCGTTCACGTGTATATAGTTACGTACCACTGTACATAACATCTGTAGCTTTTTGGATGATTCAAGAACAAGGCTCAACCATTTTAGCAACGTTTGCAGATAAAAAAACACAATTAGAAATGTCAGTCCTTACCAATGGATTATTTGACTTTACAATCCCAGCAGCTTGGGCACAATCCTTAAATCCAATATTTATCGTTGTATTAGCACCAGTATTTGCAACATTATGGATGAAATTAGGCAAACACAACCCGCCTACTGTATATAAATTTGCATTAGGTGCAATTATTGCTGGACTATCATATTTAGTCATGATTATTCCGTTAGCTACAGGCAATGAGTTAATTAATCCATTATGGCTTGTACTGAGTTTCTTATTAATAACAATCGGTGAACTTTGTATCTCGCCTGTCGGTTTATCAACAACTACAAAATTAGCACCTATTACATTCACAGCACGTATGATGAGCTTATGGATGCTTAGTAACGCAACTGCACAAGGACTTAACGCACAACTCGTTGTTGTCTATACTAAAATGGATCAAAGTGATTACTTCTTGTATTCAGGTCTTGTTGCGGTAGTTATCGGTGTATTATTACTGCTCATTTCACCAAAAGTGAAACGCGCAATGAAAGGCGTTTATTAATTAACTTAATTGAACAGATGACTAGGAGAAATAATTTTATATACGGTGTAACTATGCTTCTGTCATCTATATTTAACTTGATTAACAGCCCAAGACAATATTGTCTTGGGCTGTTTTCTCTTACGTTCAATTCTGACTACCTTTAAAAGCAGTTGATTTGAAATATCCCTGCCTTATATCTTTATCCCACTAATACATTGCTGATCCTTATACATATGCGCTGTAGCCAGATTACTCCTAACCGCATCTCTAACCTCTTTCAGCGTGAGCATACCATTCTTAACTAAAAATCCAACAGAAGCATCACCAATTTTATACATTCTATGAACACCACATTTTATATTTACTGGAATATAAAAATTATGCTATATTAACTAAAATTTATCAGAATATTCAGAATATTGCTATTTTGAGAATATTATTGCAATTAAATTTAATTAAGCGTAAAATCTTTTTTATACATTTTTATTGGGAGCAAGGAAGGACGGGAATGTTTTATGCAAGATAAATATACCTCACAAGATCCAACAGTCGAATCAATTCCTCAAAAAGGTTTTTTTGGTCATCCTAAAGGACTCGGTGTTTTATTTTTCGTAGAATTTTGGGAAAGATTTAGCTACTATGGTATGCGTGCATTATTAATCTTCTATATGTATTTCGCTATCAAAGATGGTGGCTTAGGCATGGATAAAAGCACTGCACAATCAGTAATGGCTGTGTATGGTGCATTAATTTATATGACCTCAGTACTTGGAGGTTGGATTTCAGATAGAATTACCGGTACACGAAAAGCCACATTTTATGGTGGTGTATTAATTATTATTGGTCACATTTTCTTAAGTTTACCATTAGATGTTATCGGACTATTTATCTCAATGTTTTTCATTATAATTGGTTCAGGTTTAATGAAACCAAGTATTTCAAATATTGTTGGTAGACTATATCCAGAGAATGACACGCGCATAGATGCAGGTTTTGTTATTTTCTATATGTCAGTAAACTTAGGAGCATTAATTTCTCCTATAATTTTAAATCAATTTGTAGATAGTGGGAATTTCCATGCCGGCTTCTTAATCGCAGCCTTTGGTATGGCACTTGGTTTAATTTGGTACATGATTTTCAACAAGAAAAACATTGGCGATGTGGGTACAAAACCTACTAATCCATTAAATCAACAAGAAAAGAAAAAATATGGCTTAATATTTGCAGTTATAGCGCTAATTATTGCCGCTGTATTAATAATTACTGGTTTAACAGGTACACTTTCATTTAATATCGTCAGTACAACTGTATTAGTACTCGGTATCGCATTACCTATCATTTACTTTACAATTATGATACGCAGCAAAGAAGTAACAGACGATGAACGTTCACGTGTTATTGCTTTTATACCGTTGTTTGTTTTAGGTGTTTTATTCTGGTCTATTCAAGAACAAGGCGCAAATGTGCTTAACTTATTTGCCTTTGAAAGCAGTGATATGAAATTAAATATTTTTGGATGGAAGACAGACTTCGGTCCAACACTTTTCCAATCTATTAATCCATTGTTTATCGTATTATTAGCTCCAGTTGTTTCAATTATATGGGCGAAAATGGCTCGACGCCAACCAAGCATAGCCACAAAATTTGTTTTAGGTGCCTTATTAGCTGGTGCTTCATATATCATGATTGGTTTAATCGGACACTCCGCAGACGGTTCAATGTTAAGTGTTAACTGGGTTATCCTTTCCTATATCATCTGTGTAATTGGTGAACTATGCTTATCACCAACTGGTAATAGTGCCGCTGTTAAATTAGCACCAAAAGCGTTTAACACACAAATGATGAGTTTATGGTTATTAACAAATGCATGTGCACAAGCGATTAATGGTACACTTGTTCATTTAATCGAACCACTAGGCTATAAAAACTATTTCTTATTCTTAGGTGCTATCGCAATTGTCGTAAGTCTTATTGTGCTTGCTTTTGTACCAAAAATTGTTAGAGGCATGAGAGGCATTAAATAATTTCAATTCGAACATAAATAAACCTCAGGTGATAGTCACCTGGGGTTTATTGTTTATATTCGTATAGTTATTTTTGAAAATAACATGGGTATTTCTGATTAAAGTTGACGCTTTTATCAATGGATATATTCGACATAAGAAACACTGCCGCTATTTAATTTATATTTTATAATCTTTTTAGTGTAATATGAGCAATCATTTGGGGAGATGCCTGTGGGAAGCGTACTAGCCAAAGACTAAAGGCTAATACTGTTCTTACGGAAAGCCTGTACAACAAAACTGCCGACAAATTCGAAGACTTTATCGACAGTAAGAAATAAACCAAATGCTTAAACAAGTGTTTAATTTATTTCTAATTTATCTATAGGTGTAAAATACAGGTCAGCGCTCATTTTTCTAACATCAACCAATATCAAATTTACGCGTTAACTTTAGAATATCTTAATACATGTACATAAAAAGAACCAAATACATCATCTCACTACGAGCTCATATTTATGAATACGACTTGCTATTTGCTTACTAGATGATTAAAGTCTATACTTTAATCTCTGAACGTTATGTATTTATTTTATAAGAGAATCGGGTACATAATAAAATAGAACGCAAAATCAAAAGAAATATGGTGAATAGATTGACTAAAGCAAAATACAAACACGGTGTGTTATTTTATCATGAACACTCAGGTATAAAAGATATTTACAGAGGTTTAGGGGATGTGGCATCTTCTTTAACAACATTTTGTAAACATTTATCTATCCAACTAAGTGAAAATGAAGGTGATATCATCACTTTCTGCAAAAAAATAAAAGACCAAAGCTATAGCGACGATGTTGATATTATTTTCATTCTTGGTGGTGATGGTACAGTCAATGAACTGATTAACGGACTAATGCAAAGCGAATTAGACGTCCCTATTGGTATTATTCCTGGCGGCACGTTTAACGATTTCGTAAAAACATTAAATCTTAATCCACGCCATAAAACGGCTAGTCAGCAATTAATCAATTCAGAATTGCAATCTTATGATGTAATGAAGATAAATGATCAATACGCGCTTAACTTCGCCGGATTAGGTCTTATAGTGCAAAATGCAGAAAATGTACAAAATGGGAATAAAGATGTTTTCGGAAAACTGAGCTATGTCGGTTCTACTGTTAAAACATTACTCAATCCAGAGCACTTTGATTACAAAATGACCGTAGATGGAAAAGAAATCAATGGCAATACAGCAATGATCGTTGTAGCAAATGGTCCATTTATAGGTGGAAGTCGTATTCCGTTAACAGACCTCTCACCTAGTGACGGCTATTTAAATATATTCATTTTTGAAGAACATAGTTCAAGTGTAATAGCTGATATATTTAAACAACGTGATAGTATGAATTGGAATTACATGACGGATGGTATTAAACACATCCTAGCTAAAGAAGTCACTATCGAAGCTGATCCACAAATGAAAGTAGATATAGATGGAGAGATTGCCTTAAATACACCACTTAACATTGAAATTGTACCAAGCGCAATTAATATTTTAACTCTACCAGACTCAAATATAGATACACAACAAACAGACGAAGATGAGTATAGATACTGATTTACAATCTAATAACATATATAAATAAGATCTTATTATTGGCCATGATGTCATTAATAAGATCTTATTTTTAATGCTTGCACAGTGCTCAATAAATTTATAAATAAAAGCAGCAAAGAAGGCAACAAGATTCACCCTCTTCACTGCTAAAAAAGTATTTAAATTTTGTATTCGCTATCTCCTAAAAAATACTGCTCTACATCTTTCCAATTATTAACGCGTGCAAATCTATCATCATTGATATTATGTGTTGCTGTGTACATAATTGGTGTTCCAGTAAAGATACTTAACTGTCTTGGATTATCATCAATTAAATAATCTGCGTTAACGATATCTTTTCGACCGCAAAACACAAAATGTTGAGGATCTAGAAACGGGAAATACTCTCTTAACCAATTATATTTATCATGAAACGACGTCGGTACATCCATTGCAGCAGTCGCGATAAACACATCATAATGTTCAGTTAACTTCTTCACAACTTCTTGTGCATCAGCCATCACTTCTAATTTTTTGAAAAACCCAGGTTCGCGTAAAATTTCAGTCAGTAAGCCATCATGTTCAGGCATTGCATGCCTTAATTTAATACCATCTAACATATCTATAGAAATACCTAAGTCTGTACGCTTATTTACATCTTCAATTAATGCACCCACTGTATCAGCAAGTACCTCATCCATATCAATCGCTATTGATTTTCTAGTCATGTACTACTCTACTCCCTTTTCCTACTTAATATACTTTAATTTGTAACGTACTCTAGACGCATAACAAATTTATCCCTATACGCCTCAATTATAGCAAAATACGTTCAACTAAACCAAAATTGAACATGGCATTATTATGATCATCTTCAAGTATTTTACTAGGCCCATAGGATAGTCATATAATAAACACCCTACTTTATTAATCAAATGCCAAATTTTGTATCGTTGAACGTTCATTAAGAATTATTTTTAGAAGTTAAACGCTTTAAGTACTTCTATCATTTTTGCATTTTGCTCTGGGAATCCAATTGTAATACGCACACCTTTAGGGAACTCCCTTGTAATACATCCTACATTTAACAATGCTTCATACAAATCGTGTGGTTTATCTGTTTTCACATATATAAAATTCGTTTGACTAGGATAAAACGCATCACTTTGAGATAATTCAAAGAATTTAGCTCTCTCTTGAGCATTACGCTCACGTATAGAAGCTAAATATGCTTGATCCTCTAATGCAGCTAAGGCAGCATATTCTGATAGACGGCCAACATTAAATGGTGGACGTATAATGTTGTATTTTTCAATAGCTTCTTTAGCAGCGACAACATATCCGATACGCATACCCGCTAATCCATATGCTTTTGAAAATGTACGTAATAAAAAGGCATTGGCAAATTGTTGTTGTAATGCTAATGTATCTGGGAAATCATCAGCAGTTACAAATTCCACATATGCTTCATCAATAATAACCGGGATATCACTCGGTACACGTTCTAAAAAGCGCTGTAATTCATCATGTGAAAAATAAGTCCCCGTTGGATTGTTTGGATTACATAACCAAACTAACTTGGTAGCTTCATCAATTTCCGATAAAATACCTTCTAAATCAAAATGCCCCTCTTTGAGTGGCACTTGTGTTACGTTTGCAGATTCTACAATTGCATTATGGTAATATTGTCCAAATGTCATTTCACTTGTCACAATTTTATCTCCAGCTGTCAGTACTGCACGTGAAATCATTAAGATAACTTCATCTAAACCAGCACCGAATAATATACGTGATGCATCTACGTTTAAGTGTTTGCTTATTGCTTCTTTTAATAATGGAGAACCCGTCTCAGGATAAAATTGTAGCTCATCTAAATGTGCTTGAATTGTCTCATTAACTTTTGGCGTTGGACCATATAAATTCTCATTAGAAGCTAATTTATATAACTCACCTTCAATTCCGTATTGTTCTTTTAATGCTCGAGGTGATAGTCCTGGTTCGTAAGCTGATAATTGTTCAATTTGTTTCTTCATAGTTGCTTCGGTCCTCCTTGAATTTACAGAAATTTCAAAACTTAGTAACTATTATAAACCTAATAACAGACTAAAATCAATGCATCATTATAGCGCCTGTCATTTATAAGGATAAAAAATATGAGACCAGATAATTTAGTATTATATTTAAATACTAAGTTAGTAGTCTCATATTATCTTATTAATCGATTAAATTATGTTCCTCTAAATAATTTTTTGCAACATTATATGGGTCTTTCTTTTTCACTGTTACATCATAATTCATAGCTTGCATATCTTCATCTGAAATTTTGCCAGCTAAGCGATTTAGTGGTTTTTTAATTTCAGGATGTTCTTTCAGATAAGATGTTTTAAACATAGGCGCTCCTTGATAAGGAGGGAACACATGCTTATCATCTTCCAACACAACCATATCATATTGTTTTAATTCGGCATCTGTTGAATAAGCATCAATCAGATTAATATCTCCATTCTCGACCGCTTGATAACGTAATTTGGGTTCCATTGTTTTCACATCACCTACATCTAGATCGTAGGCTTTTTTAACAGCTGGATATCCATCTCCACGATCATTAAATTCCAATGTAAAGCCTGGTTTAATCTCATCGCTTACTTTATTTAAATCGCCAATTGTTTTGATGTTATGTTTTTCAGCAAAATCTTTTTTCACCGCTAATGCATACGTATTGTTGTATTTCATAGGTTTCAACATCGTCATATCATATTTATCTTCCAAACTAGATTTCGCTTGATTATATACTTTTGCTTCTTGCTTAGATTTTAAATCTTCTTTAGTTAATTCACCTAATACTGTGCCAGTGAATTCTAAATAACCATCGATGTCATCAGATTTTAGCGCATTAAAAAGAAATGAAGTTTTACCCATACCATCTTTAACTTCTACTGAATTGTCTGTCTCTTCTTCAATTAATATTTTATACATATTTGTTATTACAGATGGCTCTGAACCTAATTTTCCAGCTAAAACAATTTTGTCCCCTTTTTGAGCTAACAATGGTGCAATAATTACTAACAGTAAAATAATAACAATCGCACTGAGTGACACCAAAAGTTTTTTATATGATAGTTTTTGCATAAAACGTAACACTAAATCGAATAAAATAGCTAATAATGCCGCTGGTATGGCACCAATTAAAATCAGTGAGGAATCATTTCTATCAATTCCTAATAAAATTAAATCACCTAAACCACCTGCACCAATAAGTGCAGCTAATGTAGCTGTACCAATAATTAATACCATTGCCGTACGGATACCGGCCATAATGACTGGCATAGCAATTGGTAATTCTACTTTAGTCAATCTTCTACCCGGTTTCATACCGATACCTTTTGCCGCTTCAACTAATGATGCATCTACTTCATTAATACCAGTATATGTATTTCTTAAAATTGGTAACAATGCATATACAACTAATGCTATAACCGCCGGCACTTTACCTATACCAAACAACGGTATCATTAGCCCTAACAATGCTAATGAAGGTATTGTTTGAAGTATTGCCGCGATATTCATAACAATTTCGGAAAGTTTACGTGTTTTTGTTAAAAATATACCTAACGGCACACCAATTAGTGCTGCAATCAAAAGTGCTATAAAAGATAATTGTATATGTTCAAATATCGTTGTTATTAATTGTCCTCTACGCTCTATAAGTGTATTAGTGAAGGTATTCATTCATTATGACCTCCTTTACGCTCTGACAAAATTTGAAAAATATCTTGTCGTTTCAACACGCGCTGTGTTGAGGCAGCTGAATCATTAATAATAACGGCTTCATTGTCTATCAAATCTGTATATACGTCTTTAACATATAAATTACTTTCAACGATTGGATAACCTTCTTTTGTCTCTCCTTCTTGGATAGATAACTGATCTATTATTTCGGAAAGTTTTAACTCATTAATTGATCGGTTTAATTTGTCCCCCATAAATTGTTTAACAAAGTCATTTTTAGGATTTGTAACAAAACCTTCTGGTGTGTCTATTTGTTCTACATGTCCTTTATTCAATAAACATATGCGGTCACCCATCTTCATTGCTTCTTGAATATCATGAGTTACAAATATGATTGTTTTTTTGATTTTTTGTTGTAGCTCTATTAAATCATCTTGTAATTTTTCACGACTAATTGGGTCTAGGGCACTATAGGGTTCATCCATTAAAATGACTGGCGGATCAGCTGCCAGTGCACGAATAACCCCTACACGTTGCTGTTGACCACCAGAGAGTTCATCGGGTTTACGATCTTTATATATTTCAGGTTCTAGTCCTACCATATCCATTAATTCATCAATACGTTTATCTATATCTTCATCTTTCCATTTTTTCATTTGTGGCACTTGTGCAATATTCTCTTTAATTGTCATATGTGGGAATAATGCAATTTGTTGTAAAACATAGCCAATATCCCAACGCATTTCATATATTGGATAATCACTTATCGGTTTATCTTTAAAATAAATATAACCTTCAGAAAGAGAAATTAATCGATTTATCATTTTTAACGTAGTCGTCTTACCGCAACCTGACGGCCCGATTAAAACAAAGAATTCCCCTTCTTTAATATTAAAACTAATATCATCAACAGCTACTTTATCACCGTAGCGTTTAACTACATTCTTAAATTCTATCACTTTGTCACCTTCATTATCTTATATTCATTTAATAAAAAATTAGATTTTCAATCAAATGACATATTCCCTATTTATATTGATTTTATGTATAATTCAATTAATTTATTCATAGGATTTAACTTACAGGTCCTTATTCCAATCATTTAAAAAAAGCGAAGTTAATTCGAAATAAAATTATATCTATGACTTATGATTTTGCATAGTATATTAGTTATTGTCAAATTAACTTCGCTTAATAACTTTAGTTTACTTGTTATTCACTTATGATAATCAGCAGACGGAGAACTATCTATTTTTTATTAATAAGATAGTCGTAAACGTTAGGCTTCAAGGAAACCATATTTTTAGTGTACATACCGTCGTTAACAACTTAATAGCGTATAAGTGACGCATTCTATTGCTGGGCTTCACATATATCAGTTGCTTGATTCTATTAAATTTTAGATTTATATGATTGAATTTTTTCCAAAAACATCGGGCAATAATGTTTTAATTTATAACTACCTACACCTTCAATTAAAATCATTTCTTGTTTTGTTTCTGGTTTTCTTTTAGCAAATTCTTCTAGTGTAAAATCTGAGAAAATACTAACAGGTGGTATACTCAAATTCTCACTTAATTCTTTACGGACACTAATTAATTCGTCAAATAATGCACGGTCCACGCCTTCTACCGTATTTATATTTACTTTTTCTCTTGTTTTACGTTTGAATGGCGTTGTAAATATTTCAATTTGCCCACCGAGCAAATGCTTAACAGATTGATCACACGTTAAAATCTCATCGTGTTCATTTAAAAATCCTTTAAATCTCAATTCATCTATCAAATGACTAAGTTCTGACGTTGTATAATTTTGCATAATGCCATGTGTTGATAATTCGTTATAATCACAATAACGAATGTAATCAGAATCTTCGCCTCTTAACACCTGTATAATGACACTATAGCTTTCTTTTTGTTTCATACGAGCAATACAACTTACAATCATTTTCGCTTCATCTGTCATATTATAAGTCTTATTCTCAATGACGCAATTACTACATTGCTCACATTCTTCAAGTTTTTCATTCGGTTCAAAATAATGAACTAAAGTCGCCTCTAAACATTTTTTCGTTTTAGTATAGAGAATCATTTTCGTTAATTTTTCACCCATTTTATCTTTATAGTCATCATCGGCTTTTGACGATGAAATAAAATATTGATGTAATCCAATGTCTCGTTCACTAAATAATAAGATACAATCACTGTTCAAGCCATCACGACCCGCACGTCCTGCTTCTTGATAATATGATTCTAAATCGCCGGGCATATTATAATGTATAACAAATCTCACATTGGATTTATCTATACCCATACCAAAAGCGTTCGTTGCGACAACAACACGTACACGATCATACACAAAATCATTTTGTGCTGCTTCACGTTCTTTGTTTGTTAATCCAGCGTGATAAATCGTGCTGTTGATATCATTGCTCTTTAAAGCTTCATGTAATTCTTCAACTTGTTTACGTGTAGAGCAGTAGATAATGCCTGCTGCCTTTTTATGTTGTTTCACATACTCCATCACAAATTTTTGACGTTGATAAGTAGGATTGACTTGAAACACGAGATTCCGTCTTTTTGTACTCGTTTTCACCTCATCATTTTTCCCTATATTCAAACGTTCCATGATGTCTTTTTGTACTTCAATCGTTGCTGTTGCAGTTAGTGCAACAATCGTAAAGTCTTGTGGTAATGCAAATACTTTATGGATTACATCTTGATAACTTGGTCTAAAGTCATGACCCCATTTAGAAATACAGTGCGCTTCGTCAAAAGCAACTAAATGAATTGATAGTTGTTGTAATAAGCTAATAAAATAAGCATTATCAAAACGTTCTGGTGCAACATATAAGAATTGAATTTCACCATTTCTTAATTGTTTTTCAATTTCTTTTTGCTGCTTTTGCGTTAAACTACTATTTAAATATGCTGCACGAATACCCATGGCCTTTAATTGATCAACTTGGTCTTTCATCAATGAGATTAATGGGCTGATTACAATTGTTGTGCCACCCAACATTAATCCTGGTACTTGATAACAAATTGATTTTCCCCCACCGGTAGGTAAAACGCCGAGCACATTTTGATGATCTAATACTTTTGATATGATTTCTTTTTGACCAGGACGGTATGTGTCATAGCCAAAATAATGCGATAAAGTTGACTCCATGTTATAAAATCCCTCATTGTTCTTTTTGTTCTTCAAGTTCGCTCCATCTTGCAATATCTTCTTCATACAACGCATTTAATCTTCGTTGTTCTTCACTTAGTTCTTTAATCTTGGCATAATCAGAGGTTGCCTCAATCATCTCTTTTTCTATAGTTTCTAATCGTTCTTCAGTTGTATCAATACGTTCGATAATCATTTCATACTCTTGTTTTTCTTTAAAAGATAAACCTTTTCTCTTTTTCTTGTCAGGTTGTTGTTTAACTTTAGGTTGTTGACGCTTTTGCTCGTTTAACTGCTGTTGTTCCTTTTTGTAAGCTTCATAATCTTCAAAAGTACCTATGATGCGCTCCATTTGCCCATCATGAATATACCAATACTCTTGCGCTACTTTATTTAAGAAATATCTATCATGGCTAACTGTGATGACGGCGCCACCAAATGTTTCAATATAATCTTCAAGAATTGTTAGTGTTTCTGTGTCTAAATCATTTGTTGGCTCATCTAGAAGAAGCACATTCGGTTGGTGTACCAATAATCTTAAAAGGTATAACCTTTTTTGCTCTCCACCTGATAATTTATAAATCTTTTTACCATGAGTTGCACTTGGAAACAAGAATCTTTCGAGTAATTGAGTGATAGATACTGACGTGCCATCTTTTTCTTTAGCAACTTCACTTTCTTCTCTCAAATAATCTATCATTCTTATATCACGATCTAGCCGTTCTTCAGTTTGTTTAAAATAAGCGACTTTTACCGTTTGACCGATTTTAAGGTCACCTTCAAAATCTTTATCTTCACCATTTAGGATATTCAGTAACGTTGTTTTACCTGCACCATTAGGACCAACAATACCAATTTGTTGCCCACTTTGGATAATTTGAGTTATATCTTCAAATAAAGTTTTTTGGTTAATACGTTTCGTTAAGCCGTCTAATTCGAAGACCTGTTTTCCTAATCTAGAATAAGCAAGGTTTAAAGATGCTTTCTCTTGTTGGTGTTGATTTTTGACATCTTGCTCTAGGTCATTAAATCTATTTTTACGAGCTTGCTGTTTCGTCGTACGTGCCTTAACACCAGCACGCATCCATTCAAGTTCCTTTTTATACAAGGATTGCTGTTTCGCTTGTTGCTTTCGTTCTATAATTTCGTTTTCTGCTCGCTGAGCGATATAATCTTCGTAATTTCCTACATAGGTAGTCAACTTACCTCTATCTAATTCAATAATACGTGAGGATACTTCATTTAGGAAATAACGATCATGTGTGATAAATAATACTGTATGCGGATATTGTTTCACATAGTTAATTAGCCAATTGATTGATTCAAAATCTAAATGGTTTGTTGGCTCATCTAATAGTAATAAATCAGGTTGTTCGATAAGCGTTTTAGCTAAACCAACACGTTTTTGTTGGCCTCCTGAAAGTTCACTCACTTCCTTGTTTATATCATAGATACCTAATTTAGAAAGAATCGTTTTAATTTCAGCACTATAATCCCATGCTTGATAGTTATCCATTGCTTCTTGCGCTTGCATCATTTTTTGAAAATCTTCATCACTTTGGGTAGCTGTATATTGCGCCAAAGCATTTTCATACGTTCTTATAACCTTAATCGTTTCAGTTTCTGAAGTTAATACCGCTTCAAACACCGTCATATTTTGATCAAAATCATGTTTTTGAGAAGAATATCGGATGCGATAAGCATTTGGATGTGATACTTCTGCTTCAAAGTCTTCATCCAATCCAGCGATCACTTTCAATAATGTACTTTTACCCGTACCATTTATACCTACAAGTCCTATTTTTTCACCTTCAGAAATTGACAACTGCAAATTATCAAAAATGGTTTTAGCGGCATATGATTTATGTAAATGTTCAATTTTGTATGCTTCCATTGCCCAACATCCTTTTTAATATCGAAAATTATAATTATTTCTGTTAAACTTAATTTCAGTTCTACATATTATACACCTTTTTTAACTCAAATGATACAAAGGAGCAATGCTTATGTCGGAATTTTTCCAAAACTTGCCTCCTTATATCCAAGCATTAATAGCAGGTATTATTACATGGCTACTTACTGCATTAGGAGCTGCAGCTGTTTTTATTTTCAAGAGAGTCAATGATAAGATTTTAAATTCAATGCAAGGTTTCGCTGCAGGTATAATGATTGCAGCTAGCTTTTGGTCACTCTTACAACCAGCTATTAATTATGGCGAAGGTACATCATTACCGTGGTTACCAGCTGCTATCGGTTTTCTATTGGGCGGAGTATTTATTCGTGCACTAGATTTAGTTATCCCACACATACACCCAAACACCCAAGACACAAACCAATATCAAGAAGGTGTAGGTACCAAAAAACTCAATAAGAATACGTTACTCGTTTTAGCTATAACGCTACACAATATACCCGAAGGTTTATCTATTGGTGTTGCCTTTGGTGGTATCGTGGCTGGCAATGGGCAAGCTACATTTTTAGGCGCCCTTGGTTTAGCTATAGGAATCGGTATCCAAAACATTCCTGAAGGAGCAGCCTTGTCTATGCCAATAAGAGCAGCTGGCGCTTCAAGATGGAAAGCATTTAACTATGGTCAAGCTTCTGCTATTGTTGAGCCTATATTTGCTACCATTGGTGCAGCCGCTGTATTGGTTGTTACTCCAATGTTACCGTATGCCCTCGCTTTTGCTGCAGGAGCAATGATATTTGTAGTTGTTGAAGAACTTATTCCTGATTCCCAAGCTAGTAATAATACTGACCTTGCAACAATGAGTCTCATGCTAGGTTTCACTATTATGATGATTTTAGATGTTGCACTTGGATAAGGACAAACGATACGATTTGATATTGTCATTTTTCAAATTAAACATTACACAAGGCGACATAATTTAACAGAGGCTGGGACATAAATCCCAGAAAAATAGCACTCAGATGATTTAATTCATCTGAGTGCTCCTTTTTGTTTATTCAATACTTCGTATTGTTTGGCTCGCTTTCTTAGGGGGACAGCTTCAGCCTGTAGTCTTCAGCTAGTCCTGTTCCCTCAAGAGTCTCGCCAAAAATACGTCACATTAATATGTAATTTTACATTAAAACACTTTGAAAAAATAAGGCCCTTTCGTATAATTTAATAAACATCACTAAACTAAATTAACGAGGTGCCTTATGTATAAAGATTATAACATGACTCAACTTACACTACCAATGGAAACTTCAGTTCTTATCCCCTTTTTCCTACGCTTAAAATGTCAAACGTTTCTCAATTTGACGCTTTAAGCAATATACAAACCATAGCATAGTCAATACCTCTTATTTTATGATTGCATTAATACAAACTTTCTCCGGTAGGTATCTATAATAAATAAAAATACCGACGACTCTAAATTAGAATCGTCGGTATTTTTATTTATTTTTTCTCTTGTCCTTTTGGACCTGCTTTGTATTCATAATCTGAAGGCTTAATTTTATCGAAATCAGGATTATCATAGAATCTCAATAAATCACCGTTGAGGACATCATCACTCATTTGTAAATCTTTCTCAGATTGTTGTTTACGCTTATCAAAGTCTTTAGGTTTTTCTGTCATAGGTTCATTATTCTTATTATCATAAATTCTACCGTTAACATATTTATAATCTTTCGTTACAAAGTCACCATTTCTGAATGGTACTGTATCATTGTGATCTTTAGATAATAAATCTGTACCCATCATTAAATAGTTCTTCGTATCGATACCCATTAAGTGCAATAATGTAGGCATTACATCAGCTTGTCCTGCATAAGTTTTATCTACAGTACCTTCCTTACCAGGAATCTTCAACCAGAAACCTGTACGGTTTAAGTCGTTGAATTTAGCAGGTGTAATTTCTTCACCTAATAATTTTTCCATTGCTTTATTATGGTTTTCAGAAATACCATAGTGGTCACCGTAAATCATTATTACTGAATCATCATATAAACCTTTTTTCTTCAGTTCATTGACAAACTCTTCTAATGATTCATCAAGGTATCTTGCTGTTTGTACATAACCATCTACTGTTGAATCGCCTGTGTTTGGTTTGTCGATTGATGCATCTTCTGGTTTCACAGTGAATGGATAGTGGTTAGTTAACGTGATTAAATGACTATAGAATGGTTCTTTTTCTTTTGCTAAATAATCTGCTGATTCTTTAAAGAACTCTTTATCTTTAAGACCTAAGTTTTCAAGATTCTCTTCAGACATATCGTAATAAGTTGCATCGTAGAATTTATCTACGCCAAAGTGTTTGTAAACTTGATCACGGTTCCAGAATGTTTTGTAGTCACCATGCATAACACTAGATGTATAACCTTGCTGTTGATCTAGTATAGCAGGTAGTGATTGGTAAGTGTTATCACCTTTCAATGAATAAGCTGAACCTTGTGGTAAACCAAACAAGCTGTTATCCATAGTAAACTCTGAATCCGAAGTTTTACCTTGTCCTGTCTGATGATAGAAGTTTGGATAATATCTGTATCCTTCATTACCAGACGAGAGTTTATTTAAGAATGGTGTAACTTCTTCACCATTTACTTTTTTATTTATTAAGAAAGTTTGGAAGCTTTCTAAATGAATTTTAATAACATTTTTCTTTTTAGCGGCACCGAAATATTCTTTATTTGGTTCAGTTCGCTTTTGTTTCGTATAATTCAATACTTTAGTTAAATCATCTTCATTAGCCAACGCTTTTTGTTGGTTATTTTGAACTGTTTTAACACCATCATATACAGTGAAATTATACGGCCCTAAATATTTAACTAAATATTTATGGTCAAATGTACGTGTTAATAATTCTGGGCGATCTGATTCAGCAAATGCTAAGTTTAAGAAGAATAGCGCAACTGACGCAGCCATTACGACTGGTACAAACTTTTTGCTAAATACACGCTTATCAAACCATTTTTGTTTAAAAATCAAAACAAACAGATACACAATAGTATCTATAAAGTAAACGAAGTCATACCATTTGAATGAAGCTGTTACCGCTCCACCCATTGATTCAACATTCCCAACCTGGTTTAATGTGCTGAATGTTAAGAAGTCAGAAAAGAATCTGAAGTATACAACGTTTGCGTATAATAAGAAAGTTAATAAAAAGCCACCAATAAAGATGAACCAAAAAGCTTTCTTACCCTTGAAAAACAAGGAAATACTCAATACTAATGCAATTAAACTGTATGGATTCATTAACAAGATTAGGTTTTGAACTAACCCTTTAACGCCTAAAGAAAAATCAACATAATATGAAAAATATGTTTTTAAGGTGACAGTTAGCACCGTTAAAATAAAAAACCCAAAAAGAGTTAATTTCTTTTTGTGTATACTCATGTTCTTATCCCCCGATATAAATTAATATAGGCTAGTACGCTTACCTAACCTTATAAAAAGTGGCAAAGTTACTATCTTAAACACTTATTAGCGATGTTAGTATCTCTAATAAACGAAAGTCGTTATTGGCTTGGGTAAATTGTTTTAGAATCATGCTTTAGTGTCATCTTTAATCATTAATTTAAAGTACACTGTTACAAGCATGCGTATGTTTCAGTTTTTAAGTTTTATTTGATATCTATATTATGAATCATTGATATTTGACTATATTAATTTCAATCCTTATGACTCATAATCATAAGTTGAAATTATATTTACAATTTTTATCATTTTGTAATATGCTCGTAATAAAACGCACATAGTTCAATTAATAAATATAAAGCAATGAAAGCTAAATATCAAGTAAAAAGACACTTTTTTATGTAATTTGGTATCAAACAAAAGCTTTATTAACGCCTTGTTAAACGGTCATTAACTTACTATTAAGTATTTATATGTTTTTTAATTATATCTTTATTGGATAGTATATTAATCGGACTATAGTCGTATTAGCAATTTCGCTAATACACGCTCTAACTTCTATGTACTTATATATTTGAAAACACCCAAAAAATTTAAAGGAAGCAAATAGAAAAAAGCAGCAACCCAAAACCTAGGCATATATTTGGCGTTACTGCTTTCAATTATTTATATATACTGGCTATTTCAACATCTCTAATTGCATTCTATATTCAATGCCGTGAAATAACTGATTCAACCAGTTTGTATATTTGATTAAATTCTTCTCCGCGCTTTCCACATCTATAAATTGAAATTTCAATTTAGTTCCTTGATGTTTTTGACCTAGTTTTGTTAAATGATAACTTGCAATCGTCCCAATTTGTGGGTAGCTGCCTAAAGTATAATGATCATTTAATAAAATAATCGGCGTGCCATCTCGTTTTACTTGTATCGTACCGATTTGTACTGATTGATGTTCTGGCATGTCTTCGTAAAAAGCTTTTACAGGTTCTCCTTCTAAATACATGCCAACTCTATTTGCTTTACTTGTCACTTTATATTCTCCAGAAGTAAATCGATTCAATACTTTAGCTTTAAAATCTTCTGTTCCTTTATTCTTTATTACATGAAAAACATCTGACATATAATTGAAAGATAACGCGTAACCATCAATCCCCCAATCTGTTTGATGTGTTTCTTTTAAGTTTTCAAATAATTTATGATGACGCTCAGTGTAGTCTCGTTTCATGTTAACTTCGTCACCTTTTTGTAGTTTACGACCATGGAAACCACCAATTTTCGACTTAAAGTCCGTTGAAGTTGACCCTAACCATTCATTAAGTTCAAATCCACCGCCTACTGCCAAGTAAACTCTGGATGTACGATTCGTTTCTGTAAACACAAGTACATCACCTTTTTCCATCAAATACAACTTATTGGGGAGTACTTTCATATGTTCAGTTTTAGCTTTAAAACTCCCTCCGCTCAATGCAATAAGTGTCGGTTCAGTAAAACGAAAACTCGCCATTCTATTTGTCATTTCTAAAGTAGCTTCATGCTTATCATTAGCTACAAGTCTATTTGCTATTTCATGAGATAGAGGATCTAAAGCACCACCAGGGATAACACCATCATGTTCATATCCTTTACGACCAAAATCTTGGAAACTTGAAAATAGCCCTTCACCTTCTATTATGATTGACATGGTTGAAACCCTCCTAAATCCAGCGCTTCCTCTTGAATCGCACAAAATTTAACGTTATCACCTAATTTTAATTTTGTGAAATCTTCTAATTCCGGATTAAACAATCGAACAGGTGTATACCCTATCACTAGCCAATCACCGTATGTATCTGTTGTAGTGATTCCTGTCTTTTTACCTTCAATAATTACAGAACCCGCAGGAATAAATGTCTTTTTCCCGCCTGTATGATTTACAAATAAACGCTTATTCATGCCAGTTAAATAAGGAAATCCTGGTGTATAGCCCATCATCGACACAAAATAATTTTGTTCCGTATGTAATTTCACAAATTTTTCGAAATCCATTTTATAATAAGTTAGTAAAGCGTCTAAATCAGGCCCATATTTCCCACCATACACGACTGGAATTTCAATAGGTTCAACTGTTTCTTCTTCATGCTTAATTTCCATTTGTACCGTTTGCATTAATGCTTTCATATATAAAAATGGAGATTGAATATGATGATGTTTAATCATGTCCCTTGCATCATAACAAATCATCATGTCTGATTCTGTAGGTACAATTTCTGTTATAAAAGGATACTGTTTGTCTGCTAAATATTTTTTCAAAGCTAACAGATCTTCAGTCAAATCTTTAGAGACTTCTTTTTCTATAGAAACCACTATTGCTTGGTCTCCTTGACTATATATCTTCATAGTTTCACCTCATAAATTGTTACTAACGATAAAATACATCAAATGCTTGTATCAAATAATGTACGAGTTCTTTTACTAGGAAATAGACAAATATAAATTGAAATATGCAGGATACTGTAATGATGCAACGTGTTAAATAAACACGTTGCCGCTTCAACAATTGATTTACGCCCCATTTGGTAAGCACAGAAATTATAATAATTGTAAATGCCCAAACCAAGATCATCATTTTGCCTCACTCACTGTTTATAAATTTTGTCTTTACTATTCTGTTTATAAAATTTGATTATTTTAAATTGCGTATGCGCTATCAATGACGCCATGTTTATACTTTCTATATTCTATAGATAAATTTCTACCTCGGCAACCTCTCGCAAACTATTTATTAGAAAAATCTGTATCAAATCACTATTTATTTTATCTTTTAATTCATTTATATCATAATCTTTTTCTATTAACTCACCTTTATCTAATAATTCTTGACGCATACAGCCACGCAAAAAATCTTCATTATAAATTGGTGTGTAGTAATGCCCATCTTCTCTTATCATTATATTCCCTATATCAAATTCTAATACTTTTCCTTCTTCATTATATAATAGAACAAGATCAGTTTGATGATTATGCTCTAAATGTGCTCTTTGTGTCGTCTTGTGAACTACGACTTGCTTATTCACATCAGGCGTTAAGGGTATCAGCTTTGCTGTAAATGTTGACTTTTCTGGTAAAGGGGCTGCAACGTAATGCATTGTTCCATCTTTATTCAACAAAATTTTTATGCGATAAACGCCCGTTGCATATTGTTCGCTAATTGATGTTGTAAGCTCTGACCAAGTCGACTCATCAAACAAAAACCCTAATTGTTTAGAAGCGTTTTTTATTCTTTTTTTATGATAAGAAATTCTTGGGAACAAACCTGACTCTAATTTCATCGTTTCAAAAAGTTGCATTATAATCGCTCCAATATCTTTGTTTTGTCTATAAATTCTTGAACTTCCTGCTCAGGTATAGAGTCAATTGTAATACCTGCACCGACTCCATAAACGGCTTGGTTATTTAAGTATTGTATTGTTCGAATCGGCACATTAAAGATTGATTTACCATTTGGAAGTAATAAGCCAATCGCACCGCAGTAAATATTTCGTGGTGTTTGTTCTAATGTTTTTATATAGTTCATCGTATTAAGTTTTGGGGCACCTGTAATTGAACCACATGGAAACAATGCACTTAGTATCTGATTTAAATCTGTATCTTTACATAAAGTGGCAGTAATCATTGATGTCATTTGAAATACTGTTTGATATGGTTCGATGTGAAACGGTTTATATACATGAACACTGCCAGTTTCTGCAATTCGACTCATGTCATTACGTAGTAAATCTACAATCATTACATTTTCTGCCCTATCTTTGCTTGATTGACTTAAAGTGTTTAGATTGTTCCTATCTTCTGTTTCATTACTACCTCTTGGCATCGTACCTTTCATGGGTTTACTTAACAATATATCTTCAGCTGCTTTAAATGGTCCTCGTTGGAAGAATAATTCTGGTGATAATGAAGCAATCTGTAACTCATCTGTTTCAATAAGTGCTGAATAAAAGCCGTGATTATCATTTAATAGATGATAATATAATGTTGCTATAGAATGATGAATTGAATCTACTAATCTCGTTGTATAATTCACTTGATATGTGTTCCCCTCCACAATAGCTGATTGTATCGTTCGAATATGTTTGATAAGTTCAGCTCTATTTAATTGGAATTGGAAGCTACATTGTTGTTGATATATCGTATCCTCAAGGTCATTTTCAGTTTCTGATGTATTTTCAAAAACATATGCCGCCGCGTATACATAGTTTTCTTCAGTCGGCACTGTTGCCATGTCTTTATTGAAGTAAGTTGCCGCTTCATAAGGTAAATATAAAGCTGCATAGTAGCCGTCATTTTGATAACTTTCTGCAAAGCACACGACATCGCCGACTTCTTCTATTGTATAAGCAATTTTTTTAGCAATACATTGCGTGAATAAATAACGATACGTCTCATGCGTTGTTTCATCAGTTATGTAACGATAATTAAAGTGTATTTGCATGGTAGGCCTCCACTATATCTATAAATATTTGAATCTGTTTAAGACCATATTCACTTAATATGGATTCTGGATGGTATTGTACTCCATAAATAGGTAATAATTTATGTTCCACAGCCATTATAATGTCTTCATAATTTGTAGCCGTCACAGTTAATGTTTCTGGAAAGGAGGATTGCTCCGCTTTTAAAGAGTGATAACGCATCACATCGAATGATTCTGGCAAACCATCAAAGATACCTATGCCATTATGTTTTATGCGTGTTGTATGACCATGAATAGGTTTATCACTTTTTACTATATTTCCACCGAAATAAGTCACAATTTGTTGAAACCCTAAACAAACGCCTAATATAGGTCCCTCTGTTGAAAATGTTTGAATTACTTCATTTAATATTGAATAGTCCTCAGGAGAACCCGGCCCCGGTGAAATTACAATTGCATCGGGTTGATGTAAATGAATTCGTTCATTTGTCACCATTTCTACATCAATAACCTCAACTTGCCCTCGATAACTTTGCTTAATATAATCTACGATGTTATAAGTGAACGAATCTTTATTATCTATAATTAGTATCATTTCGTCGCCTCTTTTTAAATATCTTCGTTATTCTGTTATACTTATTATCACAAATATTAACTTGATTTTACAGTTTAAATATATTATTCTAAATCACGTTATAAATGAATACAAAGAGGTTCCTAGCTGATACCCTCTATAAAAAACTAGACACATGATTTTCGTCTGTCTTTTTTATAGAGATGGACGTTTTTTTTATGCCGTCATAGCATGAGTTATAACAGCTAGTTTGACAATATGAAGGAGTGCAAGCAATATGACGCAACAATCTTTAGATAATAACAAGGCTATCGTAGTATTTAGTGGCGGACAAGATAGTACGACTTGTTTATTTTGGGCTAAAAAATATTTTGAAAGTGTAGAACTCGTTACATTCGCATATGGCCAAAGACACGATACAGAAATTGAAGTAGCAAAACGAATTGCAGAAGAACAACACGTTAAGCACCACATCTTAGATATGTCTTTACTTTCACAACTAACACCTAATGCACTTACGCAACATGATATGGAGATTGAAGTAGGAGAAGATGGCATACCTAATACATTTGTTCCTGCAAGAAATTTACTGTTCTTATCTTTTGCTGGTGCCTTAGCATACCAGACAAACACAAAAAATATCATTACCGGTGTATGTGAGACGGACTTTTCAGGGTACCCTGATTGTAGAGATAGTTTTATTAAATCCATGAATGTAACGTTATCACTATCCATGGATAAAGATTTTGTAATTCACACGCCTTTAATGTGGTTAGATAAAAAAGCAACCTGGGCATTAAGTGATGAACTCGGAGCACTAGACTACATTCGTTACAACACGCTTACTTGCTATAACGGCATTGTTGGTGAAGGCTGTGGAGAATGCCCTGCTTGCGAATTAAGAGCGCACGGTTTAAATACGTATTTAGCTGAAAAAGGAGAGAATTAATTATGTTCCAACAAAATTATCCTAGCGTACAACATCCATATACTTTCGAACTAAACAAAGACTTTAATTTTTCTGCAGCGCATTATATACCAAGTGACGATGCAGGCAAATGCATGCGCACACATGGTCATACTTATTTTGTAAATTTAACGATTGTTGGCGATTCATTAGATCACAATGGTTTTTTAGTAAATTTTAGCGAGCTAAAGCAATTAGTTCACGGCCAATTTGATCACCATTTACTTAATGATTTACCACAATTCGAAGGAAAAAGTCCTTCTACTGAAATTGTAGCTCAAACTATATATGAAATGGTTCAAACATCTTTAAACCAACGCAATAATCAACCTAAATGTGTACAAGTCTATGTCAGAGAAACGCCGACAAGCTATGTCGTATATAGACCAAAGGAGCAACGTAATCATGAGTAAAATACCTGTACTAGAAATTTTCGGTCCAACCATTCAAGGTGAAGGTCGTGTCATAGGCCGCAAGACCATGTTTGTACGAACTGCCGGCTGTGATTACCGTTGTAGTTGGTGTGATTCTAGTTTTACTTGGGACGGTAGCGCTAAAGAAGATATTCGTATGATGACTGCTGAAGAAATTTATGATGCTTTATACGACATTGCTGGCGACTCTTTTAACCACGTTACAATTTCTGGCGGTAATCCTGCCTTAATTAAAGGGATTCAACAATTAGTTGATTTGTTTGATGAAAAACACATACAAAGTGCTTTAGAAACACAAGGTAGTAAGTTCCAACCGTGGATGACTCAAATAGATGACTTAACGATCAGCCCCAAACCACCAAGTTCGAAAATGAAACCAAACTTACCTATATTAGATGAAGTCATTGAACAATGTGTACCAGAATCACTAAATCTAAAAGTTGTTATTTTCGATGACGAAGATTATGAATTTGCTAAAAAGATCCATCACAGATACCCTACTATCCCTTTTTATTTACAAGTAGGTAATCCTTACTTAGATGATGAATACGTAGAATCACACACTAAAAAGTTATTAACGTTATATGAAACGCTAGTAGACCGCGTAATGGTCAGTAGCGATATGAACAATGTATATGTTCTACCTCAATTACACACATTGCTTTGGAGTAACAAAAAAGGTGTTTAAATTGTGTAATCTATGCGATCCGTTGTATAATGCTCTTTGTCTATATAACGAATCGCTTTTTAGTGATGCAAAAATATATAGTTGGTCATCACTGTAAAATTATTTTTATTATGCATTTAACATCATTTTTAATCACATTTGAATGATGATGCTTTGAAGAAATTATGTAATTAAATGATTAACTTTCACTTAATTGATATAATGTTGCAGTGAAGTATCTAGGTTAGGAGAGCATCATGCTAATTAATATAATTATAAATATAGCTACGGTATTAATTGTGCTCGGCATTGATTTATATCGTCAGAATTTCAAACAACTAAAGTTTAGCTCTATACTGATTGCAATAACACTCAATGGTATTATTAATTTATTTTTAGTCGGTGAATATGATTACATCGCCTTTTATACAATTACACAATTATTTATTTGGACTTTATTACAACTTTATTTAAATCGTAAGATCACTGCTTTTAAAATTACAGATCAAAAATTTATTGCAGTTATTTTAACAATTATCATGAGTACATCATTAATCCTTACATATAGCACTAGCCATGACTCGTATTATATGTCTATCCCATACTTAGCCCCTGCTATTTTCCTAATTGGCGCAATCTTACTTTTCTATAGTACTTTTCAGCCAAATGAAAAAGAGCAACTTAAGCTATTGCAACGTATCAAGCACCCAATTTTAATAGGTCAAATATGTATGATTGGTGCTTTTACGATAATGATGCTATTAACACCTTATTGGTACGCCTTTATTATAGTCCATTTGCTATTTATATTTTTCTTATTATGGCAGAATATATTTTTTTCACATAAATGATTAACAGATTATATTTTGTGGTATAAATAAACAGTTAAATGATTTCTTAAAGGAGGTTAAATTATGTTTGGCTTTATACTTATGTTAATTGTCGGTGGCTTAATCGGCTGGATAGCTGGTGGCATCGTTGGTAAAGATATCCCAGGTGGGATTTTAGGTAATATTATTGCTGGTATCGTAGGTGCAGCATTAGGTTCATGGATCTTTGGTGACTGGGGTTGGCACCTAGGTGGCATCGCAATCTTCCCAGCATTAATCGGTACAATTATTTTAGTTGCAGTCGTTTCATTCATTTTCGGTAAATTACGTAAAAAATAATCAACCCTAATGAAACGTAATGATTAACTAAAATTAATATGGGGTGGCTCACAGAAATCTACTCGAGATTTTGTGGCTGCAAAGGCAAAGCGTCCGAGACATAACCATTGTCTCGGACGCTTACTTATTTCTTTGTCTTTTATAAATTCATAGTATTTTAATCAAGGACTCATTAAAATTCATCTATTTTTAATAAGTTCTTTTTTCTTTTTATCTTGTATTTTTGAAGACTTTCTACGCTCACTGCTTCCTACATCATCATTGATATCTTGGGTGATATTTTGATGATTTGTTTCATGAGCACATTTGAAATTAGAAGCCTGCACAATATATTTTGGTCGTTGTTTCACTTCGTAATATATACGGCCAATATATTCACCGACAATCCCTATTGAAATGAGTTGGATACCGCCAAGCAATAATATAGCAGCAATTGTAGAGAAATAACCAGGTGTTTCAACACCTCTGATCATAATACCTACCGAAATATAACCGATATATAACAAACTAATAAAGAATACAATTAGACCAAGATAAATCATCGCACGTAAGGGTTTATTGTTGAATGAAATCAGACCGTCAATGCCATAATTTAATAATTTACTAAATGACCATTTAGATTCTCCATCTTCACGCTCAACATTTTCATAGGTAAAGACTTTGGTATTATAGCCTATCCATTCGTACAGGCCTTTAGAAAATCTATTATATTCATCTAATTGGGTCAAAGATTGTACTGCACGTTGGCTTAACAATCTAAAATCTCCAACGCCATCCTCTAATTTAATATCTTCTACAAAATGATTTATTAATTTATAATAAATTTTTGTCATCATTTTTCTAGATTGCTTTTCACCCGTTCTATCTCTTTTGGCTATAACTTGGTCGTAACCATCCATATAACCTTCTATCATTTGAGGTATTAATTCAGGTGGATGTTGCAAATCTGCATCAATCATAATGACACCGTCACAATTTTCACTATGTTGATATCCGGCTATCATTGCTGATTCTTTACCAAAATTACGGCTAAAGGAAATAAATTTAACATGTTCATCTTTCGTGGCCATCTCTTGAATATAATTAATGGTCTTATCTTTACTTCCGTCATCTACAAATAATAAATCATAGTCATAATGATGATTCTGACTATCTTTCGATAATATTTCAGTCAATCGTTCATACGTCTTTACTATTACTTCACCTTCATTATAACAAGGTACTATAACTCTTATTTGCATATATAAACACCTTCATTTCAATTACTTCAATTTTTACTTTATCAATTCCCACCATCATTATGCTATATAAATCATTTAGATTTACATAATCTTTATATAGCCTTAATACTAAATATTAAAACTTAACTTTTAAGCGAAGTTTTTTAAAAATGAATTAATTTCAAGATGATTTTTAAAAAATAAAAAAATCATTCATCCATTGAATTTTTAATCAAAATGCTAATATTGACTGAAATATAAACTTATAAAAGTTATAAATTGTTACTTTAAGTCTATCAATTATTTCCATTATTTGAAAATAAAAACCATCAACACAATAAAGAAGAGACTATGTATTCAGAAATGAATTGAATACATAGTCTCTTTCAAAATTATTTTAATGTGCCTATACGAACCTTATCAGGATCATTGCCTTGTCGCTCATCTTTATTTAAGCTATCAATTTCAGCAATATCAGTAAGTTCTAAATTAAAATCAAAGATATCATAATTTTCTTTAATACGTTCAGGTGTCTTAGACTTTGGAATCACGAGTCTATTATGCGCTAGATGCCAACGTAGTACAATTTGAGCTGGTGTTTTATTATAACGTTCAGCTAATTTTGTAATGACATCATATTCAAGCAACCCTCTATTTCGCATTAACGGCATCCAAGCAGTAACTGCAATATCATGGCTATCACAATATTCTTGTAATGCTTGTTGGTTGAAATTAGGGTGCACTTCTATCTGATTCACAGCAGGTACAACTTCAGTTGCTTCCATAAGCTCTTCTAAATGATGTTGGTTAAAGTTACATACGCCAATGGCACGGATACGTCCCTCTTCATATAATTTCTCCATTGCTTTATAACTCTCAATAAACAACCCATCCGCTTCACATGGCCAATGTATTAAGAATAAATCTAAGTAATCAGTACCAAGGTTTTCAATTGATTTGGTAAAGAATTCAATCGTTTGATCATACCCTTGATAGTCATTCCATAATTTAGATGTAATAAATAGATCTTCTCTAGGTACGTCTGATTTTTTCAATGCATTACCTAATGCAATTTCATTTTTATAGAAATAAGCTGTATCAAATGCACGGTACCCAGCTTCTAACGCTGCTGTCACAGCTTGATCCATCTCTTCTTCTGTAATTTTATAAACACCTAAACCAACTTTAGGCATTGGGTATCCATTATTCAAATAATATACGTCTTCTATCATTGTTAATCCCCTTTCTGATTACTTTATTTATATAAGTAATATCTTTATTTTAATACGAATAGATATAAAAATATACTATCTATCACTTTTATCTTTAACAGCGCATAACATGTTAGCCTTTTAAACTTGATTACTTGCTGTATATTGAGTTCTCCTATTAAGAAAAGTCTATTGAAATACGGAGCCTCAATATGAACCAAAACGCCTTCGACGAATCTTTTTTAGCTTTATTATCAATACAAAAAAACAGGAGAGAAATCATTTTATCAAAAATTGATTTCTCTCCCACTTCATCATTCATGTGATGCTTCTATTATTAACTAGTGTATTTTAATTATTTTCTTCTTCCTCGACTTCTTCTTCTAATGTTGGTCTATTTTTATGATATTCTAATTCTAAAATAACAGTAATGATTTGATGGTTATCAATTTCAGAAATAACCCATCTATCATATTCTGTATCAACATAATCATTCTGTTGTAAATTCGTATTGTGTGCCTGTAACCAACCACCAATTGTATCAATGTCCTCTGAATCTTCAAATTCAATATCTAGTTGATCTTGTAGATCATCTAATAATACACGACCATTGATTTGATATCTACTGTCAGTTATTTTCACAATATCGTTGACTTCATCATCATCGAATTCATCTCGAATTTCGCCAACAATTTCCTCTAAGATATCTTCCATTGTTAAGATACCAGCTGTACCACCATATTCATCTATGATAAGAGAAATATGGACATGTTCTCTTTGCATACGGACTAATGCGTCACTAATACGTGTTGTTTCTGAAATCATAGGTAAGTCATGTACATAATTACTAACTTTCATTTGTTTACCTGAAGCGTATTCAGTTAAAAACTCTTTCACATTAATAAAACCTTTTACATGGTCTTTATCGCCATCAGCTGTAATAGGATAACGCGTAAATTGATGTTTTTTGATTGTATCTAACAATTCATCCACGTTAAATGGTTCATTCATCGTTATCATTTGTGTACGCGGCACCATAATATCTTTAGCTTGTCTTTCATCAAATGAAAAGATATTTTGCATGTAAGCTAATTCAGTCTGATTAATCTCTCCGCCATTATAGCTATTGTTGATTATTATTTTTATTTCTTCTTCTGACATTGCGTCATTATTAGCATCAGGATCAACGCCAAACATACGAATAATCATTCTTGCTGAACCATTCATTAACCAAATCAAAGGTTTCATAATAACACCAAAATAGAATAATGGTCTTGAATAGAACAGTGCTAATTTTTCAGTATGTTGTATTGCTAACGTTTTAGGTGCTAATTCACCGAGCACTACATGTAAATAGGTTACAATAATAAATGAAACAATAAATGATATTGTTGTCGTTAACGGATCTGGCAAGTGAAGCGCTTCGAATAACGGGTGTAATAGTTTATTAAAAGTCGGTTCACCTAACCAACCTAACCCTAAAGATGTTACGGTAATACCTAGCTGACATGCAGATAAATAATAGTCAAGATTTTTAATCATTTTTTTAACTACACGTGCACTACCATTACCTTCTGATGCAAGTTGATCAATTCTAGAACTGCGGACTTTTACCAAAGCGAATTCCGAGCCTACGAATACCGTTGTTAATGCTATTAAAAGAAAAAATATTACTAAATTCATTATGGTCACAGTTTCCAATTAGTTCCCTATTTCTAGGGATTCACCTCCAAAATATCGTGTCACAATAGGTGACCGAACATAAGTATTTATATTATTAATGATTACATTTTGACTTACTACATCCTTCCCATTGTGACACCTCCCTAAAAATACGCATTTCTTTTATCTTATCACAAAATGAACATTTCTTGTAATTTTTGCAATCAATAATTTCGTTAATCTAATTCATTATTGAAACGTAAATCTATGTTAAAGTCAATTTTTAAAAATTTTTTAGCCACAGCAATTATGAGTTGAAGTTGTGCACTTTACCTGATTTAATCGTTGTTAAAACTTGAATATCATCATCGACAACTACAATATCTGCGTCTTTCCCTATAGCTATACTTCCTTTGTCACCTTCAATCTTCAATGCAATTGCTTGGTTTAAACTTGTAACACGCCACAAGTCATCTAATGGCGCTCCTGTAAATTCAATTAAGTTCTTTAAGCCTTCATTCATTTTCAAAATACTACCTGCAAGCGCACCTGATGTCAGTCTCGCTTCTGAACCTTTAACTACAACATTCTGTCCACCTAAATCATATTCACCATCTGGCATACCTTTTGCCCTCATAGCATCAGTAATCAAAAAGAAACGTTTATTCCCTTTTTGTTTATAGGCTATTTTTACAGACGCGGGATGTGAATGAATACCATCAACGATTGATTCTGTACTAAGCTCATCGTTTACCCAAGCAGCACCAGATAAACCTGGGTTTCTATGTTCGAACGCTGTACCGGCATTATAAAGATGTGTCACATGCTTCGCACCATGTGCTACCGCTTCGTTTACTTCATCAAATGTAGCCACTGTATGACCAATAGAAAAATTAATTTGATCATGTAATATTGATAAGGTTTCATCTGCACCTTCTACTTCTGGTGCAAAAGTCATTACTTTTATTTGATTGTTAGCAATTTCTTGAAATTGTTGTACTTTTTCAACTGAAGGACGTTGAACGTATGCTGGATTTTGAGCACCTACTTTATACTCAGATATAAACGGTCCTTCTAGATGTATCCCTACAATACTAGCTGCATTTAATGCATCTTGTTGTGCTTGATAGTACACAATATTTTTTAAAGCTTTGATAATATTATCATCAGACTGCGTCATTGTTGTAGCCAAGAAACTCGTTGTACCTTCGGATAATAATGATTCTGATAAATGCTTTAAACCTTCAAATGAAGCATCCATAGCGTCTTCGCCATAGCCACCATGCATATGTATATCAATAAAACCTGGTAACACATGTTGCCCTTTTACATCTATGGTTGTTAAGTCTCCTTGATATTCACCTTCAGTAATTTGTGTAATTTTGCCATCTTCAACCAAAATGTAGCCATGTTCTATCGTTTCGTTTTCAGTATAAATGCGTCCATTTGCAATAACATATTTACTCATTTTTCTACCTTCTTTACGCTAATTTAATCTCATTAATTTCTTTACAACTTTATTAATATTTTACCAAATTCAATCACTTAATTATATTCAAAACTTTTCAATTCTAGTCATATCATATAAAAAGCCAGAAAATGAACTCAATTAAATGAGTTTTTTCTGGCTTTTCTTAATTACTATCAAGTATATATTCTAATCATTCATAGCTTCAGAAGTATGAATTTCGTCTTGTGTTAACTTAGTTTTTAATAAACCGTAGATAATTGCTGCAACTAATGAACCGATAATAATTGCAATTAATGATTGAAGTACGTGACCAAAGTCTGTACCTAATATAACGATAATACCACCATGTGGTGCTTGAATTGCAGAACCAAGTCCTAACGCAATAGCGCCAGCCACACCAGATCCAACCATCATTGAAGGTATAACTCGAATTGGGTCAGCAGCTGCAAATGGAATAGCACCTTCCGTTATAAATGATAAGCCCATGATATAGTTCGGTAGTACAGAACCTTTTTGTTCTTTTGTGAATTTCTTACGGAATAGAACCATTGCTGTTGCAATAGCAATTGGAGGAACCATACCACCAATCATTGCCGCCGTGATCGGAGCCGCATTACCACTTGTCAACGCTGCGACAGAGAATACATAAGCAGCCTTATTAAATGGACCACCCATGTCAATGGCCATCATTGCACCAACAACTAAACCAAGTAACATGATGTTTGTACCCGATAAACTTTCTAATCCGTTCAACAATGTATTATTCAGCCATGATGCTGGTGGATTAATGACATAAATCATTAATAATCCTGTAATCGTAACTGAAAGTACTGGGAAAATAAGTGTTGGTTTTAAACCTTCTAATGATTGAGGCATACCTGAACATAATTTTTTAATACCTAATGTTAAGTAACCTGCTAAGAAACCTGCAAGAATACCACCAATAAATCCTGAATCGCCTGTGCTAGCTAGAACACCACCGACAAGACCTGCTGCAAAGCCTGGTTTATCTGCAATACTGCGCGCAATGTAACCAGCAAGTATTGGAATAATTAACATGAATGCACTCTTATTACCTATATTCCATAATTGTTCAGCAAAAGCATTATATTCTGAACTTTTTGGATCAAAAGAATTAGCACCAAATAAGAACGCAATTGCCATCAAAATACCACCAGCAATAACAAGCGGTAACATATTAGATACACCATTCATTAAATGTTTGTATATTGTTTTACCGACACCTTGTTTTTCATTGCTTGTTGATTGACCACTCGCCTTATTACCACTACGTGCTACAAATGGCTTGCGAGATGTATCTTGCGCCAAGTTAATTAATTCTTCTGGTCGTTTTATACCATCTGCAACCGGTACTTCTACAACGTTTTTACCTTCAAAACGATCTGTCTCAACATGTACGTCAGCGGCTACAATAACACCTGAAGCACGTTGAATATCTTCGTCTGTAAGATGATTTTTTATGCCGCCTGAGCCATTTGTTTCAACTTTAATCTTAACATTCATTTTCTCAGCTTGTTTTTTCAAAGCGTCACGTGCCATATAAGTATGCGCAATACCTGTTGGACATGCTGTTACTGCTAAAACGTATGGTTCATTTGAATTTTCATTATCTGTGACAACACCTTGAGCCGCCTCTTCAGATGCTTCTTCTTCGGTTGCTTCATCATCAGCTTGATCTATAATTTGTAATACTTCTTCAGGTGAATTGGCATGAAGTAATGATTCACGAACTTTTTCGTCCATCAGAATACCTGACAATTTAGCTAATGCATCTAAGTGTGTTTGTGCTCCGCCTTCTGGTGCAGCAATCATAAAGAATAAATGTGCTGGTTGCATATCTAAACTTTGATAATCTACACCTGCTTTTGATTTCCCAAATGCAATTGCTGGTGTAGTAACTGCTGAAACCTTAGCATGAGGTATCGCTATACCTTCACCAATACCTGTTGTACTTTGAGATTCACGATTATGGATTGCTTCTTTAAAAGCAGTCACATCATTTAGCTTTCCGGCTTTATCTAATTGATTAACTAGTTCGTCAATGACACCATTCTTTTCTGTTGAAGAAAGATCCATTGCAATTGTATCTTTGGTTAATAATTCGGTAATTCTCATATTATTCACTCCCGTCTAGTGTCGTAATCACAACTTGTGTTTTTATGTCTTCAATTGCAGTTTTCGTAGCTAAATCATCATTAAATGCTGTAGCAGTACCTGCTGACACAGCTTGTTTAAATGATTCTTCAATTGTTAGACCTGCTTCTAAACCTGCAACCATGCCTGCTACTGTACTATCTCCAGAGCCAACAGTATTTACAACATGACCATTTGGTACACTTGCTTTATAACTGTATTGTTCATCGACATATACGGCTCCTTCTCCTCCCAATGAGATAATTACAGATTTAGCACCTTTTGCTAAAATTTCACGTGCAAATTGAATGACTTTTTGATCAGAATCAATGGTAGTATTAAACATTACTTCTAATTCATCTTTATTAGGTTTAATAAATAACGGATTATATTTTAATACAGATTCAACTAAATCTTTTTCAGCGTCTACTACTAGTTGTGCGCCCGTTGCTTTTGTAATCTTACCTATTTGTTCATATGCATCATTAGGCACACTTTTAGGAATACTACCAGCAACAATCACTGTATCTTTCTCTGTTGTATCTTTGATTTGCGATAATAATGTCTCAAACTGCACATTCGAAATTTCTGGACCTGGTGCATTAATTTCAGTTTCTTCACCCGTTTTTAATTTAACGTTAATTCTCGTATCCTCATCTACTTGGACAAAATCAGTGCCAATATTTGCTTTTGTTAAAGTGTCTGCAATAAATTGTCCGGGAAAGCCTCCTGCAAAACCAAGTGCAGTAGATGGTACGCCTAACGTCTTTAATACTCTGGAAACATTAATACCCTTGCCACCAGCAAATTTATATGTTTCTGTAGCACGATTTAACCCATTAAGTTCAAAGTCATTTGCAAACATAATGTAGTCAATAGAAGGATTAAATGTAACTGTATAAATCATAATGTTCCTCCAATAAAGTTATATTTCTCAGCAAATAATCTAAAATATTTATTTGTCATTGCCTTGTTAGATGTAATAAGTGATACATTAGCTTCTAACGGGACATGAGCAAAATAAACTTTTTCATATTTAGCATGGTCGATTAATACATAAACTTGTGTTCCTAATTCCATGGCATGATGCTTAATGATGGCTTCTTGTTCATCAGGTGTTGTTAAACCATATTTTAAATCGATACCATTCATTCCCAAAAATACTTTGTCAAAGCGATAACGCTTCAATGTTTCTAATGCGCTCGCACCGACTGTAGCAAATGTAGTGGATTTAACTTCCCCACCAATTATCAAAGTTCTAATCCCATATTTAAGGAGCTCTTCAACATGCGTTAGACCATTTGTCACTACGATGATGTCACTTGCGTTAATAAAAGGAATCATTTCGAGTGTCGTAGATCCTGCGTCCAAAAACACACAGTCGCAGTCTTCAATTTGACCCGCAGCGATTCTGCCAATTTCTTGTTTTTCTTTTAAATTAGTACCTCGTTTATCTGCCAGATTAGGCTCTAACACTGATGATTGATTGAGTGTCGCGCCTCCATGCAATCTTTTTAATTTCCCAAAATTTTGTAGCTTTGATAAATCACGGCGAATTGTCGAGGCACTACAGCCAGTTCGATCGATTAATTCTTGTAATGTTAAAAAATCTTTTTTTGACAATTCAGTCAAAATTAACTCGTGGCGCTTTTCCGTTATCATACATTCACCTCAGCTCATTGTCATTATAATGTTTCCGCTTTCTTTTTTCAATCATTTTTTGTCAAAAACAATCAAAAACAGTCAATTATGAGTTGAAAATTTCATGTTTACGTTATATTTTGTTCTTAATATATGTTCCTGCTTTAATTTCGTATACATTAAATTTAATAAAAGAAAGATTTGTACCTAAACCCCTCTCAAATATAAACATCATTTTTAAAATGGTCTTGGAACATAAACCCCAGAAAAATAGCACTCAGATGAATTTATTCAATTCATCTGAGTGCTATTTTTTATATTCAATGCTTCGTATTGTTGACTCACTTTCTTAAGAGACCGACTTAGCCTGTAGTTCAGTTTGTCCTGTTCCCTCAAGCGCCTCGCGAAAATACGTCGCATCTATATGTAATTTTACAGCTAAATACTTTTTTAAAATAACGCCTTACGTGTAATTTAATAAATACAGCTAAAGTAAATTAAAGAACTATCTTATAAATAGAGGTTATAAAGTGACTTAACATACACCGTGAATAAAAGCTTTAACATTCATACCTTTTATAGTAGCAAAAGCTCATTGCTGGCTAATACACTTTAACTTGTATGTTAAATCTATTCAATCACAATTTTATGTCCCTGTTACATTGGCTCTTGTGTGATATGCATGACTTTTGCTTGCGTTACTGCCATTAAATCTTTTACATGTATATTAATTTGAACACCTCTGTCCCCACCACTTATATATATTGAATCTAATGCTTCAGCATTTTGCTCAATTACTGTTGGATACTGACGCTTCATTCCTATTGGAGAACAACCACCTCTAATATAACCAGTAACTTTTTTTAAATGATCAAGCGGCATTAAGCTTAACTTTTTTTCTGTCACTGACTGGGCTGCTGCTTTCATATCTAATGTTTTATTTACTGGTATAATAAATACGAAATACTCATGCGCTGCATTTTCTAATACAAGTGTTTTATATACATGATCTGGGTCAACACCTACTTTTTGTGCTACATGTTCCCCATCCATATGTTGTGTACTAATATCATATGTATTCACGCTATAAGCTATAGCTTGTCTGTCTAATATTCGCATCGCGTTTGTTTTCTTTTGTTTCATTTCATCACCTCATAGTATATCAACGCTTTCAGTCGATACATATTACAGCACAAATGCTCGGATTTTATCCTTATCTATGATGTTTGAATGATTTTAGCGCAAGGATTTAATCTATTTTCAAACGTTTAATAAAATCTACTAATTCATCACGCATTGATTCATCTTTCAAAGCATACTCAATCGTAGTTTTCACAAATCCTAATTTTTCACCAACGTCATAACGTTCACCTTCAAAATCATAAGCATAAACTTGATCGTCAGTGTTTAAACGTTCAATTGCATCTGTAAGTTGGATTTCACCACCTGCGCCTTTACCTTGCGTCGCTAAGTAATCGAAGATATCTGCAGTCAATACATAACGTCCCATAATGGCTAAATTAGAAGGCGCTGTACCTTGTTTTGGCTTCTCAACAAATTTCGCCACTTCGTATTTTCTACCTGACTTTTTCATAGGATCGATAATGCCATATCTATGCGTTAAGTTTTCTTCAACTTCTTGGACACCAATCACTGATTTCCCAGTTTCTTCGTATGCATTCATCAATTGTTTAATCGCTGGCGTGTCAGATTCGACTATATCATCACCTAATAATACTGCAAAAGGTTCATTGCCTATAAATTGACGTGCGGAATAAATTGCATGTCCTAATCCTTTTTGCTCTTTTTGTCTAACATAAAATATATTAGCAAGCTCTGTAGAGTATTTTACTTTTTCAAGTAACGCTTGCTTATCTTTTTCTTCTAAAATCATTTCCAATTCTTTTTGATTATCAAAATGATCTTCGATAGCCCTTTTATGTTTACCTGTTACGATAATAATATCTTCAATACCCGCACGAGCCGCTTCTTCAACGATATATTGAATTGTCGGTTTATCTAAGATTGGCAACATTTCTTTTGGCATAGCTTTCGTAGCCGGCAAAAACCTCGTACCCAAACCAGCAGCTGGTATGATTGCTTTCTTTATTTTCCTCAAAACGCTCATCCTTTTCTCAAACAAAATTTATATACTGATTGAATATAATCTACGCTTCATTATTCATTTTAATCGTTAATATTATCATAACATTGAAACGTTTCACTTAATACTTTTTTCATTTGTAAAAAAAGAGCCACATAAACGTCACGGGTTAACGTTTGTGTGGCTACCTTTTAAGGATTAATCAAGTGCTGGTTGGCGAATGACATCTCCCGTTTCATTCACAACAACTTTATAGTCTTTTTCCTTCTTATATTCATGGAAAGTATAAAACATTCCATCTTTCGATTCTTTTACATCTTTTAATACTGCATTTTGACCTAGTTCATCAATAGCATATTTTTGCGCTATAACCTCAGATTCTTGAGGAGATATATTAGGTTTATCATTTTGCTGTTTGATTTGATAAGATTTATCAAAAACATTTGCTTTATTATCTTCATCTACAGTTACGCGATAGTACGTATTTGGCTTACTTTTATTTTCAAATGTAAAGATGTAATAATGAGCGCCCTGGCATGTTGTATCTATACCATAATCATTATAGGCGTTTGAATCATTATTATCTTTATCCACTACTGTTTGTGCTTTTTTTAATGCATTGGAAAATGGAGGTAAATTTGCTTTTCCAATTTCGTCATCTTTTAAATCATGTGTTGTCAATTTGGCAATCGGTTTATAGTTTTCAGCGTTATATGGTTCTTTATTTCTTTCTTCTTTCGTTGCTGCTTTTATCGGATTCTCACTTTTTTCTTTAGTTACATCTTTAGCTTCTGCAATTTCATCCACAACAGAAAAACTAGAAATGGTTTCATGAACTTTGGCTAAGGCTTGTTGATTTGTAGCTATAAAAAGAAGAAAAGCTAAACAGCAAGCGAGAAGGAAAGCCATGATAGTTAAAATTAAATTTTTCAAGTTTATCCCCTTACTTACAATTATTACATTTCCTATCATGTTATCACAGATTATTGACGAAAAACTTATATAGAACACAATTTAAAAGAATCGTAACCTTTGTTACATGTTTATTACGTAAAGCCTATCTTATTTAATACAAGTGTCATATTCACCACTTTATTCCACACAAATAATGTAAATATCACCGTTGATACAATTAAATTCCTATGTAAAAAAGCGGGGACAATGAAAGCTAATGACTGTGATCAGCTTTCGTTGCCCCGCTTTTATTAAAAACAAAATTTATTTCAAAAAACATCCTTACCCCCTATAACATATATAGGATCTGGACATGTCATTCTCATTATCATCTATTCGCTCTTTCTTACGTTGAATTATGTTTTTCTGAAGTGTGATCTTAACTGACTCTCTATAAAGATGACCAACATACCTAAAACCATAACGAATATCGACATGTATAATGGAAATTCAAAATTAATATCATATAATGTACCTGCAACTAATGGACCGATAAAATTCCCCATACTAGTAAACGTAGAATTTAATCCACCTGCGAAACCTTGTCTATTACCCGCTATATTCGAGAAATAATTTGTAATGGCTGGACGAATCATATCAAAGCCAATAAAAACAATAAAACTAATAAACATGATCGACCAATAGCCATGAACAAAAGTTAATGCTAATAGAATAATTGCTGAATATAGCAATGAATAAGTAATAAACGTTAATTCTTTAAAATAGTTCATAAACTTATCAAAGAAGAACACTTGGAATACTGCACCTAAAATACCGCCACCAGTGATGGCAAACGAGATATCAATAGGAGAATATTGTGCTTTGTCTGCAGTATAAAGTGGAAACAGTGTTTCAAATGAAGACAACCCAAAAGCTAATACTAACGTTAAAATGATTGGCGTGAGAAAAACTTTCCAATCAATTTTTGCTAGCAACTCAGGTTGATATTTAGTAAATCCATCTTGCGTTTCATGTTTCGGATTTTTAATGAGTATAATTGAAAGTATTAAGGCTAAACAGCCACTAAAACCCGCTACATAGAATGGTAATCTATGTGAAACCTCTGCTAATAAACCACCAAGCCCTGGTCCTAAAATAAATCCAGAATTAATTATTGCTGACATATAGCCAAAGTTTTTAGCTTTATCTCTACCTGATGAGATATCTGCAATCATGCCTGTGACACCTGGCATAACCATACCTGCACTAAATCCCCCAAGTATTCTAGAAACAATTAGAAGTGAGAACGTATGACTTGCAGCGAACAAGAATTCTGAAATCGCAAACAGGCCTAAGCCAATACAGATGATTAACTTTTTACCTAATTTATCTGCGAGTGTACCACCAAATGGCGAGATAATCATTTGAGCTAAAGCAAATACAGCTACAAGTATGCCTAAATCGCTACCTTTTAAGCCTAAATCTTTTAAATAAACAGGAAGCACAGGAACAACTAAACCAATACCTAAAAAGACAAGAAAAATATTAAAATATAAAATAATAAACTGCTTCTTCACGTTGCTCGCTCCTTTCTTTTTATAAATTGTTTAAAGTGACTTTCAATTCTCTAATATACGAGAACAAGCCTAATATTAGAACATTTTATAACAGTTTCATGAGAAATGACAATAAAAAATTTATTTTCTAATCACTATCATATAATATCGTAATTATAACTTGTATAATAAAGATGTATCTAATTTTCAGAATGGGGGTTTCCTATGATTTATCAAGTAGATGGTAAGACGATTGTTTTAGTATTAGAACAAGGTGAAGACATTGTAACTGCAGTAACAGATATTGCAACAGAACAAGGTGGGCGATTTGGCACAGTTAGTGGCATCGGTGCATGTGCTAGCGCAGAACTTAACTTCTATAATTTAGAAACCAAAACTTATGAAAAGAAAACCATCGATGAACCTTTAGAGCTCATCAGTTTAATGGGTAATATTTCTCATATTGACGATAAGCCTTTTGCGCATTTACATGCGACATTCGGAACTAACCAATATGAAACATTGAGCGGACATTTAACTAAAGCCGTCGTTTCTGCTACAGCAGAAATTGTAATCACAATGACAAATTTAGATATAAACCGCAAACACAGTGAAACAATTGGATTAAACCTGTTAGATTTATAATTTGTTAATCAAAGTAAAAAATATAACTTTTGATTAAACGTTCCTCAATCAACAAGATGAGTAGTAAGCATAAGCAGAGATGTTTCAATATAATAGAAGCATCTCTGCTTTTATACTTGTATTTATCCTCCTATAAATCACATGCTTTAATACGCTACTACAACGCTATGTCTGTTTGTTTAACATGTATAGCTTAAGTTAATAATTGAAATTTATATTTAAAAAATGTATCATGTAGTCTCATATTTCAAAAACATAGGTTAATATTTATCTTCGCCTATTAGCACAAAAGAAGTTTTAGATTGCATTTACTCATGTACAACCAAATTACAATTCATTAGTAATCTATTATATTAGCGCTTAATTAAAAAGAAAGTAGGTGTATTTATGCAAGCGCGTTATATCGCTAGAAGCATTTTCCTTATATTGATATTAATTTCAATATTTTTCAATAATTATTTCCAATTTATGACGCTTAATCTATTTCTAGCGTATGTGCCGTTTGAACTATGCTTACTGTTAAATTTATTTAAACCAAAATACAAATATGAGTGGCCATTATTCATTATTTTCACACTTATTTTTGTCTTGATGGTACCAAATACTTTGTATATGATTACTGACTTAATACATTTAAATCAGTTTAATTTCAATTTCTATCAAGGTTTAGTAATTAGTGAATGGGCATATTTTGCATTCCTTGTATCTGGCGTATTACTAGCTATTTACCTATTAATTCTAATGTTTTTAGAAATGGAACAATTCACGCAACATCTCTGGCTCAATAGATTAATTATTGTAGTTATGATGTTCTTAAATGGTCTCGGTATATTTATTGGACGCTTCTTACGTCTACATTCAGTTTATCTTATTCATGAACCACTTCGTATTTTTAATGAAGTATCTTCGAGCTTAAATACTGATACGTTACGTTTTATTTTATTACTTATTGCATTACAAGTGATTATATTCCTATTTGCGAAAGGAGTGCGTAGCGTAAAATGACTTTGAATATTTTAGTTCTCATTATTGTTTTAATACTATGTCAATTAATCATCGGACATTTATTACATGATGTAGGTTTTTCTTATCTTCATAGCATTATATTGATGTTGTTCCCATTAGGTATTGGTTTATTTTATCTACAACTATTTTATTATGAACGTCGTTATCCAAATTGGAGCGTTCCTATCAACGTAAAATTAAGATTAAAATATATGTATATATTGACGTTTTTTGAATACGTAACTTTATATATTTGTGTTTTTAGATTTTAATAGATTTACGAAGCATTTATTTTTATGATTATAAACAAACGGGCTCATACCTATAAATATATGTAATAATTTATATACTTTCCTAAATAGGACTAAGCTGTCGACAAGCCTCAAGCATTTGTCGACAGCTTTTTATGTGCCTATACATTGGTTCATCCATTATGATAATGTGATTAACAATCAATTCATTTTCCTAAATAAACCAACTACATTCTGTCACATTTTCATACTTTTATTAGCTGAGCAAACCTATGTTAACGAATCTTTACTACTACCTTACCGCTATCAAAATTAAGGGCTGAGGCATGTTATTATGCCCCAACCCTTAACTTAAGCGTTATATATAAATCACTAATTAAAATGATAGCATTATGCCATAAATTTTAAAGCTTTAATGCTTGTTTAACTTCTTGAACTGACTCTGCAGAAACTTTTAATTGTTCATATTCATCATCAGATAAATTTAAATCTACAATACGTTCAATACCATTTGAACTTAATATTGTTGGAACACCTAAGCATATATCTGTAAATTGATATTCCCCTTCTAGTAGTGCAATACTAGGCAGTAGTCTATGTTGGTCCTTCAATATCGCTTCAATCATACTGTATACTGCTGAAGCTGGCGCATAATAAGCTGAACCATTTCCGAGTAATTCTACGATTTCTGCACCACCCTTACGCGTGCGTTCAACAATTGCCTCAATTTGTTGTGCATCAAGTAGTTTATGAAGTGGTACACCATTAACATTAGTTGAATCTACTAACGGAACCATCGTATCGCCATGACCACCTAATACTAAACCTTTGATATCTTTAATAGAAACATTTAAAGCTTCAGCAATAAACGTTAGATATCTTGATGTATCTAATACACCGGATTGTCCTATTACTCTCTCTTTCGGAAAACCAGAAGCTTTTAATACTGAATAAGTCATAGCATCTACAGGATTTGTAAGTACGATAATCTTACAATCAGGTGAATATTTCACGATTTCTTTTGTAACATCGTGCATAACCGCCTCATTAACCTGTACTAAATCGTCACGACTCATCCCAGGTTTACGTGGAACACCTGCTGTAATCACTACAACGTCTGAATCTTTTGTATCAGTATAATCAACGGATCCTTTTACATTTACATCAAAACCATAGACCGGACTACTTTCTAAAATATCTAGTGCTTTCCCTTTAACTTGACCTTCATTTGTTGGACGGTCAATCAGTACAACGTCAGCCAACTCTTGTTGAGCAACAATAAAAGCCAATGTTGCACCCGTATTGCCACCACCGATAATTGAAACTTTTTGTTTTGTCATAAAAGCAACTCCCTCATACAATCTCTTGATTACGTTACTTAAATTATATCATCTCTAACTACCGATAATGATTTCATTTCGTTAAGTTAAATTATCAAATTTACTTATGTGTTTTTTGCCTTTTAATCCATTTCCAAATTATAAAAATGACTAAAACAATTAAAACGAAATAAATAATTTTGGAATAGATATCCATGTAGTAAACAATTGCATGCCAATTGCCGCCCACAGCTTGCCCTAAATAAATCAGCACGATATTCCAAATTAACGTACCAAGCGTAGTAAACAAAATAAACAAAGGTATATTCATTCGAGTTAAACCAGCTGGGATAGAAATTAAACTTCTTAACAGTGGCACGAAACGACAAAAGAAAACTGTCCAATATCCATACTTTTCAAACCAATTAATCGTTCTATCTATATCCTTGGTTTTCACACGTAAAAACTTACCGTAACGATTTACAAAGCGATATAAGTTTCGCTCACCAATCCAGGCACCAATACCATAGAGAACCATAGCACCAATAACAGAACCAAGCGTTGAAGTGATTGTCACACCAATAAAGCCTAAATCAGACTTGGTTGTCATAAAACCACCAAACGTTAAAATAATTTCAGATGGTATTGGAGGAAATATATTTTCCAAAAAAATTAATAATCCTATACCTAAATAGCCATGTTGCTCCATAAAATGCGTTATCCACTGTTCCATTCATTTCCTCCTAAAGGTCGTTAAAACAAAGCATTAAAATAGATTATTTGTTAACGCATATAAATACATTGATAAGCCAAATAGAATCATACTTAAAATTGTTAGTATCAATGCTAAAACAATTGTCCGTTTATAATGTTTAATAAATGCTATGAATAAAATAGCACCATTATAAAAGAAAAACAGTCCAAAAAGTGTCATCATTATATTAATATCAGGATACACAATATTTAATATTGCAATGACTAAGGCAAAACCTAAAAACGGAAAATTAATAAAATTACGTTGAAACTTATGTTGATTTAATTGATGCTGTTCGTTCTGTGTATTCATTATCTTTACTCCTTCAAACTTTAAACTACGGGATGTCATGACCTAAAGAAGCCGTATAAATATCAAACCATTCTTGATCTGTCAGTGACACCTTCAAGCCATTAATCGCTTCATCAATACGTTCAATTTTATGTGTGCCTAACACAGGCATGAGTGATGCTGGGTGTTTATTTAACCATGCCATAATGATACCGTTCGAGGTTACATTATATTTTTGTGCTAAAGGAGAAACAACTGCCATGATTCTAGCAGATTTTTCGTCTGCTAAATCGAATAATTTACCACCTGCCATAGGGCTCCACGACATAATTTTAACATCATCTTTATACATATGATTAATGATACCATTTTCAATAGCGTCTAAAGTATATGGCGACACTTCTAGTTGATTTAAAGTGATATGCAATTTATCACAAACTAGACATTTACTTAGTAAATCATATTCAGATTTATTGAAGTTTGAAACACCAAATGACTTAACTTTCCCTTGTTTAACCAATGCTTTTATTGCTTCAGTCACTTCGTTAGGATCCATTAAAGGTGATGGTCTATGAATAAGCAGAGAATCTAGTTGTTCAACTTGTAAGTTTTGTAGTGAACGATCAACAGATTGAATAATATGCGCTTTACTATGATCATAGCGATGGCCACTTGTTTCATGAAGTGGACTTGATGGCAATACGATACCACATTTAGTTACAATCTCAATTTGATTGCGCAGTTGTGGTGATAGTTTTAGTGCTTCACCAAAGATACCTTCACAGCTGTATGAGCCATAAATATCAGCATGGTCCATAGTAGTGATACCTCTTTCAACTAATTCATTCAAATATCTATTTAATTGTTGAGATGTCCAGTTCCAGTCTTTCGCTCTCCAAAACCCTTGTATTACATTCGAAAAAGAAACGTATTGATTAATTTTCACTTTATTCATATATCTTCAACACCCTTTTTATTTTATTCAATAATCAAGTGAACTGTAGCATATCCAATTTATTGCGCAGTTGGTTTTCATCTATTTGTTCACCAATCATTACAATTGTTAACGGCATCGTTGTATCGATGACTTCATAATCTGGCAAACCAAATGCATATTGAAATTCATATATATCATTTGGTGCATCGTGAAACTTTACGTATCCCTTTAATCTTAGAACATTATCAGGTAGTCGTAAAATAAACTGATAGAATAATTGACGATCAATTGGTCCAGTAAATTGATACTGCATGCTCTTAATACCATGATGATGCATTGGTTGACCTAAAGGTGACATACTATCATCTGTAGTTAAAATTAAGTTATCCATATCTAAATCAGCAAATGATGTATAAAATTTTGGTGCTTGTGGATTAATTTTTTCAATTTCTTTTATCTTATCGTACTCAACACTTTCCAACAAATCCATTTTATTGATCACAATTGCATGACTCACTTTTAATTGTTCTTCCATCAATTGTATTGTACTATTAGTATATTGGGCTCTAGCCAAAAATCTCGGCGCATCTGCTAGGCCTATAACTACCGGTGTGGCAAGGTGTTCAACGATTTCAGGATCTTGGCAAGCCGCAATAATTTCAACTGGGTGTGCGATACCCGTCGCCTCAATTATAATATGGTGCATTGCACTTTTGTTAATAAAATGTTTTAATTGTTTTATTAAATCCCGTTGCAAGTCACAACATATGCAACCATTTAATATCGATGCAACCTCTATATCATGGCTTAATGCATTGCTATCTATATCTAAATTGCTGTATTCATTTACGATGATACTTGGGTTTTCATTTTTATTTAGTAAATATTTTACATAATTACTGAGAAAAGTTGTTTTCCCACTACCTAAAAAACCTGTTACTACGGTAATAGCTATTTTAGGCTGTTTAATATTTTTCAAAAATCTCACTCATTTCATAAATTTAAATGTTTGTGTAAAAGATAATTTTTTCGTATAATTAATCTTTCACTTGATAAAATATTAGATATCTTCTAAACTTTATACACGCTATATTTTAGCATGGCACAGTGCAAAAGTATGTTTGAGGAAGTGTCACACACAACGTTAGACGGATTCAGGTCCGATGCAAAGTAAAGAAAACGGATAGAATGTCTGGAGGAGAACTTATGTCTGAACCACTTAATTTAAAGGAACAACTTTGTTTCAGTTTGTATAATGCTCAAAGACAAGTAAATCGCTACTACTCAAATAATGTCTTTAAGAAATACAAACTAACATACCCACAATTTTTAGTACTTACTATTCTTTGGGGTGAATCACCTGTCAATGTCAAAAAAGTCGTTACAGAATTGGCGCTTGATACTGGTACTGTATCTCCATTACTTAAGAGAATGGAACAAGTTGATCTAATCAAACGTGAACGTTCTGAAGTTGATCAACGTGAAGTATTTATTCATTTGACTGATAAGAGCGAAGCAATTCGTCCAGAATTAGATACTGCATGTCAAGATGTTGCAGTTGCATCTTCTCTTGATGAAGATGAATCTAAAGAATTAAATAGATTACTTGCAAAAGTAATCGATGCCTTTACTGAAGAAAAAGCAAAATAAGCTTTTCTACCTAAATTAAAGGTCAAAGATATATCAAAATGATTCCTTAAATATACTTGATTTAAAGAGAGAGCTCAAACACTTTGGTGTTTGAGCTCTTTTTTGACTATTATAAAACTTCATACTGTAAACTATAAATCTTAAACATCCTTGTTTGCAATACCACTGATTTTTCGACTTAGAAACCCTTAAATGCTTGCCTTCCATAAAATTGAAAGTAAGCCTTATTTTGGTATTTTTAAACCAAGTTAAAATCACATAATTTTAGAATTTATAATGTTTCATAACATTACGAAGCATTAATCTTAATCATTTGTTGTAGATAGCCATTTTCTTTAGTAGCTAAAGTTTCATAACTACCTTCTTCTAGAATAGCACCTTCTTGCATAACAATAATTTTATCAAAATTTGGTAACAACCTTAAATCATGCGTAGCTACAACTAAAGTTTCAGCTTGCTTTTGTACTAAATCCATAACTACATTGGTATGATGCACATCTAAAGCAGTTGTTGGTTCATCAAGTATCCAAAGTGAAGCAGGTTTTAATAATAGTCTTGCTAAAGCCAACCTTTGTATTTCTCCTCCAGATAATGTCTGACCAGAAAGTGTGATCACTCTATCTAAATCAATGTGCGCTAATCCAATTCGGTCTAATACTTCTCTAAGGGCATCGTCTTCTTGTTCTGAAAATAAATTCTCTCTTACAGTACCATCAAACAATTGTTGGGATTGTAAGAGTGCATTGATATAACTATATTTAGCTTCATTTACTATTTTAGAAATATGTTGTTGATGTAAAAGTATTTCCCCTTTATCGCTTTGATATAGACCTAGCATAAGTTGTAATAAAGAGCTTTTACCTGAACCAGACGGCCCTACTATCGCTACGTGTTCTCCTTGATTTATGACTAAGTCAATCTGGGATAATACAGGTGTGGACTGGTTCCAATATTTGAAATCAACGTCTCGTAATTGCATTAAAGGCGATGCATCGGACGTTCCCATTTGCATCGATTCATCACCTTGTGTCGTTGGATGTGCAATCACTTCATTAATATCAGTTAATGCTTGGTCCGTATCAGCTTTATAATAAGCCACGTTACTCATTGGAATCGCTTGTTCAAATAATGTTAACATCATTAAAACAATACTCGTCAAATACACAACATCTAATTGCTGGTTTTGTACTTGAACAACACCTAAGTATAAAGTGAAAAATAATGCAATCATCGCTACAACATTCAAGCTATATTCATAAAGCGATAGAAAACGTTGCTCTTTAGCTTGTACACTTTCATACGCATCTAATTGCTTTATAACTTGCTTTTTATAATATTCCGTTTGATTAAATCGTGTTAATTCATCGTAACCTTCTTTATAATCATAAAATTGACTTAAAAATTTACCTTGGACTTCATTTACTTGTCTTTTTAATATACGTGCCCTTTTAGCACTTAGCCAAGGAATAACAATTAACGTAGCAATCATACTCAAACAAATAATCACTGCATGTATATATGAAAAATAAAATATCGTAACCATTGTGACGATTGCTGTTAAACCGATGACTACAGGCGGATAGTAAACTCTTAAATATATGTTTTGCAAAGACTCTACTCTACCAATCATACGTGCAATCAGATCACTAGAATTGAATTTTCGATAAACATCCGGCACAACTGGTAGTAACTTTTTGAAGAATTGAACTCTCACATCGCGTAACATTGTAAATGTCGTTCTATGAGAAAGTAGTCTCTCAATATATCTCGCTACGGCTCTAAGAAATCCAAACATTTTCACCGAAACAATCAATACCATCAGCGCAAACAGTGGCGCTCCTAAAGCACTTTGAGTAATCATATAACCACTTAAAAGGAACATACCTAATGCGACTAAACTACCGACTACACCAACTAAAATAGATAATATTAAATCCTTATCTATACTAAATTTAATCCGTGGTTTCATATTCATCACCGCCTTGTTGAGGGTCGTTTAATTTACGAATCTCGCCTGACTTTAAAACTCCCTGTTCAATCAAAATACGTCTGTCTGCATTTTTAATCGTATGTGCTCTATGTGCAATCGTAATCATAGTAATATTAGAAAACTGTCGTTCAATCACATTTTGTATTACATTTTCAGTTTTTACATCTAAGCCTGTTGCTGGCTCATCAAAGATTAATAGGTCTGGGTGCCCCAATAATATTCTTGATAGCTCTATACGTCTCATTTGACCGCCTGAGAGCATCTCTCCACCTTCACCTATGCTTGTGTCTAAACCATGTTTTAGTGATAATACTTTTTCTTTTAATTCTACATCGTCTAAAACTTGTAATATTTGTGCTTCCTCTACTTGATGAAACATCGTTATATTATCTCGTATAGATGCATTGAAAATATAAGGATCCTGACTAAGGAATCCTATATTTAAATTTTTCTGATTGTAAGTAATCGTGCCACCACTAGCTTCCAAATTTTGCGCAATCAGTTGCGCTAATGTTGATTTCCCTGCGCCACTTTTTCCAATTAACGCGATATGCTCCCCGCTTCTTATACTTAAATTAATATCTTTTAATGCATACATAGAAGCGTCTTTATATTTAAAATCCACTTGGTCTAATCGAATCAACGCACGCTGATTTAAATTAATTTGAATTTGAGGTTTAGGATCTTTATTCTCCTTGTCCAACACTTCGAACAACACATCACTAGAACCTTCACTTTGTTTACCAGTATGGAAAGATTGGCCAAGGTCTTTAATTGAATTGTAAAATTCTGGTGCTAATATAATCGCAATTGCCGCTGTCTTAAAGTCTAAATTATGAAACAAAATCAAACCTAAACCAGCCTCTAATGCAACTAAACCAATACCGAGCATACTAATAAATTCGAGCATTAAGCCAGATAAAAAGGCACTTCTTAAAATACGCATCGTTAAATCTCTAAACGTAGTACTTTCCTCATAAAGTTCCTTTTCTGTATGTTCAATTCTATTAAAAAGTTTTAACGTGATGAGGCCTTTTATTTTATTTAAAAATTGTTGGCTAAATTGATTTAAATAAGTCATTTTATCTTTAGATTCATCACGGGTTTTCAAACCAAAAATGATATAAAAAAGTGGAATGAAAGGCGCTGTGACCATCATAATCAACGCCGTATTTAAATGAACAAAACACATAGCAATCATTATTAATAATGGTATCATCATTGATTTAAATACTTGTGGAAAATAACTATTAAAAAAAGGAACAATGCCATCAACACTTTCGGTTAAAGTGTTCATTTGCACACCAATTGGATCTTTGGATTGCTTTATAATAAGTTGCTTTCTTAAATCACGCTTAACTTTCGCTGCCATTTGATTGCCTATCATTTGATTTATAGTATTAAATGTAGCACGTGCTATTAAAACTACTAATGTAAACATTAATAAATTGAATAAATCACGATTAGCGCTTAATAACATTGCGTTTAAAATTTCTGCAATAGAAATATTTTGTACTACAACTGTAATTGCTAAAAGTGTACTAACTATAAACATAAAGATAGGATATATTTTATATTGCATTGCTAAACTTGTTAATCTTTTCACAAATATCACCTACCTCACATTATAGACTGCGTGTATAAAAATTAAATTAATTCGCTCATTGTTTTCTATACTTTTTCATGATGTTTTCATATTTTAGACATAATTAATTTTTATAATTTTAATTGGAATTTTACTGTAACTTTACACATGTCCTTTAAAATGACTATTATCTATTAATTATATACATCTTTAGTCTAAAATCACATTTTTAAGTGGCATAATACATTTTTATTGTGCTATCATTAAAAAATGAAAATACACAAAATTTTATAAGTACTATGAAAGTAGGTAAATTATGTTAATACTTGAATTGATTAAAGGTATCATTCTAGGTATCGTTGAGGGTTTAACAGAATTCGCGCCCGTTTCATCAACAGGTCATATGATACTCATAGATGATATGTGGTTGAAATCGAGTGAGTTTTTAGGGTCTGAATCGGCATTTACATTTAAAATTGTCATCCAACTAGGTTCAGTATTCGCAGGCGCTTGGGTGTTTCGTGAGCGTTATTTCGAAATGTTACATATAGGTAAATACAGAGCAGAACCTATTGATGGTATTGGCCAAAAGCCAAAACGTCTAAACTTATTACATATCATTGTAGGTATGATTCCTGCAGGTGTGCTAGGTTTGCTCTTTGATGATGTTATCGAAAAATATCTATTCAGTGTACCAACAGTAATGATTGGGTTGTTTATAGGTGCCATTTATATGATTATTGCTGACATCTACAGTAAAAGAGTTACCCATCCACAAACTGTAGACCAAATCAATTATTTCCAAGCTTTTGTTATTGGGCTATCTCAAGCCATAGCAATGTGGCCAGGTTTTAGTAGATCTGGTTCAACAATCTCTACTGGTGTATTAATGAAAATGAATCATAAGGCTGCCTCAGATTTTACGTTTATTATGGCAGTGCCTGTCATGCTTGCAGCAAGTGGTTTATCACTAGTAAAAAACTTGGAATATATTCAATTAAATCACATTGGTTTCTATATTCTTGGCTTTATCGCCGCGTTTATTGTTGGATTAATTGCAATCAAAACTTTCTTATACTTAATTAGTAAAATTAAATTAATACCATTTGCAATTTATAGAATTATATTGGTCATTATCATCGCCATTCTATACTTTGGCTTTGGTATTGGACAAGGTATCACAGGAGAATAATTTAAAGTCTAATTTAAATGCTTGAACATTAAAGCGGATAAACATCACTCTATTTCTTAGATGTTTATCCGCTTTTTATTCTTTTCTTACAGATTGCTTAAATGTTAGTCTATTTCTCCCTAATAAATCCTATACTCAGGCTATATTTACCGTTTATTTTCATGTATGATAGGGTAATATGAAGATAGTATAAATTAAATGGAGGCAACGCATATGGACAAAAAGCAATTAATTAAAACAATAATCACAGTGGCTCCTGTGTTTTTAGTACCATTAATCGTTGAACGTAAACGAATTAAAGATCACCCCGACGTTAAAAAAGCGAGCGATGCAACCGTAAGCGCTTCTAAAACAGTTGCAGATAAATCTGTACAATTCAAAGATACTGTCGTAGAAAAATCATCTCATGCAAAAGAATATGTAGTAGATAAGAAACACGACATGGATCAAAAACGAGAACTTAAACGTATCGCTAAAGAACACGATCCAGCATATATTGAGAAAAAAGGCGAAAAATTAGAAAAAGAAAATCGCAAAGAAGCTCAAAAAATGGATAAGATTCTTCAAAAAAATATTGACAAACGTCATAAAGAAGAAGAAAAAGCACGTCAAGATAATGAAAAACAGCGTATTAAAGATATGAAAAAATCTAACAAACATATGGAGAAAGTTGGATTAACACCTGGCAAACTTGACGATGAAACTGAGAAAAAAGGCGAAAAATTAGAGAAAGAAAACCGCAAAGACATTCAAAAACTAGATAAAATCCTACAAAAAAACATCGACAAACGTCACAAAGAAGAAGATAAAGTACGAGCAAAAAATAAAAAAGCACGTTTATCTGAATTCAAAAAATATAAAGACTACGTTGCTAAAAGCGTTGTAAAACAAAACAACGAAAATAAAGGCGAATAACACTAATGACACAAGTCATTATAGATGGAGATGCTTGTCCTGTAATCAATTCAGTTATTGAATTGACTGAAGGGACAGGCATTTTTGTTACAATCGTTCGTAGTTTCAGTCATTTTTCTACTATAGAACAACCAGAACATGTAAAAACCATTTATGTCGATGATGGACCAGATGCTGTTGATTATAGGATTGTTAAACTAGCAGGAAATGATGATTTAGTAATTACGCAAGATTATGGTCTTGCAAGTCTATTACTCAATAAAACAAAGCTTGTCATGCATCATAAAGGCTATGTATATAACCACCAAAATATTGACACTTTACTTGAACAAAGACATACGAGTGCACAATTTAGAAAAAGTGGCGGCCGTACAAAAGGCCCTTCTGCGTTTGCAGAACAAGATTTGGTTAAATTTGAATCTGCATTTTCATCTATATTACAAGATCAATACTTTAACAAGGAGGATTAAACATGAAAAGAATTGCTGTTTACTGTGGCGCTAGTAAAGGAAATGACCCTTCGTATATGTCGGAAGCTTATCAGCTAGGTAAAACTATGGCCGAAAAAGGTTATGAATTAATCTTTGGAGCTGGTTCTGTAGGCATTATGGGGGCAATCCAAGATGGCGTACTAGATCATGGTGGTAGCGCTATTGGCGTTATGCCTAATATGTTAAATGAAAAAGAAATAACGAGTAAGAAATTAACGGAACTTATTTTAGTTGACTCTATGCATGAAAGAAAAAACAAAATGGCTGAATTAGCAGACGCATTTATCATGGCCCCTGGTGGTGCTGGTTCTTTAGAAGAATTCTTTGAAATGTATAGTTGGTCACAAATCGGTATTCATCAAAAACCGATTGCTGTATTTAATATCAACGGTTTCTTCGATCCATTACAATCCCTATTATCTCATATGATTGAAGAAGGCTTTATCGATGCTAAATACGATACTTTAGCACCATTATGTGATACAACGGAAACACTATTTGAAACTATCAATAATTATAAACCTTTAGGCGTTAGAACTTATGACTAACTAGCAAGGGCAAGGAAGTAAATTATTTTAAATTCGCTTCCTTGCCCTTTGCTTTTAATTTAAATAATTGCTATTAACTGTTTTAGTATCATCAATGCAACGATGATGATAATGATTGCTGAACATTTATTTAATACCAAAATATATTTCCCTGTTTTATCTACATGTCCTATAATCTTCCCTACTATCGCTAACAAGAAAAACCAAATCCATGATACCAATACTGTGACAATGGCAAAGACTATCTTTTCCACGTCTTCATATATTGCAGCACTTGTACCTATTACACCTATCGTATCCATAATTGCATGTGGATTTAGTAATGACACTGATAATGCGAAACCTATTTGCTTTTTAGCCGTCATAGGTTGATATGTTTGAAGTTGATATTGATGTGATGTCCATAAAGACCATGCCATATAAACTAAAAAGACCATGCCTATACAATATATACTTATCTGCAAAATAGGCAAAGACAATAAAATAAATGAGACCCCTAAAATAGCTAAAAATATTAATAATGTATCACATAAACCAGCGGTGATTATTACCGGTAGTGTTTTGTAGATACTTTTATGATTAGCACCTTGATTAAATACAAAAACATTTTGAGCTCCTAATGGCAATATAAGTCCTAAAGCCAAAAGTAATCCGTGAACTGCTGGTTGCAACATACAAAACTACGCTCCTTTAATTATTACATCTATACCGACTATGTTATACTATATGCACAGAAATTGGACCAACCAGATGCAAATTAAAATACCACCCAGATTGTATAGGAGTTATTTTATGTTCAAACCAAAATACAAACATATTATTGATGATGTCATTTCACAAATTGATACCGGAGCATTAGAACCAGGCATGCAGTTACCTTCTCAAAGAGATATGGCCAAAAAATATCAAGTGAATCGTTCTACCGTTATACAAGCAATCGATATCCTTAAAAGTCAGGGGATCATAAAAGGTAAAGAGAAACAACGCTTATATGTATCTGGAAATACTTGGCATACTTATATTAGAAACAATATCAATTGGCAAAACTATATTAGTAATAGTACAACTAAAAATAATCAATACTTTGTTCAACAAATCAACAAATTAGAATTCCACGCCAACATGATACGTTTAGGTACTGGTGAACTTGCTCCCAATCTTATACCTAATGAACAGTTCAAAGAAATTTTGAGTAAGTGTAATACTAATGTGTTAAACACTAATTACGAACCACCTCAAGGCAACCTCAAGCTTAGAGAAGCAGTTGTACACTATATGGAGAAATTAGGCATCACATGTACCGTTGACCACATTTGTATTACCTCTGGTGCACTACAAGGCTTAAAACTAATTGCAGATGGTTTACTTATCCCACAATCCAAAATAATTGTTGAATCTCCTTCATACATTAATTCAATACGTACTTGGCATAATATTAGAGCTGATATACAGAAAATAAGCATTTCTGATATTAAAAGTAATATTAACAATATATTTAAAGCACAAGCACAATACGCAAATAGCATTTTTTATTGTATACCGACATTACACAACCCAACACAACATTGTTATTCAATAGAAGAAAAACAAAAAATTATCATGCAATGCGAACAACACGGTATGCCTATCGTAGAAGATGATGTTTATGGCGATTTATATTTTAAGCATGAACGTCCCAAACCCTTAAAATCATTTGATACAAATGATAATATTTTATACCTGAATAGCTTATCTAAAACTGTAAGTCCTGGTTTGCGTGTCGGTTGGATCGTTGCCAAACCTTCCGTTGCGGCACATTTAGCTGATTTAAAAATGCAAAATGACTATGGCGCAAGTTCTATATCACAATATATCGCAACAGAATGGTTAACACAGCCGCAATATCACGACCAACACCTCAAAAGACTAAAAGATAAACTTTTAATTAAAAGAAATTTATTTTTAGAAGCTCTAAACAAATATTTTAGTAATTTAGGTTCGTGGTCCACTCCAGAAGGGTCATTTTATATTTGGTTCCAATTTAAGTTCTCCATCGATATGAAAAAACTTTTCGATGCAGCTATTACAGAAAATATACTAATTAATCCCGGTGAAGTCTATGATAAACATGCGCGTCATTGTATCCGTTTCTCGTATGCTTATATCGATACTGATGCCATCGATGGCGCTTTAAAACAGTTAAGCGAAATGATCCTAACGCGTTTTATCCCATCGTCATCAATAGAGCGCGAGACAAAAATCTAACTTATTTAACAAGATGTGGTCTTCTCATTTAAGCAAAGTTGTCTAGGTTGATAAGGATACAAAGTTTACCTGAGCGAAACTCATCTAGACATACCACTAACTCAATAAGATGATAAAGGCTGAGACAATTAAATTTGCCTCAACCTTTATCTTACTCGCTATGCATTTGTAGGAATGACCATGTACACTATCAAAACAACGCTGCTCAGACGTTTTTTGATAAATCTTTATGATATCTAACATGTCTTTTAAGTGGATGATATTTACTAAGATTTGGATACTCAAAATAATCGTATAATTTCATACCAATTTTTTCCATTACTTTTCTAGAAGCTGCGTTATTTTCTGAAGTAAAGGCATAGACATCTTCTAAACCTTGAGATTTAGCATATGCCAATACAGCTTCTGCACCTTCTGTAGCAAAACCATTCCCCCATACTTCAGGGATTAAGCGCCACCCTATTTCATAAAACGGCAACTCTTCAAATGTATATTTACTTTCTTTAGGTACATAATTCAATCCAATAAAACCTAACCAGCCATTCGTCTCTTTCAATTCAACAGCGAATAGGCCAATATTATATTTTGATATAACTTCATCCATTTTATTCATATCGTGTTCTGAACGTCGATAACTTAATAAACTAGGGAAATATCTACGAACTTGTTGATTTGCATTCATTTGTTGAAATGGCAACAAGTCTTCCTCTCGCCAGTCACGTAACCTTAAACGTTCAGTTTCAATATAAACTGTCATATGTTACACCTCTATACTGAAAAATAAATTTCTATATAAAAGTAACGCGTTATGAAACAATTCATATCGCGCTACCTACATATTCTATCAATAATCAACATTTAAGCTCTTGAAATATAACTAATCAATTCTACGTTTACTGCAACTTCTTTCAAACGGCCGCGTTCACTTTTTGGTGCAGTGAATGTTGCATCAATAAAATCATTTTTATGATTTAATCTGTAAGTAGCTACAAAAGTATCTGTATCAGATTCAAAGTTTGGTAAGTGTGCAATCACACGTTTAATTTCACCTGTAGAGTCTTTTATTTCTCTACCTGTAATATTTTCTATTTCTCTACCTAATTCTGGTAAAGTGATAGTTCTGCCTTCTAATAAATTGAAATCTTGTTCGTGCATATTCATTACCTCTTTTCTATGTAAGGAAATTATCAAAATGTAACTTACTCCAAACTAGTCGTTAACTCAAGCCTGAATGGTTGATTAATAACTCCCTTATATTTCAACTTCTTTGCATTTTTATACGTATTTACTAATCCACATTATGTTTAATGATACCCATTATAACAATTAGTAAAACCATATTACAATGATTTCCTAGGAAATATTACAACATATTTTCAAAGTATAATTAAATCTAATTTCTATATATTATACAGATATATTTTTTCATTCTCCGTTTTTCATTCGACTATCCAACAATCTATGCGTTTTAAGTCTCTGAATTTATATCTTTTTCTAAGCTTTCAGATTTATCCTTCAGCTTATCATGTTCTTTTTCTAATTTATCTTTTTGCTTTTTCAAATCTTTTTGTTGTTTTTCTAATTTATCAACATCTTTTTCCAATGATGCTTTTTCATCATCTTTACCACAAGCTGTTAATGTAACTGTCGCTGCTAATATGAGTGCCAAACACCTTTTCATGTAAGAACTCCTTTTTCATTATAATATATTAATTTTATCATTAATTATTATTATCTTCATTAATTACTGATAGTTTTTTGGACATAATTACTTTCTCTACCTGATAATTCATGTTTAAATTCATTTCAATCATTTTTTTGTTGCTATATGCAACGGTACTTTCTATTTTTTGAGCACCATGACTCATCCCCCACGCTTCAATGGAAGATTTCAATTTGGCACCTATACCTTGGTGCCTATATTCAGGATGGACATAGAGCATTTCAATCACAACTTTACACCCAACTGCCTCAATCCTTCCCCATATAAATCCCAGTAAAACGCCATCCAATGTTTCAATTAAAATGCGACCCACTTCTAATTTCAAGCTCCGCTCAATCATTTCTATACGCAAAGCGACTGACAAATTAGTTTTTTTGTAATCATGATACTGTTGTTCAAGTTGTTGCTCATGTATGTTGGCAATTTCTTCTATAAATTGATTTTGCGATAGTGAAAGTTGTTCCATAATTCCTCCTTTAAAAAGTTAAGTTGATTTATATTGTGATATTCGTCATAATAAGCCATATCTTATTCTTACATTCTATAAAAAAGGTAGCGGAATTCAAATGAAATCTACTGAAAGATTAATGCGTGAAAATAATGTAAAATCACTACGATTAAACAATACTGATAGAGAAACATTCGAAAACTATATGACATATGTACGCGCGGATCTAAGTGTGAATCCCCATGATTCCGAAAAGATGTTGAATCGTATATTAACTCAATTATTACAAGCCGAAAAAGAAGGCACACTTGCTATGGATTTCTTTGATCATGATCCTAAATCACACGCAAAACAAGAAATAAAAAAATTGCCGAACGAGACACTCATCAACATATTCAAATATATTTTCCAACACATTTTACTTTTCTTTGGTATTTTTTGTTTTCTAAAAGGATTTATTGGCTTTTTTATCGGTGCTAAACGACTATATATATACACATTTCCGATAATGTTACTCGTGGGTATTAGCATTATTTTCATTTTTATATGGATGGTTTTTAAAACTGTACAAATGCAATGCTTTACTAAATCACATTGGACTTGGGTTATGACATACATCAGTATTATACTGTTGCTATGTGCGATATTTTATGTATTTTTTGTACCTCAAGCAGCACTCGCTGTAGGTCCTTACATTTTCATAAGTAATTGGAAATTTATTATTATTTCTTTCATAATTATTCCAATTTCATTGTATATCGATCATCACTATATTAATAAAGATGCAAATACTTCATTATGATTTAGTGAGAACATGATTTTAATATTAAAAAACAAAGCAAGAGCCTGAGACATATCGAGTTATGTCTCAGGCTCTTATTTTATCTAACTCAGTATCTAGCTAAATTAAAAATATTTCTACTTATGATTTCTAAAGTCTATTACCATTTCTGAACAAGTATCGTACAAGTGTCTATAGCAAGTTACATCTATATATTCTATATTTATTAACCATGACCGCATTAATTTAAGTTGTCATGCCCTCTTTTTTCTCAACTGCAACACTGATAAATAAGAATATTAAACCTATCGCTGTTAAAATAGGTGCGATAAGACTTAGGGACGCCACTGGTAAATGTGTAACGACTAGACCACCTATAAAGGCACCTAAGGCATTACCTAGATTAAATGCTGATTGATTCAATGTACTAGCAAGCGTTGGCGCATCTTTTGAAATTAAAGTACTTTTGAACTGTAGTGATGGACTCATACTAAATCCTATTAGACCAAAGAAGAATATACCTGCGACCATTAAGAACCCGTTCATTTGGATAAAGTATAACAGTACGAAATATAAAATAAATACTGTAAATATCATCTGTAATGCTTTATTTAAATTCCAATCTGCAAGTTTACCACCTACGACATTACCTAATGTAACACCTACACCAAATATAATTAGTAGGTATGAAATAAGATGTTCTTGAACATTAGATACATCAGTCAAGACTGTAGAGATATATGTGAAATAAGCAAACACACTACTAAAACCGAATAGTGTTACTGCTAATGTTAGCCATAAACGCTTCTCTTTTAAAATTTTCAATTCATTTAATACTGAAGATTTAACTGTTTCACGTTGCATTGGCACAAAAATAATGATGCCTACTAGAGCAATCGCCCCAATAACAGAAATAACAATAAATGTCATTGGCCAACCGAAATTCTGACCAACCAATGTACCGAATGGCACACCCAAGATGTTACTTAAACTTAGTCCCATAAACATTAAGGCCATGGCACTTGCTCTTTTCTCTGGTCTAACCATATTTGCGGCTAGTATAGAGCCTATACCAAAGAATGAACCATGTGCTAATGATGTAATAATACGGCTTGTCATCATAAATCCATAACTCGGACTAAATGAAGCAGCAAAATTACCTAAAATAAAGATGCCCATCAATACTAATAAGAGATACTTTCTATTCCATTTTATTGTTAACATAACTATGATTGGCCCACCAATGGCAACACCTAATGCATAACCAGTAATTAGCTGTCCTGCTTGACTCACAGTTACATCAAAGTCCCTTGCAATATTTGGTAAAAGTCCCATAATTACAAATTCTGTCATACCGATTGCAAACGCACCGATAGCAAGCATCCATATAGCTATTGGATATTTCATTTTGACTCCCCTCCTATTCCGTTTTTTAAACATGTTTGTGATTATACTAAAATAAAGTTAGTGAAAACAAGGCAATTGCTTAATTTTTTATTAATTTATTATATTAATGCGCTTTCATTAAAATTATATGTGTATTTAATCGTTCTAATTTAATTTTTGAGTGATAATTTTTCACAAAAAAAGAGCTAACAGTACTCTTAGAATTAAATGAATTGCTCACTTTATTCTCAAGATGAAACTATTAGCTCAAAATATGATTTTAATTAATTAGTAATGCATCTACAAAAAACCATACTACCATAATAATCATGATCATCGCTTGTGCAATAGTACTTGCTAAGAATGCTACAACTGAACCAAAACTTGCTTTTAAAGCTTTTGAAAAATTTGGTCCTTGAATCATTTCTACAATTAATACCGCAGCAAATGGAACAATAATAATGCCGAAAGGTGGAAATACAAAGCACCCTACAATCACACCAACAAGGGCTGCGTACTCACTTTTTTTTGAACCACCAAATTTATTAACAAAGTATTGATTCATTATAAAATCTGCAACGATTATAAAGAGTGTAAGCAAAATCATAGATACATAGAATACCCATGACAAGTTACCATTGTGAAAACCGAATTGATAAATTAGAAAACCGACCCATAAGACAAGCACAGATGGAATAACCGGCTTAATTAAACCGATAAACGCTAAGACAAATGCCGCTATAATACATAACCATAAAATAATTGTCATTATTAACTACTCATACTTTCTTCTGTAAATTTTTGATCTTTAGTAAAGAAAATGAGAATTATGCCTATAAAAATAGATCCTGCAGAAACATAGAAAACATTTCCTAAACCAACCCATTGACTCATTATACCACCTAACAAGTTACCACATAATTGTCCAATAACCATCGCATTAGCAAATAATGTTGAGGCATACCCCGGAAAGTCTGGCAATATATCCTGAAAGTAACTAATTCCTAAACCGAGTAGTATCGCTAAAAATATCGCTAAAAATACTTGGCCTACAAACATCATGGCTAAACTTTCGAACACGCCGATACTAAAATAAAATAGTCCTCCGAAGAGACCACCTAACATGAGTAAGGTACGTGTTGTCAGTTTTGCTGACAATATGCCTAAAATAACCATAAACGGCACTTCCAAGCCAGCACACAAACTTGCTAATCCACCAACAAAACCTTCTGGTTCATTAAGGTATTTCGTCACAAATAGCGGCATATTCAATGTATAGATCCATTGCCCTATATGCAGTAAAATAAACGCTAAAAATGGAACAAACAGTGACTTGTCCTTTAACATATTGGGAGCTGTTGTCTCAACATGGTTTACATCAGAAACAGTGTGTTCTGTCTTTATATCTTTAAAGAAAAATACTTGCAATAGTAAGGTGAAGATAATGATTGTAATCGTACCACCAAACAAGCCGGAATATCCATTAGCACTTAGTAGTAAGGCACCGATCAAAGGACCAAATAAAAAGCCAAATGAAAACATAGACCGCAAAACTGCATTGGCAAATTTAGCTTTATTCCTTGATGCAGAAGCATTAATTGATTCACGTGCTGATGCATACATTTGAGGCATCGCTGGTGCAAAACATCCTTGGAAAATAGCGTACATTGCTATAAAGATCCATATTTCATGTATATAGAAATAAATTGAAAAACTAACTGCCCCCATAAATAAAGCAGCAATTATTATTAATTTTCTATTAATATTATGTGTATCAGAAAAACGCGCAACTATCGTATTCATTATAAATTGACTAATTGCAGCTAAGGCTAACAATAGTCCATATTGCGTGGAAGTCATACCTAAATCATTTGTGGCAAATAATACTAAATATGGTACTGTAATTGCGATCCCCATACCTAACAGCATCATATTCACTACAAATAATTTGTAGTTTTTAATATGTAATAAGGCACTAAACATGCAGACAACCTCTATTCTCTTAATAATATATTTCTTCGTCAGTGCAATAATTTAAATATTATAAAATAAAAACTTAAATCAAATCTATATCTGTTTTATTACTCAACATATTCCATCATTAGATTTATAAATGACTCTACTTGGGGCAACTGCGTCATACTTGAATCGTAGCTTAAAAACGTAGAACGTATGAGCGATTTATTATCGATATCCACACGTTTAAATTCGAACAATTCGCGATCTAAATGTTTCATCATAATTTCTGGCAATATTGTTACGCCAACACCATTTAATAACATTTCTTTACAGGTTGCCACTTGATCTACTGTAATCATTGCGTGGTAATCTTGCCCAATTTGACTTCCATACCATTCTTTTATTTGATTAATATAAATTGGGTCTGCTTGGAATTCGATAAATGGCATTGTTTCTAGTTCATCATTCCTATTTTTAGGATAGATGAAGTAATGCTCGTCATTAAAAAGGTGTGTATTACTTAAATTCATAATCTTATTACCACGAATAATCATGACATGATAGTCTCTGTGGTTTGCTTTAATTTGTTCGCTTGAACCAACTTGAACTTGAATTTCTACATTAGGAAATTGTCTCGTGTATAAGTTCAACACTTCAGGTAACAAGGTTTGGCCAATTAAAGATGAACAACCGATTGATATTGTTCCATTAACTTCACCAATGTGCGCTTGCATTTTATCTAGAAACAAACGCTCTCTATTCAGCATTTCTCTAGCGTGTTCAATTATCATTGTACCTTCAGTCGTCGTAATCAATTGTTTCTTAGTTCGGATAAAAACGTTGACGCCAAAAGCATTTTCAATTGCTTTAAGTCTTTGTGTAACTGCAGGTTGTGAAATATAGAGAATTTCAGCTGCTTTCCTCAATGTTTTTGTTTCATCCAAAGTAGTTAACAAGCGATAATCGTCAATCTTCATAATTATCCCCCTATTTTTATAAGCCCCTGTTAATTATCGTGTAATATATCTCATTTTTATTTGTGTAGATTACATGCATTTCTAAGTTTTACATTATACATGCAATGTTCACTATAACACGTTTATTTATATACTTATATGCCTTTTCAATACATGATTTTTTGTAGTTCGCATCGTTTGCGATTCGTATTAACTACACTTTACTTACATTACATTTATTAGCTCTTTTCATGATGTGAAGACTTTTGTTGTCCTTGTTTATGCGTTGATGTATGTTTATGTTGTTTATGTTTATCATGTGTATGTTGTTTGGGTTTATGCGTATGATGTTTGTTCACTTTCGGCTTATGTTTACTATGTTTCTGCCCTTTTGCTTTCTGTTTGATTTTATGATAACAATACATAATTTTGTCTTGCATAGTTGGAAAATCGGCATCAATTTTTATCATAAGCTGATGCGCGATTACATATGCTTCATGATATTGTTTCTTAGTAATTTGTCCTGTATCCAATGCTCGTTGTAAATCATCTTCATCAACAAGTTCATAAGACCCATTTGGCAATACAAGCACATCTAAACATAAATCAATCGTACGTGCATTTCCTTTCTGTGTAACATTCTTTAAATTGATATCAAAATAATATTCTAATGGGTTGCCCTTGTCATCTAACATCACTGTAATACTATAACGTTTTTTCTCAGGTAAGATTTGTAACCATTGATAGTTGTCATCAGCAACAATAATGTTTTGTCCAACAACTGATACCTCTAATGGCTCTCGAACTTTTTTCATAGTGACTAAACCAATAATACCTTTAAACTTATTATTGTTCACTTTAACCTCTGTGTATTCTCTATCAATGATGCGACGCCAGTGACGCTTATCAATATATTTTACTTTCACTGTCACCAACTCCTTGTCATTATTATATAAAACTGTTTCTCCCATGTCATCTCATGAATTATATTGATGTCTTTTATTTTTAACTTTAAAATTTGATTAGTATTATTGTACTATATTTCATAGTGTAAAAGCGAAATTGACAATTCCCCAGAAGTCTGTTAAATTTTATCTATATTTTTCAGAAAATTCCATAAATAAAGGAGCCTAACCATGACAGTTATCCATAGACCATTTAGAGCAGATCATGTTGGTAGTTTATTACGACCAGATCGCTTAAAAAAAGCACGACAAGACTACAAAAATAATGTAATCGACGCACAAGCACTGAAAGCTATTGAAGATGAAGAGATTGAACATATCATCGAAAAGCAATTAGAAGTAGGATTACATAGTATTACAGATGGAGAATTTCGTAGAAGTTGGTGGCATTTTGATTTCTTAGAGAATTTAGAAGGTGTTCAAGGCTATACATCCGAACACGGTTTAGAATTCGAAGGTGTTGAAACTAGAAATCATAATGTGAAGATTGTAGACAAGGTTGCATTTAACCCGAACCACCCCCATTTTGAACATTTCCAATTCTTACATGAAAAAGTAAACGGCCGCGGCACATCAAAAGTCTCTATTCCAAGCCCTAACCAACTTTTCCATCCAAACATTTTAAATGAAACAATATATCCAGATATTGAAGCATATTCCCATGATGTTGCCAAAGCATATCATGATAGCCTATTAAAATTTTATGAACTGGGTGCGCGTTATATTCAATTAGATGACGTTTATTGGGCAAACCTAACATCAGGAACTCAAAAAACACGTGGTCGTGATCGCACTGAAGATGAAAAAGAAGCTGCACGTCAACTTGCATTCCGTGTCGTCAATGAAGCAGTACAAGGATTACCAGAAGATTTACTCATTACAACACACGTTTGTCGAGGGAACTACCAGTCTACTTGGGCAATTTCAGGTGGTTACGAACCAGTAGCTCCTTATTTATTCCAGGAAAATTTAGGTGGCTTTTTCTTAGAATATGACGATGATCGCTCTGGAGACTTTGAACCTTTACGCTATTTCCCAAATGATAAATCAGCAGCAGTACTAGGTTTATTCACTTCAAAAACTGGTGAACTTGAGGATAAAAATGCGATACTTAAGCGTATCGAAGAAGCTCAGCAATACGTGAAATTAGATCAAATTTGTTTGAGCCCTCAATGTGGATTTGCATCTACCGAAGAAGGTAATAAACTTACGGAAGATGCACAATGGCAAAAACTTGCTTATGTAGTAGAAATTGCAAAAGAAGTATTTGGTACTGCAAAATAACATAAAAGTGAAACAGTATTAACGATTTGAGAGCCCGAGACACAAAGTAATGTCTCGGGCTCTCAAATTTAATTTTTATAGAATTTAAAATTTGTTCTGTTCAATAGCTTCGGAAGATAATGCATAACGCATATTGATATTTTTTAAGTTAGGATATTGTTCGTTCAACCAACTTTGGCTTAATAATTCAAAATGTGCAAACTCAAATGCAGGTTGACACATGCAACCAACAAGTGCGTAATCATTTTGCCCTTCAACTGATGATGCGAATATGGTCCCTTTTGGTACCACATACTGTAATACGTCACCGGCTTCTATATGCTTCCCTAAAGATACTTGTTCGTATCTACCATCAGGGTGGATCATATGAATCGTAAGTGAGTCACCATCATGATAATACCAAATTTCATCTGCATCTATACGATGGAAATGTGAAATATTGTCATGCGTTAATAAGAAATAAATACTAGAATATTGAGCTCTTTGATTTGCATCTTCTGTAGTACCTTTAATGACTTCTTTATAATATCCACCTTCTGGGTGCGGTTGCAGTTGTAATTGTGAAATCCAAGTTTGTATGTGTTGATTCATGTTATTTCAAATCCACGTTATGAAATACGTTTTGCACATCATCTAGGTCTTCTAATACTTCAATAAGTGTTTCGAATTGTTCCTGATCTTCTTCTGATAATTCGATATCAGATTGGGGTAACATTTCAAATTCCGCAACTTTAAATGTTTCAATACCTATTGCTCTTAATGCATCTTGTACTTGTGCAAATTGGTCTGGTTCAGCGTATACAATAGTTAATCCATTTTCATCAATCACATCTCTGACATCCACATCTTTTTCCATTAATGCTTCTAATGTATCGTCTACTGATTTGCCTTCAAAACCAAATACAGCTGTATATTCAAACATATAAGCGACTGATCCTGATACGCCCATATTGCCTCCATTTTTACCGAAGGCTGCACGTACATCTGAAGCAGTTCTATTTACATTATCTGTCAAAGCATCAACAATTATCATTGAGCCATTTGGACCAAAACCTTCATATCTTAATTCATCATAATTTTCTTCACCAGAGCCCTTAGCTTTTTCAATCGCTTTCTCAATAATGTGGTTCGGAACTGAATAAGTTTTGGCACGCTCTAATGTTAAACGTAAAGCTTGATTGGCATGCGGATCAGGTTCACCTGATTTAGCTGCTACATAAATCTCTTTACCAAACTTCGCATAAATTTTACTTGTATTTTTATCTTTTTGGGCCTTTTTTTCTTTAATATTATTCCACTTACGTCCCATGATTTCATCTCGCTTTCTCGATTACTACATCTATTAATATGATATATTATACAATATTTTTGCTTTAGAATATAGATTTACGCACATCAGTTGAACCCAAGTCCTTTTCAAACTATAAAAACTACAGATATTTACCATATAAAGTAAATGTCTGTAGTTTTTATTTTAATATGCTATTCAGACTATTGAAGTTGTTAAATTACACTAGCGTTTACTTAACATATCCTTCAATATCATCTAATAAAGTTTTATAGTTTTGTGCATTGTCATTATTCATAAATAAGTATACTTTACGCTCATCTTCAGTTGAACGTATTTTACTTACTCTATCTTGATCAATCAATCTACGAATCGATGCAAGCACCTTAGTCCTACTTAACTCAAGTTCAGTAGTTGCAATTTTTAGAAATGGCTGCATTAACAAGTTATTTTCACTACAATTTTGCTCTATCAATTCTAAAATTGCAACGTCATTCATAGTCAATTTGTAGTTTGATTCAATGTAGTGCATTAAACTTTTATATTTTTTATAAATATTTAAAAATTGCTCTTTTTTGTCTTTATTCACTGTTGTTACACCTCCAAATGCTAGTAAGCAATACAATACAATTATCCATAAATTACAAGCCTATGTCCTTATTATTTATAATTATAGATTTGTCAAAATTACGAATAACGATAAATTGTATTTTGCTACGCATATTTTTTACAGGGTTAAAATATAATAATAATTTATTTTTTATAAATATCAATGATGTGAACGGTATTATAATTTAAATCAATAGTCAAATTCTCTTCTTCAAAATGATGTTGCATAACACTAAAATGCGGTTTATTATACTCATCGATCTTGCTAATTAATTCATCTGACCATGCATGTTTAATTCTTAAAGATGGTGCAATAATACCATTGATATTTCCAAATGTACTATTTATTTTTTCATAAAAAACAATGTAAGGGCGTTTCAGTGCTTTATCTTTAAAATTTAAATGTATTTGTATATTTTGCGGTTCACTCTCTGCAGTTTCACTTTCCCCTATGCGCCAATCATTTACAAAAACGGAAATTTTCTCTGGATGATTCACTATCGTATAATAGTCAAAATCTTTCACTTCATATCTCATTTTCTCCATTATTCTTTCATACATATTACCTAAAACGGAGCGAAAGCCTTTTTGATCATATAAATACAATGCATTTTTCTCACCTTGTTGCTGGAATAAATCTATCCCCACGCCTGTAAAATACTCACGCATCTGTTTAAACATCCCCATAAGTAACGGTGGACTTTCGATAATCTCCATATTGTCATCATTTAATAAATAATTATTATGCACATTCAAAAGAAAATATGCTCTTTCTTCCAATTCCATATCATTCATAATCTTTTTAATATTACTAAACTTAAATACTTGTTTTGTGAGCAAGTCTTCATGATCTTCACTCAAATAAGGAGAAGTTAATTTATGATTATCTATAAAAAAATAATCGAATCCTATGCGTTTCATCTGCTTCTCCATTAATTTAAAACATTCGGGATGATTGAATAAATGTGTAATATCAATTCCGAATTTTACATGCTCTCTATATTGCTGAATTTTAATAATATTACGATAAATTTCTTTGATAGACATACGCTCAACATTAAAGATATAACTCACTGAATGCATATGTTTTTCTGACAATTCTGGATGTGCTTGTAAATAAGCTTGATATTGACTATATATTTGGTCTATATAGATATTAACATCGTCATTACTAGTAATTTGAAATGCAAGGTTCACATTTGCATGATAAACAAAATTAATAAAGCCATAAGATTCATCCATAAATGTTTCCTGTAACTTTCTCGGATCTATCATGCAATAAACAATCACTTTTTGTGTACCTTCAAATAGATAATTCATACTCTTATTCGCAAGCAAATGATGAAACTCTGCTATACTATGAATTTGAATTATAATCGTATCGTTAGTAGATTCTTTAATATGCTGCAGATTAATACATATATAATTGTTCTGAACATTGAGTTTGTTAAGTCGTTCAGCTATTATATTCTGAATTTCAGTGACTGCTCTCATATTATAATCCTCGGCCGTAAAAGGAAATGATTTATCCAATTTTGAAAGTAGACGATAGTCCTTAGGTGAATAACCAAAATAATGTTTGAATTTTTTACTATAGATCGCAGAACTGCTAAATCCATAGTAATCGGACACCTCACTTATCGTAGATTTTCCTGTTAGCAAACTAGATATCGATGTTGAAAGTTTTAAAGTATCTATATACGTTTTAAAGCTCATCCCCAACGTATTATAAAATTGCGTCGATATATTTGATTGAGAAATAAAAAGTTTATTCGCAATTTCTTTTAACGTTAACTTTTTATCTAAATGGTTATTAACATAATCCAACATTTCACCGGTAATACCATAAAATGAATAGTCTGTTTGTTGTTTCAAATATTTTATATCGACTTTTGCTTCAGAAGCGATAATATCGACAATGTTATTCATGTAGGACTCGAATAACGGTTCAGTCAACGTTTTATTTAATTGATGTTGCGTTAAACTAAGTATAGATTGGAATAACGCATTGGAAGATTGAATTAAGTTAGATGTATATTGATACGCAAAAAAATCATAGCCACGATTATAAAACCAATCACTCGCAATATACAGCTTAATCGCTTGTTCATTTCTTTTTATTGTAAAAATTTCAGAGTTATTGATTATAAATAAGTCATTTTCAACTTCAATATCTGTTATAAAATGTTGTATCTCTGTGATTCCTTTTAAAGGGAATATTAGTAATAAGCCGTCAGCTACACGTTTCGTAGGATAATTATCCTTAGAAATAATATTTAAGCACTGCGCTTTCATAATTTAACCTCTTTCAAATATTGTCATACGCCATGCATTAATATGTCACTCTATCATAAAAGCTAAAGTTGGCACTTTATATCTTAATTATTTAAATAAGTATTTTTTGTCTTTAGATAATTTTGTATAAAACAAATAATTTTGTCAACTTTTTCATTAATTAAACTCAATTTTAAAAATGTTGCATTGTATTTTTTCAAAATTTAAAAATGTTGTTTTAACAAAGCATCTCATCAGATAAAAAATCACCTTCAAAAAACCTCTTATTTCACAAGGTATTTTTGAAGGTGTCTTCATCAAATTGAATATTAAAATTTTATTATTTTCTAAATTTAGTTGCAAGTCTTAATACATACTTGATGATGTGCAACAGATTCACAAATAAATTAAAGCCCATTTCTCTTGGAGAAAATTGTCCACGCTTCATACGATTGAAATCGTACAGTGTATAGAGTAGGAATAATAATAAGCCTACTACAGTTATAATCGTATGGAAAATTGGATTTTGTATAAACATACCGATTAAACTTGCTATAATAAGCACAACTAAAGTAACAAATAAATATTTCCCCATACTAGCCGCATTACCAATTAAGAAATAACCGATAATCCCAAAAACAATAAACGCTGAAATTGCTAAAATGATATTTTTGAAAAATACCTCTGGTCCTAAATTCTGTAAATATGCAGTGAAGGTTGCATAAGATAATAAACCTACAACAATCGCGTAAATATGGGAAATTACTAGACCGTATTTACGTGCCCGATTAAAGATAACCGTAATCAGTACTAAGGCAAGAAGTACGAATGAAAGTGGTTTTCTCCATTCCATAGGTAAGAACTGCCCAAAATAACAGCCAATGCCAAAAATAATCCAGTAATACATAAAGAATAGCCATACTTTACTATAAGCATGTGACTGTGATTTAGATTGTTTTTTAGATTGGTTTTGTTGCTTATTTACTTGTTGTGTTGATTCAGCCAATTTACTCACTCCTTCTCATTATAGAACTATTTATAAAAATAATATGCGTTTAATCATAACATTTATGGGATATATGTATAGCATGTAAATTTTCACAATGTCCTACGATTGCAATTATTAATACTTTAATGTTCACTGTTTCATTGATTAGCAAACATGATGAATGTATTTTCTAACAATTTTAATGTTAAAATCACTATTTTTGTTAATAGTTAATGTTACATTTCAAATAAAGTTAATTACAAGCGAAATGTAACGCATGCTTATAAACGCCTATACGAAGGTATTTATCGAATAATCCTCAGTGAAACACTAAATATTAATAATATTACAACTTTATAACAACGTACACAAAGCAAATGATTTTTGTTAGTATGAAACGTGAATTGAGATTAAAAAAACTAACGACATGTATTTATTTCAATAATCACTGTTAGACATAGGCATTGAAGGAGGAGTTTTTTTGAAAAAGTTAGCATTTGCAGTAACAGCTGCTTCAGGTGCAGCAGCATTCATAGCAAATCATGAAGCTGATGCATCAACACAGCATACAGTAAAATCTGGTGAGTCACTATGGTCAATTTCACAGCAATACGGTGTTTCAATTGATGAAATTAAACAAAATAATAACATTAACAATAACATTGTATTCCCAGGGCAAGTCATCGAAATTGGCGGAAGTGGCTCTCAGGGACAAGAATCATCTTCAAACGCTACTTCAGGTGGATCAAGTCACACTGTACAATCTGGTGAGTCTTTAAATATCATTGCAAATAAATATGGCGTTTCAGTTGAAGAAATTGTTTCAGCCAACAATTTAAATGGTTATATCATCTACCCTAATCAAACATTAACAATCCCTGGTGCAACAGGAACTGGTGGTGCGGGCGGAAGCTCAACAGAAACACCAAACACGAATACGGGTGGATCATCAGCAAGTGATGCTAACCTATACGATTGGGGACAATGTACTTGGCACGTGTTTAATCGTAGAGCAGAAACTGGTCAACCAATTAGTACTTATTGGTGGAACGCAGATCACTGGGCAAACAATGCCGCTGCAGACGGTTATACAGTAAATAATTCACCAAGTGCTGGTTCAATCATGCAAAATTATGAAGGACCTATTGGACACGTTGCTTACGTAGAACAAGTCAATCCAGATGGTAGTATTCTAATTTCAGAAATGAATTATAATACACCTCCAGGTACTGTTGATTATCGTACTATCCCTGCATCACAAGCTTCAAGTTATAATTACATCCATTAATTATAACCTTATTATGCAAATGAAATGATGACAGTAGTAAAATAAATCAAATAATAGCTTGAGACATTTATGTCTCAGGCTATTATTTTGTGCTCATGAACTCTAACCATTTTTCATCTCCAGCACCTTATATTTGGATCAAAAAAGTGTGAGACTGAAAAATATTAGATATGGTTAAAAGATTTGTCTTAACCAATACTCAAGCTTAAGTTCCATTAACTAAATGTACTTATAGCGACAATTGGCGCCCTTAAATAAGTAATACTAATTTTTATAAGTGTCACATTTGAGTATAAGCTCAAATGCAATAACCACTAACTCCATAAATTAAGCAGTGCGCCTTTAAACGATTGCTATAAAATAATTACGGCTGAGACAATTCATTTGTCTCAGCCGCTTTTGAATCACTTTATCTTAAATTATAAGAAAAAATTAATAATGTAATAAATCAATGCTGCAACTATTGCAGAAATTGGTAATGTAATCACCCACGTAACAATCATACGTTGCGCTGTATTCCACTTAACACCTTTAATACGATTAGAAGATCCCACACCTAAGATAGATGAAGAAACTACGTGTGTTGTAGATAGTGGGAAATGTAGTGATGATGCTACAAATATAGTTAACGCAGATGATAAATCTGCTGCAGCACCATTAGCTGGTCGTATTTTCATAATATTACCACCAACTGTTTTAATAATTTTCCAACCACCAACAGCGGTACCTAATCCCATCGCAGTAGCACAGGAAATTTTAACCCATAGTTGTGGTTCTACGCTAGAACCCGTTTGAATACCTGCAACAATTAAAGCTAATGTAATAATCCCCATTGATTTTTGCGCGTCATTCGTACCATGTGAGAACGATTGTAAAGACGCTGTGAAAATTTGAAAGAATCTAAAATTACGATTAGTTTTTGTAAGATTCGCATTTTTAAATACTACTTTTACAATCGAGTACATTATAAACCCTACACAGAATGCAATGACTGGTGATAAAAGTAATACGATTATGATTTTTGTAAAACCTTGATAATGTAATACAGCAAATGAACCTTGTGAAGCAATTGCCGCACCAGCGATAGAACCTATCAATGCATGTGAAGATGAACTTGGTATACCATAATACCAAGTTAATAAATTCCAGAAAATTGCAGCGATAATAGCTGCTAATACTACAACTAGACCATTTTCTAATTTAAATGGGTCTACGATATCTTTAGTTATTGTTCCTGCAACCCCAGTGAACGTTAAAGCACCGATAAAATTCATGACAGATGCCAAAAGTATAGCCGTTCTAGGAGTTAAGGCACGCGTTGAAACAGCAGTAGCAACAGCATTGGCTGTATCATGGAAACCATTGATAAAGTCAAATATAAGTGAAAAAATAACAATAGCTACTGTGATGATCAAAATATATTCCATAAGTTAGGACTCCTTAGCTATTTTTCATTATTATAGTTTCAAAGTTATTTGCTACGGCTTGGCATTTATCTGCAATTTCTTCTAAACTTTCATATATTTCTTTTATTTTAATTAATGTGATTGGGTCTGTTTCACTATTAAAGATATGCTTAATTGATTGACGTAAAATACCATCACAGTTTGTTTCAAATTCTTTAATATTAATAGAATGAATACGCATGTGTGATAATTTTTTATCTACTAATAATCCAACAGCTAATTTCATTTCTGCTATAGCTTTTTGAATATTATCTACAAATTCAGCCATATATTCATCCGTATATTCAATAGAATACATTTCAAACATACCTGAAGTTTCTTCAATTGCGTCTAATACGTCATCAATTGCATTACATAAAGAGAGGATATCCTCACGTTCGATTGGTGTAATAAAAGTTTGGTTTAAGTCTGAGATCACTTGATGCATTAATTCATCGCCGTGTGACTCATATGTTTTAATATTATCTGAGTATGCTTTCAAATCTAAGTGTGTATTAAAATCCATTTTCCCAAATTCAATTGCTGCTCTATCTAAATTGAACACCATTTCTTCTAGCTTCACCATGAACTTATCTTTTTTCTTGTTAAACATCCAAAAAATCCTCCATTTACAGCGATTGTCCCCAATCACCTTCAATAAATTTAAAAAATTTAAATACCTATATCTAAGATAAATTAAGATTCACAAGATTTACAATTCACTCATTATTTTGGATCATTTTACTATTGTTAAAATTGTGTAAATGAGTATTTGCTTCTATTGGTTAAAAAATCTCATAAATGTTGATTTATCCTTATTTGAAAATAGCACAAAATTTACAATCCTACAATTGCATTTACAAATTCTTAATATTACATTTTCGTAAAATTAACAAAATTTTACTACTTTTATTGGTATAAATCATAGTTGTCTATTTAGGAATTGTAACCTATCAGATTGAATTAATTTTAATAACTATTTCATATTAAACTCACCTTAAATATGATTGCATATTTATTATTTGTATTCAACAACTTTTTTCACTAATTTGCAAATATTTTTATAAATAATTTTAAATACATATCTATCCATCATATAATGTTAAGCACAAAAAGAACCTAAGAAACAAACAATCTTCTCAGGTTCTAAATACGTATTGGCTAACATCATTCATAATGCCTATACATTTATTTTTAAATTTTTGCAGTCACTCATTAATTTTATATATTTTCAGATAATCTTGATATCAATTCATTTTGCTTAGGAAAGATAAATTTCATAGTTGTCCCTACCTTCGGTTCCGAAGAAACTGATATTTGGACACCTAACTTTTCTTTTACATGATTGACAAGGTACAAACCAAGCCCAGAAGCTGACGTTTCATAACGATCGGTAGTGGAGGTAAAACCTTTTTCAAAAATACGCGGTAAATCTTTAGCACTTATCCCTTTACCTTCATCTGTAATTTTAAGAACTGTATGACCTTGATCTACATATGCATGAACATGAATTGTACTTTCTTCACTATATTTAACTGCATTTGATAAAATTTGTCTAATCATCATTCGACACCATTTAGCGTCGGTATATACTTTATAGTCATCTTCAAAATTCAAATCATAATCAATACCTTTAGACTGGCTAATATATCGTGTGATTTGTATTTCTTCAATTACAAGACGTTTCAGCGCCACATGCTCAAAATACATATCTTTATTTTGTGACTCTAAGCGCGTCAAAAATAACTGTCTATCCAACATGTCGTTTATGCGGGTCCACTCATATAAAAGCGCGTTTTTTCTAGTAGTATCTTGTTCTTTTTCTATTAATAGTTTCATTGCTGTTACAGGTGTTTTAATATCATGTACAAAATCTGTTAATGATGCTTCAGTAGATTGAATTTGCTTTTGCTGACGTGTAACTAATGATTTTTGATCTGTAATTTGACCGTATAAATAATCAACCATTTCTTGCTGTAAAGGCGTGTCAGCCAATGATTTATGCTTTAATGCTTCAGGTTCTATATTGTCATCTAAATGCTTAAAAAATTTAATTTCCTTTAAAAATGTGAACGACAAGAACAATATTGAAATTCCTAGATTTAAAATAATAATATAATATGTACTCCCCACGCTAATATCATAATCTAAATAAGCGATAAGTAGCGTGATAAAGTTTAACAAGATAAACCATAATATCCAATATATTCGTGACCTTAAAAAGATATAAACCCATTTTAAGTTATCCATGTGCCATATATCCTTTGCCTATTTTTGTTTCAATCGCGTCGCTCATATCAATATCCGCTAATTTCTTCCTTAAACGATTCACATTAACCGTTAATGTATTGTCACTAACGAATGCTTCATCATCCCATAATGCAGTAATCAATGTATCCCTCGTAACAATTTGGCCTTGCTTCTTAACTAACATTTCTAAAATAATCATTTCAGTTTTGGATAAGTAAATCTGTGCTTCGTTTTTACTAATACTATCTTTAGACAAATCTAAAGTTGCATCTTGCCAAGTAAGCACTCGCTTTTCTTCCAAACTAAATTGATATACTCTTCTATAAATTGCTTGTAGTTTAGCAATTAATATACTCGTATTGAATGGCTTTTGAACATAATCATCTGCCCCCAATTCCATACTCATCACATGATCCATTGGATTATCTCTCGACGACAAGAACAATATTGGCGTATTAGATGTTTCTCTTATCTTTCTAGTCCAGTAAAAACCATCATATTTAGGTAGTTTCACATCCATGATAACGATAGCAGGATTAACCGCTTCAAATTGAGTCATTACATCACTAAAGTCGTCAATACCATAAATTTTAAAATCCCATTGTTCTAATTCTTCACTTAATTCTTTAAACAATGTCATATCATCTTCTACTAATAAAATATCCACGTCATCACCACTTTATCTATTTAGTATATTTTATATCTTCCCCAGACTGAATTCTCCCGTTAAAGTGCTTAATTCTACAATCTATTTCAAAACCTCTCATCATCAAACCTTGGAAGGGTGACTGAATTAAATAATACACCGGCCAAACAAGTTTAGGTATATAATCATATAAATGGACTACTACAGTTTGCGTATTTTTGAGCCTACGAAATTCTAACTTACCTTGTTTCAATAAATTAGGTTTAACTAATGTACCATCCACTAAATGTAATGAAATGATATCTTCCTCTATTTGTATTTTATGAAAAACAAGAACAGGCTTAGCTTTGTCTTTAAGGTATATGACATAATTCTCATCTTCTTTGTAAGTGTGCAGTAATGTGCCTTTAGTTTCATTCAACCATTTAAAATAATATTCTACCATTTGTTCTAGTGTCCAATTCATAGGAAGCTGCATGCTTAAGGCGCTACGAACATCATCGTATTTGGAAGATTGAAGTTCGACCGACACATGTGGGCGCGATACAGTTGTTTCAGTTTTTTCTACAAAAACACCATATGACGACAAGCGTTGGATGGTTTCATAGTCGAATCTACTTCCGCTAATATAAATAATTTTACTTATACCATTTTTAGCAGCTGCCCGACCAAAGTTATCTGCAGCGATTAAATTCAAATCCCTTGCTGTGGCTTGTGTTAATTTCGCAGAGTGTTTAGTTGGATCCAAATAATAAATAGCTATATCCATACCTTCCATCGCTGATAACACATCCATATAATTATAAATATCTTTCTTTAACCAGGTCACTTCTTTAAAGTCTTCTTCTTTAGGATATTTTGATAATGTATATAAATTAGCTTCACTTTTTATATGTTGGATTAAATTTTTACCTATATATCCTGTGACACCAGCCAATAAAATGTTAGGTTTCATAATCATACTTCCTTTATATTAGTTTAGCGCAACATAAATATGTCCTAGTAATACCACGCTAATGATGTTAAGTTATACTATAACTAAGCATTAGCAAAATAGAAATAAGGAGTGGACACACATGGTTCATCAAATACGTGAAATCGGTATCAATGATGTAGATCCATTTGTTAAATTATTAACGACAATTTATGATGAATCTGATTATTTAATATACAATCCAGGGGAATACGCACCTTCTAATAACGATGCGCTTTCAAACCTAGAGCACTATATTACATCACCTTCCAATGCCATTTATATCGCTGAAAATAACGGCGAACTCGTCGGCTTTGCAATCGTTACGACAGAAAATTTTGAACGCACACGTCATGAAGCTCATTTTTCAATGGGCGTCATTAGACACTACAGAGAAAAAGGCCTCGGCCAATCTTTAATTAATTCTGTAGATGCATGGTGCTTAAATCATAACATTCGTCGTATAGAAGCAACAGTAGTACCCGAAAATACGACAGCTGTTGAATTATTTAAAACTGCGGGTTATCAAATAGAAGGTGAACTTCGTGATAAATTATACATCGACGGTAGATATTACAACAAGTATGTCATGGCTAAGTTATTATTTTAATCTACCTCTAAGCATAATATTTAAACATGTCACACTAATAGTTTAATTGTAAATTAACAAAGACCCAAATAACAATATTGTCATATAAGCATTTAGTTATTGAAATTTAAAATATGGATGCCGTTTTATAGCCATTAATAGTTGACCTCTTTCAACTTCTTACTGCAATTTAAAAAGGAGTGAGACGATGAAATCATTATTGAAAATATGATTTCTGTCTCACTCCTTTTCTTTATAACTGGAATGTACTTAATTTTTTAAAATTAATTAAATTAATACTTATATTATGTGCGTTTAGCTCACTCTCATATTAAAGCTGTCGTAATTTAAAATTACTAACACTATATCATAAGATATACATAACCCTTCATAAATTCTTATTATTTAATAAGGATTTAATTCTACTCCATTAGGGTTCGTCGTTTCTTCACTAACATTTGTTTCTACGCCCGATGAACTTGTATTTCTGCTTAAAAATCTTAGAACGTCTTTCATGTTTTGTTGTGATTCTGGTAAATCCATATGGAATTGGTATTGGTGTCTCAAATTATGGGAGCCATCATAAAATAATTTATCCACCGGGATATCCATTGATTTTAGCTTTTTATAAAATGATACATTTTGACTATAAAATGGATCAGCATCACCTACAGATAAAAACGTTGGCGGGTAATCTTTGGTAACCTGATTTATCGTAGACATTTCACTAATATATTTAAATTGCTGTTCCCAATCTCGTTTTCCAGTATAACTTTCCATAAAAAGTTGTATCCTCGGAAACTCAGTAGCTTTTACTGTTTTCATATCATAAAAGCCACCGAAAAATATTGCTGCCTTCAATTGATCTGACTCAAATTGTTGTTCAAATGACATATCTTCTCTTAAAGATTTATTTGTTTGAATCGCCGTGTATTGGCTAGATAATTGTGCACCAGCAGAGTCGCCACCAAAAATAACCTGATCAAAATCCATCGGTAATTCATGCTTATTACGCTTTATAAATTTTACGGCTTGGTCAATTTGATGTAGCTGCGTCGGATATTTATTATCTGGTGCAAGTGCATAATTAATATTTACAACAATATAGCCTTGCTCAGCAATTTTGGTTAATAGTGGATTCTTATATTGCTTGTCTCCCGCTATAAAGCCACCACCATGCATCCAAAAAATGACAGGTAATTTATTATCCGAATCTAATTCAGTAGGTGTTAATATGTCTAGCTTACTATTAGGCATACCCGTACCATAAGTTATATTTGTAAATGCATTTACATTTTTATTGTTAATCTGTACTTTTTCTTTAATTTCTTGTGAATGTTGACGGTCATACTGTTGTTTTAATAACAGCGCAGTCAAGATTGCTACTACAATAACAATACTTAAAGTAATTATCGTCCATTTGTGTTTTTTCTTCATGCATTACCTTCCCTTTCGAAATGCATTGTACCATAATTAATTATTGCACAGTAGTGTTTATAAATTATCGGAATTATTAAAAATTCAGCTTGCACAAATTGTACAAGCTGAGACTTTATTTCTTATTTTAATATCATGAATCATTTATGCTATGAACTTTTTGTTTTGACGTTTTCTGCTATAGTATTTAATCAGCACGCCAATTACAACAACAAGTCCCACAATACCCATTATTGGATATAAGAAGTTAATCAAGCCTGCGAAACCTACGAAACTCAAACCATACCCTACAACCATTATAACTACGATAAATATATGATATTTTTTACTATATGGTTCTGTAAATCTCGCAGCAAATGAATACATTAAACCAAGAATTGTATTATACATCACAGCTAACATAATAACTGATAGTACAAGTGCAATCCAAGGGCTTATTTCATTTGCTAATGTCAGCATAGGAATATCAGCATTCTCAATTTTTGGGAATTCAGATTGCAACGCAAAGTTAATCAACGCTAATAATATTGTATAAACAATACCTCCAAATAATGCCCCAGCTCCAGATACTCTACGTCTAGAAGCATCACCGCCAATAGCTACAATCGTACTAAAGCCTACAGCAAACGCAAGTCCACCATAATTAATTCCTTTCAATATACCTAACCATAAGCTGGCTTCTGGTACAGTTTCATTCACTTTATCTATCGAAATACTGCCATTAAAAAGATAATACGCAGCAATGAATACAACCAAAATAATTAAGAAGGGTGTAACAATGCCTAATGCTCTAACAATTTTATTAAAATCCATCAATAATGTAATATAAATTGCAATGACCATAATCAATGCGCCTAGCCATGTTGGCACATTAAAGCTTTCTTGGAATGTTGATCCTGCTCCAGCAATCATTGTGACTGAAATGCCAAATAAGAAAAAGATAAGCAAATAGTCTACAAGTTTACTGAACTTATCACCAAACAAATAGTCTAAAGTTGACTCATGGTTTTGCGCATCAAACGCAGTACCAATCTTTGCAACTTGTCGACCTATAAAGCCTAATATTAAACCAGAAAGTATAACCCCAATATATGACCATAGGCCATATGGTGAGAAAAATTGCATAACTTCCTGTCCTGTTGAAAAGCCAGCACCTACAACGATACCGACATAAGCGAAACCAATTTTTATAGCTTCTTTATTCAACCCCATGTTATTTTAACCTCCTCATAGTTAACACATTGCATTATTATAACTTACTGATTATTTTTTGCAACTGCACAATATAAAATTTTACACTTCTAATTGCTCTCAATAATAATCATTAAGTTGAACATCGCTTTTAATCATTCATTATATTATTTAAATATAACAAATCTTAATACAACTATTGCATATTTATGGTTATCTTAATTTTATTTTTGCAATTTTATACATTACTAAAGGTATGCTTTAATAGTGTGTAAAATTCCAAAAAATAAAACAAAAAGAATCAAAATAGATACACCTTTTAACATGTATATTTCGATTCTTTAATAAATCACTTTAATGTGTTATTTTGTCAAGTTCTAATAATATGATTACTCAACTATGATAATTTTGCTATTAGTGTGCGTTTTTAAAACGATTAAGTTCATTAAAGTCAACAACTACGTTATCCATACGTTTGGCTGTTTCTTTCAGTACATTACGCGCAACACTGTTAGTTGGGTCCAATTTAAGTATTTGGCGAGAAATTTCAAATGCCTTTTTATCAGAAATGACTGGTTCAGGAACTGCATGTAATAATAACATTTGTAACAAACTTTTTACTTCTTTGCCCTCAGTAAGTTTTATGGATGACTCCGCATGATAATACGCAGAATCTAAAGCACCCTGAAGTTCACTTAATGGATAGACTAATAGTAGAAAAGCTAAGTCATGCATTTCTGCAGTTTCTTCTACCTTCATCATATCTAAAATACATGTATAAAACATAATGTTTTCAGCTTCATGTGCGCTTGAAATGTATACTTCTTCAAATTCCATAAAATCTGTTTGGGACATTAAACGTTTGACTGACTCAAATTCGCCGTTTAAGACATGCTTTAATATTAAATCTTTCATGGCAATGTCCTCCTAGATATCCAGATTTCTATTACAATTAATTTTCATTTTACCACATTTCAATTAAATATTCCTATAAAAAAGAAGTTTTTTGTTATATTAGTTGAGAACTTCATTTTAATTTATATTTAACATAGTAAAACAAATAACATTATTTAGCCAAACGTTTTATTTAATTCTCCCAAAACTTCTTCTATGGAACTACCAACTGATAATTGCACAGCTGCAGTAAAACTACCTTCAACAATTGGTGCCTCTACTTTTTCAATACGCTGCTCACCTTCATACATTTCAATCGCTAAATCTAAGTTCATTTCAGCAGAACCTATATCATAAAAGCACAATGCATCATCTGTTAATTCGTTTATTAATGTTTGAATATGATCATACGATGTACCAATTTTACCATCGACCCCACCTTGTACAATGACGTTAACATCACCGGCCATTTGATTTAATAGTGCTTTGGTACCTTCTGCAATTTCTTTACTATGGCTAATTATTACTATATTTGTCATTACGAGTCATCTCCAATCAACGCTTCCAATATATAAACACTACTTTGAGCTCCAGGGTCAACGTGTCCTAAGGAATCTTTTTTGAAATATGCGGCTCTACCTTTAGTTGCTTCGATATCTTTTGTTAAATCTGCGTAGGATTGTAATATATCACTTGTTAATATTTCATCATCTTGTGCAGCTTGGTTTGCACGCTCAATTACATCGTACATAGTTTTTTCATTCAACGTCACTTTACCTCTTTGAGCAATTGCCTCTGAAAAAGTTTTTAAGAGTACTTTTAAATTTGAACGATCTAGTTCATCTGATACTACTTGTGACATTTTTACAAAACTAAAACCGTATAATGGGCCAGAAGCACCACCAATATTAGACATAAGTGTCATACCCGTAGATTTCAATAAACTTTGCATAGAGCTATCATCAATATTATCTGGTAACGCTTTGAAACCTCTAACCATGTTCACTCCATGGTCGCCATCACCGATTGCTCTATCTAATTCTGTTAATAACGCTTCCTTTTCTTCAAACACATCTACTAATTTTAATAATCTTTCTTTTAGTTCAACGACATTCATCTATCTTTCGCCCCTTTCAATAATCACTTTATAATTAATGGAAATATGAACTCTCTGTTATATCTGTTAACGCTACTAACAATTCTTCTGAAGACGGTACAAACGTTAATGATAAACCTTGCATATCTAACGCAGTCATGTAATCTCCAACTAGCCAATGAGTAATCGATTTGCCCTTTTGCTCTAAGTTTTCACCGACATATTTTGCAGCGATATTAAGTTCTGACAAAGGCGTTGCTCCCATGCCATTGACCATTACAATGAGTTCATCTGATTCAACTTCTTTAAGTAAAACTTGAATTAATCGCTCTACAATTTGATCTACAGGTTCAACCTTTTCTCTGGACAATCCTTTTTCACCATGAATCCCCACACCAATTTCCATTTCATCTTCTTCAATATCAAATCCATATTGTCCAGTAGTAGGAACCATAGGTGCTGTTAAAGCCATACCAATACTTTTTATTTGAGGTAATAAACCTTCTACTTTTTCTTTTATTTCAGCCAATGATAACCCTTTTTCTGCCAAATGTCCTGCATACTTATGAACAATCACTGTACCTGCTACACCTCGACGTTGCGCCTCATCTTCCACTGCAACATCATCTTTTACAACGACAGTTGCCACTTGAATGTCTTCCATTTCTGCCATTTCTTGAGCCATCTCAAAGTTCATAACATCACCGGCATAGTTTTTTACTATAAACAATACACCATCGCCATTATCAACAGCTTTTATGGCACTAAGAATCTTATCTGGTGTCGGTGAAGTAAATACTTCTCCACAAACTGCAGCGTCTAACATACCGTTGGCAACATAACCCGCATGAGCTGGTTCGTGCCCACTTCCACCACCAGAAACTAAAGAAACGCCTTGTTCTTTTCTATCTTTTCTAACTACGACTGTGTCTGAAATAATTTCTATTTGATTGTTTGTTTTTGAAAGCCCGTCCAACATATCATTCAAAAAATTCGTTTTTTGTTTAATTAATTTTTTCATAATAACGACCTCCTATTTAAACTATTCAGTAATAGTATACCCTACACACAAATGCAAACGCTAACATATGAATGCAAATTTCATTTGCATGTGAAAAATGGAAGCACTACTCATATTTTCTAAAATCGGTTTATAGTATCAATGCACTGTTAGCAAAGTTGACTAATCGCAAAGAAGAGGCTGGGACATAAATCCCAGCCTCTTCTTATCCTTGGCTTTTTCTATTTTATAAACACTACGTAAAGTAGAATTTTTAGAATTTACATACTTTTAGCATTAAAACCAAATTATACTGATTTCGTTTTATACATTAAGTATAAGAAATAAGGAGCCCCTATAATAGCAACTACAATACCTGCTGGAACACCTGATGGTTGTAGTATAACTTGTCCAATAGTATCAGCTAGTACAAGTAAAAAAGCACCTATTAGTATTGAAATCGGTAAGAATAATTGATGTCTCGGGCCAACAATCGACTTAGCAATATGCGGTCCCAACAAACCAATAAATCCAATCGCACCCGCTACAGAAACAGCTGCTGATGATAACACAACTGCCACTAATAATGAGACAATGCGTTCGCGCCCTATCTTCACACCGACACCTTGAGCTATATACTGATGTGTGTTCAATAAATTTAGGACATTCGCTTTAAATAACAAGAATGGTATTAATACGATAACCCATGGTAAAAAGGCTATAACAAACGCCCATTCATCACCCCAAATATTACCAGCAAGCCAAGAAGCTATAAACTCTGATTGGTCTTCGTCAAATGTAGACATTAGTGTTAATGAACCACCACTAAGTGCAGTAGACATCCCCACACCTACAAGTACCATACTCGCTGGCGTAATACCTTCTCCTTTATTATAACTAAACGAGAAAATAATAAGCGCTGTTAAAACACCACCTATCATACTGATAAATGGTAAAACATACACAAAATTACTCGCGTCTACCTGTCCTACCACTATAAACAAAGCAATTACAAATCCACTTCCGGCATTAATACCTAATATACCAGGCTCTGCCAGTGGGTTTTTCGTTACACTTTGTATGACTGCACCACTCATGGCTAAAGCAGCACCAGCTAATATTGTAATAATCATACGCGGCAATCTAAATTCCATCAATATCAATGTATCTGTATATTCACCCTGGCCAATCAGCGTTTTGAAAAATGCCTCGACAGACATTTTATATTCTCCAGAAGTAATACTCCATGCGCACGCTAGCAAGACTAGAATCGAGAGTATAATCATCGTGAGCCACTGTTTATATCTTAACTTTGGATCTATCATGAGAAGCGACCTCCTCTTTTAACTAAATACAAGAAGTAAGGTACACCTATAAAGGAAATGATAGCTCCAACTGGTGCTTCTCCTAACATACGTGCAATCGTATCTGCAACTAGTAATAGCAAACCGCCGACTACAGCAGTTAAAGGTATCACTCTAGCATAGTCCGTACCCACTAAGTATCTCACTATATGTGGTACCATCAGGCCGACAAAGGCAATTTGACCAACCATTGCAACTGCAATACCAGCCAAAACCATGGATAATATCAGTGAAATAGCTCGTGTAAAAGCAACGTTTTGCCCTAGACCTTTGGCTAAAGTTTCACCTAAATTTAAAATTGTTAATTGCTTACTCATTGAAATGATAATAACAAGCGCAATGAGGATAAACGGTGCTGCCCAAACTAATTGGTTCCAAGTTGTACCAGATACACCACCAGCACTCCAAAACGTTAAACTTTGATTTAGCCTAAATAATAAAGCAACACCTTGGCTTAATGCAGTTAACAACGCACTAACAGCAGCACCCGCCAAAATAATTCTCATAGGATTGAACCCGTCACTTCTTGACCTTCCAATCATTAAAACGATAAAGCCACCCATTAACGCCCCTATAAAACCAGCAAACATCATCACAAGGAATGGCGCAGTAGGATAAAATGCAAACGTAAGCGCTAGCATAAATGATGCACCAGAGTTTAATCCTATAAGACTTGGATCAGCTAAACCATTTTTAGTCACGCCTTGAATAACAGCTCCGGAAGTCCCTAACGCAACGCCTACTAATATCGCCCCAATATCTCTTGGAATACGAATCTCACTGATAATATTATGTTGTTGATTTTTAGAATCGTAATTAAGCACCGCTTCAAAAATAGTGCTTAAGTGAATTTTGGCATCCCCAAACAATATCGAAATGATGAGTGCGCCGATTAATAATACTACAGCTATTATAAAAGTTGCTGTAAAACTTAACTTCCCTTTTCTCTTAGTAGTCATAATTTACCCCTAAACTTCTGAATAGCTTTTTCTGCACAAGTCATACGTTACTAACATTGGTTTGCCAGTTCTTGGGTCTGTACTAATTTCAACATCAATGTTGAATACCTTTTCTAATATTTCTTTCGTTAATACTTCCTCAGTATCACCATTGGCGATGATATCACCATTCTTCATAGTGATTAAATGATCAGAAAAGCGAACGGCTTGGTTAATATCATGTAATACCATAATAATAGTACAGCCTTGTTCTTTATTGAGCTGCGTAATTAATTCTAATATCTCTAACTGATGCGAAATATCTAAATATGTTGTTGGCTCATCTAAGAATATAATATCTGTACGTTGGGCTAACGCCATTGCAATCCATACACGTTGTCGTTGTCCTCCACTCAAATCATTTATCGGGCGCAATCTAAAATCGTAAGTACCTGTAACACACATTGCCCAGTCGATTTCTTTTTTATCTTCGGCAGATAGGCGTCCAAATCCTTTTTGATGTGGAAAACGACCATATGATACTAATTCACCAACTGTAAGGCCATCTGCAACCTCTGGAGATTGAGGTAAAATTGCAATTTTTTTAGCAATCTCTTTCGTAGATTGTGAGTGTATGTTTTCGTTATCTAATTTGATTTCTCCACCTTTAATTGGCAGTAGTCGTGATAACGCTTTAAGTAATGTCGACTTACCACAACCGTTTGGCCCTATAATTGAGGTAATCTTGCCATCAGGAATGTGAACATCTAAATTATCCACAATGACATTTTCTCCATAACCTATAGTGACCTGTTCTCCTTTTAAGCGATTCATAATTCCCCTTCTTCCTATATTAATAAGCATAACATCGTATATTTTCCCAATTAATTTATATTAAGTCATGTTAAATTTTCCAATTATCTCAAGTAAATGATAATCATTATCACAGATGATATTATATCATTTTTTACACCTATTGACTATTAATTATTTTTAACAGTCCCTTATATTTCGTTAGCTTTATAGGCATTCTGTTCACAAAATGACACGCTTAAATCTTAATTCGTTATATGATTTGTTGAGCTTCTTTTTATAATAAAAAGCCTAATTTATGATGGAAATATTCCAAATAAATTAGGCAACTTTATTATTCAACTTTAAATTGTTTTATCTTAATGTTCATCGATTAAGAAACCATTTCCGTATACATCACGTACATCATGAATAACTAGAAATGCATTATCATCGATTTTTTTTATTAAACGCTTTGCTTTCGTTACTTGTGTTTTAGTGATAACAACATACAAAACATCTTTATCTTCTTTTGAGAAGTAGCCACGCCCATTTAAAATGGTAAGTCCACGTCCTACTTGTTCATCAATTACTTTGGCAATTTCATCCGGCTTGCTTGAAATAATTGTCATTGCTTTCTTCGTATTTAAACCTTCAATGACGTAATCCATTACTTTCGTACCGATATACAATGAAATCACAGTAACCAATGCACTAGAAATTGGAATAACAGTCAGTGATATAGCTACAACAATTAAATCGAAGAATAGTAACGCATACGGTGTACTAACGTCTAGGTATTTATTAGCGATTCGAGCTAAAATTGTAGTCCCTGCTGTAGTACCACCTGCAAGCACAATCACACCTATACCAAGACCTACACAAAGACCACCAAATACTGCATTAACCAATATGTTACCTGTTTCAATTTCCCAACTTACAGTTAATTCTAAAAAGATAGAAATTAAAATCGTTGCAACAATAGTTAAATACATACTCCGTTTACTTAAAAATTTATAGCCTATCCCAATTAAAATGGCATTAAATACAAAGTTTGTAATACCTGGAGAAATGTGAAAAGCATAGTAAAGTACGATTGCTATACCAGTCACGCCTCCCTCACCTAAATCAGCAGATATAATAAACGTATTCACACCAGCTGAAAAAATGAACGACCCAAAAATAACTAATATTAAATCACGTACTGTTTTATTCACCCACACGACCCCCTTGAATTTGCACTAATCAATTGAATGTTAGCAAATTATCGGAAATACTACAACACGAATATAAGGAAAACTCTTTATATAATATATTTATTTTATATTGTAATTCCTTTATATTTAATTAAAATTCGTTAATTTTCAAAAATTCTGAAATTTCTGTTTACTTATTAATTTCTCTTTGATATAATAAAATTTATCTTCTTATTGGTAGCCAATAAGAAGCCATCTCCTTTGTGTTGTTTATAGTAACAAACAAAACAATTTTTGCTCGAGTATATACTTAGTACCTAGTCCTTACTATTTATATACAGTTAATTCATTTCCCGTAAAAGCCAAGTAATGATGAATGTGTCTCCTCACTTCAATTACTTGGCTTAATTTTTTTGCCTTTTATTTTATAATCATAATGTTTGATGGACACAACCATTATTTATAGCAAACTATAACGTTATATCTAATAAAGAACAAAAAAACTAGACATTCAAAAACGTATACAAACACTTTTAAACATCTAGTTATTTAATATGTTTCAATCAAAAATAAGTATATAACTTAACTTTAATATTTAAAGTTTACCAAGCAAATAATCCAACAAATCCTGCAGTCATCAACGATACTAAAATACCTGCAAGTAATAACATCGGTACATATTGTGATACGAAATCTGATGTTTTCTTATCTACAATTCCTTTTAAAGTACCTACAATCATACCGATTGTCGAGAAGTTCGCGAATGAAATTAAGAATGTTGTAATGACTGCACGTCTATGTGGCGAATAAGATTCAACAACATCTTTAATCTGTCCCATAACAACAAATTCATTAGTGACAATTTTTTTAGCCATCTGCTGTGCAACAATCCACGCTTCATCCCATGGTAAACCAAGCAATAACGCAAATGGATACATAAACGCACCAAGTATTTGATCTAAACCAAAACTACCTTTAATACCTGCCCAACCGCCAATGACGCCTGTAAGTAAATTAATCAATCGATCAATTAAATCTGATAGTGCAACGAAACTAATAACAAACGCTACAATAATTAGGATTAATTTACCTGCGTTTAATACTGAATCACCTAAGAACGAGAAGAACGGTTGACGTTCTAATTCATTACTTTGAATCGTGTAAATAATATCTTCTTTTTCTTCTACCGTAACTGGATTTAATATAGATGAAATGATAATCGCATTGATTATATTTAATGGAATAGCTGTCAATACTAAATCACCTGGAACCATAGAGACATATGCCCCTACAATAGCCCCAGATACAGAACTCATAGACATCATCGCCACCGTTAACACACGAGTTTCTTTCATACGTTTTAATTGTTCATTCGAAACTGCTAATGCTTCTGTATTACCTAAAAACATCATTTCAATACCAAAGAATGATTCGAACTTTGGTTGACGTGTGATTTTGGCTAAAACCCAACCAATACCACCAATTACTTTAGGTAAAATATTGAAATACATTAAAATGTCAAATAACGGAACAACTAATAATATTGGGAATAATGCACTTACTGCCATGTCCATTGCGCCTGGTTTTACCCAGCTAGAAAAAGCAAATCCTGTACCTGCATGTGCGGAATCAATCACCCAAGAAATACCATTAGCTAATGTTTGTACTGCAGTTTTTCCCCACGGAAAGTACATGAAGAACCAAGCTAAAAATAAGTTTAATACAACTAATATTGCAATTGATTTCCATTGAATATTCTTTTTGCTTCGAGAGAATAATACTGCAATCCCTAAAAACACAAACAATCCAATTATGTTAATCACTAAAAACATAATACACCCACCATTTCTTATTAAAATCATTGATAACAATGAATTTTTGAAAGTAATTTATGTAGCTATGTATTCAGAAGAATAAAGGTAAATGCATATTACTGACATAAACAATCATTCGTTCATAGACAGCATTGAACCATGCATTTACCTTAATTATTCCTAATCCCTAGTTTTGTTAATTCATTTTTGTAATTAATTTATACTTTCTCAAAACACTGTTTATTAATAATTCACAATAATTATAGCATGCATGTACTTTATATAAAATAACAATTTTATAGTTCGATAAACGTCACTTTTTGTACACAATCTAAGCTTAAACATTCGCCTTTCACTATGAAAACGCCTACACAACTATCGTCATCATTTACTTTTTACTCTTTTTCTTATTTCGTCAAATTCTGTGTGTTAACAAATTGTTGGTATTTCTCATGTTTCATAATCAATTCTTGATGTGTACCTTTACCAGTTACTTTACCAGCATCTACGAAAATAATTTGCTCTGCTTTTTTAATAGTAGACAATCTATGTGCGATCACTACAGTTGTACGGTTTTCCATTAATTCTTCTAGTGCATCTTGAATCTTTCTTTCACTTTCACTATCCAAGTTAGCTGTAGCTTCGTCTAATAATAAAATATCTGGATTTTTGACAAAACTACGAGCAATATCAATGCGTTGACGTTGGCCACCAGATAATTTCAATCCTCGTTCACCAACCATTGTATCGTAGCCATCTTCAAATTGTTCTATGAACTCATGACAGTTCGCTAATTTCGCAAAATGGATAAGTTCTTCGTCACTGACTTCACGGTTTATTCCATACAATATGTTATCTCTAATCGTACCATTCATCATTGAGTTTGATTGCATAACGTAGCCTATTTTGTCGCGCCATTCACCTAACCCAATGTCATAAATGGACTTATCACCATATTTAATATCACCTTGATCAATATCATACATCCGCTCAATAATATTAAAAATGGTACTCTTTCCTGACCCTGAAGGACCTACAAATGCAGTGACTTTACTCTGAGGTATTTCAAAACTAACATCACTCAGAATTGGCTTAACTCCATATTTAAAGTCAACCTGTTCAAATACCAAACTACCATCAGTAATCTTATCTTCTTGTTCTATATGGAATGCTTCCGTAGGTTCTTCCATAATTTCATAAATACGACCACTTGCACCTACAGCTTTTTTATAATCTGTAACAAGCGTTGAAAGATTAATCAGTGGTGTTGATAATTGTATAACATAGAAAATCATAGCAATCAGTGTGCCTGCTGTGATGGCACCAGTTGAAATTCTAATCGCACCAAACCCTAATATAATCGCGATTGTAAGTAACATAATTACGCCTGAAATAGGCTGAATTACTGCAGTAATTTTAGCTTGTTTTAATCCTAAAAAGTAAATCTCTTTTAAGTTTTTATGTGCATTATTTAGTTCTAAGTCTTCTGTATGTGAAACTTTCACTAAACGCATTTCTGTCAAGACACGACCTAATAAACCACTAAAATTAGCGATTTCAGCTTGTGTTTTTTTAGAAATCTTTTCCATAATTTTGCCTAATGGAAACATGATTAACACAAAAATTGGAATAGTGATGAATGTGACTAATGTCATCTTCCAATCCATAATGAATAACATAACCAGCGAACCTAGAATTGTTAATACTGATGGTAATAAATTAGGAAGTTTTTGAGAAATAAATTCATTGATCACTTTCGTATCATCCGTCAGTCGGCTCATCAATTGGCCACTTTCATTTCGGTCAAAAAATGGCATTTTTAAATGGATAATATGATGCCATAATACCGATCTAATCGCGTATATAACCTTTTCCCCAATTTTACTTAACAGATATAAACCCACACCACTAAGTAGTGCATTAACAATAAATATTGAAATAAAGCCTCCAACAAACATCCAGTTCATATTATCAAAGGAAAATTTATCTACCAGTTTCCCAGTAAATAATGGGACTAGAAGTCCAGTAATACTACCCAATGAAGAAATAAATACAGCAATAATGATAAGGCCAACAGGCCATGACAGTTTTTTAAATAAATAGAATAATGGATTTTCTTGCTTCATATTTTTACCTCTTCTATTTTTTATATTTTTATCTTTTTAAAATAATGCTAAAAATGAATCTGAGCAGAATAACATTATAATGGTTAATGCGTTAAATTCCAAGCAAACACAATTTTATTTTTTACAATCATTTTTGACAATGCAATAATTACAATAATTTCATGAATGTATTTTATTTAAACTTTACAATATGCTAAAATACTTCTATTGCAATAAAACTCAAAATATTAAGAGGGAATGTAATTATGAGAAAGTTAATTTTGACATTTATAACTGTACTCTTCACTGGTACAATTATAACACCCTTTGCTGAAGCTGAAACTGTTACACCTACACAAGCAGCAAATCAATATGGTTATAATGTATCTGAGTCCTATCAACCTGAGGGTGCAGTAAATGTTGCACAAACAGGTCAGCTACTTTATCAATACAATATGAATAAAAAGTGGTACCCCGCTTCAATGACCAAGCTTATGACCATGTATCTTACGCTTGATGCGGTCAATAAAGGCGAGTTATCTTTAAACGATAAAGTAAAAATTACGGATACACACTACCGTATGTCTACCTTACCAGAATTAAGCAATACCAAGTTATACCCTGGCGAAACGTATACTATTAAAGAATTACTTCAAATCACGGTTTCAAACTCAAGTAATGCAGCTGCACTCATTTTAGGAAAAGAAGTCTCAGGCAATCTTTCTGACTTCACCGATAAAATGAATAAAAAAGCAAAAGCATTAGGAATGGAAAATACGCATTTTGTAAATCCAACAGGTGCAGAAAATCACCAACTTCGTGACTTTGTTCCTAAAAAGTATAAAAATGAAAATGATAATACATCTACTGCCAAAGACTTCGGTATACTTTCGCAACGTGCCGTTCAAGACACGCCGAAAATATTAGATTTCACTAAGCAATTAGCACCTACACAACACGGTGTGACATATTATACTTTTAACCATTCGCTTGAAGGTGCAGATATGAGTTTGGAAGGAACTGACGGCTTAAAAACAGGCTCAAGCGATGTTGCTGACTATAACCATACAATAACAACAAAACGTGATGGTTTTAGAATTAACCAAGCTATTATGGGTGCAGGTAATTACGATAAACTTGGTGGAGAAAAGCAACGTAATATGATTGGTAATGCTTTAATGAACATGTCTTTCGATCAGTATAAATATGAAAAAGTATTGTCAAAAGGTGAACAAAAAATTAATGGGAAAACATATTTTGTAGAAAAAGATCTCTACGACGTGTTACCAAAAGATTTTGATAAAAAAGATTACAAAGTGGTAATTGAAGATGACAAAGCACACATTGAATATGACCGTGAGTTTATTAGTAGTAAATATGGTTCACCTTCAGTTGACGTCAACAAGCCACTCGTGCATCAAGCAACAACAGTTGTAAAATCATCTTGGGATGAGCATCCTATATTAACTTTATTAGGTACAATACTCATTATTGCAGCCATCGCAATCATTATTTATCTAATCATTGATTTAATCAGAAAAAAATCAAATAAAAAGAAATAATCATCATTCAAGTGATGGTTACATTGTTAAGTACTGCTCCTTTTCAATTAAAATTATACTCACGCAAAACGAACTTAATATAACTACTACTCATAACTAGGTAGTAACTGCTCAAACATATTGAGGATGTGAAGATGAAATCGAATTTTTGATTTTATTTTCACATCCTCTTTTCTTAATACCAAAACTAAACGAATCAATAAGAAAAATAAATTGCCCTTAAATACCTACTTGTTTCCCAACCGCATCTAAATAAACCTTTTAAACAGTTCATACTCAATACACGTCTTAATCGCAAATGAACACACAATAACAAAAAGAAGCTAGATTACATCAACGGGTATCGACCCCAAATTCCTGTAACCTAGCTTCTCAAAACACTTCACAATAAATAATTTATCAAACAGCAAAGCTATTTCTCATTATCACCATAAAGTTCTTTTTTAATTTTAGTCGTAGAGATACCTTCAGTACGATTTAGATAAATGACTTCACATTTATCTTTTAAGAAGTCGAATTCGCCTTCCCAATCGTGGCCCATAACAAATGTATCTATCTCATATCGATCAACATCAATTTCTTTTTGTCCCCAACCACTTTCAGGGATAACAAGATCGACATATCTAATTGATTCTAACATCATTTTTCTTTGTTCATAGTTATAATAAGATTTTTTATTTTTAACACGATTAAATTCATCTGTTGAGAGTGCAACGACTAAATAATCGCCCATTTCTCTCGCTCTTCTTAATAATTCAATATGGCCATAATGCAATAAATCATATGTTCCATAAGTAATAACTCGTTTCATTAGCATATGCTCCTTAACAAAATATTAATTTAATATTTACATTTTTAAAAATTATAGCATATTAAATCTTAGTTTACGAATTCTGACTATTTTCATCTTTTCAAAATTTGTTTTAATTTCATTTTACTTCTAAATTTTGCGCGTCTCGGTAGCACTTCCACTTTAAAACGATAATAATTAGGTCTCCCAATACCAACACTTAACAATGCATCTCTCCACTGATAATATAAAGTTTTATTCCATTTCACACTACCTTGTTCAATCACTTTAATTATTCCAAAAAATGCTTCACCAGCATAATCTGTTTTTTGCATTTCTTTAATATATGAGATAACAAGATCTAACATTTGTTGTGTAACGGTTTTATGCTGTCCGACATATGCTTGAATCAGATAACTTACAATCAATTCATCCATACGGTAACTATAATAGACTCTTGCTTCTCTTAGCAATAATGTATCCATTACACGTGCCCTAACTTTTTCTGCATCCCGCATATAAGATACAAATTGATTCGCAAGTTGATCAGTTATTGAACCAGCTTGCTCATTGTAGCCATAAACGATATCTGGCAATAATTGAATATCACGTGCTTTTTTGTATGCTTGGATAATAAAAGTATGTTCTTCACAAAAAACAACATCTTCATCGAATCTTAAATCAGCAAATTTTGCGCTAAACATTTTAGCTCCGGGACCAATTGATTGCATCACTTCAGGACATTGAGCAATATTTACAGTATCTAATTTCTTGATTACTTCGTGAGAATAAATGGTTTGCCAGTCGCCATTGTGTTCTCTTGCAATTTGTCCGATAACAATATCTACATTTTCATCTCGTTGATAATAATCAGCCATAAAATCTATTCTACTAGGTAAGAATTCATCGTCAGCATCTAAAAACATAAAAACGTCTCCTGACATATTAGCAATACCAACATTTCTGCTAGCTGCCGCACCTTGGTTTTCTTGGTTGATAATCGTTATATTTTTATATTCTTTTTGCAATTGTTCTAATACAAACTTACTATCATCTTCCGAACCATCATTGATGCATATAATTTCATAATTTTGCTTTGTATCAATCGATGCAATTGCTCTACGAATTGTTTTTTCTGCATTATACACAGGAATGATTATTGAAATTTTCATTTTTTCACCATCTTTTCAATTTCATTAACTATACTCGTCAAACTATCTTTTGTATTATATTCATGCCAATCTTCAAACAATAGCGCTGGCGCGTAACTTTTTTCATATAACTTATGCATTAATTCATCCTCACTATATGCCTTATATGCCTCTGGTATTTTTTCATAAAATACATTCAATCCACGGGTGTGATTATAATCCGCTTCATCATAAACATAAAAAAGTGTGGGTTTCTGTAAGATGCTCGCTTCAATTGCTAGTGAACTGTAATCACTTATAATCACGTCTGCTAATATCATTAACGATTGCAAGTTAATTGTCGTCTGTTGCTCTGTGGCAATAGAAGGATGTAATTTGCTCAATAATGTATACTCTGGTAACTTTGCTTCGAATTTCTGTTTATCTATCTCACGGTTAGCCTGCTTGTGTTCTCGATAGGTAGGGGCATAAACAGCTACCTTGCCATTTATTCCATATTGTTGTTTCAATTCTTGTTGTCTTTGTTCAACATCCAACCTCGCGTATGGTACCAACCTCGGCAATCCAGTTCTTAAAAATTGTTCTTCATTTGCTCCAAATGACTCTTGAAAGCAATACGCCATTGGTTCACCACCAATAATATACTTATCTGTTGCGTCATAAACTTTTTTATATTGTTGAACTATTTTGTTATTTGATAAGTCAACTTGTCTATCTGTCAATCCGAAATTTTTCAATGCACCCGCTGCGTGCCACGTTTGTATGACCGTTTGCTGTTTTTTCTTCTTAAATCCACCCATTATCAGATAATAAGTATCTATCACAATCACTTTTGCGCTACTCAACGCTTTGATATGCTTAAATACTTGTTTATTTCCTGCAGGTAAAAACACTGTATTCTCTATATGTTGGATATATTTACGATTTTTTTCTGTACCAATAACTGTCAGCTTATATCCTTTACGGTTTAACGCTTCAATAATAGGTAACACATCTTCAGCAAAAGTCATCATCACTACAATTTGGTCACTTTGCACTTTTTTCTTTCGATATATCATATTCAAAAAGCTAATAATAATGATATAAAGCTTTTTTATAATTTGTCTCAATACATTTCACCGCCGTTAATTATTAACTACCTTAGCTTTTATTATATCTATCCTACCAAAAAAATTATAGAAAAACCTTTTCTGTGATATATCATCAACACATCTTAAAAAACGTATTTTAATGCATCTATCAACTCACATAATTTTAAAATTTATGATTACCAGCTAAAGTTTTATGTTATTTAAGTATCGTACCAGTTCTGTAACAAAACGTTAACTATAAGCACCACCCTATTTAACAACTTTTAATTTAGAAGAAAATAAAAAAAACGGGAGTAGATATAGAAATCATTTTCAAAAAAATTGATTTCTGCCCTACTCCCACTACAACATTATTCAAACATATTCATTCCAATATTCTCATTACATAAAGTCTGCAAAATGATCTCTATAGCGCATATGCATAATTGAACCTACTATAAATAAGAACAAGATGATTAATAGATTATACAAAGTCAATTCCCAATGCGTTATAAAATACCACTCTTTATGTAACACAGCAGAACGATATGCTTCAGCTAGATAATATATTGGATTCAATTTCATTACTTCTTTTACAATGCCTTCTGGAGGCACAATTAAAATAGATGATGCAAAGAATACCATTCTCATGAGCGCTTGAATTGCCTGTTGCGTATCCTTTACAAGCACTCCTAACGTCGATGTAAACAACGCTATTGCAGTTGTTAATATTAATGCAAATGGTACATATAAGAAAAGTTGCAACGTGTATATCGTTGGATAGTAACCTGCCAACATACATAATAAAATGACTACAATAAGTAGTGCAAGGTGACCGTAAAACCTACTCATTACTATGTAAGAAGGTATGATTGATAACGGAAAATTCATCTTCGCTACTTGGTTATACTTCGTTGCTATTGATTTAGTACCTTCCAAAATTCCTTGGTTAACAAAGAACCACATACTGATACCTACGAGTAACCAGTAAATAAATGGCACACCATCTATAGGATCGTTACTTCTAATACCAAGACCAAATACAAACCAATAAACCATGATTTGCATAGCTGGATTAATTAACTCCCAAGCCATACCGAGATAGTTATTTGTATTAGAAATCTTCACTTGGAACTGTGCTAGTCTTTGTATTAGATAGAAATTTTTAAAATGCTCTCTAAATACTACCCATACTGCATTCATTTAAATAAACCACACTTTCAATCGATTTGCTTATCACAATTTACTTATGACACTATTATATTCAATTTCAATATACGCTTTATTAACTATCATAACAACTTTCAGTAACTTTCGGAAATAGTTATTTAAAAAAGTGTTAAAAAGTTGAATCTTTTGTATACTAAATAATGAAATAATTGTTGATATAAGTCTAAATAATAGCTATCGCACTTTATATATTTTTAAATTTCGTCGTTATAGTTGATTTTATAATTTTTATTCAGTAAAATTTAACAACTGTATAAGCATTAATTCCGTTAAATTATACTCACTTACTTTACAATAGGTTTATAAATTTAACAACTAATATAATGTATAATATAATAGTACTATCTGTAAACAAGGAAGGTAAAATCATGAATGTATCCGTTAACATTGAAAATGTAACTAAAGAGTACCGAATTTATCGTAATAATAAAGAACGTTTAAAGGATGTCTTACTCCCTTTTCATAAAAACAAAACATTTTACGCCTTAGATAACTTGTCTTTAAAAGCGTATGAAGGCGATGTGATTGGATTAGTTGGTATCAACGGTTCAGGAAAATCTACCTTAAGTAATATGATTGGTGGATCTCTATCCCCTACTGATGGTGGTATTAAGCGTGATGGCGATGTAAGTGTGATTGCGATTAACGCAGGACTAAATGGACAACTAACAGGCATTGAAAATATCGAGTTCAAAATGTTATGCATGGGATTCACTAGAAAACAAATCAAAGAATTAACACCTGAAGTTATTGAATTCAGTGAATTAGGAGAATTCATATACCAACCTGTTAAAAAATATTCTAGTGGTATGCGCGCTAAATTAGGCTTCTCAATTAACATTACAACCAACCCAGATATCCTGGTTATTGACGAAGCTTTATCCGTTGGTGACCAAACTTTTGCGCAAAAATGTTTAGATAAAATTTTTGAATACAAAGAACAAGGTAAAACTATATTCTTTGTGAGTCATAATATGAAACAAGTACGAGAATTCTGTACTAAGATTGCTTGGATAGAAGCTGGCAAACTGAAACAATTCGGTGAGTTAGATGAAGTCTTACCTGAATATGAAAAATTCTTAAACGACTTTAAAAAACGTTCTAAAGCAGAACAAAAGAAATTCAGAAGTGATTTAGACAATTCTAGATTTGTCGTAAAATAATATAAAACGTGATTAATACCCTAGCATTGATTTCATATCCAATGCTAGGGCTTTTTATATTTTATAGACTTTTGAATCAATGAATTACAAACAAAGTATAATTAACAAATACATTTAATGATCGACTTACAACATGCAAACCTATAAATCGACGCGTCTTTTTCCCTATTTTTTAAATTTAACTTTAGCTACTTTAAATAAAAATTTAGGTATCGATTTCATTCTGCCTATTCGCTTCCAATCAATTAACAAGCGATAAATCCACTCAATATTTAACTTCCTAAATACCATAGGCGCTCGTTTTTTTGCACCACTGAATACTTCGATTGAGCCACCTACCCCCATTAACACTGCTTGATTAAATTGATCTGAGTGACGTTCTATCCATTGTTCTTGTCTTGGATAGCCCATACCAACAAACACATAATCCGGATCAAAAGAAGTAACTTGTTTTAATACCATCTCATCTGATAAATCAAAGAAGCCATGGTGGCAATCAAAAATAACATTAGGGTATTTTTCAGCTAGTTTATGTTGCGCCGTTTTAACAACGTCATTTTCAGCACCTAGTAGAAATACTTTTTGTTGATTTGCATTGGCAATTTTTAAACATGCTTCCATCAATTCAATACCTGGAACTCTGGCTTTTAAAGGCGTATTAAGGATTCTCGCGGCTTTAACAACGCCAGTCCCATCTGGTACTACATAATCTGCACGGTTTATTAAATTTCTATAGTTCTCATTCTCCGTAGCATAATCTACAATTTCAGGATTTGCAGTTACAATAAATAAATTTCTAGAACTTGATGTTAAGAAAAATTGTTTAATATTGCCTTGCATTTCCTCTAGAGTAACGTTATCAAAATATACAGATAACACATTCACTTTATTTGTTTTGTTGCTTTCCGTCATGTTTTGGAATCTCCTAACTCATTTATAGCGCTTTATCATTATAGTTTATGCTTGTTATATTAACACATTATGATTTATCCATATAATATAAATAAGCACTAATCATCTTTATATTCTAAATCTACATCCAAAGTCCAAATGCTTTATTTCAAAATTTACTTTATACTTAATATTGCGCTATGACTGTTTTTACTTTCTATAAAAACGGTTATTGAAAATTAAAATCGAGGTTATATTATGTCATATTTACAATCATTTTTTAGCTCTGTAATACAACTCAATTTATACTGGGTCGTGTTTATAGCTTTAATATATGTATTGATTCATTCTTATCGCAACAAACCAATCAATCAAATTTTAGATATATACTTTAATTACATCCCTGTATTAACACATGAATTCGGACATATCTTATTTAATAAAATAAGTGGCGGCAAAGCTAAAGATTTGGTGATTGTTTCCTCACCTTCAGAGCGTATAGAAACTTCTCAACAAGGTTTCGCTATTACTCAATCAAAATCACGCCTAGGACAAGCCATAACCACTTTTGGTGGATATGTTATGCCACCACTAATGTTATTTATCGGTTTTTGGGCATTAGATTCACAATACCCTAGTTTATTTATTACGGCGTACTTAATCATTTTCATATATTTTTTAATATTAACTTCCAGAAAACTATTACCCATTATCATTGTAATATTGTTATTTGCTTTGCTTTATTTCTTGTTCCAAAGCGATAATCAACTCATGATGTTTTACATTGTAGCAATCACTTATCATTTCATTCTAGGTGTACTTTTAGGTGAAGTTATCCAATCTTCATGGACTATTTTTAAATTAACATTTTCACGTCAACCAACGACTTGGGATGGCTCAACACTAAAATCACTAACTTATATTCCAACATTTGTATTTAGTGCTATTTGGATAGCCATCAATCTATTTACTATTTATCAATTATTTCATGCCTATTTTACAACCTAAAACCTAGTTATATTGGTTACTGAAATAGTACAACAGTGTCATTGTAATTACTGATATCATGCATTAAAAACAAGGAAAGTGCATCCATAAAATATACAAATAAAAATCCCTCCAAAGTTTTCATTTTTTAATGATTACTTTGGAGGGATTTTATCATTATCAATCGTCTAAACAACTTCATAAAATGGAGGTGCTTGTTTGAGTACGTTATATGTCAAAGCTCAATTTACACCATCATTTTTCTGCATAGATATGTGCAGCGTTATCATAACTTAATACCGTAACTTGATCACCTTTTTTAACAATAATCACTTTGTTGGTATCATCTCTATTGATAATTTCTATTTGCTCGTCTATTAAAATGGCTTTACTTGATAAGTAAATTAATAAGTCCGTTCTATCTCGAACTCTTTTAATTGTTACTATATCACCAGTTTCAAAAGCCAATAGATTCGTTGTGTATAGTTCTTTATATTGATTTTCTCTTGGTATCACGCCCCCATGAGGACACGTGATTGGGTAATCCAATAATTTATCTAAACGATCAACAAACAAATGAGATACTCTATGTTCTAATACCTCTGCTTCTTGATGCACTTCTTCCCAATTATATTGCAAAATTTTTATTAAAAATAATTCTAATAAACGATGACGTTTAATTATATCTAAAGTATAAGTTAAACCAGTTTCAGAAAGTTTGACACCTTTATAAGGTTTTGTTTCTACATATCCCGACTTTTCCAAACGATTAACCATTTCACTTACAGAAGGTGGTTTAATGTTTAAATATTGGGAAAGTGTTTTATTTGAAACGAAAGAATGGTCACCATCATGCGTTAAAATTGCTTTTAAATAATCTTCCTTTTCTTCAGTTAGCATTATCTCACCTCTCAAGTCATTCATCTTATTGTATCACGAATCGACTTGACACGCTAAAAGTTCATGGTATATTATAAATGAAATTAGGTTAGCCTAAAATTATTATTAAGGAGGATGAAAATGTTAGAAATTGAGAATTTGAATCTTACATTAGGAAATAAACATGTGCTACAAAATGTTAATTTATCCATTCCTATTAATGGTGAAATAATTGGAATTATGGGTCCTAATGGAGCTGGGAAATCATCTTTAATTAAATCTCTTATCGGAGAATTTAAATCGACAGGCAAAGCCCAATTAAATGGTGATCCCATACAAAATGATTTAAAATCTATAACTTATATCTCACAAAAAGCACATATTGATCTAGATTTTCCTATCAATGTGGAACATGTAGTCATGTCAGGTGCATATAAGGATATAGGGTGGTTTAAATGGGTAAATTCCGAAACCAAACAAAGGTTAAATCAATTAATGGATACCTTAGAGTTAAAAGATTTACGTCATCGTCAAATTTCAGAACTGAGTGGTGGACAACTACAACGTGTGCTAGTAGCTCGTGCTTTAATGACTGATAGCTCATTATATTTATTAGATGAACCTTTTGTTGGCATTGACTTTCACAGTGAACAAATCATTATGTCACAATTACGAATTCTAAAAGAATCCGGAAAATTACTGCTCATTGTACATCATGATTTATCAAAAACTGATGAATATTTTGATCGTGTCATTCTTTTAAACAGAAATATTCGTTATTTTGGGGACAGCAGAACTGCTATGAAACCTGAGCATTTAAACAACACATTTATAAGTGCTCCGTCACAACATGAAACTGCCTAGTATTTTAGAAAGGACGTAACTTATAATGGAATTTTTTCAACAATTACTCGATTATAAATTTTTAAGCAATGCACTAATTATTTCAATTGTTGTAGGTATTGTATGTGGAACAGTCGGCTCTCTCATTGTTCTTAGAGGCCTTTCACTAATGGGAGATGCCATGAGCCATGCCGTACTACCAGGTGTAGCACTATCATTTTTATTCAATATACCTATGTTTATTGGTGCTTTAGCAACGGGGATGGTGGCAAGTATTTTTATTGGTTTTATTACTAAAAATAGTAAAACCAAATCCGACGCAGCTATCGGCATTAGCTATACTGCATTTTTAGCTTTAGGGATTATCTTAGTCAGTTTAATCAATAGTACAACCGATCTTTATCATATTTTATTCGGTAATTTACTCGCAGTTACACAAGTCACATTCTGGTCAACTATCGTTGTTGGAGTTTTAGTAATGTTATTAATTATTGTTTTTTATAGACCTTTAATGGTTTCAACTTTCGATCCAGTATTCAGTAGAATGAGTGGCTTAAATACTACATTAATTCATTACTTTGTAATGCTATTACTATCTCTTGTAACTGTAGCAAGCATTCAAACTGTCGGTATTATACTGGTGGTAGCTTTACTTATAACACCAGCATCTGCCGCATTTTTAATTTCTAAAAAATTACATACAATGATGATTGTAGCTAGTCTAATTAGTACTGTAAGTGCTATTGTCGGACTATATTTCAGCTACGTTTACAACATCCCTAGTGGTGCAACGATTGTATTCTTCGCATTCTTAATTTATATCGTTATTTTTGCATTAACTAAATTAGAACTTTTTAAAAAGAGAGGACAACAAACATGAAGAAATTACTATCAATCGCTTTAATATTTTTACTATTTTTAGCAGCCTGTGGTAACGACAAGAATGGCTCAGGTGCAAATTCAAACGAAAAATTAAAAGTTGTAACAACAAACTCTATTTTATATGACATGGTTAAAAACGCTGGCGGTAAAAACGTGGAAATTCACAGCATCGTACCAATAGGCCAAGATCCACATGAATACGAAGTTAAGCCTAAAGATATTAAAGCGTTAACTGATGCTGATATCGTTTTTTATAACGGCTTAAATTTAGAAACAGGTAATGGTTGGTTTGATAAAGCCTTATCTCAAGCTGGTAAGTCAGCAAAAGACGACAGTGTAGTAAAAGTGTCTGATAAAGTAAAACCATTATACTTAAACGGTGCTGAAGGCGATGAAAGTAAACAAGACCCACATGCTTGGTTAAGCCTTGAAAATGGCATAAAATACGTAGAAACAATTAGAGATAGCTTATTAAAACACGATAAAGCACATAATGATGATATCAAATCGCACAGCAAAGATTATATCGCTAAATTAGAAGAATTAAATAAAGAGAGTCATGAAAAATTCAATGATATACCAAAAGAACGCAGAGCCATGATTACAAGTGAAGGTGCATTTAAATACTTCTCTAAACAATATGACATCACACCAGGTTATATCTGGGAGATAAACACTGAAAAACAAGGTACACCAGAACAAATGAAGCAAGCGATTCAATTCGTAAAAGATCATGACTTAAAACATCTCCTTGTTGAAACAAGCGTAGATAAGAAGAGTATGCAAAGCTTAAGTGAAGAAACTAATAAAGATATATACGGTGAAGTATTTACTGATTCAATTGGTCAAGAAGGATCAAAAGGTGACTCTTATTACAATATGATGAAATCAAATATCGAAACTGTTCACGGCAGCATGGAATAAATGGTTTGGGCTATTTAACCTAGGTCATAGGTGAATAGTCCCATGCCGTACAGCTTTCCTCCTAATTGCGTACGGCATGGTGGTATTCAAGCCTTAAATCATCTCCCTAACTCCATCAATGGTCGGTTCCTCCCCCCATTGATGGAGATTTTTATAATACTTTTTAAATAAGAACATAGTTATATTTTGCTAAATCAAATCATAGATTTCATAAAAAAGCAGCGCCCTTTGATGGCAACAGCTCAGAACGTAGACAAACCTTAGGTGATAGTCCTAAGGTTTGTTTATTTATATTTGTATAGCTATTTTTCAAAATAATACTAAACTTTTAAACCAAAATCAGCGTTTTTTCAATATCATCAACACCGCTACTGGTTAATTTATATATTATCATCTTTTCAGTGTAATATTGACAGTCATTTAGTCGGACTCTTGTAGGAAGTGCACTAGCCGAAAACTACGGGCTATAGCAGCGCCCGCGCGAAAAGCGTGCACAAAAAAACTGCCAGCAAAGTCGGAGACTTTGTCGACAGTATGAATATATTCCATATAATTTAATCCGTCAGACTATCTACAATAATCATTTCATCGTAATTTATTGCTTCACGGATTTTTAATGCTGTCACTTCACTTACTTCTTCATCTTCAACAAGTTGATTTAAAATACGACGTTGCTCTTTAAGTGCAAGTAATTTAATTTTTGTTATTGAATTTTCATTTTTAGGATTAAAGAAATTAGAAGGTGTTAAGTTATCTATACGAAGAAGATAGCTATCACAAATCATACCGACTTCTAATTTATTATCTTCAGTTGTTTCTTTTGCTAAACGGCTCACAACGCGATAGTGAACTGTACGCATCACATTTGAAATCTCTTGTAAGTTATCAATTATGGATAACGGAGATGCCGCATTAGTTTTTACTTTATACTTAATCCTTCTTTTTAAAATCATTGCTCTGAATTCAACTTTTATACGTTGTATTAATGAAGCTTGTTTATAAACTTGAGTCCGTTCTGTATAACGCATATAGTTATCTAACACGTTAGTAGTAATATCGCCATTCTCAACTAAATTATTGAGTGTATGGTTCTCTACGTCAAATGCTAATTTTTGTAATCTTTGAAGTTCTTTAGTATTTTCATCTTCATTTTCAACAGTTCTAAGGAAAGCCAATTTATCATGATAATCCTTAATTACGTTGCCATATTGAAAACTAGATTCTACTGAAGACATTTGATTTAAATTATCTATTACTTTTTCTAAAATATAGACACGGGCTTGTTTGAAATTCATACCCACAACTTTAGGTTTCTTAGCGTTAGGAGTAACAACAGGAAGTACAAATTGTGCTACGATTAAACTAATAATGACCATGCCTGAAGCTATAAACAATAGATCATCTCTAAAAGTAAACGAGTGATGGTCTGCAAGCATATAAGGTAATGTTAAAGCAATGGCTAAAGAAATCGTCCCATGAACACCACATAAAGTCATGATAAAAGCATACATGCCACGTTTAGGTGGGGTTTCCTTTACTTTGGTTTCATCTTCATTATATGAAATCATTTTCTGGAATGGGCTGACTGGTAAGTAAAAATACGGATATAAAACAAAAACCCATAAAAATCTAAATAAATAAATAGCTAAGGCAATTAAACATGTCACCACTATTAAGAAAATTAAATTGTGTGGTTCATTTTCAATGATACGCCCCACTACTTCAGGGATTAGGTAACCTAAAATAGAAAATACAAAACCATTCAAAGCATATCCTAAAATATTCCAAGTATGGTTATAGCTCATCTGCAATCTTGTACGTGCTTGAGCAATACGATCACGTTCAAAACCATGAACTAAACCAGCAATTACTGCTGCAATAATACCAGAGGCATGGAACATTTCTGCCACGATATAAGTTACAAATGGTGTGACTAACTGAATAAATGTGAACATATTAATATTTTCAATACCACGACGAGACAGTGTCACTCTAAATCTAACTAGCGCAACACCTATGATTAACCCTACGACAAAGCCACCAATTGAAGAGATTAAGAACTGTTCAACAGCATTAATCATTGAGAAGCCACCTGTAATCAGCGCTGCTACAGCAATTTTAAAGGATATGATACCAGCTGCATCATTTAAGAGAGATTCACCCTCTAAAATTGTCATAGAACCCTTCGGTAATACTTTCCCATTAGTTATAGCTTGTACTGCGACTGCATCCGTTGGACATAGTATTGCGGCCAACGCAAAGGCAGCTGCCATTGGTAACTCTGGCCAAATCCAATGTACAAATAGTCCTACCACTATAACTGTCGTAACTACTAGTCCTAACGCCATCATTAAGACTGGTTTTATGTACCGTCGCAAATGGACACGTGAAACTTTAACACCTTCAACAAACAGTAGCGGTGCAATCAAAGCGACCATAAATAGTTCCGAATCAAATCGAAATTCAACGGGAATTGGTGTCACATACAATAACATACCTAGTATAATTTGGATAAAAGCCAACGGTACCTTAGGAAGTATTGTGTGCACCAGCGAACTTACAATAACAAGTGCTAAAAATATAAGTATCGTTTCAAATATTTGCAAGGTTTCACCTCTTTTCAACATAATTATTCATTCATAATTGTTGAGGTTGAAACATAAAATAATATTGTCTTTAATTGAACATATTGTGTTTCAAACTCTTACTCATCAAATACCAAACGTTTTTCATCCCCAATTTGATAATTAATTTAAAAATTAACATAATTACAAATATATATTATTTTATCATTTTATTGACTATCCCTTAAACGTAATGCACCTAAAACCTATAACTTTCTATTTTAAAGTAAATTTACGATTAATTAAGCCTTTTTAAACAAAAAGACACTTCTTAAAATATGAGAAGTGTCTCTTTGAAACAAATTAGTAATCATGTTCTTTTTCATACGTTTTTCTTCTACGTTCTTCACGCTCATGTGCACGTTTTTTCAATTGTTCAAATGTGTTATTCTCAGTAGCACTCAATAATATATTCGTTTGTCTAGGCGCATCACTTTTTCTATACATATACGCGCCAGTACGGTATGCTGCACGAGAAATTAAGTGCCCCCCAACAGGAGAAGTTAAATTAATAAACACTAAAGCGAGAATAAGTCTTACACTTAAATAACCTTGTGACGAAATAAAATAGATGATAACGCCCACAAGCGTCAATAATACAGATAACGTTGAACTTTTCGTTGCCGCATGACTACGTAAAAAGACATCTTGGAATTTAATTAAACCAATGGCACTAATTAAAGCTATAATACTTCCTAAAAATATCATAAAGGCTGCAATAAGATTAACGATTTCGCTTGTTATTTGCATTGAAGACGTGCCCCCCTTCTATAAATCTAGAAATTGACACTGTACTTACAAAGGAAATAATGGCAATAAGTAATATCGAATCCAAGAATGAGAATGTGCCGAACACGATGCTTAGCAATCCGACCATCGACATTAATATTGCACTGGCAGCATCAAATGCAACTACTCTATCTGCAGTAGTCGGACCCTTTATCAATCTAAATAGTGTTAATAACAAAGCTATGCCAAATATAATTAGCGCACTCGTAATAAAGAAATCTATTAGATATTCAATCATTCTGCCACCTCCAATATGAGTCCTTCATATTGTCTGATACTTTTCAGTAATTTCTGCTTTTCTTTATCTGAAACATCAATGGCATGTATAAAGAACTTTTGCTTTTCTTTCGAAATTCTAATAACTGTAGATCCAGGCGTGATAATAATTAAAATTGTTAGGAAAGATACTTCCCAATCTGTATCTAACGTCGTCTCATAAGTTACTAATCCAGGATTTAAGTCCTTTGTTTTAAATAATATATAATTGATTGTCGTTATACTTGAAGTAATTAGCTGGTAAAGATAAACTGCTAAAAATTTAATACTGACCCAAACTTTTTTCAAATAGAATTGTTGTCCAAAAAAACGATGTAAAATATAGATAACTAATAAACCTATGAGGTAACCTGCAAAAAAGGTCGATATTTTAAAAGAATCTTCATCTTGAAAAAGGACCCATAAAAAGGCAATGACAATATTAAGTAAGACTTGTCTCATTATTTATCCTCCTTCATTAAATGAGGATTAACCATTTTTTCGAACAATCCATCATCCATATTTAAGTGCGTCGCATTTTCAGTTACTTTAAATATTAACGGCGCCGCAATACCCATTGCGATAATCGTTGCTACTAAGATACCTATAAGGACTTTACGGTATTGTGGAATTTTTTTAAACACAATAGCCTCGCCTCTTTGTTCATTGCCGAGATACATCACAAAGAATACTCTAAATAAACTAAACATCGCTATTAAGCTTGTAATAATCATCAGCGTTAAACCAATGTAGTTCCCATTTTCAATTGCACCTTCAAAAATGAACACCTTACCAGGGAAACCACTTAACGGAGGCACCCCACCGATTGCTAAAATCATCACAACAAACGCTACACCAAAGAATGGCTCTTGTTTCGCCAACCCATGTAAACTTCGATATTGTCTATAACCCGTCACATATACCAGACTACCTATAATAAAGAATAGCAACGTTTTAACTACAATATCATTCGCTAAATAGAAAATAGCACCGTTCACACCTGCAAAAGTATTCGTTCCCAATCCTAAAATTACAAAACCGATAGACAAAATAACCTGATATGCTGCAATTTTTTTAATATCTTTATATGCAAGTACACCAAAAGCACCTATTAGCATTGTAATGCAAGATAAGAAAACTAATAACGGGTGTGAAATCCCATGATGTTCATCAAATATAAGTGTAAAGAAACGAATTAATGCGTAAGCACCAACTTTAGTCATTAATGCTGCGAATAGTGCTGCTAATTCTGTATTTAACACTGCATATGCTTTAGGTAACCACATAAATAGTACTAATGCAGCTTTTGCACCAAATGCAATTAAGAACACCATGGAAACAATTACGATAGAATTCTTATCATTCATTTCATTTAGTCGTTGAGATACAAGTGTGAAATTTAATGTACCTGTTAATTTGTACAATAAACCAATGCCTAATAATAGTAACCATGAACCTAAAATATTAAGTACGACATAGATAATTGCAGCACGTAATTGTTCTACTGATTGCCCTAATGTAATAAGTACAAATGATGCCAATAACATCACTTCAAACATCACATAGATATTGAATAAGTCTGCAGTTAGAAATGAGCCTATTACGCCGACAGTTAAGAATAAAATAAAACTAGGTAAATAGTAACGTATCGCTCTTTTCTCAGTTCGTCCAAAGCCATATGCCATAATCAGCGTAACGACAAAACTTGAAGTTACAACCAACAATAGACTTAAGGAATCTCCGACAAATTGAATACCATATGGCGCTTTCCAACCGCCAAAATCTAACGCGAGTGGTTTGTTATACATCACATAAATGAGCAATGCTAAAGAAACGAACGTTGTAAGAGCCATTGTACCAATTGAAAAGATCCTAGATAACCTACTGTGTGTACGAATGAACACTAAGCCTAAACCACAAACAGCTGGTAGTAGTAATGGTAATATTAATAAATTACTCATCATTGTCATCATCACCTCTCAGTACATCGATTTCATCTTCTTTAGTTACACGATATGTTCTATAAACAAGTACTAAGAGAAAGGCAGTCATTGCAAATCCGATAACAATTGCAGTTAATACAATCGCTTGTAATAAAGGATCCACAAATTGCTTACTTCCTTCACCAATTAAAGGTTCAACCATATCTTTGCTGTATTTACCCATACTCATAATAATTAGATTACCTGCATGCGTGTATATTGAAATTCCAATAACAATTCTTATTAAATTGACCGATAATATCATATACGTTCCAATAAATATTAAAAAGCCAATAACCATTAATAAAATTAAATTCATGAGCGACCACCACTAATTGAAAGCATAACTGTAACAACCACACCAACTACGGATAATACAATACCCGCTTCAAATAGCGTTACAGTTGATAAATGTACTTCACCTAGCAATGGTAGCTGTACATATGCATCTGTTTGGTAAAGGAACGGTTTACCAAAGAACATAGGTACAACTGCTGTAATAAATGATAGTAAAGAACCACAAATCATTAGAATTCTGAAATCTAATGGTAATGCGACTAAAACTTGTTTAACGTCGAAGGCCAAAAACATCAATAGAAATGCTGAGCTGAAAACGAGACCGCCAATAAAGCCACCACCTGGATTATTATGACCAGCTAAAAACAGATAAAATCCAAAAGTTAATAGTATAAATACGACAATCTTCGTTATCGTTCGTAATACAACATCATTCTCTTTCATCTTGACCCCTCCGTTCTTTAAAGTTAAGTAATGTATAAATACCTAAACCAGCTATGATTAACACCATACCTTCAAACAATGTATCTAAAGCACGGAAATCACCTAGTATTGAATTCACAATGTTTTTACCACCTGCTAAATTATAAGCATCATGATAAAACGTTGAAATTGTAGGCATTGAATCACTTTGTTGAGCGATAAACACCAGTGCCACGACAATGATTGCCATCAGTAGTGATACGACAATTTTGACTGCTTCACGCTTTTTGTGTACTTTTGCACGCGGAACGTTTGGTAGTCTTGAAAAACTGACGATAAACAGAATCGTAGTAATCGTTTCTACCACTAATTGTGTTAATGCTAAATCTGGCGCTTTCATTAAAATGAAGAAAATTGTGACACAATAACCAATAATTCCATTAAGTATGACCATAGTTAAACGTTGACGAATAAATGTTAAAGCTATACCGAGTACAAATACAACGATTAATGTAATTACTTCAATTGGACCAAATTCACTGACATGAATCTGTTGGACGCGTGGGAAGCCTGCTTGAATAATCCCATAAATGACAACCATACTAAATATTAATAAAGTCAATGTAATATAATGATTTAAGCGGTTATTCATTAAAGTACGGATACCATAACCAGAATAGTGTTCGAATTGATTATATGAACCTATATATAAGTCGGTGATAGATTTCACCTTAAGTTTGTCAGCATAATTTTTCCAATTTATTTTAAAGGCCATCGTAAACCCAACAACTATTACAATAATGCTTAATATGAGCGGTAAATTGAAGCCATGCCATTGAGCAATATGTGGCGCCACATTATCTACTTTTTCTCCAATTGTGATACTTCGTAATGCCGGTAAAATAACATGATGTCCAAAAACATTTGGGACAAAGAAGATAACCGGTAATAAAATCATCATAATTGCAGAAGGTAGAGTAAAGACAAACGGCTCATGCGGTGATGTTATCGGTAAATCTGCTTTTTGATAATCTCCCCAGAACACTTCTTTAATCATGTAAGCTGAATATATTAAAGTAAAGATACTTGCTAAAACCCCAATAACTGTTATCACTATAGTTAATGAAAGATTAAATTGAGGTAGTTCAACTGCACTAACTAGGCCATCAAAGAACATCTCTTTACTGAGGAATCCATTTAAAAATGGTATTCCAGCCATAGAGAACGCTGATAATAACATAACGATGTGTGTGATTGGAAACGCCTTTCTTAATCCAGATAATCGACGGATATCTCTCGTACCTGTTTCATGATCAATAATACCTACACCCATGAATAATGCACCTTTAAATAGTGCATGGTTCATAAGATGGAATAATGCTGCAAATAAGATAAATCCGTATGCTTCAGATAATGCACCAGTAGGATGTTGTGCAAATCCGCCCCCTAAACCAACCATGGCAACAATCATACCTAATTGACTTATTGTTGAATAAGCTAATATAGCTTTCATATCAAACTGTCTCGTTGCGTTTACTGCTCCAAATATCATGGTGATTAGACCAATAAATGTCACACAATAAATATAAAAATCACTCAATCCTAATAATGGTGTAAACCTAAATAATAAGAAAATACCTGCTTTAACCATTGTTGCAGAGTGTAAATAAGCACTTACTGGTGTAGGTGCAGCCATTGCTTTTGGTAACCATATGTGGAACGGAAACTGTGCTGACTTTGTAAATGCACCGATTAAGAATAATATAACAATTGGAATAAAAAGATTACTTTCGGCAATCTTATCGCTTTGTTCAATAATAGAAGATATAGAATTCGTACCTGTGACAGTATAGACCATGATGAATCCTACTAATAAAGCAAGTCCACCAAACACTGTAATCATAAACGATTGAATCGCACCAAATTGACTCTCACCTTTACTATACCAATATGCAATTAGTAAAAATGAAGAGACACTCGTTAATTCCCAGAATACATACATTAAAATGGTATTATTTGCAGTCACTACGCCTAACATACTAATCATAAAAAGTAATAAATATATATAAAAACGTGGTAAATTATCATGTTCTTTTGATAGATACTGCGTAGCATAGAAAAATACCGCTAATCCAATAAGCGAAATCAACAAGCTAAAGAATAAACTTAAGCCATCCAATCTAAAATCTATATTTATGTCCAACGATGTAAGCCACGGTATTTTTACTGATACAAAATGACCGTGCATTACTTGTGGTAATTGCCATAAAAAGTATATAGAGGCAACGATGGGTGCTAAGAGTGCAATATGACCTGTAAATCTTTGGATTTTAGGTATAGCCATTGTTACTAATAAAAGTAACATTATTAAAAATAAAGCTCCAAGTAGATAGACTAAACTCATCGTATTCCCCCTTTAATTATAATTTATAAATTTAAAGCTATTGTGGTATTGCTCTTCTTTGTAGAAATACCTATAAATTTCATCGTTTCATAAGTCGTTTGATGTCCGAGGTATTTTTGAATAATAGATATAGATATACCTGATTGATAAGCATGATATGCAAATGTTTTTCTCAAAGTGGTCAAACCAATATGCAACATCCCTAAGTCGTTAGCAGCCGCATGTATAATTCGATAAGCTTGTTGCCTCGATAAACCTTTAAACGTTCTATTTGATTGAAACAACAATTGATTTTCCTTTAGACCTTCTTCATTTATATAATCAAATAACTCCTTTCTTAAATCATCAGGTAACTTGATATAAATGTTTGGGGCGTGGTCTTCTAGCCAATATAATTTTATGTGATCGTCTGCTCCTTTGACATCATTCACACATAAATTCAATAATTCAGATAGTTTAACACCTGTATGTATTGCAAATTTAAACAGTAAATAATCCCGTCTAGACTTACAGCTCAATACTTTATACATTGATTTAATTTCTTCAATATCCCTGATAGGATCTACTTGATTCATATTTACACCTCTCACACCATAAATGTTTCTTATTTAATGATATATGATATTTATGTCACATGGAAGTGTTTAATACAAATTTTTAAAATTTTTTTGACCGTTTTGCTATTCTCAGTCGATATATATAGTGAAAGGAGGTTAATTATAATGAATAATATAAGTCAACTCGCAGTCACATTATCGCGCACATTGTTCGACAAAAATGGTAAAGCTAGTCAAATTAAACGTCATTTCACTAATTTAAATACAGACGTAACACCTGAACAACTTAAAAGCTTCAAATCCATTATCGAAAAAATCACAGGAGAACGATTTGACAAACTTGAAGTCATTAAGACAGAAACGATTAATTAAGGAGGACACAAAATATGTCACAAACGTTAGAACTTATTTTCAACGATGCTGTTAATAAGACAGTCAAATTACAAATACCCAAAGTTGAGCACTTTATAAACGAATCTGCCGTTAAAGAAGGTATGGCCAAATTAATTCAGTTGGATATTTTGAGACCGAAAGCAGGTATTCCTAAAACAGTGCATGCTGCACAAATTATAGATAAATCTACTAAACTTATATTTGAAAATTAATTATCTAGTAACTACGACGTAATGGACTATAATTAAAACCATTACGTAAAAAAGGCTTGAAACAAATGTTTCAGGCCTTTTTACTGGTTAATAATAAATGTCACATCATATAATCAACTGACTACTTTTCTATTCTAATCTATCATTAATCTCTCGAAGGTCTTAGTCTAACGGTATCACCAAAAAATATCTTCTTCTTACCCAATTTTTTGCACATTGAATATTTATCATATACTTCAACAATTTGAGCTAAATTTTTATAGGTCCGTCTAGGATTCAACACTTCTATAAATTGATTCTTTTTTATTTGATCGTTACTGCCTGCGCCAACAAAAAAAGTTTCCTCATCTAAAAGACGAATTATGGAAAGTTGTTTCAATATCTATAGTCACTCACTTCTAAAATTACTTTCATTATTCAAAATACATTAAATTTGTTAATTTTTATTATCTAAAAAACATCAACATACGTATTTTATTATACTTTGTTTGTTGTGTACATTATTTTCTCTGATATGCATATATTTCTGCGGCTAATTTAAATGTATGCATACATTAATCTTTCCTTTATAATATAGTTATCTCGAAGGAAAGCGTGATTTAATGGTTCTCTTATATATCATTGGTATTGTTGCAGGCATGGTAGTTCCGTTTCAAACTTCAATCAATTCTAGATTGAGTTTATATACAAGATCTTCATTCTATGCATCAACGATTTCATTTGCAACAGGAACTCTTTTTTTAATTTTAATTAATCTTATTATTAATCCCCATGTCTTTACGGGGCAATTTTATAGTAATCAATCATTGAATTATCAATGGTTTGTTGGTGGTATGCTAGGTGTTATTTTCTTAACAGGCAATCTATTACTTTTACCTCGTTTAGGTGCTTCTTTAACAGTCGTCATGACTGTAGCAGGTCAAATTATAATGGGCGTGGCAATCGATAGCTTTGGATGGTTCGGCGCCGATAAACATCCTTTCACCTTACTCAAAGTCTTAGGAATCCTTTTTTTAATTTTCGGCATTTTACTTATGAATTATGTCCGACGAGACCCTAAAGACAAAGCCCAATCTTCAACGGTATATATCTGGCTTATTATTGGCTTTATATTTGGCTTCTGCCCACCTATCCAAACAGCTATTAATAGTGCATTGGGTCAGCAACTACATTCATCAATAATGGCATCACTCGTATCCTTTACAGTTGGAACCATTGTATTGTTTATATTGACACTGATATTTAACAAAAGTCTTAAAGTTGCGACTTTTAATAATAGACAAGGCAAGTTAAAACCTATTTATTTTATCGGTGGCATATTAGGTGTCATCTTCGTAACAACAAATATTATCTTGATGCCACATTTAGGTGCTGCGCTAACAACAATTATTGTTATGCTAGGTCAAATGCTAATGGGTATCATCATAGATCATTTCGGTCTCTTAGGCACGAATGTTAATAAAGTAACACCACGTAAAGTTTCAGGGATTATAGCCATTATGATTGGTATTATATTGCTAAGATTATTTTAAAATTGTGATAGTGCATCATTTACTTTTATCAAACTGTAAATGACGCACTTTTTTTATAGCACATTAAGTCACTTTCACTGTATAATCAAACCATATTAATAACAAGAGGTGACCTCATTGCGAAAGTTTTTCGTATTACTCACATTATTAGTAATTTTAAGTAGTATGGCATTATTTTGTTGGTATTATTTAAAATCAATATCCCCTAATCAGACAAATTCTCACATAGAAACAATTAAAATTAGATATGAACCCTCCTATCACTTTTCAGGCATACAGTCCCCAACCCAAATAACAAAGTTACTGTTAGAAACAGATAAAGGTTATATTCATAATTGGTTTATAAAAAATAATGACGCTGTAAAAAAACATCAACCCCTCTACGAATATTACAATCCAAACACCGAACGTCTCATTGCTAACAAACAAAAATATCTTTCACACTTAAAACAAAAAAAAACGCGATCACAGTCAATTATTAATAATGAAATCAGCCGAACTCAGTCAGAAATTGAATCATTACAATCAACGTTACGCACCGTTATATATGCACCTTTTGATGGTAACATCCATATAAACCAAAATTTCCCTACTAAAGATAAAGAACTTATTCTGCAAATTTTTAATTCTAATGCTATAATCAAGTCTGTTGTTTCTGAATCGCTTATAGCACAATTGCATGAAAATGATAAAGTATTGCTTAAAGATGACAGCCAACAAAGTTTCACTGGTAAAATAACGTATATTTCTAAATTACCAAGACAATTTGATCCTGCAGCTAAATATTCACAATATAATATAGAAATAACTACTAACTCCAAAGGATTATATGGCAGGCATTATAATATTGAAAAACCTAATAAAAAAATTGTAATACCAAAGTCCGCAATATATGATAATAAATTTGTTTTCTTACAAAGAAATAAAAAATTTATTAAACGGGTTATCAAACCACAAAATATAGGTAATAGAAAAGATGTGTTAATTCTTGAAGGTTTAAAACAAGGCGACATAATCGCTAGAAACGTTGATACAGTGCCGTCTAAAAATTAGATGTACACGGTATAAATAGTAATTACCTTTAAATACAAAACGCTTATTTACTATTTTTATCAAATTACAACAAATTGAAACAAAGATATATTAATTTCAATTCAATCATTGGTATGTATAGAATTGAATTAATATCTGAAATCATTTACGTAACGCTTAAACAGTTTTTTGTTTACTTTCTATTTTTATTTAGTTATAATAAACTAAATAATAGTGGTTTTAATATATTTTACCCAAATATAATTAAGCCATAGATTATGATAAACGCTTTGTTTTACACTTTGAATTAAGACAAATAATTATACAAAAACATTTTTAATATGTATATTTGATTGGGCATATAGAATTAGGGAGGAATAATAGGATGGCTATCACCAAAATCAATGATTGTTTTGAATTATTAGCTATGGTTACTTACGCTGATAAATTAAAAGGTATTATCAAAAAGGAATTTTCTGTAAGTTTTGAGGAGTTTGCTGTATTAACATATATCAGCGAACATGAAAGTGAAGAATATTATTTAAAAGATATCATTAACCACTTAAACTATAAACAACCTCAAGTTGTTAAAGCAGTTAAAAACTTATCACAAGAAGATTACTTCGATAAAAAACGTAATGAACATGATGAAAGAACTGTATTAATTTTAGTAAACACAAAACAACGTAAGAAAATTAATGAGTTATTATCACGTGTTAACGATCGCATTAAAGCAGCAAACGACGATAACGAAGTATAAACTTTTCATTAACAGAATTAGAGCGATGGAAACTTTATTTTTCAAATGTAGTCTCTAAACCACTCTAGTTAGACATAACTGATTAATAAGAAGCTTACAGCGCTTGTTAGAAGCGCTTATTTCATTTAAATCAGCCTATGCAAATTAAAAACAAGCCTAAGACATGATAAATCATGTCTTAGGCTTGTTTTTATGTAAGTCATGTTTTTCAAGTGCTTACCATTAAAACAATGTATAAAGGACAGAATACCAAAAATAGCACTTTAATATTTTTGATATTCTGTAGCATTTATAAATTCACTATAAACATCTAAAAAATGCTTTGGCTCTTCTATATGAGGTGCATGTCCAGAATGTTCAAATTCTATCATTTGTAATGAAGTAAATGCATAATGATACTTTTCTATTACTTCATTAGGAACTAACGGATCATACTTCCCATTAATAATTAATGTGGGTGTATCCGTATTTTTAATAACGACATCTTTATTAAATACTGGAAATTCCATTAACGCTCTCGTGGCTACAGCACTATCTTCTGCCGATTGTCTGCTATAGATTAATTGGTTTTGGAACCATCTTTTTGCCTTATCTTCTGCTTGATACATATACGGTAACAATAAAATAAGTGATTCTGATTTATCGAAACCTTCAATTTCATCTTGATGCTCAATCATCAATTTATTCAATCCATGTACGCTATCGATTAAATTACAAGCTATCAATGTCAGCGTCTTTACCATCGAGTTATATCTATCACTAAAATGTTTTGCAATCAAACCACCCATATCATGCCCAATAATATGCGCCGTTGAAATATCTAATTTTGTCATCAATCCCCTTAAATCTTCTACATGATCTTCTAAATTAAATGAATTGGGTTTAGATGATTTACCGTGACCTCTAACATCGTAAACAATAACTTCGTAATGTTGCTTTAATTCTTCTTTCAAACTAAATAACGAAGCCATATTACCATCGAGTCCATGGATTAATATAATAGGAAAACCTTGACCCTCTCGGATGTAAGCAATCTCGTTGTTACAGTTTGTTACTAATTTTTTCATTATGGGTCACCTCCCCTTACAAAAGTAATATACCCCAATTTTAAAGTGCGTATGCTACATTTTTTATTTTTAATTATTTTATAATCTGATATATTTTATAAATACTTTAGGTACAATAAAAACACGTCCCATTTTGTAGTCATAAGACTTTGAATAAACGGCACGTGTTTCAGTTTACTTTTTAATTAATCCAAAAAATTGATATTAGTTTCGTGAAGAAATTCGAATAGTGTAATAAATAATTACAATAAGTAGTAAAATCCAAATAACTATAGAGGCAATTTGTGTAATACTTGAGTTGTTTATCATGGCATCAATTGTCTTTTGACATAATAGTAAACCAATACCTGTAAATTCTAATCTTCTAAAATACAGACCTGATATACTAAATAAAATTCCGATAAAAAACACGGCTTGATGTGCATAAATTGTAACAGCAACAATACCTAAATTGATATTAAATCCTTGTAACACAACAAGAACCATCGATACAACAGCGACGCCTAATCCTATAACCATTTCGAATTTATTACTATATAGATAATTCTTCCAATCAATCCTTAAATATATAAAAATTGAAATTGGTAAAATCACTAAACAATAAAAAATAGAAGTACCTGTAGCTGCTTGGAATGGTACATACTGTTTATCATATAAGTAAGATAACAAGATAAAATTCACAATAAAAAATATGATAGGATTCAATTGTAAAGTGAATAAATTACGTTGTATAGTTAATATAATTTCAGCCGGTGATTTACGTCTATATTCTATATAATCTTCATCTTTTGCTTCGGATTTTTTTAAATCTCTTTTTAGTTTCTCTTTAATATCATCTATTAAATTGGGAGAAAGCCCTTTATGAGTAAAATAGTCATTTATATTTTCTACTAAAACTTTGTCGTTAACTCTCATGATTGGCTCCTTTGAATCATTTTTTAATTTATGTAATGACCGTTATTTTAAAATCATTAAAATTGTTTAACCTTTAATTCAGTTAATAGTCTCACATTACTCCCTATTTTAACAATAAATTGAGGCTAAGACATTAATAAATGTCTTAGCCTCTCAATTAATATTGGTAGTTTAAGTACTACTTTAAAGAACCACTTTTTAAAGTCACACTATTCAACCATTAAAATTCTAATTCGCTACCACACAATTCGTTAAAATGTTACAAAGTAAATGTTATTTCCCCATATCTATACGATATAGTTTGATATCTTTATCACTTGGTGATGCTGAACTAAATTGATAAGATAATTCATCATCTTGTACATAGCCAAAGTTACCAGTGACATTATTATAATGTTCACGTGTAACAGCATTTTTACTTACCTGTGACTTAACATCTTTATATGTTGGGCCATTCGTATCATTGTAACTCATAGAAACACGGGTAATTTTACCTTTGTTTTTCTTACCGTCTGCCGTCACAACAAGCACACCGTTATCTTTTTTAAATTCATAATAATGTTCATTACCATCAGGACTATATGAATAAATTGGTGCATTATTTTCACTCAATACGCTTTGTATAGAAGCACCTATTTTAACACCTTCTAGCGTTGTGTCTCCTTGTTGAAGTGATTTAACACTTTGGATAGAGTTACCTGATGCTGCCTCAACACTACCTGTACTAAATCCAGAGATCGCTAAACCTGAAACTAGGACTGCTGCAAATACTTTTTTCATAAGCACTCTCTCCTTCTGTATATATAAGTTATCTTGTGCTTATCTATATTGTACTATAAATATTACTAAAATAACAGTGGTGTTACAAAAATATTACAAAAAACTACCTATCTGTAATCAAAGTAACAATTAAATGTTAGCGTCTCTAAATTATATTATTAATCATTAGATGGATGAAATGATCTCATTTTCACAATCCTCGACCAACACCAACCCTTTCATATTATTATCTAATAACATCTGTTCCTACCACAATAATGGCATTCTAACGAATCACGCTTCACATTTTGGCTTCAAATAAAAAAGCAAACCAAATGCTATAATTAGCTTTTGGTTTGCTTACAATACTGTATTTTAATACAACGTTGCTGGTTCATTTTCTTTAATAAATTCAGTTACAACATTTACAAATTTTTCTTTTTCTTCTACAAATGGGTATAACCCTGATGCTGTAAAAACTTCAAACTTCACTTCTCCTATATAGTCGCCTACTTCTTTTGCTTCAACAACGGTAGTTCTCGCGCCATGTTGCCCAGCAACAATTAAAGTTGGTGCATTAACAGCACTTAAGTAACGCATAATATCGTTATTATTAAACGAGGCTTTTACAGCATTTAATTCTGATTTTGTTGCAATGCTATTGGTATCATCTACTTGTTTTAAGAATTTTTTAGCTTTGCGTTTAGAATAATATAAATGCTTATCTAGGAATTTTTGTTGTGCTTCTTTATCCCAATTTCTAATTAGGTCAGCGTGCTTACGATACAAACGTTCCTCAGGCGACATATCACTTAATAAAGTTGGATTGATTAATGTTAATGAACTTGTCATATCTGGATATAATGATGCAAATGATACTGCAACAGAAGCACCTAATTCATGACCGATAAATGCACATTGAGTTACATATAAGTGATCTAATAACGCTTTAATATCCTCTGCATATGTTTCAAAATTAATTTCATTTGGTTTATCTGAATAACCATGGCCTCGTAAATCTACTAATATAACTTGATTATGTTTATTAAATTTTTCTTCAATATCATTAAAAACAGTTAAATTGTCTAAAGCAGTGTGTACCATCACTATCACATTGCCTTCACCACTCGTTCTATAATTTAATGCTACACCATCTCTTGTTGTAAATAGATTCATAATTATCTCCCTTTCTTTGCAATAGGTAATATAGATAACAGCTCTTCAGTTGTATTAATTGTAAAGTCTACTTCTTCAGGTAAAGGTTCTACATCAACTATTTCCTCTTCTTTAAACCAGACACTAATCATGCCCATCGCTCTTGCTGGTGCTACATCATTTAAGGGGTCATCACCCACATACATAGTCTCTTCTGGTTTTGTGCCTAATTGGTTTAACATATCTTCAAAAATTCTCGGATGTGGTTTGCGATATCCAACAGTTTCTGAAGTGGATAAGTAGTTAATAGCATCTTCTACACCTAATGCATGCATTCGGTATTGTTTGATTTTAGATTTACCATTAGCTATGACACCTGTTAAATAACCACTGTTTGTCAATTTTTCTAAAGTATATAATGTATCGTAATATGGAAAGACGTAACGGTAAAAATGCATCTCAAAGTCATGAAATAAATCTTTCCAAGTTAACCGATCAACGTGAAAATCTTTAATAATTGCTTTATACAGTTCTGGTTTATCATGATCTTCATCATCATCTAGCTCAATAAATTTTCTTTTAAAATCTTCAAGTTGAATGCGCACCAAATAATCATGGAATCGCTCATATTGCTCTTCAATAAATTTCTCACGTGATTTTTTTCGGTCTAAAAGTGTACCTTCTAAATCAAATACGACCGCTTTAACTTGTGTTAAGTCCATCATCATAACCTTCTTTATAAACATTTTTTCAAACAAGCAAATTTTGCTTTATATTTTTTAAATAGCACTATCTAACCATGAACACGCGATTGTGTTATCATAATATAAAATAATACTGGAATACCAAGTAAAGCTAAAATAATACTAGCTGGTATTTGGAAAGGGTCTAACAACGTGCTCCCCAACCAATCTGAGAGTACCATAATTGTACCACCTATCAGCATGTTCAGTACCATTTGTTGACCTAAATTATAATGTACACTATTTCTTCTTACAAGTTGAGGAATGACCATTCCAATAAATCCAATAACTCCCACATATGCCACAATCACTGCAGTCATAATTGAAGCAATTAACAATAGCATATATGTCACACTTTTCACATTTAGTCCTAATGATTGCGCACGTAAATCTCCAAGTTGTAATAACTTTATTTTAGAAATCATACCAAATAGTATGATCACACTTATGAGGGTTACAATACCAATATAAATGACTTCATTGTACTCTGCAGATGAAAACCCGCCAAACATATAATTTACTATATTCTTCATTTTACTTTGATTAAATATAATCAAAACATATAAGAACGCATTAAAGAGTGCGCCTATCATAATTCCAGCTAATATTAATGTTCTAATTGGATAGCCTTTTGACATGGCTGTAGTTAAAGCAATAACTAAGATTAGCGTAATGATACTAAATACTACTGAAAACATCGGCAACCATATAAAGGAAACACCTATGACAACAGCTAAACCTGAGCCAAACGTTGCACCACTTGCGAGACCTAAAGTGAAACTATCTGCTAACGGGTTATTTAGCAACGTTTGAAACATATGGCCCGCTAATGTTAAGCCTACTCCTGCTAATAATGCTTGCAACATTCTCGGCATTCTCACTTGATATAAAATCGTTTGGGATAATGCGTCACTCACATGTCCAATTCCCCACATCAAACTTAATAAAATGCTTGTTATAAGAAGTATTAACCATATGATGATTGCTTTATAATATCTCATTTCCTTCCAAGCCACGCTTTCACTTACATATTTCAACTATTACAATACCACCTATAATCCATTAACACTATATTTAATCGTATGAATTTCGTTAAATTATAAAAAGAGAGCGAAACATAAACCTAAACTTTTACTTAGATTTATGTTCCGTCTCTCACAACTTATGACTAACATCAATGGTTTACATTCCAACAAGGAAATATGTAATACTCATGAGGTGTTATGTTTAATACGCCCTATGGTAATTACATCCTATTATCAATATCTACTATTTTATTGTTTATAAATGGCATCTCTCAACGCTTTCAATCCGTCATCGATTCTCGGCCCTGGACGCGAAATTTGATCTCCATTTATCGCTTCAATATTATTGTTTTTTACCGCATTAATTTCGTTAAAACCACCACGTTGATCAATAACTTTTTCATATTCTGATTTTGAAATCCCCATCGTTGATATCAAAATATCAGGATTCTTCTTAATGATATCTTCTTTACTAACTTTTTGCCATCCTGTTAAGTTAGAAAAACTGTTATCTACTTTTAATTGATTGAGCATATCATCAAAAAAAGTTTCCTTGCCTGCAGTATATATTTCCGGCTCAGATGATACCTCCATAAATACTTTTTGGGCTTTAGCATCTTTAGGAATAGATGCTTTAACTTCTTTAATATTTGCTTTTGTTTCTTTTACAAGTTCCTTAGCTTCTTTATTCTTACCTGTGACTTCCCCTATTTGTTGAAATGTTTTATACATTTCATCAATGGATTGAGCATCTTTGACATATACAATTTTCACGCCATTTTCCTTTAGTGAATTGAGTATTTTACCACTCGTAGACTTTTGGGATTCATGCGCTAAAATCAAATCAGGTTTAGCCTTCAACAATGCTTCTTTATTTAACTTCATCGCGTCAAAGCGCTTTTTATCTTTCACTTCTTTTGGATAATCATCTACAGTTGAAACACCAACCACACTGTCGCCTAAACCTAATTCATATAAAATTTCAGTGTTACTTGGAATCAACGATACAATTCGCTTATAATTATGATTTTCTGATTGCTCATTTTTTTCTGATTGATTAGAATTTGTACCACATGCTACTAAAAGCATAGACATAACAATAAAAAGACATACTATTTTAAATTGCTTTTTCATTTCTTTAACTCCTATTATCAATTTTCTTTTATCATACCAAATTCCAATACATTTTTAATTATTTTTTAAGTATTTCGTTCCGAGTTCAGACAGATATTGACATAATTCCATGAAGGTAGCGGATAGTTTTACAGATGCTTCTAATAAAGTTTATAATCTGATGTCAACGTATTGGAATAACTTGATCAAATCATCATGTTCACATACAAATCTTTTCAAATTAAAGTCATCGCACAAAATATTTTTCTAAAAAATCAACTTTGTTTGTTCCGCCACCGTTAAAGTATGCTTTACCAAAATTATCTAACAATGCATGAAATTCCTTTGCATCTTGGATCGTAAAGTTATCTGGCAATATGACATGTTTTTTAAGCTTTTCATAACTCGTAGTATGATCATAACCCAATTTATAATATATTCTTCGCGTATAACTGTCCGGTATAAATTCAATACCGCCAAATATATAGACAAGTAAAACATCTGCTGTCTCACTGCCAATACCTTTTATACTTAACAATGCCTTACGAAGATTTGCTTGGAAATATTTGTTAATGGCTTCATAATCAAAATCAAATTGCTCTAACCAGCTCAATAAAGCATGAATCGTTTGTGCTTTACTCTTGTAAAATCCACTAGACTTTATAACCTTTTGTAGAACATCAATTTCTAAATTTAGTATTTGTTGTGGTTCTAATGACGTATTAAGTTTAAGAGATTCAATTGCATAAGCAGCGTTTCTCCAATTCGTATTTTGAACTAAAATTGCGCCTAGCATTATTTCAACCTTTGTATCAGCAGGCCACCAACCTTGTGGACCCATGTGATTATATAATTCACGATATAACGTTTTGGTGTCTAAATTCACTTGAACCTTCCCCTAATTATTTTTTTCTTTCTTGAAATTTTAACACAATAAAGAGAGCTAGCACGGTTTGTTATTTTTTAAGTAAGCTAACATCAGCCTAATCAAAAACAACAAATTTCATACTAGCTCTCTTTTATTTACACACTACATTGATTCTGGTGCAGTCACACCAACTAAATCAAGCGCATTGTGCAATGTAATTCTCACTGCATCTACTAACGCAATAAGTGCTTTTGTCTTATCTTCGTCATCTGTCAACACTTTTTCAGCATTATAAAACTTATGGAAATGTGAAGCCAAATCTTGAATATAATTTGTAATTCTATGTGGCGCTCTATTCGTAGCCGCACTTTGTATCGTAGTCTCAAATTCAGCAATTTTTTTCAACAAATCAATTGCTTTGTCATTTGTAATAAGTGAATAATCTGCGTCTTTAGAAGGTGTTATACCTCTTTCAGCCGCTTGTTTCAATATTGAACAAATACGCGCGTGTGCGTATTGTGCATAATAAACTGGATTGTCTTGAGATTCTTGTTTAGCAAGTTCCATATCAAAATCAAAGTGCGTATCAGGACTACGCATTGTTAAGAAATAACGTGCTGCATCTACGCCCACTTCGTCCATAATTTCACGTAACGTGATGGCATTACCTGTACGTTTACTCATTTTAACTTCTTGTCCATCTTGCATTAAACGCACCATTTGCATAATTTGTATCTCAAGGCGTTCACTATCCACACCAAATGTTTCAAGTGAAGCTTTTAAACGATTGATATAACCATGATGGTCAGCACCGAATAAATTGATTAAAGTGTCATTACCACGCTCAATTTTATCAAAGTGATATGCAATATCTGGTAAGAAATAAGTATAATTACCATCATTTTTGATTAATACTCTGTCCTTATCATCTTTAAAATCAGTAGTACGTAACCATGTCGCACCATCTTTTTCGTAAGTATAACCAAGTTCAGTCATCTTATTAAGTACTTCTGTGATTTCGCCTTTTTCATATAAAGTCGTTTCACTGAACCAACTATCAAAATGAGTATTAAAATCAGCTAAATCTGTTCTTAATTTTTCCATTTCATAATCGACGCCTAATTTTCTAAATGTTTTAATACGCGTTTCTTCATCTAGGTCTTTTAATTCTGGCTGTTTTTCAGCTAAATCTTTACCAATATTAATAATATCTTTTCCGTGGTATCCGCCTTCTGGCATTTCAAATGAGTAATCACCAAGCGCTTCAAAATAGCGTGCTTCAATAGAACGTGCTAAATTTGTAATTTGATTACCAGCATCGTTAATGTAATATTCTCTAGTTACATTATAACCCGCTGCAGTTAAAATATTGGCTAGTGTATCACCAACAGCGGCATTACGCGCATGACCGATGTGTAAATCTCCAGTTGGGTTTGCTGACACATATTCTAGTAATATATTTTTACCATTTTTTTCTTCTGTGCTTCCAAATTCAAAGCCTTTATCTATAGCTTCTGAAATGATAGCTGTTAGATAAGCATTATCTAAATAGAAATTAATAAAACCAGGTCCAGCAATTTGTACTTTTTCAACATTAGCTGCAGTTGTATCTAAGTTGTCTACGATTGCTTGAGCAATTTCACGTGGATTACGTTTCGCAATCTTTGTTAAAACCATTGCAATGTTCGTTGAATAATCACCATTTGAAGTATCTTTAGGGATTTCAACTTTAATTTCTGGAATTTCACTTGCGTCTGCGAGTTGCGCTTGCTGTATACTATGATTGATTTCTTCAATCAATGTTTGTTTCACTTGATCAATTATATTCATTTACGGCGTCTCCTTATAAATAATTTCATATTGGTAAGAACCCATTTTTTCTTCATCTTGAATTAAATCATAATGCACTTTTAACTTACCGCCATCATCTAATACAAAGTGTAAAATAGAATGTGTACGTACAGTTAACGGTATCCGACCACCACTAATTTCGTATAAAGTAATTGTATCTTCACCTTCAACAAAATGAAGATTCATATTGATATCACCTTTACGAATAATTTTCACACCAGTTTCTTCAATTTTAACTGTCACATTTACAGTCATTTCATTAACTTCTTCTTGATAACGTATAAATTCAGCGTTTCGTTTTTGCCATGTGCCTCGTGTATTCACATTAAATTTCTCTTTATTGTCAAATTGTTTAACAACTTGTTTAGTTTGGATATTAACATTGTTTTCCAATGTACGTTTCACCCTAATCTTTTAAAATAATACACACCATTATAGCATACTTAATATATGCATTACAGTTGATAAAACGATTTTATCATAGAATCATTTTGTCGATATAACGTATATATATACAAAATAAAGGAATTATATAAACAAACTCCTGTTATTATACACACTTGAAATAAATCATCTTTTTTAAATATGATAAAAGTAACTACTCTAGAAATCAGCAGCGTATCAATTTCAAGCCAATCCTTCACTTCGCTGAACTTATATAGAGAAAGGGAGATAGCAACACCTTAATTTAAGGCTTAACCATCTCCCAATAAAATTAATTATTTACTTTCTAAAGTTTCATGTAATATTGCTTCAGAATTACGCCACATCTCCGCATCATGTGATTCAAGAAATTCTCTTAACACAGCTTTATTTTCTTCTCCAATATGGTCTATTTCGATTTGATGTTTCATTGATTTATCCATCATATTAACATGTTCAGGCATACTCTTATACCCTCTACGTATACCCTTGTTCACCAATAAGTAACAAGCTGTAACACCGGCATAGTAAGGACCATTTTCTCCTCTTTCAGTTGTAACCCAACATAACCAATATGGTTTAGCTTCTTCACCTTCTACTACTTCTTTTTCTTTAATCCATTTAACGCCTTTTTCAACGCTCGAACGTGCGTGCATACCACCTATATCAATAAAAGCTTCTTTATTTTGTACATCTATAAAGACAGGTGCTACGTTGTCTAAACTAATTGAACCTATATTTGTACCCTTATGTCCGTCTAGTGGATCATTTTTGATAATATTGAATTTAAACCCTTTATTTTCAGCCATTATCGCACACCTCCCACATTTTCATTTAATTTATAATAGTTATTGAGTTTAATCAATGATTGGCTATTAACTATTGAGTTTAACAGTGATGTTTTGTTGTGTTAAGTATAAACGTAAATCATATGTAATCTAGTTGTATATTTGAATTTTCATTATAGATTCCAATGTCTACAAAATTACTATGTAGTTATTATTTAACTTACATGCTACAATTCCACTTAAAGCTAATTCAACTCATCTAAAATGCTATTAATAGCATGCTTTATTTGGTCATCTTCTATTTGAGAAATTAATTCTTTAGGATAATATAATTTATAATCTTCTCTATTAATACCTGTAATACTATGGATAACCAATGATTGGCTACTTATTTCCCGAGTCTTACCATTTCTTTTTAGCAGGTGAATAGGTTTTCTATCAGAACCTGGTCTATCGTAATCATATGGTAAATCTGAAAAAGACTCGCTGACGAAATAATAGTTTGGATCAATCCCTGCTTGAATAAATAAATCCGTTAGTTCTGTAATCGTTATAATAGAGCCATCAAATGGCATATATTTAAATAAGTCGCGATTAATGAAACGACGAGATAAATCACTCAATATAGGGTCATCTTCTTTTACCCAAGCTTTTAAGTAATATAATACAACAGCTTCATCTAAATCAACGTATTGCTCAATTGTCATTGACTCTTCAAAGAAAGGTATAAAGTCAGTCGGATGCATCTTAAATGTGTAACCTTCGTTATACAATTGTTTCGCGCGTTTTAAACAGTTGTTTAATAAGACTTCGCCACCTCTACTTACCGGATGAAAGTATATTTGCCAATACATTTGATAGCGACTCATGATAAAGTTCTCAACGGCGTGCATACCGCTCTCTTTAATAAGAACCTCATCTTTAGAAGGCCTCATCAGTCTTAATATGCGTTCCATGTCAAACTGTCCATAAGATACACCTGTAAAATAAGCATCTCGTTGTAAATAATCCATTCTATCTGCATCAATTTGAGAAGATATCATCGAGATTACTAATTTATTTTTATGTGTTTTATTAATTACATCAGCTACTTGTTGTGGAAAATCCTCTGACACGCGCTTTAAAACGTCGTTAACTTCAGTTGGCCCAGTGATTATTGCTTGTGTAAAAGCTTCATGATCTGTATTAAATATTTTCTCAAAACTATGTGAAAAAGGCCCATGCCCTAAATCGTGTAGTAAGGCTGCACATAAGGCTAATGGTCTATCATTGTTATCCCATGCCTCTCGTCCGTCAAATGAATCATCGATTATTCTACGCACGATTTCATATACACCAAGTGAATGACCAAACCGACTATGCTCAGCTGTATGGAATGAAAGATATAGTGTGCCTAATTGCTTGATTCTTCTCAAACGTTGGAACTCTTTTGTTTTAATTAAATCCCAAATAACTTGATCTCTGACATGAATGTACCTATGAATGGGGTCTTTAAACACTTTTTCTTCTGGTAATTTTTGTGTAGCGTATGTTGTAAAAGTCAATGTCATTCTCCTATCCATATCTATACTGCGTAGCTTATTTTAGTGTTTTACGCATTAATGCCAAATCCATTGCTTCTCCATACATTACATGTGTGTAAGAACGGAGTTTTTCAAAGCCTTTTTGCTCATAAAATGACACTGCTTCATCATTTTTATTATCGACTTCTAAAAAGACTTCGTCATATTTACCTTCAAAATAATTTAATCCTTCAGTTAACAATTTCGAACCATATCCACGGTGTTGCCACGATGGCCTCACATAATGTGCAGATAAAAATAATTCTGTGCCATATATAAACGTTGCAAAACCAATAATTTCATTATCTTCTTCTACGACTAAGAATAGTTGATCTTCTAATCGTTTAAGTAAGTGTTGACCATTATATGAAGCAGCCAATAGCTCATTAACTGTTTTAGCTGCGTAAATATTCAAATAAGTGTTATACCAAGCTTTCGTTGCTACATCTCTGATGCCCACAACATCTTCGGGTGTTGCTCTTCTAATTTCTTGCATGTCGCTCTCCCCCTATTTAGATAGGTAATAATAGCTACATTATAACATAATATTTGTATTCAAAATACTTTATCTCGCTTGATACAAATAGTTTGTTATAATGCATTTTCATTTCAAACATCTATTGCTTATGCGATTAAAAAGTCCGAGACACGTAATTATGTCTCGGGCTTAAACTATTTGTTATATATTTACTTATGTTGTAATGTTTGTTGCCATTCTTGGGCACGTGTTAATGCGTATACATCTTTTTCTATGTCTCCAGGTCTTTCTGCCGTGCCTATAATATAGCCCGATAAGCTTGCGCCTAAAAATTCCAAACTATATTTCACTTGTGTAATACAAGGTTTAGCTTTGACTTTAGGGCAATCGCCGCCCACAATAATCAATCTAAAATCTTTTTCTGCCATTTTTGCTTTAAAGTCTTTATATCTTGGATCCATCAACGTTTCAGACCAATGATCAATGAACGCTTTCATTGATGCTGATAAGCTATACCAATATATCGGTGAAGCAATAATAACTGTATCACTTGCTAACACTTTATCTATGATGGTTTTGTAATCATCTTCGTATGATTCAATAGTGGTATTATCGTGTCTTACGTCTCTCACAGGATTTAATTGATGTTCTGTTAAGTCTATCCATTCGTAGTCATACCCAGCTATGGCCATCTTAGTTAAATGCGCAGTATTTCCATCTGGTCGACTGCCCCCGAATAACACTGTAATCATAATAATCTCCTTCTACTACTAATTTAAAAATACATCACATGAAAAGTTATAAATATACAATTCCATAAATGTTCTAAACTTAATTAATAATCCTACACTAAAAAGTCTAGTTTATAAACAGTTTAATCAAAATAGATTGAAAAATTAAATTATTTGCTCAAAATCAGAACTTTTATCTATATTATAAATGCATATTTTTAGAATTAAAATTATAAATATAAAAATAAGACAAACTGAATTCTATCTTGTCTTATTGTATTCATTATTTTACAGGAAATAATTCTTCTATTTTATTAATTTCATCTTCCGTCAATTTCACATCTAATGTCGTTAAATTATCAACTACTTGGTTTGGTCGTTTTGCGCCAGGTATAACAATATCTAAAGAAGGTCTAGTTAAATAGAAAGCCAATACAATATGAGCTACATCAACTCTATGATTATCAGCAATACCACGTAATTGATCCACTTTGGCTAAGTTCTCTTTATATCTTTCGCCTTGAAACTCAGGGTTTTTTGCACGAAGATCATCAAATGTTGTGTTTTCATTATATTTTCCAGCTAATAAACCAGAAACTAGTGGGAAATATGGAATAAAGGTAATATGATGTTCTCTTGTATAATTAAAAATATGTTCATTTTCTCGATTTAATAAATTATATTCCATTTGTACAACATCTACGTAGCCATCTTTATTAGCTTCTTTTAGTTGATCTAGATTAAAATTAGACACACCAATCGCTTTGATTTTACCTTCATCTTTAAGTTCTTTTAAAGCAGCAACCGCTTCATTCTTCGGCGTGCTATCATCTGGGAAATGTATATAATAAACATCTATATAATCTAGTTGCAGACGTTTTAAACTTTGTTCAACTTGATCCTTTAAAAACGCAGGGTCATTTGACATTTTCACATTGCCATCATCATCAAAATAATGTGCGCCTTTTGTAGCAATAGCATACTCTTCGCGTGTGAATTCTTTTATTGTTTCTCCTATTAATTCTTCAGAACGTTCCGGTCCATAGATAAACGCTGTATCTATTAACGTTATACCATTTCTAATTGCAGTACGTACTGTTTCCATACCTTGTTCTTCATCTAAATCGTTGTATAAATTATGCCCACCTACAGCATTAGCTCCAAATGCGATTGGATTTACTTTAACATCTGATTTTCCAATTTGTACTTTTTTAGTCAATATTATCCAACTCCTTCACAGAAATTTAAAATTCACTTAATCATTATGTTTGTTACTTAGATTTGTCTTTTATAATCAGTTGCTATTTCAAATAATGAGTATAATGATTCACATTCTTCTCTACCCATTTTTAACAATTTTAATAATGAGACATATGATAATTTAATCTATTTTAAATTTAGCACGATTTCGTTGTAAAACTAAATAAATTTGCTTATTAAACAACTTAATTTGATATAAAATTAATACTTAAACGTCTCAAATAATAATTATATTCTAAACTGCTTTTAGATCTATCTATAAAAAAATACCCTAAAAGTCAGAAGGTTAATTCTCACTTTTAGGGTAATTCTTTTTCTCCATTATTTTCTAATAAGTTAAATCCGTTTTATGTAATTACTTTATAAACTCATGTAATTTATTGCGTACTTTTACGTTTCGCTAATTTCTCTTTAAGTTTTCTATCTTGCTCTTCTTTACGACGTTTACGTTCTTCATTTCGTTTTCTCAAACGTTCTTCTTCTTCAGGATCTCTTGGTTTTTGTAATTGTTTTACCACTTTTTCCATGAGCTCATCTTCTGAAAGTGCCGCTAACGGGCGATTATTAACAAAAGCAAACGTTTTACGACGGCCTGGACCACAATATGACTGACAGCCGATTTCAATTTCAGCATCAGGGTCTAATTTAGTCAACTTTTTTTCTAAAGTTTTGCAATTTACAGCTTGGCAATCATCACAAATCAAAAATTTATTTTGCAATTATACCCTCACCTTCCTTATCATTGACTTCCACATATTCAAACAATTTATAATAACAATCATTTTATCTCATTTAAGGTTACATATATTTTATGTGACATTTCTATATCATGTCTCTTTCCATCTACAACTCTAATTATTTTACCCTTTTTAATAAAAATTTCAAGTTCTTAATTTAGCAACTTTTAAGTTACATAATGGAATAGAAGCCAAACAAGAAGTCAAATTTAAACTCACTTCCTTATTTGGCACTATTTTAACAGAGATCTTATTAATATTTACTTAATTGTCTTATAACTAAAATCATTGTAATGTGGTCGTTTTTTCATATGGAGTTTGGACGAAGGTTTGCTCATTCTAATATTAAATGTTTATCTCTATGTCCACCATAAATCTGGTGCAGGATGCTCAATATTAATTGAATTCAAATTATTCACTGCCTTACTAAATCCTTCTTCAATAGACATGATAGGATCTTCATGCTCTATACTTACAACATAATCGTAACCATTTATCCTTAATGCACTAATCATATCTCCCCATACCTGAGTATTATGACCGTATCCTACTGTCCTAAATGTCCAAGCCCGAGTCTGCACATTACCATAAGGTTGCATGTCTGTTAGACCATACATACTTACATTTTCTTGATCAATGTATGTGTCTTTTGCATGAAAATGGTGAATAGCATTTGCTTTCCCTAATATTTTAATTGCTGCAATTGGCTCAATACCTTGCCACCACAAATGACTAGGGTCTAAATTAGCGCCGATATATTCATTAGTTGCTGCTCTTAATTTCAACATTGTATAAGGTGTATGTACTAAAAAACCAGCATGTAATTCTATACCAATTTTCACATCATTTGCTTTAGCATATTCTGCAACTTTTCTCCAATAAGGTATAAGCTTTTCTTCCCATTGCCACTCTAATATTTTAGTATAGGCTGTCGGCCATGGCGTCACAGGCCAATTTGGATATTTAGCTGTTTCATCTGATCCTGCAACTCCGGAAAAAGTGTTAACTACGGGCACATTTAAAAGTGAGGCTAATTTAATTGTTTTAAACAAAGTATCATGTGCTTGCTGGGCTTCTTTTTCATTAGGAGAAATTGGGTTGTTATGGCAACTAAAAGCACTAATTTCCAATCCACGTTGGTGGATTGTTTCAATGAAAGCATTACGTTGAAGTTCGTCTTCTAATAAGTTATCCATTGGACAGAATTGATTCCCAGGATTACCTCCTGTTCCTATTTCCACCATTTTGACTCCAGCATTTGCTACATAATCTAACATTTCTTCAAATTGTTTATCTTGGAATAATACAGAAAACACACCAATTTTCATAAATAATCCTCCTTTAACATTATAACTCGTTCAATTTAATACTTTGATCAGTTTCACTACTTCGATAAATTGCATCTATGATCTTATTTATTTTCAATGCTTGTTCTGGTTGTACGATAAGTGTTTCATTACCAAGACAACTATTTACAAAGTTCTGAGCTTGTCGTTGTGCCGCTATACCTTCATCATGTTCTGCATATGCTTGTTCAGTAAAATAAGTCCCTAATTTAGGTCGATATATTTCAAATGGATATAAATTCAGACCGCCATCAACGCCAGAAATACTTAAGTGTTTTGTGTCTTCTTTTATATTTGCTGACCATGAACACTCAAATTGAAGTGTTGAATGATCATTAAAAGATATATAGCTTGTCACATGATCATCTACATCAAACTTTTCATGATCAAATGGTCCCCAATCATTCAATTGATTTGGTAATTTGCTAAGACGATTATAAGTTTTACCTAACACCTCTTTGGGTTCAATGTCGTTTAGTAACCAAAGTGACAAATCGAGCATATGACAACCATAATCTATTAGACTACCGCCACCCTGCAACGTTTTATTTGTAAACACGCCCCATCCAGGGACTTTACGTCTACGTAATGCTTGTACACGGGTAACTAAAGGATCACCTACTATACCACTATCAATAGCTTTTTTTGCCGTAATCGCTGCATCTGTGAAGCGATAATGATATCCTATTGCCAACAATTTACCAGCTTGTTTTGCGGCATCTACCATAGCCTCACATTCAGTTAAATTCATGGCCATTGGTTTTTCGCAAAATACATTGACTCCTGCTTCTAAAGCAGCAATACTTATCTCCGCATGAAATTTATTTGGTGTACAAATAGCTACTGCATCAACTTGTTCAAACATCGTATAATATGATTCATGAATATTTTTAATATGAAAATCATTTGCAACATTTTTTGCCAATGCTAAATCAACATCTTGAACTGCCACAACATCCACTAAATGATTTAAATTTTGAAAAGCTGGAATGTGTCTGTTACATGCAATGCCACCGCATCCAATAATACCCACTTTTAATTTATCCATAAGTAGACAACTCCCAATATTATTTTTTTGATATTTCTTCTAATGGTTGTGCGTTTCCATATTGATGTCTTGGCGTATTACTGCTAAATGCCCACTTCACAGCATTCTTAATAACCTTTTGCACATTGATATTGTAATAGGTAGGATAGGTTTCATGACCCGGTCTAAAATAAAATATTTTCCCGTTTCCTCTTTTAAAAGTTGCTCCACTTCTAAAGACTTCTCCACCTTCAAACCAACTGATGAAAACTGTTTCGTCTGGTGATGGGATATCGAAATGTTCTCCGTACATTTCTTCTTTTTCAAGTTCAAAATATGAGTCAATTCCTTCAGCGATAGGATGCGTGGGATCAACAACCCAAAGCCGTTCTTTTTCATCTGCCTCTCGCCATTTAAGGTCACACGATGTGCCCATTAAACTCTTGAAAATTTTTGAAAAATGTCCTGAATGTAAGACGACTAATCCCATACCTTCTAATACTTTCTGTTTTACTTTTTCTACGACTTCTTCATCAACTTCTTCATGTACTTTATGCCCCCACCAAATAAGTACATCTGTTTGTGCTAACACATCATCTGTTAAACCGTGCTGAGGTTCATCTAACGTTGCTGTAGTCACAATATGATCATCTGTTAAAAATGATGCTATTACATGATGTATACCGTTTGGATAAACAGCCTGTACATCTTCACTTTCTTGTTCATGTCTAAATTCATTCCATATTGTAATATTCATAAAATACCTCCATAAGCTTTATTTATCATTTAAGTAAACAGCTTGCCCTGTTTTAGCTGATTCGTATATAGCTTCTAATATCTGAGTTACAACAAATGCTTCTTTTGGTTTAACGACAGGTTCTATATCCTGAGTAATACTATTTATCCAAGCCCTCGCTTCTTCTTCTGCTTCATCTATCTTTTCACCTTCATAAAAATCAACGCCAGCATTTTCTAATTCAATTTCAGAAGTATACAGTGTTTTTAAGTCTTCACCGTGTATACGTAAGCCATTTTTCATGTCAGCCCCGCCATCAGTACCTGACAATGAACATTTAGCTTCATCAACGTCTAAAGAGTTAAGCGCCCAGCTTGATTCTAGTATAATGGTGGCCCCATTCTTCATCTTGATAAATCCAAATGCAGAGTCTTCTACCGTGAATTTATTTGGGTCCCAAGAACCCCAAGCATTTGCTGCATCCGCTTGTTTCCCCAATTTATGAAATGTAGAGCCCATCACAGATTCAGGCTCATAATTATCCATCATCCATAATGTAAGATCTAATGCATGAGTTCCTATATCAATTAACGGGCCACCTCCTTGTTTCTCTTCGTCTAGAAAAACCCCCCATGTTGGTACTGCACGTCTTCGAATAGCATGAGCCTTACTAAAATATATCTCTCCTAAGTCTCCACGTTGTGTTACTTTTCGTAGATATTGACTATCAGCACGAAATCTATTTTGATAACCAATAGTTAACTTTTTATTATTATGCACTGCAGCATCAATCATTAATTGTGCTTCTTCAGAAGTTTTAGCCATAGGTTTTTCACACATCACATGCTTGCTTGCATTCAATGCTGCTACAGTAATCTCTTGATGCGTATTATTTGGTGTACAAACATGAATAACTTCAATCGAATTATCTTTTAATAATTCAATGTAATCTTCATACACTGTTGCATTTTTATCACCATAACGCCTTGCTGCTGATTCAGCTTTTGTTTTATCTATATCACAAAAGGCAACCATTGATACCTCTGAAATTTTCGCTAAACTTGGTAAATGTTTACCATTTGCTATACCTCCACAACCAATAACACCAACTTTAACTGTCATCATCTCATCTCCTTAATTTTTGAACGTTCTAGAAGAAAACGCTTACAATAAAATGCAAAAAAATATTTAAGTCTTCTTTCTTACTTTAACTCCTTTAAAATTATAGTAGAATAAAAAATTAAAAACACCAATAAGTTTGACGTATTTAGAATTTATATATTAACATTAGAATATATTTTCAAAATTCGGAAATTTTTCCAACGGATAGGTGGAATCTTTTTATATGGTACTAGATCATCTTATTAATAAACATTTTGAACAACTAACAGAAAATGATTTACATATTATCAATATTATCAGACAAAACATTGATCAAATTTCGAACATGAAAATCCATGATTTAAGTAAACTTACACACACATCTATCTCTACAATTCATAGGTTAGTTAAAAAAATGGGGTTTGAAGGTTACAGTAATTTTAAGTTTTACTTGAAAATGGATACAAATACATCACCTACACAATTCACGAATGCAGATACAATTGTTGAAGATGTTCAAAGAACGGTTGAACATCTTGAAATGTTTGACTATCAACCACTGAATGAATTAATTGAAGCTGCTCCATTCATCTATATTTTTGGTACAGGTATGGCACAACAAAATGTAGCTCGTGAAGCTCAAAGACATATGCTATCTATTTCTAAAAGAGCTATTGTTATTAATGATGAAACAGAATTACGTTTAGCTATAAACCAAATGTCTTATGATGATTTACTTTTTGTTATATCGTTATCAGGAGAAACTAAAAATTTAATAGAACCTATTCAACTTATTAAAGCCCGTGAACTACTTTACGTATCAATTACAACTTTGCACGATAACTATATTGCTAAACATGCTGCTTTTAATATTTACGTTAATAGTCCATCTATTCAATTTTTTAATAATACGGAATACTACAGTTTCACACCTTATTATGTCGTATTTGATTTTATAGCAAGAACTTATCATAATTATAAAATTAATAATTAGTTTCATGTACAGTCTCTACTGATTTTATTACTACAAAAATTCAAATAAATCATTATATATGCTTTATTGATAAAAGTGTGGCGTGGTTTGAAAACTATTCTATGTTTTGATTTCCACGCCACCCCACTATTTCAAAATATTAACAAGGTTAACTTGATTTATTTAAAATTTGTTCCACTTCTTCTCTTACTTGTGATACCGAAAGCCCAACAATAACTTGAACATTTTTACCACTTTTAACAAGACCATGGGCTCCACCTTCTGATTTAAAATAATTATCTGTTGCTACCTTTTCAGGATCATTTACAGTCACTCGTAGTCTTGTGGCGCAATTAGTAACGTCTTCTATATTATCTGCGCCACCTAATCCTTCTATATATACATCTGCTTTCATTTGATATTCACTATAACTGTCAGAAACTGAATCTTGTTTTTTATTTTCACGGTAGTCCTTTTTCGTATATAGTTTAGTATCTTTATTGTCATCTTTCTCTCTACCAGGCATTGGAATATCAAACTTCAATATGATAAATCTAAACAAGTAATAATAAATAAAGATAAAAATAATACCTATTACAAATTGAGCCAAATAGGTCCCCCAATGTGATCCAAATAAAGGAATCCAATTGGTGGCTGCTATTTCAATAAAACCGCCACCTAAATTCCCAACTAAGCCAAATGCATGCATAATTGTAACCATTGTTGCACCTAAAATAGCATGTATCAAGAATAAGAAAGGTGCAATAAATATGAATGTAAATTCTAACGGCTCAGTAATTCCTGCAAAAACTGCAGTCAATGTAGCTGCTAATAATAGCGCACCTACCTCTTTCTTTTTATGAGGTTTAGCTGTGGAATATATTGCCATCGCTATACCAATCGAACCAAATATTTTCGTGTTACCTTGTAATAAGAATCCCCCGCCAGGGAATATATCTTTCAATGATTTAGTTGTCTCAGAATATTCAGTAAGGTGTGATATCCAATAAGATTTAATACCACCATCTACAACTGCCGGTCCATACTCAAATGGTGTATAGATAAAATGATGTAAACCTGTTGGTATCAATATCCTTTCTAGGAAGTGAAATAACCACACGCCAATATAACTAGATGAAGCAAGAAAGACTTGTAACGATGCAATCCAACCTTGAACAATCGGCCAACCCCAACTTGTTAAAAAGGCAATTGGAATCATACAAAAGAATGCAAGCATAACTACAAATGGTGATCCCTGGAATATACCTAATGATTCAGGCAATTTCTTATCATAATAACGGTTATGTAACCATATTGCGATACCCGAGATAATTAAGGCACCAATAATGTTAGTATCTAATGTTTTAATACCTACTAATTCTGTCAGTCCTGTCGCATCGTCAATATTCTCATTAAAGTTAACCCCAAAAGCAGGCCCCCACGTCGTTAATATGCCATTAATAAAATAATTAAACATCATATAAGTAACGACAGAAGACATTACTGCATGTCCTGCTGATTTTTTCGCTAATGAAATAGGTAACCCAATTACAAAAATGAGTTCTATATTTTCAAATACAGTCCATCCTCCGTTTTCAATTAGTGACCATATTTGAAACCATAAACCATCAGGATTGGCAAGTCCTCCCATAATAGCTTCATTTTTGAAAAGTGTCGCAATGCCAATAATAATACCGAAGAATGGGAACAATAGCACAGGTACTATCATTGCTCCACCGAACCTACGTATTGCATTGCCAATGTTTCGTCCAATATTCATAATCATCATCCTTTTCGCACACTTTGAAAGCGATTTCTTAAAAATGATGATATGCTTAAATATTTATAAGTTCAATATAATGACGTGATTTTGACATGTTGTATCCTTGAATGATTTTATTTTCATTAAAAGGTAAATTTTCCAATATTTTAATAAAACAGCACTTATAAATATATCACCTAAATGACAAATAATTGATTCTATTTAATAAAAAAACAGCACTTTAATCCACTTATTCGGATTAAAATACTGCTATTCATCTTAATATGCTTTATTTACTGACCATGATAAATATTAAATTCAAGTGGTTTCACTTCATTGTCTAACCATTCTTGATAAATTAATTTTTTCTTCACTTTATTATCGATAATTGTAATACCACAATCACCGCCGCCCGCGCCTGATGTTTTAGCTGCACCACCGTATTTTTCGGCTACAGAACATAAAACTTTCAAGTGTGCTGTCTCAATATCAATCGTTGCCTCTTTGTCCATCGATTGAATGATTTCACGGTTTGTACGAATCATTTGCTGTACGCCTTTTATGTGATTTGTTTTGAAAGCATGAATCAGTTTTTCTACACATAAATGTGAGCGTTCTAAGAATTTACCATAAAATGTAGGATCTGATTTTAAACGTTTAACTTCACTAACAAGATGATGTGATGACGCAGGAGACCCTGTCCAACCAATTAGCACTTCCATGTTTTCAGGAGGCTGTAATGGTTCAATATGTAGGCCAGGCCAGTTTTTATTTAGCACTTCATTGACAGAAGTGTCCTCTATTTGTTGTGAAACCCACTCATGGTCAAATGTACTATATGCTAGCCATCCTGTATAAATACTAACAGCAATATCTCCACAAGAACTTAAGCTTTGTAATTTCATATTAGCAATCACGGCTAATTTATAAATATAAAGGTTAGATAAATGTGTCTCATAAAATTCATTTAATACTTTTACAACTGAAACGAGCACAGCCGCACTAGATCCTAACCCATACTTATGACCATTCGCATCGTCTAGATTACTATCTATCGTTAGATTAAAATGTTTCAAACTGATATTGTTACTACGAACATACTGTTCAAATACTTCAATCGCAGTAATGACATACTTCAATTGTTTAGCAGCATGTACATCTGAAACAGCAATTCTATCTTCACGTCTTTGGAAAGTCACAGGTTCATGGTGTAATGTTTTTGAATGTATTGTGCCTTGGGAAACACTAGAATCTTCAATAGTAGCTGTTACAAATCGATCTACTGCAATTAATACAGATTTATATCCAGGTTCAGTAACAGCATATTCACCTGCAATATATAGCTTACCTGGTGCTTTGACTTGAATCATTTTATCTCTTCCTTACTCAATAATTTCAACGCCTGTGCTTATAATATCACTCGCAATGATTTGTGTTTCATCAAATGATTTATATAAGGCATCCATCACTGCTTGCTGATTTTTCTTTTCAACTAAAATTTTTACATTAGGTCCAGCATCCATTGTAAAGTAGCAAGGGTAACCCGCTTCTCGACATTGGTGTACAATATCCATTACAAGATAACTATCATCTACCATATACGTAAATGGTGGTTGTGACCCTAAGTTCGTTGCATGCATACGTAAACCGTTTGCCTCAATAACTTCACCTAATTGCTTAAAGTCTTTTTGATTTATCGCATGTTTAACTGCTGTTATATCTTCATCTACATGATCCAACCAATATTGATAAAATCGAGATGTATCACGTGTTAGTGACATACCAGCACGACTAGATACTTTTTTAGATTTATTATTGATTACTACAAATATCATTGCTAAGTCATTTTCCCAATTGTCTGCTTCAACAGGAAAACTGTATGATGTTTCATCATCATGACCTTTTTCCCATTCTACAAAGCCACCGTAGATACTTCTTGATGCTGATCCAGAACCTCTACGAGCTAACCTAGATAATGCTTTACCCGTTAATCCAAGATTTAAAGCCTTGTCACACGCAGCTGCTAATGCGGCATACGCACTTGCTGAAGAAGCAAGCCCTGCTGCAGTTGGTACGTAATTCTCACTTTCAATATACGCATGTGCAGATGTTCCACCTAATTCTCTGACGATATCCATAAATTTACTTATTTTAACAGCCTCATTTTCTTCAACCACTTGACCATTTAAAATAAGCGTATCTTTGGCATAACTCTCATCAAAAGTAACTTTTGTTTCAGTATAAAAACGGTCTAATGTTACAGAAAGACTATTATTCATCGGAATGATAAAAGTTTCGTCAGCCTTCCCCCAATATTTAATCAATGCAATGTTTGTATGCGCACGTGCTTTACCACTATTGACCAACCTCATTACCCTCCTAAGTATTCAATCCATGTATGATGTGCACCTAAATCTGTTGCACATTTAACAATGTTCTCTGCTATTTCTAAATCAGTAGCTAGTACAATCATACTACCACCTCTACCGCCACCAGTTAACTTACCGGCAATAGCACCTTGTTGCTTACTTACTTCTAATATCTCTTCAATCTTCTCATGGCTTACAGTTAATGTTCTCAAATTCTCTTGGCATAAATTAAATACAGAGGCTAATTGTTCGAAATCATGGTGTTCAATTGACTCACTTGCTTCATGTACAAGTTTACCAATATGCTTTACATTCTGCAGATATTTACGATCTTCCTTACATAAATTATGCACATCTTCTACTGCTTGTTTCGTAGAACCACGAACACCTGTATCGATAACAACCATATAGCCATTTAAATCTAACGGCTTTAAGGTTTGTACTTGTCCTTGTTGAAACCACACAGGCTTATTGGAAACAATAGTTTGTGTATCAATACCGCTTGGCTTGCCGTGCGCAATGCGCTCAGCCCAATTCGCTTCCTCAATTAATAGTGCATCAGATAACGGTTTTTTAAGATAATCAAAACTTGCACGCACAAAAGCCACTGCCATAGCAGCACTAGAACCTAATCCTCTAGAAGGTGGTAAGTTTGTATCAATCGACACTTTTATAGGCGTTTTAATACTATATTTTTCAATAAATCTTGTAATTACTGCTTTTAAATGTTCAGGTGCCTTGCTTAATTCACCTTCAAATACTTCACTTTTGATAAAAGAAACACTTGTTTCCTTCAAAGATTCAATTGTTGCTTTTACTTTACCAGTCGTGAATGGAATTGCAATTGCTGGTTCACCAAATGTTACAGCATGTTCACCAATTAATATTACCTTACCATTCGCTTCCCCGTATCCTTGTTGTGCCATATTTTCAATCACCTTTAGTATTTTCTTTAAATTGTATTTATATGTACTTATTTGTACAGTTCAGGCTTCTATTCATTTACCCCATAAAAATGCATTGATCACTCAAATCATATTTCCAAGGAAATCTTTGATTTTCTTTCGATAAAAAAGAAAGAGAAGTCGTATTTAAGTATGCAATTTTTAAATTCAGATAAAACTTCATTAGCATTAAACATTTTCATTATTTTTGCAAACATCATTTTATATTATCTCACAAATTCTATATAATGCCATACGACTCTGGTCATAGTTTATCAAATTCTATAAACTACACCTGCTTACATTATTATAGAGACCTATAAACAATCATCACAAAAATTAATACCAGATGCTAATTCATGTTCATACTTATTCATTATAAAACGCCTAGGCCATATATTCAAAAACTTACATTGAAAATGCCCAAATTTATTAATTATTAGTTTTTAACCATACTTTCACTATATTACTTATTTCATTTCTATAATTCAACAGATTTAAAAACCTATTGCTATAAATCTTATTTAATTTAACAAAATCAAATAAGACTAGTATGTATACTTAATCTTCAAGTACCCATACTAGCCTTATTCTAATCTAATTCATTGTTTGATTGATTTTAGCGTTACGTTCTATCATTTTCTCAAAATAGCCTTCATATAATTGCCATTCCTCATCAATGATTGGCTCCATGTTCAAGCGCCCACCTAAATCTTTGATTGCATACAACAATTGGAACATCACATCTTGGACTGTTATCTTCTTATTTAAAAGCGTTTCTAACGATGCCATACAAGATGGTTCAATATTTGGATAAGTGAACTTAGTTTCCTCACCTTTTAACGCACGCTCATAAAAAGACTGCATCATCTCAGCTCTTTCACTGCCATCACCTTCTACACAAAGGTAAATTTGAACTGCAATACCACCACGAACGCGTCTTTGCGAAATACCAGCAAACTTTCTACCATTAATGCTCAAGTCAAATTTACCTGGGCAGTATGACCTTTCGATTTCATGGGTCGCTATTTCAATATCTTCATCTTCAAACATTTTAGCAATTAATAAATACATTACCGAAAAAGCTTCATCAATTGTTATGTCATGTTTCCCTTTAAAAATCAATGATATATTTAGCACGCCTTGATCTAAGACCACACCTAGTCCACCCGAGTTTCTAACAATTGCATTATAACCACGCTCTTCAGTAAGATAACGTATACCGTCTTGCAAATAAGGTAATCTCGAATCATGAATACCTAATATTACAGTATGTTGATGTACCCATGTACGAACAACACTACATGATAAATCTTTCCCCACACTTTCAGAAAAAGTATCATCAAATGCAAATGACTGCATAGGCGCCAAGCCCGAAGAATGATCTATATAACGCCAATCTGCGGCATTAAAATATTTGCTTGCTAAATCCATTATTGTAATGACTGTGCAGCAGTAATGATTGATAGATTATATACGTCTTCTATAGAACAACCACGTGATAAATCATTTACTGGTGAGTTAAGACCTTGTAATACTGGACCAACCGCATCAAATCCGCCAAGACGTTGAGCAATTTTATAACCGATATTTCCAGCTTCTAAACTAGGAAATACGAATACATTTGCATCGCCTTGAATTTTAGCATCTGGCGCTTTTTTCTTCGCAACTTCTGGTACAATTGCTGCGTCAAATTGGAATTCACCATCTACAACGACGTCTTCAATATGATCAGCTTCAATTTTCTCTTGAGCTATGTTTACAGCGTTTGAGACTTTTTCAACATCATCTGACTTAGCAGATCCTTTTGTTGAGAAACTTAACATTGCTACACGTGGTGACATTCCGAAACTTTTAGCAGATTTAGCACTTTCAATTGCAATTTCAGCTAAATCTTGTGCTTCAAGTGTAGGGTTAATTGCACAATCACCAAAAATATATTGTTGATCGTCTTTAATCATAAAGAAGATGCCTGAAGTTTTAGAGACACCAGGTTTTGTTTTGATAATTTGTAATGCTGGGCGCACAGTATCTCCAGTAGAATGAGCAGCACCACTAACAAGTCCTTCTGCTTTACCAGTATAAACAAGCATTGTGCCAAAGTAGTTCACATTTTTCAACATTTCTTGTGCTTGTTCTTCTGTTGCTTTACCTTTACGGCGCTCAACAAAAGCAGTTACTAATTCTTGTTTTAATTCACTCGTTTCTGGATCGATGATTTCTAAATTTGCAATATCTAAGCCTTTGTCATTAGCTAAGGCTTTAACATTTGCTTCGTTACCTAATACTACAGGTGTCACATAGTCTGTCCCTTGTAATTGTGTTGCTGCTGTTAGTACTCGTTCGTCTTCCCCTTCAGGTAAGACTATTTTCACGTTTTTTCCTGAAAGTTTTTCTTGTAATACATCTAATAAAGACATAAGGGCCTCCTCAAAATTTCAATTCTTTTTATTTTACGAATACCATTATACGTTATTTTTTCTTAGAATTCCATGTCACCAATTTGTAATCATTTACTTATGTTTTAATACTCCCTTTATGGTAAAATTTTGTAGTGAAGACATAAAAATTTTCATAAAAGGAGAGATTTAAATGCCACAAGCACCAGAAACATTAGATGGATGGTACAGTTTACATTTATTATATGCGATTGATTGGTCAAGCCTACGTTTAGTGCCGAATGAAGAACGTCAAAATCTCGTAGAAGAGTTACAATCATTTTTAAATAAACATGAATCAGCACGCACAAACAATACTGGTGACCATGCATTTTACAATATAACAGGTCAAAAAGCAGATATTCTTTTATGGGCATTACGACCAGAAATGAAAGACTTAAACGCCTTTGAAAATGAATTCAACAAATTAAAAATTACTGATTTCTTAATCCCAACATATTCATACGTTTCAATCATAGAATTAGGAAATTATCTTGCAGGAAAATCTGATGAAGATCCTTATGAAAACCCTCATATCAAACCAAGATTATTCCCTGAATTACCACATTCTGAATATATCTGTTTTTATCCAATGGATAAACGTCGTAATGAAACTTATAACTGGTACATGCTCCCACTTGAAGAACGTCAAGCGCTTATGTATGCACACGGCAAAATTGGTCGTCAATACGCTGGAAAAATCAAACAATTTATTACTGGCTCAATGGGATTCGATGACTTTGAATGGGGTGTAACATTATTTGCAGATGATCCATTACAATTCAAAAAAATCGTCTCTGAGATGAGATTTGATGAAACAACAGCACGCTATGGTGATTTCGGTAGTTTCTATGTAGGACACATTGTTAAGAAAGAAGGTTTACAAGACCTTTTTTCATTATAAATGCGTGAAGAAAGAAGCACAGAATGAGCAGTAATTGGCATAAGCACTACTAATTTATTTAAAAATTTTCATATTATGATTAAAAAAAGATCTCGTCACTAGATTAACTACTGACGAGGTCTTTTAATTTTGAGACAAGGATTATTATCCTTATACTCGTTTTATTGTAGTGTGTTTGGGAGAACTTTAGTCACTACTTAATTTAAATATTAACTGTTTATATTGTCGCTACTCAATATATATCTGTAACAGTTAACTAATACTATTTTAACCTATTTGAAATATTTGAAACATAAATGTATTAAAAAATTGTACGAAATACATTAATTCCCTTATATAATAAGCGCAGAGCGATTCTTATAACAAAATGTAATAATAAAGTGTTACAATAAAAAATATTAATTCAATAACTTATTCCCACGCTTTGAGAACGATTCAATAGTGTTGGTTAAATACATTTTTATTTGGTGATTAAATGACAATTTATAATCAAGCAATCGAGAGTTATGATGAAAAAATGGCAAAAGATGTTATTATGCTTGCTGGAAGAATTCTATTAGAATCAGGTGCAGAAGGTTCACGCGTGGAAGATACGATGACAAGGATGGCTTTTACTTTAGGTTATAAAGAGAGCAATAGTTTTGTTACAAATACTGTCATCAATTTTATGCTTCATAATGAATCTTATCCAAGAATTTTCCGAATTAAAACACGAGACACAAACCTTCTTCGCATTTCACGAACAAACGGTATTTCTAGACGACTGGCACTGGGCGATATTTCCTTAGAAGACGCATTTCAAGAATTACAAAAAATATACAATGAACAAAGCATCCAAAGCCATTATCTTTTTTACAAATTTATAGCTGCCGCAATCATTTCAGTTAGCTTTTTATACTTACAAGGTGGTTATTTAATAGATGTTTTTACCGCATTAGTAGCTGGATCTTTAGGCTATATCGTAGTAGAATTATTGCATCAAAAATTGCATGCTCAATTTATTCCTGAATTTATGGGAGCGTTAGTAATTGGCTTAACAACAATTATAGGACATCATCTCATTCCAGGTGGTTCAGTCGCCACTATTATAATTGCTGCAGTCATGCCGATCGTACCAGGTGTGTTAATCACAAATGCCATTCAAGATTTGTTCGGTGGACATATGTTGATGTTTACCACTAAATCATTAGAAGCGCTCGTCACTGCTTTTGGTATCGGAGCTGGCGTTAGCACAATACTAATTATTTTTTAGGAGTTATGTCTATGTTTTGGATATTAAATTTTATATTTAGCTATACCGCTTCCCTCTTTTTCGGAGTAATATTTGATGTTCCTAAACGTCTATATAACATTGTCGGACTTGTTGGAGCTTGTGGTTGGATGGTTTATATTTTATTTTATGATGGATTTTCTACGCACACGATTTACTCTAGTTTCTTTGGAAGTCTAGCTTTAGGTTGCTTAAGTCATATCATGGCTCGTGTTAAAAAAGAACCCGTTATCATCTTTATGATTCCAGGAATAATTCCATTGGTTCCTGGTGGACTAGCCTTTGATGCGACTAAGAATCTAGTACTGTTAGAGTTTAGTAAAGCTATAAATACAATGTTAGAAGTCACACTTATAGCTGGTGCAATTGCCTTAGGATTACTCTTCGCTGACCAAATAGCCAAACTCATTGTTTCCGGAACAAAAATACGTAAAAAACGCGTCTGATCATTATATTTACTGCAATAAACACAAATAAGAAGGACAGCTCATCATATAGATTGCTGTCCTTCTTTTTAAATCATTAAATTTTTACTATTACATGTTAAATACATACGTTTACACGAAGTAATAGCTATTGATTCGCTTTCTCTGACTTATGTGCATTTATTAGATCTACGACGTCATCTTCTGAACGATTTAAAATCAATCTGCTTAATTTATCGTTATCCATACGCTTCAGTTTTGGATAGCGCACTACAAAGAAGATTAAACCAATCACTAACCAACCACCTAATGCAATATATGAAGGTAGAGATAGTGACGCTGGTGAACCAGGAACTAATAATAACAGTAAGAAAATAAATGATACGATTGAGCCTAAGATTGCAAATGTTTTATAAACAGGGCTATACGTATTGCTGGATTTATTAAAACTAAACAACTTAGCTGCTGACAGACAAGTAATAAAGTAAGCAATAGATACGCCTGTTGACGACATATCGACAATCCAAGTCAATGCCGTACGCCCTAACCACGGCGCAATTAACGTAATAGCAACTAAGAAGATAATTGCAATATATGGCGTTTTGTATCTATTATGCAATTTACTAAATACTGATGGCATAATACCTGAACGGCCCATAGAGAATAGCAAACGACTGGAGCTCATTAAGAAGCCGTTTAATCCAGTGAAAATCCCCATGATAATAGCAATTGCTAACACTGCTAAACCAATATAACCAAAGGCTTCTTGTGTTACAGCACCTGTTAACCATAAGTTTCCATTTAAACTGGTTGACGAAGTACTTAACCAACTAGTGTATAATATCATCAATACATAGGTAAATGCTGCAGCTAACAAACTATATACAATAAGTTTGAATGTTTTATTAGGCGAAAAATCAAATTCTTCAGCTGTCTGTGGTATATTATCAAATCCAACATATGCCCATGGCGCAATTGCCACAATCATTATGATTGAAGTAAACCATCCCTTACTTTCATTGGTTAATGGTTGTAAATTTTCAAAAGAAAAGTTATTACCAAAGAAAGAACCGAAAAATAATAATATTATTGTAATAACCATTGCTACACAAAAGTAGTATTGCAGAGACCCTGAAACACTTGCACCTTTAATTGCTATAAACATAAAAACAATTAATAATAATGAAGCAATCAGAATTTCAGTGATATACACGTCCCATCCTGCTATCGTATATAATTTACCAGTTTCTAAAATATCAGGTAATAAAAATTTAATTAATAAACTAAATGCTGTGGCGTTTAATGCGACCACACAAATATACCCAAATGTTAAGAACCAGGATGAGAAGAAACTTACGTACCTCCCAAACCCTAAAAAGCTAAATGCAAAGGCTCCGCCTGAAACAGGAAAACGTTCTACTAATGCACCATAACTTACTGCTATAAGTATCATTAATAATGCACCGATGACGATACCTATCGCTGCAGAAACCGGACCTGATTGACCTATCCAGTCACCAGGTAATATAAAAGCGCCCCAACCTATACACGATCCATAGGCGATTGCCCATACAAACTTCTCAGATAAATTCTGTTTTAAATCTCCTCTATCTATCTGTTTTTCATTTTGACTCATAAATAAAATTCACCTCATGGAGTGTATTATACCCATAAGATGAATTCTATAACAATTATAAATTTATAATTTAATCGTTGCTATAACTAACATTAGCCAGCCAGCAATAAATAGTACGCCGCCAATTGGTGTAACCGCGCCTAATATACGAATTTGAGTTAAAGCTAAAATATACAATGAACCACTGAAAAATATAATACCAAAGAATAGTAACCAACCTGCCCAATTGACATTAATCGATGTAGTACCACTAATGATACCTATCGCTAATAATCCTAGACCATGATACATCTGATAAGTTGTCGCCTTTTCCCAAATGGCTAAGTATTTTTCCGACAGCTTATTTTCTAATCCATGTGCACCAAAAGCACCTGTACCTACTGCCATCATCGCATTAAGTGCGCCTAAAACAATAAACACTTTCATCATGTTAATTTCCATCCTTCCATTATTTAAAAATCAAAAATTGAGTCACCATTACCTATTTCATCATCTGTAACCAATTTATTAGAATTTAATCCAGTATCGGTTGTCACATTCTGACTGGAACTATTTGGAACTTTTCCACCCATCGCTCTGATTTCATTTTCAGAAATATGCGATTGAGTATTGCCTTGTTGTACTTTTGATGATTTAAAAGAAGATGACACATTAAAACTATTGTCACTATAACGTTGTTTATTAGAACGAGTCTCAGTAACTAATGATGTTAATGTATGAATCGCATATATATGCTTCTCAAAATCAGTATTACTTTGAGCTTCATCTGCTTGAACTAACTCCTGTTCAATCAATTGAATAATCTTTTCTTTTTCCATATATTAATCCTCACTCTCACACCAATTCACTGGTTGAATGCCATTTGTTTGTAAATATTTATTTGTCAGAGAATACGGTTTTGATCCAAAGAAACCACGATATGCTGATAATGGACTCGGATGTGGAGACTGAATAATATGGTGTTTTGTAGTGTCTATTAGCTTAATTTTCTGTTGCGCGGGTTTCCCCCATAAAATAAACACGACATTTGTCAATTGTTCAGATACCGTTTTTATCACTTCATCAGTAAAGACTTCCCAGCCAATATTTTTATGAGAATGCGCTTCCCCTTGGCGAACCGTCAAAACAGTATTTAATAATAAGACACCCTCACGCGCCCAATCCTGTAAATGTGGAGATTTTCTTATACAACCAATATCATCTTCAAGTTCTTTATACATATTTCGTAAAGAAGGTGGAAACTTGGCATCTGGTTGCACTGAAAAAGCTAATCCATGTGCTTGATTCGGTCCATGATAAGGATCCTGGCCTAATATGACCACTTTCACGTGTTCAAATGGTGTTAAATCAAATGCTTGATAAATATTTTCTCTATCCGGATACACCACTTCAGTAGTATATTCTTTTTCTAAAAAATCATGCATGGCAGTAAAGTCATGTCGCGTAGTTATATCATGAAAAATATCCGACCATTCCATATCGTCTCACCTCATTCATATAGTAACATAAAGAACCACTTTTTTGCTTTAGCAAAATTAGTGGTTCTTACACATGAGCTTATGCTCAGGTGCTCCTCTATGCTTTCTCGGTATCGAGAGCCTTCTCCACTTTTTTGCTTTAGCA
>NZ_RCVN01000070.1 GCF_003697915.1 Staphylococcus pseudoxylosus
TCATAAAAAGGCAGACAAGGGCTTTAATGATATTGTGGCACAATTATATGAACAAGAGCTTAAAACGCAAGAGAAAGCAAAATATGAGCATATAAGGCAAGCTAAGGAGAAATCACTTGAAGAACAACGAATTAGTGAAAAAAATCAACGAAGAGTTGAAGCTGAAAAACAAGCCTAAGTTGACAGAATCGCAAGAGAACACGATGAGGAAACTTAACGATCTAATAATAGAGGAAGTCAACATGTTAGTGAAAAAGATGAAATGATACCGAACAAAGAAAGCCCCACAATTAAGTGAGGGCCTTTTTCGTATTATTTTTTAGCAATGATTGGTTTGTCGATTCCGTTAGCTTGCATGAAACGAATATCAA
>NZ_RCVN01000071.1 GCF_003697915.1 Staphylococcus pseudoxylosus
CCTGCATTAGCGTAATCATAACATTGATAACCATACCAACCATCAAAATCATATTGTTTACCAATTGAATTATTCAACCAAACTAAAAATTCATTTTTTGTCATTACTGCATTTACCATAATATTACCTCCATTTAATAATAAAAAGCCGACACACTGTGCCGACTTAATCGTTTATTTCCAAGTAATTGTTCCCCAATACTTTTCATTCTTAATTTTCTCTTGTGGATCAGTAATGCGACATACTGCACAATAGAAATAATCTTTACTTGAACCAGGTTGTACATATTTAAAACGAATCCACCAATAGCCATCAGCTTTGATAATTTGGTCAAAATTAACCCAATCATCTTTACTGTATAACCA
>NZ_RCVN01000072.1 GCF_003697915.1 Staphylococcus pseudoxylosus
ATTAATTATACCAGAGTTTGTCTTTTTGGCTATTGCGTTTGGAACGTCAAGACTTTCAATCATTGCCCAAAAGTAGTTTTTTAACGTAGCTTTATTACTTTCGTCTACATCGGTCACAAGGTAAACCATATCTAAATTCAGTTTTTTCCTCTTACCTAGAGCTTCTTCAATTGGAACAACTTCAGGAAAAAGTACTTGAACAATATCGCCAACTTCTACCGAAACGGTCAATGTAGCTGATGAAGTGTAAAGATAGCCTGTTTCCCATAACTCATAGTTAATAACTTGACATCTTGCCTTTGGTATTGGTAGCCCTCTTTTGTCTTTTTTACCATTAGGAAGAGTAAAATCAGATAGATCG
>NZ_RCVN01000073.1 GCF_003697915.1 Staphylococcus pseudoxylosus
TAGCCAATATAAGTTGGAATGCTAAATTAATTACTGATCCAACTAACCCAAATATAGATTGAAAGAAACTAATTAAAGGTTGGAAAGTTGTAACAAACCAGTTATAAGCACCTGTCACTAAAGAAGCAATGGTTGTAAATACAGTTGTAACAACATTTACTATTCCGTCCCATAGCCCTGTGAAGAACCCTGTAACTCCTGCCCATGCTGTTTGAATACCAGTAACAACAGTTGTCCATAAAGTAGTAAAGAATGTTGTTATTCCGTTCCAAATATTTTGAACACCTTGTACAATTCCACTGAACCAATCGACTAAGCCTTGCCAAATGCCTTTAGCTCCGTCAA
>NZ_RCVN01000074.1 GCF_003697915.1 Staphylococcus pseudoxylosus
AAATAAAAAATGGCAATTATCACAGTAACAGCACAAGCGAACGAAAAAAATACACGTACAGTAAGTACAGCAAAAGGCGATAAGAAAATTATTTCAGTCCCATTATTTGAAAAAGAAAAGGGATCTAACGTAAAAGTTGCGTACGGTTCGGCTTTCTTGCCTGATTTCATTCAATTAGGTGACACAGTAACGGTCAGCGGTCGTGTACAAGCCAAGGAATCAGGAGAATACGTAAATTATAACTTTGTTTTCCCTACGGTTGAAAAAGTATTTATCACTAATGATAATAGTAGTCAATCACAAGCTAAACAAGACTTATTTGGTGGTTCTGAACCT
>NZ_RCVN01000075.1 GCF_003697915.1 Staphylococcus pseudoxylosus
AATTAGAACGTAGTTTAGAAGAAAATAAAATCGAAGATAATGCGGTTCATAGCGAACTAGATTCTGTTGAAGAAAAAATAGTTCCTGAAGAGACTTTTGAAAAGAAAAAAGAATACTCACAACAAGTCATTGAATTAAACGAAAAAGAGAACTTGTATAGCAAATTGAAAGAACGTTTCGAAATTGAGCAACAAGAAAAACAAAAACGTCAAAAATTGTTACGAACAACGTTTATTCTTTTAACATTAGTAGGTATTGGTTTAACTGCCTTC
>NZ_RCVN01000076.1 GCF_003697915.1 Staphylococcus pseudoxylosus
GTTTGATTGCTAAAGCCTTGCTTGAATATTTACCATTTGATTTAACCTGCACGTATGATTCGTACCAATTTGATGGCGAAAATGTTAGTAGATTGAGTCAATATTATGGTCATACAATTGGCTATATTTCTCAAAATTATGCAGAAAGTTTTAACGACCATACTAAATTAGATAAACAGTTAACTGCGATTTATCGTAAGCATTATAAAAGTAGTAAAGAAGAGGCTTTGTCAAAAATTGACAAGGCTTTGTCGTGGGTTAATTTACAAAGCAAAGATATATTAAACAAATATAGTTTCCAACCTTCTGGGGGCCAATT
>NZ_RCVN01000077.1 GCF_003697915.1 Staphylococcus pseudoxylosus
AAAGATAATGCCAACGTCCCTTAATTTTGATATAGGTTTCGTCCATTTTCCATGAATAGAAGGATTGTCTATTTTTCTTCTTCCAAAGATAATAGAGGACTTTGCTGTACTCTTGCACCCAACGATAAATCGTAGTATGACAAACATTTATTCCACGATCATATAACAATTTCTGAACTTCACGATAGCTTAGATTGTAACGCAGGTAGTAACCAACAGCGACAATAATGAAATCTTTTTTGAATTGTTTGCCTTTAAAATGATTCATTACTCTGTCCTCTCTGTCTTTTTTCTCAATTTTACACTAAAATAGATTTT
>NZ_RCVN01000078.1 GCF_003697915.1 Staphylococcus pseudoxylosus
AATTATTCTTTTTGCTTTTCTTATCATTTACATTAATAACGCTTAGTTCTTCAAATACACTCATTCGATAACCTCTTCTCTCCAACCTTGGCTTTTAAGCTCTGAGGCTTTTGTCAAATCAGATTCACTAGATAAATAAAACTCCGAAGCATACTTTTTTGACAAAGTGTGAAAAGCATGCCCAAAGTAAAGTTTACCTTTCTCGCTTGCATGATTTGCTTCATTAAATTCTAAATACATTACTGACACTTTTTCCTTTGCTGTATCTGAATCTTTCTCTTTTTTAAGTTTTTCAGTAACTTTTTTCACAAC
>NZ_RCVN01000079.1 GCF_003697915.1 Staphylococcus pseudoxylosus
TGTATAAGTATTTATATTGTAAATTTTCTTGATGGAGGTTTTATTAAAAATGGCAAATATTCATGTAATGGCTTTAGATTTTGGAAATGGTTTTGTAAAAGGAAGAATTAATGATGAAAATTTTGTAATCCCCTCGCGCATTGGTTATAAATCAAATACCGATAAACAATTAGAGGGTTTTATTAATAGTGAAATAGAGGTTAGTGAATTTGTTATTAACGACGATTATGAAAATATAATATTATTTGGTAAAGACTTAGATAAGACAACAAGCACGGGTAAAGATACTGCATCAACTAATAA
>NZ_RCVN01000007.1 GCF_003697915.1 Staphylococcus pseudoxylosus
TCTTGTTGATTCATGTTGTTATTCATGTATCCCATTTGCTCATTCATTGCCATGTTCTGTTGATTTATGTTGTTATTCATGTGTCCCATTTGCTCATTCATTGCCATGTCTTGTTGATTCATGTTGTTATTCATGTATCCCATTTGCTCATTCATTGCCATGTCTTGTTGATTCATGTTGTTATTCATGTGTCCCATTTGCTCGTTCATTGCCATGTCCTGTTGATTCATGTTGTTATTTGTTGTCGTATTGGCTTGAGCTACTCCTGCACCTAAAAATAGACTTGTTGCTAATAATGATGATGAAATCATTAATGTTTTATTATTCATAAATCTCCATCCCTTTTAATATTTTATGAATACTTCATGTTGTCTTATTCTTAGTCCTACGCTTAAAAACAAATAACTGTTTTACTTACAATAAAACTGATTGCTTTGCGTAATGCCCCCTTTTTATTCTACTTACTAAGACATACGTATTTTTGCTACTTTAAGTTCACTTTTATAAAAATTATTTAAACTAAATCAAAATATTCTTTTAATGTAAGGTCAGTATTTTTTATTTCTTTTGCATCTTTTTTTCCTAAATATCTTAAATGCCATGGTTCGTACATAAATTGTGTAATATGCGCTTTACCTTCTGGGTATCGAATAATAAAGCCATAATTGTGAGCGTTATCCTCCAGCCATTTACTTTCTTCTGTATATTGAAACAACGCTTTAGCTGACTCATGTAATCCTGGAGTAGCAACATCAAAAGCAAGACCAGTCTGATGTTCAGAGAATCCAGGTTTAGCACTATAAAGTTGCGCTTTTTTTAAACCATCACGTTGCACATACATCTTAAACAATCGCATCTGTTTAAGATACGAACGAAAACCACTTATAATAATCAATTGAAACCCTTGTTTATCTGCATCACTAATCATTACTTTTAAAGCATTTAATGCTTCTAATTTTGGAAATGGCGTATAAAATGGAGAAATTTCATAATCTTTATTTACAATAATATGATTATTACAGTAATATGCTCCATTCCTTTTTATAATATTATTATCATAGTGCTTTTGTTTTTTATTTATGAAATAAATGATTGCAGTTAAAAAGATAGCTACACCCGAGATTAATTTTTTCATATACTCATCCTTATCATCACTATTTTTTATTAAAATAATTTCAAATCTACTTATCTAGCGTTATTTCAATTTATATTTTATGCACTTTCAACCTCTCCAACATCAGCATCATGATGTCGACACGCTGATTGACTCCAAATACTTAATCTTCTTTTGTTCAACAACATTACATTTAATAAAATGATAAATCAATTAGAAATACAAAACATAAAAACAGATATAAAAATTGAGCTTGATATTATAATCTATAAATTTCAATTATAGATTGTAATTATCAATTAAAATGATTTTTTTAGAAAAAAACTCTGTACTTCACCGTATTTTTAGCTATAATAAATTATAATAATTATAAAAAGATATTAATTATAATTAGCATCATAATTTGGGCGGTTTCATGATTATGTAAAAATTGTCTATCCAGTCTTATATTAGAGTTATAAAAACAACGCTAGCTATGTTTGTACGACTTTCATTGTCGAAAACCCTATATAAAATATGACTTAATATAAATTTGGATCTCTGTTTTCAACACATTTTTAACTAGAAAGAATCCAAATTCATTTATTTGATGATAAAAAATATGATTACAATAAAGGAGATTAAACTATGAATAAAAAGTTAACAGGGTTGTTTGGAGCTCCCGTATCAGATAGAGAAAATAGTATGACTGCAGGCCCAAGAGGTCCTTTATTAATGCAGGACATTTATTTCCTTGAACAAATGGCACACTTTGATAGAGAAGTCATTCCAGAGCGTCGAATGCATGCTAAAGGGTCAGGTGCATTTGGTACCTTCACAGTAACAAATGATATAACACAATATACATGCGCAAGTATATTTGCTGAAATCGGTAAACAAACAGAAATGTTTGCACGATTTTCAACTGTAGCAGGCGAACGTGGTGCGGGCGATGCAGAACGAGATATTAGAGGATTTGCTTTGAAGTTTTATACAGACGAAGGTAACTGGGACTTAGTCGGTAATAATACACCCGTATTCTTCTTTAGAGACCCTAAATTATTTCCTAGTTTAAACCATGTGGTTAAACGGAACCCAAAAACAAATATGAAAGACCCACAAGCAAACTGGGATTTCTGGACATTATTACCAGAAGCGTTACACCAAATTACAATCTTAATGACAGATCGTGGTATCCCTAAAGGCTTTAGAAATATGCATGGTTTTGGTTCTCATACATACTCTATGTATAACGATAAAGGCGAACGTTTTTGGGTTAAATTCCATCATAGAACACAACAAGGTATAGAGAACTACTCTGCAGAAGAAGCCGAACAAGTGATGGCTAAAGATAGAGATTCTTCTCAAAGAGATTTATTCAATAATATAGAACAAGGCAATTTCCCTAAATGGAAAATGTACATTCAAGTAATGACGGAAGAACAAGCTCGTAATCATAAAGATAATCCTTTTGATTTAACTAAAGTTTGGTATAAAGATGAATATCCATTAATTGAAGTTGGTGAGTTTGAATTAAATCGAAACCCTGAAAACTATTTCCAAGATGTTGAACAAGCTGCATTTGCACCAACGAACATCGTCCCAGGTTTAGATTTCTCACCAGATAAAATGTTACAAGGTCGACTATTTTCATATGGAGATACTCAAAGATACCGTTTAGGTGTTAACCACTGGCAAATTCCAGTTAACCAACCTAAAGGTGTCGGTATGGAAAATATATGTCCATTTAGTAGAGATGGGCAAATGCGTATCTTAGATAATAATCAAGGGGCTAGTACACATTATTACCCAAATAGTAACGATGCATTTGAAGATCAACCACAGCACAAAAAACCAGCTTTAGATATTCAAGGGCAAGCATATGAATATGACTTTCGTGAAGATGACGATAATTATTTTGAACAACCTGGTAAATTATTCCGTTTATTATCATCTGAAGAACAAAAAACATTATTTAATAATACTGCGAATGAAATGAATCCCGTCACAGACGCATTAAAACACCGCCATATCAGACATTGCTATAAAGCCGATCCTGCATACGGTCAAGGTGTAGCAGAAGCTATGGGAATTGATATTAATGAAGTGGACTTAGATGTCGCAGACTAATATACAAGAGAAAGGTGATTTTATGATATTAGATAACGTAAATCCAGAAGATTTGTTTCCTACTGAGAAAAAAGGACCTGCCATTTTAGGGAAAATGGAATACCCTATCAACGGTAATGTAAAAACATATGATGCTGCATATATTGCAACAAATGAACGCCTTATCTTAAACGTAGATATGGATGGCCAATTTTACTATAGAAACATCCGTTATGACGAAATAAAAGATGTTCAATTAGATAATGATACGCTAACCATGCGTTTTAGTATTGGTACGTTTCCAATTACAAATTTAAATAAAAAGGACGCCGAACCATTCATAAGTTATATCAAAACTAAGCGTACTTAAACAAAAAAGATGACTTCTACCAATGATTGCGTAGAAGTCATCCTTTTTTATTAAGCTTATATAAATTGTCCGATACGTTTTTCTGAAATACCAGTTTCTTGGTTGTAAATTTCTTCGCCTCTTAAAATAGTTTGCGTCACTTGCGCGCCAATTTCACGACCAATATAAGGGCTCATCTTATTACGATATGCCAAATCTTCCGCTGTTAAAGTATATGGCGCATTAGGTTTAATTAATACAAAATCTGCATCTTTTCCAACAGCTATGCTACCTTTTGCTTCCAATCCAAAACGTTTGGCAGGTGCTGTAGCAATAATATCTGCAAATTTATTTAATGACATATTACGCTTTTGAACACCTTCATCAAATAAAATATCGACATTATTTTGTAACCCAGCGATACCGCCCCATGCTTCAAAAGCATTATCTGTATCTTTTAAATCGGGTGTACAAGGAGAGTGATCGGAAGTAACAAATCCAATATCACCATTTAGCACGCGATTCCACATACCTTCTAAGCGTGATTTTTCTCTGATTGGTGGAGAACATTTTACGACTGGGCCAATGTCATCTAATTCTTCCTTGTAGAAGTAAAGATAATGTGTACATGTTTCACATGAAATATCTACACCTTCTTGTTGTGCTTTGATAATTTCATCTACACCTTCTTCACAAGCAACATGCACAATATGTACACGACAACCAGTTTCTTTTGCAAATAAGATAATCTTACGAATTGGCTCAACTTCAGTAAATACTGGTCTACTATCGACATATGCACTTAAAGTTGTTTCACCATTAGCCTTAGCAATTTCACCTAAACGGTCAGTGATCGTTGCATTTTCTGCATGAATAGAAAGTAATTTACCAGTTTTAGCAATTTGTTTCATACCTTCGTATAATGAATAATCATCCACATTTTCAAAGTCACCTTCTATTGAACGATCACCACATGTTGCTAAAAACGCTTTATATGCTACGACGCCCGCTTCATCTAACTCTTGAATACCACCGTTTAAATTATATGGTACTAAACCTCCATAACTCGCAACATCGACTGACAATTCATCTTTACCGGCATCAAATTTTGCTTGAATAGAAGCTTGATCCGTTGTTGCAGGCACTTGGTTTAAAGGCATTTCAATAAATGACGTTACGCCACCTTTTGCTGCTGCGCGTGTACCAGTAACATAACCTTCCCAGCTATCACGATAACCGCCGCCTGGTTCAGTAATATGCACATGTGCGTCTACCATACCTGGTGATACGATTTGGTTCTGAGCGTCAATAACTTGTTCAGCTTCACCTAAATCTTGACCAATAGCAGCAATCTTGCCATCTTTAACACCGATTTCTACATTTTGCTGACTATCCTCTAAAATGACTAATCCATTTTTTAAAATTAAATCATATTTCATTATAGTTCACTCCTTCTTGTTTTTTTGAAAATAATTTAACTGAATGGTGTAAAACAATATAAACTAAACTGGATATAAAGAATCCAATAAACCATGAAAAATCAGAAATCACCTTGAATGCTGGTAAGAATCCGAGTAATGAAATAACCACACCTACTACCGTTGCAATATAGGCAGAAATATTAACTCTTTGTATTTTTATATCTTTATCATGTAAATCAAAATACAATTTATCAATATCAATGCGACATTTAGATACTAAGTAGAAATGTACTATCATTACACCTGCAACAGGCCCAAGTATGGCACCAATAGCATTTAAGAATAAAAAGATGCTATCCTCATTTTCCATCATTTTCCATGGCATAATCACAACACTTAATACAGAAGCAATCACTACACCACGTTTATAATTAATCCATTTAGGTAATAACGCACTTAATTGATATGCAGCTGGTATAATATTACTCGTTGCATTTGTAGAAATGGTTGTCATTAATAGTACCCCTGTCGATATCAAGATCGCCCAAAAATTACTCCATTCATTAATAATCGTTAAAATATTCCACTCTTGATGGCCTAAGTAAATAGAACCACCAATGATAATAAACACACTAGCAATCGCAAATAACACATGCGCAACTACTATACCGGAAATCTGACCAATAATTTGTGTTTTAGTAGATTTAGCATTTTGTGTGAAATCAGATACACTTGAACCTGGTCCAGCCCATACACCTAATAAAGAGTTAAAGATTAAAATAAATGATAAAATGGCTGGATATATAATACCGTCTGTTTTTGTTGATATTTCATAGTTCATGATATTGCTGAAACCGCCAGCAACAGTCACACCCCATATTGCCATACCACCAAACACTATATAAATGAGCGGATTTAAAATAGCAGTGAATTTATTCAGTATGTCTCCACCGCCAAATCCAATTGCAAAACTAATTGCCCAGAAGATTAAAAATGCGATTAACCCTGGGACCGAAATACCTAGAATTGAAATGCCACTTCCGATATTTTCAAATCCTGGGAAAATCTTATTTAATAAAATAAGTAACGCTTGAGAACCAGCAAATGTTTGTAAACCAAACCATGCGATACCAGCTACAACACCACGTAAAACGCCTGGCAATTTAGCACCAATATCTCCATATGTATCACGTAACTGCATTGCGAAAGGTATTCCGTATTTAGAACCAGCATATCCATTTGAAACAAGTAATAGTGCAATAACAAATGAACTTAAAATCAAGGCAAATATGACTTGTAATGGTGATAAACCTATTAATAGAAAACCACCTACCGCTGTATAGTTAGGTATATTATGAACAGCACCCATCCATAAAGTGAAAAAGTTGAATGCTGAATTATTTCGTTGAGCTGATGTCTTAGGCATTATATCTTTATTATAACCACGCTTTTCAAAGAAAGCTTGATTATAAGCCGTTTCATTCCCCTGTGTTCCCATCTGTATATCTCCTTTGCTTCAATGGGCTATAACTATCTTAATCAATCTTTAATTTACATTTTATTACGTATGAAAGCGTTTTTCTTTGTTAGTAATGACATATATTGAGTAGAAAGTTATATATTTCGAACAAAATATGTGTATAATAATTTTTATATAACATTATTTTTGATAAGATTTATAAAATTATAAACGTATTTACGATGTTTATAAATATACCATCAGATTAATAAACATACAAATAAACCTATATTTATTCGTAAAATATAATAGTATGACTCATAATACAAGAAGACGGAAACGGAGGAGTAAACCATGACTACACTTAACGAAATTTTGTCCGTTCCTCAGTTTAAAGAGTTAGAACTGATTAACAAAAACGGAGATTTATCATCAGAAGTTTCGAGCTTAGATATTACTGAAAATAATGATATTAAGCATTTCACTTCTCAAAATGCTTTTATTCTAACAACTGGTGTATTATTTCAAGAAAACCAAGAAGATTTAAAAAGGTTAATTAAAGACTTGCATGATATTAATACAGCTGGTCTCGGCATAAAAGTTTCGAGATTTTTACATGAGATAGATAAAGAGGTTATAGACTTTGCAGATAAATTGGGATTCCCTTTAATAGAAATACCAGAAAGTTGGAACTTAGGGGAAATTACACATCAAATTTCATCTTATATTTCAGACTCAGAAACTGGAAAATTAAACTACGCATTACACATTCAACAAGAGTTAAATCAACTTCTTATCAAAGGTTATAGTATTAATACAATGATTCAACGAATGAGTAAATTACTTGGTGTACCGATTATTCTTTTTGATCCTTTCAAAGCACCAGAAGCGTTAAGCCATCATTATGATCAAAATAAACATTTAACAAATGAACATATCAGTTATTTTCTTAATTATTACCAACAATCAACTGTTTACGATAAAAATAAACAAGTATTTGAAAACAAAGACCATGTTATTTTCAAAGTTTTAGGATATACGTACTTCCCGTATTATTTAATGGTTTCACAAGTCAATAAATTGTCATATCCATTCAGTTTGTTGACTATTGAACAAGTAGTTAGCGTTTTGAGTTTCGCTTTATACAAAAACACAAAAATCGAAGAAGCTGAACAAAATGATATTAATCGCTTTTTTGAAGCACTTGTTAATAACCAAAGCGACCAAACACTTTCAATCAAAAAGCATAACGATTTACTGAAACGCTATCATATTTTCGATTCTGATTATTATCAAATCATTATTTGTGACATTGATTCACCGAATAGCTTAGAGAATAGTTATTACCTTAATGAAAGGTATCAGCTAACATTCCACTGGCTTCAATATATGTTTACCGATCTTGATGATTATATTAGTATTTATAAAATACCAAGTACGAATCGCTTTGCTATTTTATTACAAAATCGTCACGACTATTACTACGACTATCTTAAACGCCTACAAAATAGTTATGGAGAACATTTTGAAGGTACGATTTCTTTTGGTATTGGCAATGAAGTTACAGAATTCACACAAATATCTTCGTCATATTTTGAAGCTAATGAAGCTTTTGAAAATGGATTAATGAATGATAAACAAAACTTCATCTCTTATTATCATTCCAAAGATATTAAAGAACTTTTACAGTTAATACCAAAAGAGAAATTACGTCCATTTATCAAACATACTTTAGGTCCATTGAGTTACCCTAAAACTAAAAAAGACTTAGAATTAAAGCAAACATTACAAGTCTACATGGATAACCAGTGCGATATAACTAAAACTGCAGAAAAGATATATATTCATCGTAATACAGTTAAATATAGAATTAATAAATGTAGCAATTTAATCGGAGTGAATATTGAAGACCCAATGCATTCATTAAACATTCGTATCGCTTTATACGTTTCTGACATCACTCAATTTGATTAAACTCCTATAAAATTATCTTAAATAAAGACATAGAGTGGAAAGTAAATTTTTTAATTGATTACCTGAGCTTGCGCTCATGCATAAGCCCCACTTCTCTAAAGAGCCACTTCTTAATTTGTTAAGTTAGTGGCTCTTACACATGAGTAGTTACTCAAGTGATCCGCTTTTAAGAGTTAGTGGGACTTTATAATTCTTTCAAATACCAATTTAACGCAGCTTGTTCTAATTTTTTCATAAAGGTATCTTTTCCATCACAATAACTTTGCCTATCATCAGGAAATCGTTGCGCTAATCGTTCTTTTAATTGTTCGTATTCACGTGCACGCTTTTTATGTTTACGTAAATAATCCCTTACCGCTATATGACGGTTAATTTCATACATATTATCCTGTTGAAATATATGCATATGATGCGTACGTGGATTTCCACCCTTTATAAAAAATCTTCTCTTTGTAATTCCATTTTCACCCAATGATGTATAACCCAGGCTCATCAATACTTCATTATAGTCATCAATTTTTTCTATTTTATTTACTACTACTAACATATCAATAATAGGTTTAGCCTTTAAATTTTCAACAGCAGTACTCCCAATGTGATGTATTTGAATGACTTCTTCACTTAAAATAGCTTCGATGTTTGATTTCTCAATTTCAAATAAAATCGACCACTGTTTTTGATAGTGTTGTACTTCAATTTCCATTATAGTCACCTTCCTCCCAATGTATTTCATCATCTCTTAAAATCCTTTTATTCTTCTAAACTAAATTATATCTTTAAAATTGATAGTTATAAATTTATTTTCAATTCAACAGATAAAGTCACTTTCATACTGCACTCCAGGATGACACTATTTTTCCTATATTGAATTCAATTTAATTTTATTTATAAATTTTGTTTCCATTCATTATACTAATTACATTCAATCAACTTCATATTTACATAATTATTTTTTTAAAGTTATTACTTTTAATATTAGATTTTTAAACCGAATGGTTTGCTTTGCTAACTTAAAAGGATTAAAATTTATCGTTGGGATGTTATAAAAGGAGATGTAATTGAAATGTCGGAGAATGGAATATCGAACAAAAAAAGAAATACAATCATTTTAGTTATGCTCAGTAGTGCCTTTGTTGCAATGCTTAACCAAACATTACTCAACACAGCACTGCCAGCCATCATTAATGGCTTAGAAATAACTGAAACGACTGCTCAGTGGCTCATTACAGGATTTATGCTTGTTAACGGAATCATGATTCCTACGACAGCTTTCCTCATGGACCGCTTCCATACAAGATCACTCTATATTTTTTCAATGAGTGCGTTCTTACTCGGTTCTATTATAGCTGCACTTTCGCCGACATTTGGTTTACTAATGTTAGCACGAGTGATTCAAGCTATAGGTGCAGGTATCTTGTTACCATTAATGCAATTCACTGTCTTCACCCTCTTTCCAGCTGAAAAGCGTGGATTTGCCATGGGGCTTACAGGAATTGTTGCGCAATCAGCACCAGCGATTGGCCCTACTTTAACTGGTTTTCTAATTGATACATTTAGTTGGAGAGCACCATTTATCGTAGTAGCAGTAATCGCTATTATTGCATTTATTATTGGTATCATTTTTGTAGAAAGTAACAATGAAACTAAACGCACTGAATTAGATAAGACTTCAGTGATATATTCTACATTTGGTTTCGGACTCATGCTTTACGGCTTTAGTAGTGCTGGTAACCTAGGATTTACTTCACCAATCGTTATCATTTCATTAATAGTTGGACTTATCATTGTCGGTATCTTTGTCTTGAGACAAATTAGAATAGACAATCCATTATTAAATATGCGCGTGTTTGCAAACAGAACTTTTTCATTATCTGCGTTCGCTTCAATGGTTCTATTTATTGGTATTGTAGGTCCTGCATTATTGATACCTATGTATATTCAATCAGGACTTGGCCTATCAGCAATACTTTCAGGTTTAGTCATCTTACCTGGAGCTGTAGTTAATGCATTTATGTCTGTATATACGGGTAAAATTTATGATAAATATGGACTGAAGATATTGGCTGTCCCTGGATTTATCTTATTAATTATTATGACCATTCTGCATTGTTTCTTAACTACAGACACACCTTATTGGTATATTGTTGTCATCTATGCAGTCAGAATGTTTGCTGTTGCGTTAATTATAATGCCGTTAAACACAATTGGTATTAATGCATTAGAAACTAAAAACATTTCACATGGTACTGCTATTATTAATTCATTAAGAATTATAGCTGGTGCGATAGGTACTGCTATTATGATTACAATTTTAACTATTGTTAGAACAAACTACGTAGAAAATGCTAATGGTAGTCACACAAAAACTGAAATAATGCAACACGCTACCGTACTTGGTGTAGACGCTGCATTTGCCTTCACAACCATTCTAATGATTATTGGTTTCATCCTAATGTTGATGATTCGTACTAAAAAAGAAACAATCAATAGTCGAGAATTATAACGTAAATCATTAAAGGAGCGTGCATATGAGATTAACTTTTAATGTCATATGTCCGCTCCTTTTTTGTATTTTATTAATTTATATTTAATAACAAGCTTCTATCGCTTTTTCTAAAAACAATTGAGCTGCCTTTGAAAATGTATGATCTTTACGCCAAACCAAATTATGCTTTGCAATTAACTTTGGCTCTAGCGGAACAAACTTAAGTTCACTTTCAACAGAAGTATTAACAATACTATCTAATGTAACAACGTAACCCATATTAGCTTTAACCATCCACCCAGCATTATATGCTAAGTTAAACGTACTTACTATATTTAAATCTTTATATAAATGTCCAAACCATTCTGCAAATTCATTTTCTTCAATATTAGTTTCTAATACTTGTCTTGAACATATCAAGGCCTCTTTTGATAAATCTGTTTTTGTTACATAATCTTTTTCTGATAAAGTGTCGTCTTTTTTAGCAATCACACCCCAATGGTCGAAAGTCGGTAAATCTAATGCTTTGTACTTATTTAAATTTACAGGTTGGATAAGCAAACCAAAATCCAATAATCCTTTATCCAATCGGCTTGCAATGTCCTCTGCATTACCACTATAAATATGAAAATGCACCTTAGGATGATGCGTCTGAATCTCTTTAAAAATATTTGCAATGATTTCCATGCCTTTGGTTTCACCACAACCTATATAGACATTCCCTTCAATATTTCTATCAATCACTTTAAATTCCTCTTGTATTTTTCGAGACATTTCTATGAGTTCTTCAGCTCTATTTTTCAATAAAAGGCCTTCGTCAGTAAGATGAATATTGTGATTGCTTCGCTTAAACAGTTTCACGTCTAACTCTGTCTCTAACTCTTTGATTTGTCTAGACAAAGTTGGCTGTGTAATGTGTAACGCATTTGCAGCACGTGTAATACTTTCTTCTTTTGCTATTCTTACAAAATATTGTAGTGTTTTTATTTCCATAGATTTCTCCTCTTAGTTATTCAATATATGCATATCTAAACAATATAAATAAGTATTTGTCATATCTCATTTTACCTTTTAAACTGAATTTATTAAAGTTCAGGAGGAACCTATAATGAAAAATAATAAATTAATCATACTCATTTTAACCATTGGTGTATTTGGTATTTTGAATACAGAAATGGGGTTTATAGGACTAATCCCTCAAATTGCCGCTCATTTTAACGTTAATATATCTACTGCAGGATGGCTAGTTTCCATTTTTGCAATTGGCATTGCTATTTCTGGTCCTATTATGCCTCTGTTACTCTCAAAAGTAGAAAGAAAAAGAGTAATGTTGCTCGTGCTCATAATCTTTATAATCAGTAATATTGTTTCACTCTTTACAACAAGCTTTACCGTATTATTAGTAGCGAGAATAATACCATCCATATTTCATCCTGTATATATCGCTTTAGCCTTTTCAGTTGCATCAGATTCAGTTAATCCAAAAGAAGCTCCAAAAGCTGTTGCCAAAGTATTTATAGGTGTTTCTGCCGGTATGGTTGTAGGTGTACCAATCGTAAATTTCTTAGCGAACCAATTCAATTTGTATGTAGCATTATCATTCTTTGCGCTTGTTAATATCATTGTACTTATACTAACAATTATCTTCATTCCAAAAATGCCAGCGAAAACAGCTGTAACGTACGGAGATCAATTACGCGTTCTCAAACGACCACTAACTTGGTTGTCAATTATAGTATCTATTCTATTTAACGCAGCAATTTTTGGTGTTTATAGTTACTTTACTGATTTCTTAAATATTGTTACAGAGGCACAAGGAAATTTAATATCAGTTATGTTATTCTTATACGGATTTTTCAATATTTTAGGTAATATTATTGCAGGAAAATTATTAACATCGATACCTCAAAAAGCGATATTAATGTTACCTTTGGCGTTGATTATAATATATATTGCTATGTTTTGTTTAGGAGCATTCTCTATTCCTATGATGGTTATCACTATGGCGTGGGGAACCTTAGCAGGTATTTCAGCAAATATAACGCAATATGTGATTACTTCAGCTGCGCCAGATGCTCCTGACTTATCAAACGGCATATTTTTATCTGCAGTAAATTCTGGCACCACAATCGGAACCTTTATAGGCGGTATATTTATTGCAACTTTAGGGTCTAGTTTCGTAATTTTAATTGGTATATTCGCGTGTATAATTAATATTGCATTTATTTTACTTAGAAAACGAAATTTTGAACACTTTGAACATAACGCATTATAAAAAATAAAACCCCTTAACGCACCAATCTATGCGTTAAGGGGTTCATGTCGTATTTCTTATTTAAATTTGCATAAAAAAAAGACGAGTTATACTCGTCTTTCAGCCGTTATTATAATTTAACAACGTTAGCTGCTTGAGGACCGCGGTCGCCTTCAACGATTTCGAATTCAACAGCTTGTCCTTCTTCTAATGATTTGTAACCTTCTTGAGCGATTGCTGAGAAGTGTACGAATACGTCGTTTCCACCTTCAACTTCGATGAAACCGAAACCTTTTTCTGCATTAAACCATTTAACTGTACCGTTATTCATAATTAAATTCCTCCATATGTGCTTTTGCACGAATATTTGTAATCTGTCTTAAAAAATCAAAAGGAGTAAATTCAAAAGAATAACTCTACAAATCAATTTCACGAACTAAATTACTTAATACCTATTATAACGAGTAATCATTCATTTGTACACCCTAAACCGTAAATTAGTTTATTAATTTAATTTTTAGTAACGATATAGTGTATTGTTCTATTTATTTTTATTCTTGTATATAGATAAAAATTCAACATACACCCTTAAATTTCATAGCCCACAACAGCTAAAATAATAGTTTTCTACTTTTAAAATAATTTATTCTTTAAAAAATACACAATCACATTTTCCCCTTTTCTAAACTTTAAAATTAACCCACAATTATCGCACCTTTTATTTAAGAATATTTTTGAAAATCTACATTTGTGTTACCTTATAAGAAATCATAACACAATTTATTTTTTATAAAAATCTACAATCAATATAAGGAGACACAGACATTGAATCTTACTCTTAAAATTCTGGTAGGTATTATCTTTGTTAGTATCATGTCTTGGAATAATACGATACAAACACGTCAAAACGTAAATAAAAAAGCATATAAAGAACAGACTCAACCCATGAATGGAAAACAATTTCGTTTCATACTTTTCTTAAATATCGTTGTAGTTACACTTTTTTATATACTTCTAACGTACACTTATTTTTAATATAAAGTGGATCTAATTTTGAAAATTACATAAAAATACCCTCCCTTACAATCTGTAAAGGAGGGGCATTTTCTATATTGTCTTCAGATACTCTTCGCCTTCTTTTTTATTGTAAACACCTTCTGTTTTAGCAATAAAGATTGTAGCTACTGAGTTTCCTAATACGTTAACACATGTTCTAAGCATTTCTAAAATTCTATCTACACCTATAATAAGCGCTAAACCTTGTGGATTTAATCCAACTGAGCCTAATGTTGTTAATAACACTACGATTGAAGCTCCTGGTACACCCGCCATACCTTTTGATGTGAGCATTAGCGTAACCATTAAGATGATTTGTTCACCAATGCTTAAGTCAACACCATATAATTGTGCAACGAATAACGCCGCAATAGATTGATACATGGCCGCACCATCAAGGTTAAACGAATAACCCGTTGGTAACACAAAGGATGCGATATCCCTAGGAACACCAAATCTTTCCATTTTTTTCATAACTGTTGGTAATACAGCTTCTGAACTTGCAGTTGAGAACGCAAGCATTAAATCATTTTTCAACAACTTGATGATTTGCGTAATCTTCACTCCACAAATTCTTGAAACAATACCTAATACAACAAAAATAAAGAAAAACATTGCAATGACTACTGTTAAACATAATTTAAACAGTGGAATTAATGCTGATAATCCAAAAGTAATAATCGTTGTCGTAATAAATGCAAATACTGCAATTGGTGCTAATAATAATACTTTACCAATCATCCAGAATACTGCTTCTAATGCGCCACCTAAAAAGTCTTTAACAGGTTGCGCTTTTTGTCCAATAGCCGCTAACGCCAAACCGAAAAATACTGAGAAGAATATGACCGGTAAAAGTTCTCCAGATCCAAATGCTTCAACAACGTTAGTCGGTATAATATTAACAATTGTATCGATTAAATGGTTTCCATATGTAGTGCCTTCTGCTGCCTTAGCAGTTGATTCATATTTTGAAATATCACCTTTAGGTAATAAATCGGGATTCAGTCCTTGACCTGGTTTAAATAAGTTACCAAATATTAACCCCATAAAAATTGCAAAACTTGTCATAATAACAAAATATAATAATGTCTTACCGCCATAGCGCCCAATCGTTTTTGTGTCTCCAACATTTGAAATAGATAGTGCTAAAGAACAAAATACAATAGGTACTACTAACATTTTAATTAAATTTATAAATACATCACCGAATGGTTGTATATAGTTAATTACATCTTTATTTCCATGTAAGATACTACCTAAAATTACCCCTAATACCAATGCTATGATAATTTGCGTCGGTAGGTTTATTCTTTTAATTACTCTCACTCTTGTTCATCCCCTTATCTAAGCTAACATTTGCATAAATGCTAGTTTTCTACAAAATACAGTTTATCACAAAGAAAATTCCACTCATATATTAAATTTACATGATTCTAAAAATTATTTATGATTTTTGTACAACTAAGCTATTATATCAGAAATTTGTATATTTTAGTTAAAAAAAGCGTTCGCCTTCAGCCTTATACCTATAGGAGTTCAAGGGTTATCAGGATATAACAAGAAAGCGCTTTCTACATTATATACAAATTTCTTTAAAATAGCTTTTTACATACAAAATTAGGGTTATTTGTTTTAATATACGTCATTTTACAATACAACTTCATTATTTTTCTATGTGTCCTAAATTGAACTAGATTGTTTTATCAATAACCTAATATCAAAATGATACACTAAAACCTTCTTTGATTTTATGAAAATAGACGACCATAAGCACCTCATTTTTTGTTAATATAAAATTATGCTTTAAATATATTGCACACATCAAAAAACATTAATGTTTCATAAAAATTTTTACAAAAAAGGAGAAGTCATAATGGCAAGACATAAATCTAGAGGCCGTCCCCAAAACCAATATACTGTTATATTAGCTAATTTACCTATTATAGTGTTTTTTACCTATATGAATATTAACAACATATTAACAAACGACAGTACTACAGCTGTTATATTATCTATAATTAGTCTAATGATTTTCTCGTCTCTATATACTTTGCTTTTCTACACTTTTTTTAAAAAGCATAAGCGCAATTGAACGTACCTCATTTTACATAACTAAAGTAGCTACTTATCGATAACTTAGTATAACAACCAACTATTTTAAAAAGGAGCGTGCTATGATGCAATTTATAAATATCAGTGCAGTAACAGAAAAAGGATTAAATAAAAAGGTCAATGCGTTTTTAGAGGAAAATCCATATATTGAAATCATTAAATTCGATTATGCTATTGGCTCTAGTAGCTACGGTGTGGGGATTTTATACCAAGACAAAGTAAAAATGTAATTTAAATTATTTTTAATCACATTGCTAAAACTGAACTACATAAAAGGCATGAAACACGAAACTAAATTGCTAGTTTGATTCCGTATTCATGCCTTTTAATTATATATTGCAGTAATATTTTTCCTAATATATTTGTTCATCACTAGTAGTTACACATAATATTTCACATTAAAATTGTATCACTGCTTAAAATTATCTTTAACTGATTTAGGAACATCTTTCTCATCAACATTTTTTTGCTCTACTATCGTCCCTTTATTTTCAGTATAAGTAACCTTTATCCAACGACCTTTTTTGATATTATTGTCTTCTTTAGTTAGTTGATAATTTAAAACCGTGCCATTGTCTTTATCAGTTAACTTATCAACTGTTCCTTCTTCATTAACAATACCGTAGTAATATTCTTCTTTATTTAAATTGTAAACAGCGTAAGCGAAGTACGCTACCATCAATAATAAAATAACACTTGTTAATAATAGTACGTTTTTCATAAACATCCTCCATATTAAGATGATATTATTTTAATATGGCGTTAACGCTATTAAATCAGTCCATAGAAGTATCATACAATATGATTAACTTTATAAGAAAAAACATCTTTATTTAGTCTCGAATGATGAATATTGCAAACAAAAAATATTGTAATAAGTGACTTTACTACTTAAAAAGTTTTAAAATATTAGATTTTAGAAATTAAGCACTTCTAGGCAATTTTAAAAACCTTTCCGTTTAATTTGTCTGTAAGTAAAAATGATAAATACGACAATAAATATCCCCTGTGTACTTCTGATTAAAGTTGAGCTGAAACTTAATATATTAATACCTAAAGTTTCTCCTACAATAGGAACAATGATATTAAATATTAATAGTAACAACGTGACCCCTACTAAAATTTGTTGAGATTTTGGAATCATATCACTCCATTCTACACGAGATATAATATTCTACTGAAGTAATCATGGCTACCGTTAAATTTTTTGAATGGTCGTTTCATTAAATCCAGATGCATATTTAAGACCAAATCCAAATGACCTATCCATACTTATATGTGCAAACCAGATCAAAGCTATTTGAAGTAATAATCCCTCGCTAAATATTAAATATAATAAAACGAATAATATAGGCACTATATATGTGTGACCAACATTGTACACTTTACTCCCAATTTCCTTATTGATCATATAACCCAGCATAAATATATCTGGTACTAATAAAAACAATAAAAACATCCAAATTGAAAAGCCAAATAATAAATACACAATCACCGTTACAAGGAATACAAATATATTTTCTAACTTAATAAAGTTACTCAAATACCCATCCCCCAATTTAAATTAAAACTATAGTTGAAACATTACTTTTCTTTCGTTCCACATGACTTTTTATCAGACATAGTAAATCCTAATATGAATTCAATCACTCCTAATATCACACCTAAAACAAGCAAACCATTTAGTTCATTGTTATTAAAAATATGAACTAAATTTAAAATTCCTAAAGTACTCCAAATCTTATTACTTCCAAAATTCCATCCCAAATAATTTAAAAGAAACGCAACTAAAAACACGCTTACTAGAACAAATAATCCGTCTTTCAAACCACTTATTACACGCCTACTCATAAATCTAATCCCCTTTCTATTATCTATAAAACACCGCTACTTAAATTAATAAAATTAAGAAACTACATTACCATTCTTTCCTATTAGAAAACCTTAATACGAATAATATATAAAATATTACATAGACTATAAATGATGTATCTAAGTAATCTTGGTTTATTTGTTTATATGTAAAAACCACTAAGAAAATAGACAAAACAACTTGTATAACAAGTAGTATCCATTTCATGCCGCCTCTACTCCTTTAAAATGTTTTAACTTTCTTCTTCTTGATTCATATGTTTTAGATGATAACTTCATGCTACCATATTTTTAAAAATAATATATTGCTTATAAAAGACTATTAATATATCTTTATTTTTGCTAGCCTTATATTAGATGAGAAAAATTTAAAAATACAACCTAAATTAAGGAGTATTACAAATGACAAAAGCTATGTATGTACATCACATCATTAACATTGTACTTATGATTGCATTAATCGTCTTTAATAACACAGATATGGGAGGATTAACTTTATCAATAATATTGGCAATTGTATTTATTACTAATATTGTATTATTAATAAGGGAAAATAGTAAAAAGGTCAAAAAAGAAGGCGTTACTATAGAAGAACATAATAAAAAATAGATTACTTCTATCTTGGAGCGTGAAATCGTGAACTTCAGTAAATACAAATATGACTATAACTATATACTCATGGCTATACCTTTACTAATTTGTTCAATTTTTGTACCAGCCGTTTTTATTGTATTTCTTGTATGCCTTATCTGTGGTTTTGAAGAACGACATTAATGAAGAAATTTAGCAGTAAATTAATACATATTCGCTTTAATCAGTTAAAATGAACTAAAAAATAAGAATTGCAAAATAGTGAAGATGATTATTCAATCAATGATGACTCACTGGAGGGTATTGTTTTGAAGACTTTTGCGTTTTTTACTATCATTTTTATATTTAGTGCTTTATGGACATCTTTGGCAATTCGCTACTTGCCTTCCGAAACTACCGGACATAAAAATAAGAAAAATTCGTTCAACACGCAACAACAATCAATGATTATTGAAATTTTCGCAAGAACTTTTGTATGGTTTGTATATTTCTTACTTTTAAATATAATCATGAAATATTTTAGTTATTGGAATAATGATAATAGCTTGGTAAAAGATTACTCTGAATTAGTATACCTTTTAGCTATCATTTTGTTGGGAGTTATGAACTATTTTTATGTAAAAAGAAAATATAACTCTAAAGGATAATGTAGATTATTTTATAATCAAAAAGTCCATAAAAACAAAAGCAGTGTAGTTTCGTTTTTATAACGATCCTACTCTGCTTTTTTATAAAATATTTAATTCGAAAACTTAATTAACCTTACGAATTAAAATAGAACAAATACCTTTAAATAAAAATAAGCTGCCAATACTTAATAATACAGTAGCAACTAATGTAGAATTTAGGTTTCCTTCCACACCTGTTGAAGGTAATTCTATTTTTTCTTCTGGTTGATTTTTTGTTACTTTATTTTTATTCGGTACTTCACTATACTTGCTCTCATCAGGATTCAACAGACTATTTTTAGTCTCTCCATAATTTAAAGCACTACTTGGTTTTTCACTGTTTAGCTCATTTGAATCAAATCCATTTTTCGCTTCATCTGTATACTTATTCATTATGGTTTCTTCTGGTTTATTATTGTTTTTAATTTCATCTAATTTTGTAGCATCCTGAAATGCCTTAGGTTGCTCTACTTCAGTTATATCTTTATGAGGCGTCACATTTGCAGGCGTAAAACTACCATCCTTATGTAATATACTGTGATCTAATACTTCTGCCTGTGTTTCTGGAATATTCGATAGAGTTACTAAAGATAATAAAAATGTTGATAATACGCTATTAAATACTACTTTTATAAAAGTCTTCCCCATTCTCATTCCACCTTTTACAAAATTATATTTAAATAAAAGTTTGAAATAGCTTTATCTATAATTATCTTAAGGTGAAATGAGTTGAATGGACATAATATTTTTATATAAGTAAAACAGAGTAATATTTAATTAAAATTTTATTCATAGTTATGCAGATTGATTGTTATTAATTTTATCAAAATGAAATTAGTATTGAATTTTCGTATTCCCTTTCTTAAAAATAGGAAATTTAGCACAGAAAAATTGTAAAATTATAGCTAAAAAACGATAGATTAAAAGATTTGTTATTTACAAGTAAGTCTTTTTTCTGATAACAAACCATTTCAAATCCATAAAAACAACCCCTTAAGCCTATGCCTAAGGGGTTTAGTCATTCTATACTATTATTCCCACTCAATTGTACTTGGTGGTTTAGATGTAATATCATAAACAACGCGGTTAACGTGATCGACTTCATTTACGATACGACTTGAAATCTTTTGTAAGACTTCCCAGTCGATGCGTGCGAAGTCACTTGTCATGCCATCGATTGAGGTTACAGCACGAATACCAACTGTATGGTCATACGTACGGTAGTCTCCCATAACACCTACTGATTGGATACCTGGTAACACTGTGAAGTATTGCCAAATTTCACGTTCAAGACCTTCCTCACGGATAACCTGTCTTAAAATTGCATCAGATTCACGTACAATTTCAAGTTTGTCTTCAGTGATTTCTCCAAGGACACGGATACCTAAACCTGGACCTGGGAATGGTTGTCTCCAAACTAAGTGCTCTGGAATACCTAATTCAATACCTAGTTCACGCACTTCATCTTTGAATAGTGTGTTAATAGGTTCAATTAATTGGAATTCCATATCTTCAGGTAAACCACCTACATTGTGGTGTGATTTAATTGTTTGAGCAGTCTTTGTACCTGACTCGATCACATCTGTATAAAGTGTACCTTGCGCTAAGAAATCTACACCTTTTAATTTAGATGCTTCATCATCAAAGACATAGATAAACTCATTACCGATGATTTTACGTTTTTGTTCTGGGTCAGACACGCCTTGTAATTTACTCATGAAACGTTCTTGTGCATCTACACGAATAATATTCATGTTGAATCCTTCACCGAACTGTTCCATAACCATGTCGCCTTCACCTTTACGTAACAAGCCGTGATCTACAAAGATACATGTAAGTTGATCGCCAATTGCTTTGTGTAACAATACTGCTACAACAGATGAATCAACACCACCGCTCATAGCACATAACACTCTACGGTCACCAACTTGATTGCGGATTTTTTCAACTTCGATTTCAATGAAGTTTTCCATTGACCATTCACCAGTACATTCACATACGCGACGTACAAAGTTACGTAATAAGTCGTTACCATATTCAGTATGACGTACTTCTGGATGGAATTGCACACCATAAATACGGCGAGATTTATCTTCAATCGCTGCATAATTTGTACTTGGGCTATCAGCAATAACTTCAAAGCCTTCTGGAATCTCAATAACTTTATCTGAGTGACTCATCCAAACATTTTGTTCTTCCGGTAAACCGAAGAATAATTCATCAGTTTTAGCATTGATGATTGCTTTACCATATTCACGTTCATTGGCACGTTCAACTTTTCCGCCTAATAATTTAGTCGTCAATTGCATACCATAACAAATACCTAAAATCGGCACTCCTAAATTGTATATTTCTGGATCAATTGTGAACGAATCTTCCTCATAAACTGAGTTTGGTCCACCCGAAAGGATAATACCTTTAGGGTTTAATTGTTTTATTTCTTCCATACTAATCTCATGGTCGTGTAACTCACTATATACACCCATTTCACGAATACGTCGTGTAATTAACTGATTGTATTGGCTACCAAAGTCTAAAACAAGTATGAGCTCTTGCTCTTTCGCCATTTCCATAACTTTAAATCTCCTTTTAACTTAGAATGAATAATTTGGTGATTCTTTTGTAATTTGAACATCATGTGGATGGCTTTCTGCTAAACCAGCAGGTCCCATGCGTGTAAATTGAGCTTCTTCTCTTAATGCTTCTAAGTTTTTAGAACCAGTATAACCCATACCAGATCTTACGCCGCCCATAAGTTGATAAATAGTGTCTTGTAGTGCACCTTTGTAAGCGATACGACCTTCAATACCTTCTGGAACGAATTTTTTAGGTGCTTTGTCTTCTTGGAAGTAACGGTCATTTGAACCACTTTCCATTGCACCTAATGAGCCCATGCCTCTATATACTTTGTATTGTCTACCTTGGAACACTTCAGTTGCGCCAGGGCTTTCTTCAGTACCTGCAAGTAAGCTACCTAACATAACTGCATGTCCACCAGCAGCTAATGCTTTAATGATATCTCCTGAGAATTTAATACCACCATCTGCAATAATTGCTTTACCATGTTTACGCGCTTCTGTAGCACAATCGTAAACGGCTGTAATTTGTGGGACACCAACACCTGCAACAACACGAGTTGTACAAATTGAACCAGGACCAATACCAACTTTAACTACGTCTGCGCCCGCTTCATATAAAGCTTTTGTACCTTCAGCTGTAGCAACATTACCTGCTATTAAAGTAACTTGTGGGAATGTTTTTTTAATATGTGCAACTTGTTCTAGTACACCTTTAGAATGGCCGTGTGCTGTGTCGATAACTAATGCATCTACACCAGCTTCAACAAGTTTTTGTGCACGGATATCAGTATCTTTCGCAATACCGATTGCTGCACCTACTAATAATCTACCATGTGCATCTTTAGCAGAATTAGGGAATTCAAGCACTTTTTCAATATCTTTAATTGTAATTAATCCTTCTAAACGGCCTTCTTTAACTAATGGAAGTTTCTCAATTTTATGTTGTTGTAATAACTTCTCTGCTTCCTCTAATGTCGTGCCTACAGGAGCTGTAACAAGATTATCTTTTGTCATTACGTCTGAAATTTTAATTGAAAAGTCTTCGATAAAACGTAAATCACGGTTTGTAATGATACCAACAAATTGTCTAGTCTCTTTACTATCAACAATTGGCACACCTGAAATGCGATATTTACCCATTAACGCTTCTGCTTCAAAAACACTTTCTTCTGGAGTTAAATAAAATGGATTCGAGATGACACCATTTTCAGAACGTTTTACTTTTTGAACTTCATCAGCTTGATCTTCAATGTTCATATTTTTATGAATGACACCAAGTCCACCTTGTCTAGCCATTGAAATTGCCATTTTTGATTCTGTAACTGTGTCCATACCTGCTGATACGATTGGAATATTCAGTTTAATACCTTCTGATAATTGAACACTTAAGTCCACTTCTTTCGGTAATACATCTGATTCTGCTGGTAACAATAACACATCGTCAAAAGTTAAAGATTCTTTTTCAAATTTATTTTCCCACATACTTGTACAGCCTCCTAATTAATTGTTTTATAGTTCTATTATTTCATAATTTCCGTGTCTTGTTGATGCTTTATGCCATTAAAAAAGAAATTCAAAACAATTGCTGAAATTGCACCTAGTACAATACCGTTTTGAGTTAACCATGCAAATTGTTCACCTAAGGCGTCAAACGCTTGAGGTACTGCACTTATACCCGTCCCTAGTCCTACAGATACAGCAATAACTAACAAATTATTTTGATTCTTAAAATTAATATTACCTAATATACTAACACCATATGCCATCACCATGCCAAACATAGCTATCATCGCTCCACCTAATACTGGTAAAGGGATCATATTTGCTAATGCACCTAATTTAGGAATACACCCACAAATAACTAATAATATAACCATACCGTATATTACTTTATTCTTTTTCGCACCTGACAATGATACTAAACCTACATTTTGTGAATATGCGGTATAAGGGAATGCGTTGAAGATAGAGCCTAAGATGATAGCAATACCTTCTGCTGTATAACCTTTACGGAAATCTTTGCGTTCCAAACGTTTACCTGTTATTTCACTTAATGCATGATATACACCGGTTGATTCTATTAAACTTACTAATGCCACTATAAAGAACACAAGTATCGCCCCGAAGTCAAAGCTGAAAGTTGAAAATCTAAACGGTTGCGGTAACGCAAACCAATGCGCCGTACCAATTTGATTTACATCTACGATTCCAAAGAATCCGGCTAGCACTGTCCCCACAATGAGTCCGATAAGTATAGCGATAGATTTCAAAAAACCTATAGTAAAACGCTGTACGAGTAAAATGACAACCAAAGTGATGACACCTAAGATAATATTTTTAGGATCACCGTAGTCTTTAGCACCTTCTCCTCCTGCCAAATAATTCATTGCAACTGGCATTAGGTTAATCCCAATAATGGTTACCACACTTCCAGTAACAACTGGAGGGAAGAACTTCACCAAATAAGAAAAGAATGGTGCAATGATTACAACTAGAATCCCCGACAAGAAGAGCGAACCATATAAGTCACCAATACCTTTAGTTTGACCAATTAAAATCATTGGTGCCACAGCAGTAAATGTACAGCCTAATACAATCGGCAAACCAATACCTGTTCCTTTCCATACTTGCAAGAACGTCGCTACACCACACATAAAGATGTCCACTGTAACTAGGAAAGCAATTTGTTCAGGTGTGAAGTCTAAACTTGTTCCTACAATAATAGGTACGAGTATTGCCCCCGCATACATTGCTAATAAATGCTGTAAACTTAAAATGAAGGTTTTCATGCTTCTTCGCCAACGAAAGTAACTTTATTTCCACTTAGCGAAGCCACTTTGCATAATGATGAAACAGTTAAACCTGCTTGTTCTAAACGTTCTCTACCAGGTTGGAAACTTTTTTCTACTACAATACCTATGCCAACTGTTGTACCTTTGGCTTGTTGTACAATTTCATTTAAGCCTAAAGATGCATCTCCATTGGCTAAAAAGTCATCTACGATAAGCACTTTGTCATTTTCATCTAAAAACTCTTTAGACACAATCACTGTACTTGTCGTATTTTTAGTAAAAGAATGTATATCTGCTTGATAAACATCTTTTTTTAGTGTGCTTGGTTTTGCTTTTTTAGCGAATAGGCATGGCACATCAAAGTGCATAGCTGCCATAATCGCCGGTGCAATACCAGACGCTTCAATTGTTAAAATTTTTGTGATGCCCTCGCCCTTAAACTGCTCGTAAAAAGTTCGCCCTACATCATGCATCAGCTTGGCATCGATTTGATGATTTAAAAAACCATCTACCTTTAAAATCTTTTCGTCAATGACGACACCATCTGCTTCGACTTTCTGCTTCAACAAATCCACTCGTAAAAAACCTCCTCATTTTGTGTACAAAAAAAACCCTAAACTAACTTAGTTTCAGGATCTATGAGTAAACGTGCAATACTATAAGTAGCTATTATCTTAATTTCAAATGATGTCTAAAAGAGGTAAGATTTTACATTCATTTCCCTATTAAATATGTAAAAAATATGTTTATAACATCGATTATGAGGAAACGGTTTAAAAAGTATAGTCCAATTATATACAACTTTTTAAATCGTTTTTAATTGCTAAAGCATTGTATAGGTTTACCCATAGTCATGTCGTTAATGGCAACATGGTAGAAACTTCTAAAGCCGTATCCTTTAGATTATATGAGTTAGATAAATTATTAACTGATGATAGCAAATTTTGGTACATTTTTCAATATACTTATTGATTGTAAGCGCTTTTTAAAAGGTACTTCAGCGTATTTTCCAAAATTAAGTAAACGCTACCATTTGCGTTAAAATGTTGTTTGCCAGGTGTAAAACTTCGTTATATAATTAAATTGTATTCGTTTCGTTATTTAAGTTACTGGGTAAACACATAATAATTAATAGAACAACGGATGGAGGAGCACAAAATGTCAGAATTCACTATTATTCAAAAAAGCGAAGAGTTAATTGATGCAGTCAAAAACAAGATTGCAGAGGGTTATAATGAGTCAGAGATTTCTGTTATCAGTAAATCAAAACTTCATATCGACGAGTTGCATGATTCCGAAGTAAACTTAACAGCTACAAGCGGTTCTTTCAGTGATAAAATGGCGAAAATGTTAACTGGTGAAGACGGTGAAGAGGTTGTCTTAGCCTATTATAAATTGTCGGACGCTGAAATGGAACGCTATAAGAAAGAAATCTTAGACGGTCACTATCTTGTCGTTGCTACGAAAGATGAATCTTCACATGAAGAAGTAGAAAATGCAAATGCAGCTTATGAAAATGAAACAGTAGTTCAACATCATTATGCTGAAGAATCTAATGGACCAAAATCCTAAACTTAAAATTCATTAATTTACAGTTTGGGCAATTAACATCATTCATTAATTACAAAATGACATATGCCAACATTAGCAGCTATCTAAAATGCACTTGTAATAAACATCACAAATGACTAATTTATATTTTTGGAGCGAACCAAGAAAATCAATTGTAAATTTTGATTTCTGTGTCGCTCCTTTTTTATTACCAAACAATACTTCCACCTATAAATTACATTACAAGTTTTGCTACTATGTTATAATGAACGCAATAATTTCGGGGGTGTACATATGAAATTCAAAATTATCACGTCAATTGATGATCCCTTCTTCAAATCAGCCATGAATTTGTATGATGCTAAATTTGATATCGGATTATCTGAATACGAGCAAATATTCAAACAATCACTTAAAAACGAGCACACTAAAGATGATTATATTTTTTTAGTTGGCATCGAGTCAGACACTGTCGTGAGTTTGGCAACTGCGCATTATGAGGCAACCACAAACTCAGCATTTTTAATCTACTTAATCGCCAACGATCAACCGAATCACGATGAACTCATTACTGAAACGCTTGCGCGTATCCAAAAAGAAATCAACATTCTATCAAACCAACTACATGAACACGACGTTAACTTTATTATGTTAGAAGTAGATAAAGAACCTGAAGAAATTTCTGAGGAAGACATACCTATCTTGGATAATAGACGCCAATTTCTATATCAACACGGATTCGAAAAACAATATGACATTAATTATTTAGCACCAAACCTTGAAGGATATAGCGAAGGTAAACCTATGGAGTTATTTATAAAATCTAATATTGAACTAACCAAAGATATTTATGGTCCTAGTATTAAATCAAACTATATACTCAAATATGTCTTTGCCAACAGAATCTCTAGAAGTATTATTTATCCATTACTAGAGGAAATGGATTTACGTAAATCATAGGAACCACCACTTGAAATCACTATTAAAACAGTTTAAACTAGCATAGAGGTAAGACTGACGTTTCACTAACCGAAGACAAACGTCCGTATACATAAATCCATTAATGAAAGGACTTATTTCTATGTTAACCAAAGAATTTGCACAACGTGTTGAGCTAAGTGAAAAACAAGTCCGTAAAATCGTTCAACATTTAGAAGAACGCGGTTACCAACTTAGTAAAACAGAATATCGTGGCCGTGAAGCTACAGATTTCCAAGAAGAGGATATTGAGTTATTCCAAGATATTGCTGAAAAGGTAAAACAGACAAATAGTTACGATTTAGCTTTTGAAGAATTAGAGAAAGAGAAAGACTTTTTACAAGTATTAGTTAAAGACGATAGTAGTCATTTACCTACAGACCAAAATGTTTCTAAACTTGTAGATGATTTACGTTCTGAAATTCAAAAAATGCGTGACGAACGTCATATGCTTGGTCAAATGATTAACCAAGTCCATCAGCAACAACAAGAATTACATGAAATGCAAAATCAAATCACGTCTAAATTGGATGCTAATACTGAATCATTACAAGCCATCCAATCTTCTACTAATGAAATTAAATCAACTCAAAACGCTATTCAAGATTCACAAAAAGAGCAATCTGAATTAGCTAAATCAAATGTTGAAACTGCGCATATTGCCGCTTCACAATCTACAAATGCTCAGAAAGACGATACTTTAACCGAAACTTCTACTGAATCAGTAGGTACAAAATCATCTACAGAATCTCAGACAGAAGCGAACAAAGAGGTTAACGATAAAGTCAAAAATGAAACATCAGACAATGTTGTTTCAGATAGCAAATCTGATGATACTGTAGCAAAGGCGCATACTGACGAATCCGAAATCACACCAGTCAGCGAACAATCTACTTCTGATGCTAGCACTGATAACGTAGGGCAACCAAATTCAACTGAAGCGAAGTCAGCTGATCAAGATACAGATGCTACTACCGCTACTGATGAAGCAAATGAATTATCAACGTCAGCAACTGATGACGCAACAATCAAAGATGAAGTAACTGAAACAAGCACTCAAGATGAAACAACTGCCCATACAACTTCTTACACATCAACTTCATCTGAAGAATCGCCAAAAGAAGAACGTAAAGGTTTCTTTGCTCGTTTGTTTAATTTATAAAACTATCATTATTTAATCTAAAAAGTACTATAATTAAAGTTCAGTCACCACCGAAGACAACATCTTTCATTATAAGAGCGAAAATATATCATCGTGTTTTAGGACTAGATGATATATTTTCGCTTGTTTTATATCTAAATCTTCCATAATTCATCTATAAAATCCTAAAGCACCCTCTCCGTATTAACATCGTAACAGCTCTTATATAAACCAAGTTTCATTATCAGAAAATAAAGACATTTTAATTTCGAAAATTTCTTGAGTAATTAACTTGAATATTATTGAGTTTGCTAATATCCTTAGTATACGTATCGGATTAAAAAATTAAATAAGAAAGTGTAGGTCCTTTTTTTATGTTATTGACTATTCTTAACATCATTATTTTTGTGGCCTTCCTCATCGGATTATATATAATGGCTAGAAAACACGTTTCATTTCCAAAACGTGTTTTCTCTGCTTTAGGTATCGGTATCATTTTTGGTATCGCAGTACACTTAATCTATGGTGTGGACTCTAAAGTTACTAAACAAACTATGGATTGGTTTAGTATCGTTGGTGATGGCTACATTTCATTATTACAAATGATTGTAATGCCTTTAATATTCATTTCAATCGTTTCAGCATTCACGAAAATTAAAGTAGGAGATAAGTTTGCTAAGATTGGTGTTTATATCTTTGTATTTCTTATAGGCACGGTTGCAATATCTGCAATTATTGGTATTATCTCAGCACTTGCATTCGGTTTAGACGCCTCTTCTATTGATTTAGGCGGCGCCGAAAGTTCAAGAGGTAGCGAACTTGCGAGTCAAGCTAAAGATATGACAGCCAATACATTACCACAACAAATTTTACAATTATTACCTAGTAATCCATTCTTAGATTTTACTGGTCAACGTACAACTTCTACAATCGCCGTAGTTATATTTGCAGCGTTTATAGGTTTTGCATTCCTACGTGTTATGCGTAAACAACCAGAGAGTGGCAACTTACTTAAACGTGGTATCGATGCATTATACAGTTTAGTTATGGCAATCGTAACGTTCGTATTACGCTTAACACCTTATGGTATTTTAGCGATTATGACTTCTACAATTGCTACAAGTGATTTTGCTGCAATTTGGACTTTAGGTAAGTTTGTAATTGCGTCTTATGCAGCACTTATCGTAATGTATTTGATTCATTTAATCATTATCTCAGGTTTAGGTTTGAACCCAGTGACATTCGTCAAAAAAACTGGCGAAGTACTATTATTCGCCTTCACTTCTCGTTCTAGCGCTGGTTCATTACCCCTTAATGTTCAAACACAAAAAAATCGCCTAGGCGTGCCAGATGGAATTGCAAACTTTTCTGCATCCTTTGGTCTGTCAATTGGACAAAATGGTTGTGCTGGTATCTATCCTGCTATGCTTGCAGTCATGGTAGCACCCGCTGCTGGCGTGGAAGTTAACTTACAATTTATATTAGCTGTGATTGGCGTAGTCATAATTAGTTCATTTGGTGTAGCTGGTGTTGGTGGCGGTGCTACGTTCGCTTCTATCATTGTATTATCGACATTAAATTTACCAGTTGCACTAGCAGGTGTCTTAATCTCTGTCGAACCATTAATCGATATGGGTCGTACAGCATTGAATGTTAATGATTCTATGCTTGCTGGTACAGGTACAGCAAAACTAACAAACAACTTAGATCAAGACACTTATAACCAAAAAGAATATGCTGAAATTGCAAATTAATACCAAATGATTTGCTGCTGCTCACTTCACATATTCGATCTATTTTAAGAAACATTGAAAAAGGTCGGTATACACGCAATGTATACCGACCTTTTTTATGATTCTCAACTAAGATTATTTATTTCGCTTAAGCTCTATCATCAATTTTATATAATTAAATAGAAAAACAAGAATTAAACTTAAAGATAATGACTTTAACAGTAGGTTGACCCACGTACCCTCTGCTGTAAAGTAATGTGTCATTATGCTACATATAATAAACGCCAAAAATATAAGCCCCAATTTAAATAACATGTCTCCCACCTCTTTTAATATAGTTTAGTGGGAAACATGTATTTTTTCAATTTAATTTTTATTTATTAATAAGTTTACTGATTCTTTTACTAAAGACTATGAATTAACCGTTGATTGTCCGAAGATTTTTCTCTTAATAGCTTCTCCAGTAGGCGTACCCGCTAAACCACCTATACCCGTTTCACGTAATGAAGCAGGTAAATTACGTCCTACTTTATCCATAGCTTCAATGACTTCATCAACAGGAATTTTGCTTTCAACTCCTGCTAATGCAAGATCTGCTGAAATCAATCCGTTTCCTGATCCTATGGCATTTCTCATAACACAAGGAATTTCTACCAAACCAGCAACAGGGTCACATACAAGACCTAATAAATTGCTGATAGCTAGTGCCATTGCATGACCACTCGCTTGTGGTGAAAATCCAAATATCTCCACTGCTGTCGCTGCTGCAATCGCAGATGCTGAACCAACTTCAGCCTGACAACCTCCTATAGCACCTGCCACGCTAGCATTATTTGCAATTACCTTTCCGCATAACGCCGCAGCAAATAGGAAATCAATCATTTGATCTGTAGTTAAATGATGTGATTTTTCTAACTTAAACAGAATTCCAGGTATCGTTCCCGAGGAGCCAGCCGTAGGAGTCGCACAGATAATACCCATTGCCGCATTAACCTCATTAGTAGCAATGGCACCTTTTAATGCTTCGATCATTTCGTAACCAGACAATGCATGTTCTTGCTCATTATAAGTTGCTAATTTAACAGCATCCTGTCCCGTATAACCTGTAACGCTTTTCACGCCTTCACCAGTTGTACCTTTTTCTACCGCTTCTCTCATAACATCTATATTTTGTTTCATAAGTGCTCTAACTTCATCTCTTGAAATGCCTTTTAATGACATTTCTTCACTAATCATAATTTCCGCAAAAGTTGTTTCATTTTCCACTGCATAATCAATGATTTCTTGCATCGAATTTAGCATATTGTCACTCCTCTAATGTATATATGAAAAACTTAAAGCATCGTATCTTTCCCGTAATTCATCTATCGTTCCAATTGATAACGCTTTATTCAAATGCAACGCAAGTAAACATTTCCCTTCATTAATTGTCTTTATTTCTTCATTAATATCTATCTGACGTTCTATCAAATCATTAATGATATAGTTTATCATAGATATATTCGCAACGCCCTCTACTACTAAAATAGGTAAGCCATGATTCATTAATATACACGCACCATCAACGTGTATACTTTTTATTTTAATAGCACCCCCACCAATCGAAATACCATTAATTTCTACATGTCTACCACAACAATCTAATTTTACAAGCGCACAATTAGGGTGTTCTCCAAGGCTTGCTCCAGATTCTTCAATAATTTCCACTTCTATATCACACTCTTTTGCAATTTCCGTGGATTGTTTAATGCGTTCATCAAAGGTCCCAAAACCTAAAGCACCTCCCACAATAGCCAAATCTGTTCCATGTCCCTTATGCGTGGAAGCAAACGACTCGTAATAGTGAATCGTAATTTTTTGTGGCTCATGTTGTAACAAGGTGCGGGCAGCATTACCAATTTTAACTGCGCCTGCTGTATGAGAACTCGACGGACCCATCATAATCGGTCCAATAACATCAAATGCACTTTGATAATCTTGCTTTCTAGCCATCATTACATCTCCTTAATTAGCATGTTTTTTCATACGCGGTAAATTGAAATTTAGACTTGTCATATTGAATTTATTTATCGTTTTACCTATAACTAGACTTAAAAGAATGCTTGTTATTGATACAGTAACAATAGTAATCGTCGCACGAATTGGATCGTTAAAGCCAAATAGTACAATGGCTCCTGCAATCGGTGTCGCCATACCTGTCACATTTATGACTAATCCACTAAAAGTCACTATACATGCGTTAACAACACCAATAATCGCATTAGTTCCATATAATTGAAGTGGATATTTAGCTATAATATCTATTTGTGTCAATGGTTCAATAGCTACCGCAAAAGCTTTAGAGCTGTTACCAATTTTTAATTGTTTAAACATAATAAAGTTAACAAATGAACTTCCTGTACATGTCAATGCTCCTATCGCCATTGGCAAACCAGTAAGTCCTAATAAACTCGTCAACACCATTGAACTTAATGGCGTCATACCAGTTACAGGTATAATTAAACCTAATATTGTTGCAAGGATATATGGGTTATTATCACCCACAGCCGTAACTGCACTACCTATTTGTTGTAACAGTGCAATAACACCAGGGCTCATCATACTAGCTAATAAGAAAGCCGTTGCTGGCGCAAACAAAATAACCGTAATTAAATCCAAGCCTTCTGGTACTTTCTTCTCAATAAATTTAATTACAAAAGCAATCATGTAAGCTGCCAAAAACGCAGGTAAAAGTTTGAAATCATGTAATACCAGTCCAACAATCACTGCAAAAACTGGAGAAACTCCCAATTTCAAACATGTCAGAAAACCTACAGCAACACCGCTTAAACCTCCTGCCAAATCTCCTATTTCTTGCAAAAATTTAATATCAAACACGCCACCAATCGCATAGCTCAAAAATGCTTGTGGTAAAAACGTTGCACAGGCGGCTCCCGAAAGTGCCTGTAGCCCCTTTTTACCGTAAGGTGCAAAATTCAAAAACAAAGTCATTGCTAGTAAGACAATTAACAAAGTACCTACACCTAAAATAATATCCATTGCTCAAAACCTCTTCCTAAAATTTTAAATTGCATTTTTAAATATTTCACAATTCAATAATATTGCTTATTGTAAGCACTTACAATATCTATAAAGCGATTTTTTTGAACTTTTTGTGAAGAAATTCACAAAATGAATTAAATAAGTTTATCCAATTTTGAACTTTCTGGATTGTAAAGGTAGGTTGAATTAGGACCAACACAATGCTCTTTACAAATTAAAAAAAGCTTTTCAATCCACCATATAACGATGATGAATTGAAAAGCTTTTTTTAATTAATATACCGGTTTGAAAGGCCCCCATGTTATTCGGTGTTTACCGTCTAAAGGAATCGTATCAATTGATTTAGATACATCATCAAACCATTTTAAGAATGCAGGGTATTTATCTAACTTAGCCTCAGCGCTATCTAGTGATACATCGTGTAAATACCATGCTTTACTTTCGAATTCGTATTGAACTTGCGCATAGGCAAGCCGCGTCATATTCACACTATCATACAAACAGTTTACTTGTTTCGCTATAATGGGCGCTTGTGATACTAAACTTTGAGAAATAACCTTTTTATGTTCTTCATTATCTAAGTCATTCCACATTCTCAACTGGCCGTCCATTTGGAAAAACATATCAATTGTAGGTTCTTTTTCATCGAAAGAAACCAAGATAAAGATACGTTCAGCAGTGTAATCTACAGAATTAATGGCACCGACAACGAGTTTTTGTGCCACCTTTGCCCAGTATTCTTGTGCCTCTTGAGGGGTGAGCTGACTCTTCGATGAATAAACACGCTTATCCTTATCATCTTGAACTTCCGGATCCTTCGACTGTTTTTTAAAAATCTTATCGAACATGTTCAACTTCACTACCCCCTTCCAGAGAATGAATGGCACATTAAATACGCCTAGAATACTCAGGCTATTTCAAGGTGCGTTATTTTCTAATAAATCCTGATTTATTTAACTGCTCTAACATATCTAACCTTTGTTTCGAACTCATAAAGTTTGCAATTTGATTAGACCATGTTTCTGAACGTTCTCCGTTTGTGCGAGCACTATAGTAATCACTAACTGTTTGGTCATAAGCTTTTAATTGTGCTCTTTGAGATTCTATATCATTATCGTATTGGTTTTGATGGAAGACATGTTCAAATGGTAAGCGAGGTTTAGGACTACCGTCCTCATCATCTTCTGGAATACCTAGTGCCATACCAAATAATGGGAATGTGTGTTCAGGCAAGTTTAATACTTCTCGTACACGTTCAACATCATTTCTTAAAGATCCTAAATAAACAATACCGTATCCCATATCTTCAGCTGTAGCAGCAATGTTTTGAGCTACTAACGTGGCATCAATGGTACCGACAAGTAAGCCTTCTGCTGATTCAAATGACGTTTCCATGTCGTGTTTTGATTCTTGGTTAACGATGGAATGTCTATAATAATCCATTACAAATACAAATAAATACCCATTTTCAACCACATAAGGTTGCCCTGATACTTCTTTTAAATCTTCTTTTACTTCTGGATCGTTGATACCAATAATTGAGTATGCTTGTAAGTAACTAGAGGTTGAAGCACTTTGTCCTGCTTCTATAAGTTGTTTGATATGCGATTCTGAAATAGGTTCTTTCTTAAATTTTCTAACTGAATGATGTTTCTTCAGTAGGTTATATACGTGTTCAGACATCTTTCCACTCCTCATTTCTGTAAATATATACCCATAGCATAACAAACACACATTTCCATTGCTTACATTCTGTTTACCCGATTTTCATGATAGTTAAAAGGGTTAAATGTAATTATCTTTAAGTTTCTATAAATACTTTGCTGATTACTATAAAATTTTAAAACATCATCAATAAATATCTTTTTTAAAACGGTAATATAAACACTCACACTTAGGTGTAATTTCAAACCTGCAGTGTAAATAGATAATTATAGATACATGTTTCTCTTTTGTTTTTAGTGGAAAACAAATTATGGAAGTTTTATTTAAGGAGGGTTTCATTTGGTTAACAAGAAACAAAAACAATTAAATGAAGTAGAAAAGCGCAATAACGATAAAGCGATGACTACAAACAACGGCGTTAAAGTAAGTGAAGACGAAAACACTTTAACAGTTGGCGAACGTGGCCCCAGTCTATTAGAGGACTTTCATTTTAGAGAAAAAATTATGCACTTCGATCATGAACGCATACCAGAACGTATTGTGCACGCTAGAGGATTTGGTGCACATGGTGAGTTTAAAGTATATGAAGATTTATCTAAATATACCTCAGCAGACTTTTTAACTAACCCTGATAAAACCACGCCTGTCTTTGTTAGATTTTCAACTGTACAAGGCTCTAAAGGCTCACCAGATACGGTTAGAGATGTAAGAGGTTTTGCTACTAAATTCTATACAGACGAAGGTATTTTTGACCTTGTTGGTAATGATATTCCTGTATTCTTTATTCAAGACGCTATCAAATTCCCTGACCTTATCCACGCAGTAAAACCAGAACCCCACAACGAAATACCACAAGGTGGCTCAGCACATGATACTTTTTACGATTTCTTCGCTCAAAATCCAGAATCCACACACACAACTGTATGGGCAATGAGTGACCGTGGTATCCCTAAGAATTTCAGACAAATTGAAGGCTTTGGTATCCATACATTTCGCCTCGTTAATAGCGAAGGAGGTTCATATTTTGTAAAATTTCATTGGAAACCACTACAAGGGTTAGAATCTTTAGTTTGGGATGAAGCTCAAATGTTACATGGTAAAGATGTAGACTTTCATCGTAAAGACTTATATGAATCTATTGAAAAAGGTGATTATCCAGAATGGGAATTGGGCTTACAAATCATTCGTCCCGAACAAGAATTCGACTTTGATTTTGATATTTTAGACCCAACTAAAATCTGGCCAGAAGATCAAGTGCCCGTTAAAATAGTGGGCAAAATGACATTAAATCAAAATGTAACCAATGTTTTTGACGAAACTGAACAAGCCGCTTTCCACCCTGGCCATATTGTACCCGGGATTGATTTTTCAAACGATCCATTATTACAAGGTCGTCTATTCTCATACACCGATACTCAAATTTCTAGATTAGGTGGTCCAAATTTTAATCAAATACCAATTAACCGTCCAGTTAATGAAGTCCACAATAATCAAAGAGATGCTATGCATCAAATGAATATCAATAAAGGACAAGTGGCTTATCATAAAAATGCTCTCAATAACAACGACCCACATACAGCACCTAAAAAAGAAGGTGGCTATGAGCACTATCAAGAAAAGGTAGAAGGTCACAAAATCCAAAAACGTAGTGAAAGTTTTAAAGATTATTATAGTCAGGCTAAGCTATATTTAAATAGTCTGACGCAACCTGAATTTGACCACACTGTAGATGGTTTCTCTTTCGAAATAGGTATGTGTAATTCAGTTATGGTAAAACAAAACGCAGTGAATCAACTGAATAAAGTTGATCGCACATTAGCAGAGCGTGTTGCTGAAAATGTTGGTGTTGAAGTGCCTAAAACAAACGAAGAAGTTAAAACCGATGCACAAGATAGTCAATTAACAATGGAAAAATTCGACATTCCACTAGCTGGTCATTCTGTCGCTGTAGTAGTAAATGGAAACATCAGTGCTGAAACATTGAAATCTTATGCCAAAACATTTACGGAAAACAAGTTAAACTATGCGTTTGTCGGACAACACCCTAAAGATATATCAGAGACGTTTGGTATCACAGAAACATTTGATACTGCCCATCCGACATTATTTGATAGTCTGATAGTACTATCAGATGATAGTGAAATACTCCCAGCTGCTGAAGAATTTGCAGAACTTACGTATAAACACAACAAACCTATAGTTGTAAATGAGTCCGCAGCACAAGGCTTAACAAACGCTAAATTAAATTTTGAAGCACCTGGTATATTCGTTTCTGATGAACCACAAACTATCGTACAAGCATTCGACCGTAAAAGATATTGGAGTAGAAAATGATTAGAACATCCACTGTTACGATATCAATTGATATCGTAACGGGGCAAGGTATTTTCGCATGCATCATTTGATAAGCACGCTATAATATAGGACGAGAAAGAAATCAGATTTTACTAATTGATTTCTTCCTCGTCCTTTTTCATTAATAAATTAACATATTGGGTAAATATATATTAAATTAATTATCAATAAATTTTAAGATTTCCATTACATTTTTATCAATATTAGCTATGAAACCTTCACTAATGTACTAATGCAACCTCCAGTTGCAACCATAGTAAACCATTTAGTGCGCGACATTATTAACCAATCATTTTACTTTTTATTAAAAGGAGTGATTCACATGGAAATTGGTTCAAGAATTAAGGAGCAACGTGAACTCAAAAATTGGTCTCAAGACGAATTAGCAGAAATATTAAATATATCGCGCCAGAGCATATCTAAATGGGAATTAAACAAAGTTTATCCTAGTATTGATATGCTAATAAAAATGAGCGATTTATTTGATGTATCTTTAGATGAACTTATCAAAGGAGATAAAGACTTAAAAAAGACCATTATAGAAACATATCAGCAACCTGTTTCAACACAGTCTAACAATCATCCTATGAATGGGTGGGAATTCTTAGCACGCTATTGGTGGTTATTCTTCCCTGTTGCTGGTGTGCTTTGGTGGATGATTCAAACATTTATTTAATAACACTAGTTCAATATAATGCGAGCAGTCTTAAGGAAGTCTTATTTTACGAAAAGTTTATGATTACAAATTCCGCAAAAGATAAAACATTCATAAATTTGTAATAATTCCATTTAGCCCTATCAAATCAATACTAAATAAACATATAATCCTTTAAAGTAGCCTTTCTTCTCATTTTCATTGTTTAGTTGAGAATAAAAAGGCTATTTTTAATCTATAGGTAGTTTTCCCAAAAATAAATACGCCTACTTCACAGGTGTAAATTTGCACCAACAAACTCAGTCACACGTTCGATTACAAGGCACCTGTCTACTATTCATCTTAGCGAGCTTTCTTTGTTGACGAAAATAATGGGAAATGCAATAATAGTAAACGAAGATTAGAATTATTATAATTAAGAAATAATAATAATTTAACACCATAATTCTAATTAAAATTCAGTTCAAAAATAGGAGGATGTTTTTATGTCTTTAATAAATAAAGAAGTTTTACCATTCACAGCTAACGCATATGATCCACAAAAGGATGAGTTTTTAGAAGTATCAGAAGAAATTTTAAAAGGTTCTTGGAGTGTAGTTTGTTTCTACCCAGCAGACTTCTCATTCGTGTGCCCAACTGAATTAGAAGATTTACAAGGTCAATATGACAAATTACAAGAATTAGGTGTCAATGTATATTCAGTATCAACAGATACACACTTTGTACACAAAGCTTGGCATGATCACTCAGAAGCAATTAACAAAATTCAATATACAATGATTGGTGACCCATCTCAAACAATCACTCGTAACTTTGATGTATTAGACGAAGATCTAGGTCTTGCTCAACGTGGTACTTTCATCGTTGACCCTGACGGCATCGTACAAGCAGCTGAAGTAAACGCTGACGGTATCGGTCGTGACGCAAGCACATTAGTACACAAAATCAAAGCAGCACAATATGTACGTCAACACCCAGGCGAAGTTTGCCCAGCAAAATGGGAAGAAGGTTCAGAAACATTACAACCTGGTCTTGACTTAGTAGGTAAAATCTAAGGAGGCATTGATTTAAATGCTAAATGATCAGCTTAAATCACAATTACAACAATTACTTCAATTAATGGAAGGCGATGTTGTATTAAAAGCAAGTCTTGGTACTGATGACAAGTCTAACGAACTTAAAGAGTTATTAGACGAAGTCTCTGCAGCTTCTTCTCGCATTACTATAGAAGAAACTGACTTAAAACGCACACCAAGTTTCTCAGTAAATAGACCTGGAGAAGAAACCGGCATTACTTTTGCCGGTTTACCTATGGGTCACGAATTCAATTCACTTGTACTTGCATTATTACAAGTAAGTGGACGCGCGCCTAAAGAAGAACAAGCCGTGATAGATCAAATCAAAGCACTAGATCAACCACTACACTTTGAAACGTATATTAGTTTAACTTGTCAAAAATGTCCTGACGTTGTTCAAGCATTAAACTTAATAAGTTTATTAAATCCTAATATCACACATTCAATGATTGACGGTGCTATCTTTAGAGAAGAATCTGAAGATATCATGGCAGTACCAGCAGTTTTCTTAGATGGCGAAGAATTTGGTAACGGGCGTATGACAATTCAAGATATCCTTGCAAATTTAGGTAGCCAAGCAGACCCAGCAGAGTTCAATGATAAAGATCCATATGACGTGTTAATCGTTGGTGGTGGACCTGCAAGTGGTAGTGCCGCTGTTTATACAGCTCGTAAAGGACTACGTACAGGGATTGTTGCGGATCGTATTGGCGGACAAGTTAATGATACAGCAACTATTGAAAACTTTGTCACTGTTAAAGAAACAGATGGTCCAAAATTTGCCTCAGCATTAGAAGATCATATAAAACAATATGACATTGATGTAATGACAGGCATTCGTGCTAATGAAATTGAAAAAACTGATAGTGGTATCGTTGTTTCTCTTGAAAATGGCGCAAAATTAACAAGTAAAACAGTTATCATTTCAACAGGTGCACGTTGGCGCAAGCTTGAAGTACCTGGCGAAGAGGCATTAATTAACAAAGGTGTTGCATTCTGTCCACATTGCGATGGGCCTTTATTTGAAAATAAAAACGTAGCCGTAGTCGGTGGCGGTAATTCAGGTGTCGAAGCAGCAATTGATTTAGCAGGTATCGTTGAACACGTCACACTATTGGAACGTAATGCTAGCCTTAAAGCAGACAATGTTTTACAAGAACGTTTAAACAGCTTACCTAACGTAACTGTTATTAAAAACGCACAAACAACTGAAGTACTTGGTGAAAACGCTGTAACTGGTATTAGATATCAAGATAAATCTCTCGGTGAAGAACACACACTAGAACTTGAAGGTATTTTCGTCCAAATCGGACTATTACCAAATACTGAATGGCTTAATAATTATGTTGAACTAAATGAAGCGAATGAGATTATGATTGATCGTAAGAACGCTACAAGCATCCCTGGTATTTTTGCAGCTGGTGATGTTACTGACGATCGTAATAAACAAATCATTATCTCAATGGGCGCTGGTGCAAATGCTGCATTAAATGCCTTTGATTATATCATTAGACATTAATTATTGTGTCAAAGTTATTTCATAGTGAGTGGCCAACGAAATCATTATAAAAAATATGATTGTCGTGCCACCACTTACATATAATTAAGAACAACCCATAGGGAGTGCGATGACGAAATTAAATGCATTAAAAAAAATTCGTTGTTCACAGGCAAAGATAACTAAGTTTATAAGGGATAAAAGCGTTTAGCTTAGCTAAAGCTCATGTATAAATCCCATTAACGAAATATAATAATTTAGGCTGGGGTAATTAAAACTTATCCCAGCCTATTTATGCATGTATCCAGTTGTTCAAGGGCCCCCATTCTCCCTCCCCATATTTAACTATAAGTTTTATCTCAAATAAATCTATTACTTATGCTTTTTCACCCATGCATCCTTACCTCTGTTCAGATTAATACAACCAAATTTTATTACAAACAACAAGGCATTATATACCACCTTCAATAACATTTCAAAGTTAAAATCTAATGAATATTTTAACTTTAATTATAATAAATTTATTGTTTTCTTATTTTGTTCAAAAGATTGTGCGTTTATCATTTAATCACTTATTCAAATCAATAGCTCTAAATGATACGCTTAAGTTATAATTTTTATAAAGCGCGTTTAAACATTCACTGTATTGTTATACCCGTACGATTATTATTAAAGGAGCCATTAAAATTTATGAAAAAAAGTATATTACTATCGTTAGTGCTAGTGCTAACTGTTATACTCGCAGCATGTTCAAACGATAAACCTAAAGATGACAATAGTCATAGCGAGAGACATGCGCCTAAAAATGTGAAGAAAATCACTGAAAAAGACATCTTTAACTCAGATAAAAAAGGTGCAACTTTAAGTGAAGATGAAACAAATAAAGCTATCAAAAAATATTTAGATGTGAACTCTGATATTATTGATAATAAGTATCTGCTTCAATATAGAATAGATAAACAAATTGGTACAGATAAAAAAATTACTGATGAACAGGCTGAACGTTTATCTGATTTATCACATAATGCGGTTAAAAATGATGTAAGATTCAAGAAATTCGTAGAAGAGAATAAACTCCCACAAGGTTATCAAGAAAATGTCGACCGTATTATCAAATATTTTACTGCTTTAAATACCACAATTAAAAATGCAGATGAAGATATAGAACAATTAGACTATCAACCACAGAATGAACTTAATGTTGTAGATGTATCTACTAAATACGCTGGAGATGTTAATGGAAAACAGCAAGATAAAATCAAAAAATTCCTAAAAGACAAAGGCATTGAATCTGACGCTGTAGATAAATAACCTGAACGTTGCTTAATCGATTGAAATCAAAAACATGTAATTATAGGATTATTCTGTGCGTATTCTATTAAATTACAATATGATTACAAGACAATTGTTCTTGATAACAAAGGCTTGAAGGTCATTTTTATGTATAACACTCAATTGCCCTGACTTATTTCTGTAAAAAACCTTACTTAATTGTAAGGTTTTTTAACATAAAATCCCTTTTTTTCTCAAAGTAACATTTGTTAAGATTAATTTAAGTTAATAAAAAAATGAATAGAAGCACAGCCACTCAGTAATAATTCTAAGGAGGCACACCTTTATGGTTTTAACTATTTTAATAGGTGCAATGGCTGCTATCTTCATAGCTTTTAATCTCTTTGAGAAGAAAGAAAAATATGGTGTTGTTTCATTTAAAACAATCGCCCTTAGTGTAACTTACGTTATACTTGCCGTTGTTGTCGGCAGTTTTTTAGACAATATCAATACAATATTCCAAGGATTTCATGATAGCTTAACAGCAGCTAAAAGATATTAACCTGAACCGACAAAGTCGTAGTTCAGGTTTTTTTGTGTTTATTTTTCTAACTCGTAGGGTATACAGTTTTCAATTTTACGCTCAATCACCGTTGCTTGTGTATCATATCTTAGATAGACAAAGCAGCAACGAAGCACGACCTGATGTGCAACAATTACAATAGTTTCTAAACTATTATCTACTTCATGTTCAAAAAATTGCGTCACACGTTGCAATACGTCTGCATAACTCTCCCCACCTGGTGCTTTTTGGCTAAAGCTATGACGAAACGATAAATAATCCTCATCATTAAAATAACGTTCATATTCAGGTTTTTGTTCAATTTTGTCCACCATTTCCCCTTCAAACTCGCCAAGCGAACGTTCTCTTAACGAAGCGGTCACACTTGCAGGGATAGCGTTATCGAATATCGCATTATACGTCTGCCTAGTACGCAGTAAATCTGATAGATACACATGATCTATGTCCTTTTTATTAAAATAACTTTGCAGTGACTGTGCAGCGCGTGTTCCCTTCTCCGTTAACGGTACATCTAATTGTCCACAAAAGTAATTTTTACCTTCTTTTTTATCATAATTTGATTGTGATTCACCGTGGCGCACTAAATATATTTTCATATGTCTTCCTCTTCTCTTTTATAATCATTGTTCCACAATTGTACCTAACAAAAATGTAATATTAAATATCCCCACTATATTTATATCTAATTTATTGTTACTATCCTATCTGAGGTGATAAAAATGAACGAACAAGTTACACAAAACAATACACAAAGCGAGCGCATACTTGCATCTATTAGCTATTTCAGTATATTTTTCGCACCTATTATTGTACCCATAATAATCTGGATTTTTGCTGACAAACCAACGTCTATACATGCAGCAAAATCATTGATTTATCATATTATAACTTACATCGGACCTATCTTTTTAATCATGAGTGCTGCTATGGGCGGTATTGTGATTGATTCACAGAATACAACTGTTAGTTTAGTAGCACTCGCATTAGGTATACTATTATTTGCAATTACTATTTGGTATACGCTTAAAAATATTTACCGCGGTATTAAAGTGCTCATTTCAGATTCAACCCTTTATAATCCTTAGTCCTATATTTAATTACTATTGGTCTAAAATCCATTCAGAATTGTACATTTTCTTATCAAGTTATAATTAAAATATGACAAAGTTCAAAACAATTTAAAATTTTGTATACTTAGACAGTAATATCTTTTATGCTTAATGTTAAAGGAGACTGAGAATATGAGTAAAAAATTAACAATATCTTTAATTAGTATTTTAGTTATTATTGGTTTAGCTTTCACGATATTCATGATATTTTCTGGTCAAAAAGATACTTATTATGGCTATATGTCTGAAAGTACAACTGCAGAAAAAGTTGTCAGCGAAAAAGATGGCATCGTAACAAAAGATGTCAAACTTGAACATGACGATGATTTCAAACCTAAAAAAGGTGATTTTGTAAAGTTAGTATCTAAAGATGACGGTAAATCATTCTACAAAAAAGAAGTAGTAAAACATGATGATATCCCTCACGGATTAATGATGAAAATCCATGAAATGGATATGAATCACTAATTTTATAATGACGCATGTTTCAAACATAACAGTCCTATTTAAAACGGGGTGTAACACAAGATCAAATTAACTAATTTGATTCTGTGTCACACCCCTTAACTATGCCTTTATTTCTTCTGTTTATTTCTTCGATCTTTATAATATAATAAAGCTTCGATAATAAATACAACAATCAATGAGAAACCAAATAACGGCATCAAGATACCAAGTACAATAAGTACGATAGCCAATGGAATTGACATCGGTTTTTTAACTCTTGGTGGTACCTTCACGTTACTATCTTTCATTTTTTTAATCCATGATGTTAATCCTAATCCAACTGCTGTTAGTAAAGCAATACATACAAGTAAATTAATAACTTTATTAGCTACACCAAAGAGATGACCTTCGTGTAGTGGTACGCCCCACGTAAACCATTTTCCGATAATGCCATATTCTTCATACTTCACTTTACCTAAATCTTTCCCATTATATTGATCTAAATATAACGTTTGCTCGTCATATGGCGAAACATCTAACCCAGTTACACCTGTATTACTACCCTTAGAAACTGTAAAAGCTGCTGATTCATTAGATGGATAAACAATAGAATATGGTTTATCTATGCCGTTCTTTTTGGCTTCAGTAGCTACTTTATCAATCGAAATTTGATTTTTAATATCTGTCCTCGACATTTCGCCACCACCGTGGTGAGCAGCATGGCCTTCTGAAGCAGGTTGTTTATTTTCACGCGTTGCCCAAGGAATTTCATTCACATCCGATTTTGGAGGATTAATAGCTAATTCTGATTGTCCCAATTCGCCAGAATTGTCCATCACATTTGCAATCTTAGCCCCCATATAGCCTGACCAAGGTAAACCAGTAAGCACTAACACAAATACTGGTATTGCTATAACTACACCTAAAATACCATGCCATTTTAGGAATCTTAGTTTTTTATTTTGATTTGATATTAATTTTTTCTTAATAAGCATATATATCCCAGAAAGAATCATAAAAATTGTCCAACATGCAGTTAATTCTACAAGATAATTTATCAATGTATTTTCTGTGAATAATGAACTATGTATATTTCTTACAACATTTGCGTATGTATGTTTAGCATTTTGATCTGCTACTATTTGATTATTTTGATCTAAAAATACATAACGCTGATTACCTGCCATGTCATCCAATGTAATACGATTATTATATGGCTCATCCATCATACTTACTTTACTGATATAAAATCCATCAAACTTATCTTCTACTTCATCTACAGCTTCATTCAATGTTTGATGGGTTTTGACGGAACTATCTCCGAAAAACTCTGTTTTATATATATTATTTTCTACTTCCTGAAAAAAGAGATAACCAATGCCCGAAATGGTTAATGTAATTAATAATGGTGTTATAAATAATGCAGCATAAAAATGTAATCTTTGTAACGGATTAAATATATTTTTCAAAATTCTTCCCCCTTCTCCCTTAACATTATAAATAAATAACAAAATTATTATGTAGATAATTTGTGAATATTTTATAAAAAATTGCATTTAATTAGTTAATCTCTTTTAAAGTTAATTGCATTATTCTAATACCTTATGTTCTGTATTATATCGACTTTCAAATCATTAAAAAAGGAACGGAATTGAAATCAAATTTTGCAACTTGATTTCACATTTCCGCTCCTATTTTGCATGTGTGTTTTTATATTTGCCAACATAACATGATGCTATTTGCATTAAATTCTAGACAATAAGCTTATTTTGATTTAATACTTAACTACTTTTACTGAATAATAAATTAAGTGATAAGCCAATCAATATTGCACCAACTGTATAGTCAAAAATTGCCTTTACAGTTCTATTAGCAAATAATAATTTAATATACTGGAAAATATAAACACAAAATATAAACCACAACAGAATAACAGTCGTAACAATTGCTGATAATATGGCAATTTGAGACGTTACCCCTTCTCCAGTAGTTAAAAATTGAGGTAAAATACTTATGTAGTAAAGTAATGCTTTAGGGTTTAATATCGTACTTAATAAACCTTGTCTATAAGAACTCAAATAACTAATTTTTTGAGCGCTCATCTGAGATGTAGAAAAATTCATACCCTGGCGTGCGCTAATAATACTTCTGATACCTAAATAGATCAGATAGAATGCACCTAATATTTTAATAGTCATGAAAACATAGTACATATTTGCCAAAATAAATATGATACCAAATACTGCTAATAATGAATACAGTACATGACCAGATGTAATACCTAAAGCTGCCATAGCACCATTGCCTTTTCCAGAAGTAATGGAATTTTTCATTACTACGAAAAAGTCTGGACCAGGTACAATAATAATCATCAAAGTAATTGTAATAAAAGCTGCAAGTCCTTCCATATCAAACACCCACCTTCCTGCTTTATGGTATCAATTACAATGTGTGTCTGCAACATGAATAATCTCATATTTTAACTGTCTTTTTTATTGAAGATATAGTCTTAACTATGATATATTAAGGGTGTAGTTGGAAACCGACTACTAGTCTTTTATATTCATGAACATATTACTCTTAAGGCGACACTCATGTGTCGTCTATTTTTTTAATATAAGGACATATGTACAACCCCCCCTCTCATTTTCACGAATTTTCATACACCTAATAATGTCCTCATCTTCATTTCAAATCATTTTAACTCACTAATTTCAAACCTACTGTGCTGCCTAAAATTACTAAAATACATATTACTCTCTTAATATCTTTAGATTCTTTATAAAATATCATACCTACTAATGCGCCACCGACAGCACCTATGCCTGTCCATACTGCATATGCTGTACTCATAGGTAATTCAAGCATTGCTATTGATAATGCCAAAAAACTCATACTAAAGAAACCAACTAAACCTATTAATGCACGAAATTTCCCACTATTTACATATGCGTTTAAAAAAGTAATACCAATCATTTCAAAAAGACCAGCAACTACCAATAATATCCAAGCCATTATGTTTCTCCTCCTTTACTTGAAGTCACTAATTTCAGACTGATTACCCCAACTAATAACATAAATATCAAAATAACTTTAACCATGCTGAAAGGGGCACCGAAAAAGACAAAATCAAATATTGTTACACCAGTAGTCCCTAATCCTACAAAAACTGCATAAGCACTTCCCACAGGTAAGCACTTTGATGCTTCAATTAATAAATAGAAACTTAGAAATATAGCAATCATTGTAAATAGCCATTCAATGACTGATGTGGCATGAGTTAAACCGATGACCCACCCAACTTCAAATAGCGAAGCAATAATTATTTTCAACCAATTCATAACGCATCCTCCTTAAAAAATAAAAAAGCCCGAGAGATAGTGTTAGCTACTATCTCCCAGGCTTTTATCCTTCCGTGTCACATATAAAAATGTGGCTTTCTCTCGGACCAGACCAAGTCATATCATTGCGGAACCCTAGAAAGCATTTATTTAATTCAGTAAATCGTATCAAATTACTTCATACTTTTCAACAATTACTTTCCAACTCCCCTAATTTAAAATTATTATAATTTATAAATAGCTAAAGTACACGCTTACATGTATTTTATACTTAAAATTTATGTTTTTTTGAGACTAAACCCTCTACATTTGACTAATTTTAATGTATACTAAGTATTAGATAATAACAATTATAATATAGAATGAAATTACTGACATTCATTCTCAATTAATTCACTTTGTTACTAGGCTTACAAATTTATAAAAGCGAGGGATTTTTATGCAACTTCTTAATTACAAGATGCACAATGACGAACTTATTGCCACAGTGTTATCGGATAAAAAACAAGTGTTTAAATACACATTTGATGTTACAACACCTGAATATGAAATCTTAGATGTTCTCGAAGAAATTAACGATTACGTAGACAATGGTCAGCATCCATTAGGCTGTTCTTTACTTAAAAACTATTCTTATGAGGACGTGAGTCACAATATTTTATAATCTAGATTACACACCAAAAAGATGAGTATAGCTGTTAATTACTAAACAGTATACTCATCTTTTAATTTTTCATTAGTATATACAGCCATACCAGTTTTTAGATTCTTGAAACCTAACTGTCTTTAAAATCCTTCATATCCTGTAGTTGTAATTAGATGGACACAAGACAACTCTCCTAAATATACCAATATGCTACGTATCATGTCTTGACCGATACCTTGTTTTTGATGTGACACATCTACCATTACATCATAAATTGCTGCGTTAAAAACACCATCCGACATCGCCCTTGCAAATCCAACAACTTTCCCTTGGCATTTTGCAATAATAACATGTGTTGCCGTGTTAAAAATTGTAATCATTTTTTCCTGATCATGACCTATCCAACCATTATCATGATAAATTTGAATAAGTTCGTCTACATCCTTTATGTCTAATGCATATTCATAATCAATATCCATTTCTACACCGTCCAATCAAATCCACCGTATAATTATCTACTTTATATTATAATCTAATTTGGGCACTGTTAGTTCCTTTTTTTCCTTTTTATCATCTTAACGCGGCTCATTTTTAGTTAATAATTCCTTTCGAATATTCAGTTTACTACTTTTCAAGCATATGCTTACAAAAAATGCTTTAATCGATCAGGTTACGACTTAGTAATTGGTGGGTAAATACATAATAAAGAGATTGTAATAAATATAAATCAAGGAGGGACACATCATGTGGATAGCTTCAATTGTTCTTATTATTGTTGGTATTGTGTTACTCATTTTGAATAAACGTACTTCTAAAAAAGAAGGTGTTTCTAAAAAACAAAGTTATATTAGTATCGGGGTTGTATGTATTATCGTTGGTGCTTTCTATTTTGTAGGACAAATCATTAGAGTGATAGTTTCATGACAATTTTAAGTAGTCCCACTAAAAGTTTGAGCATACATGACCAAAATAAAAAAGCGCGCTAAGCCATTAGTTTAGCCCTCAGAACGTAAACAAACCTTAGGAATTATTCCTAAGGTTTGTTTATTTATATGTGTATAATGATCTTTCACAATAGCAAGGGACTTTCAGACCACAGTTGGCTCGTTTATCAATTGATTGATTCAACATAATAAGCACCACCACTAATTAATTTATAAATATAATGATTTTTTTAATGTAATATTGGCATTGATATGGGCTGACTTCTGCGGGATGCGCGCACAAAAAAACTGCCAACAAAGTTGGAAACTTTGTCGACAGTCTGTGAGTTAAGCCATTAAGTTAGCTCTTTTATAGCTACGTCGTAGCACAGACACTCCCTTTAGCTACTACATATTAAATAAATCATTAAACGATTCTACCATTGTAGGATGTGTGTATATGTTTTCTTTTAATACTTTATAAGATAATTTTTGATCTATTGCTAATTTGATTAAGTTTATAATTTCTTCTGATTGTAAACCGTATAGAGATGCACCTAAAATTGCTTCATTATCTTTATTAACAACTGCTTTAAACAATCCTCTGGTATCATTGTTTATTTTATGTCTAGGGATCGTATTAACAGGTATAGCATTTTCTATCACATTATACCCTTGTTCTTTCGCTTCTTCTCCTGTTAATCCAACGCGTGCCAATGGTGGATCTATAAATACTGTGTAAGGTACGACGCCACGATTTCCCGTAGAACGTTGGCCTTCTCCGAACAATTGCTCTTTTACAATTCTGAAGTCATCTAATGAAATATATGTGAATTGCATGCCTCCTTTGACATCACCTAATGCATAAACATCGGATGCATCTGTTTGTAGATATTCATTCACTATAATTTCACCATGGTCACCAATTTTCACATCAGTATTTTGAAGATCTAAATCAGTATTAGGTTTACGTCCTGTTGCTATCAGTACAGCATCAGCTACATACTCACCATTTGATGTATGCACAACTGTACCTTTATCTGTATCATCAAATTTCTTAGTATCCACATTTAAGACGAGTTTCACATTTTTGTCTGCTAAGTCTTTTTTCACCTCAGCAACAATATCGTTATCTTCTTTAGTCATAATATCGTTACCACGCTCTAATACAGTTACTTGTGTTCCAAAATTCGCAAACATTGAGGCAAATTCTAATGCGATATAACCTCCACCAACAATTACGAGATGATTAGGTTGAGATTTTAAATTCATAATACCTTCAGAATCATATAAATGTTGCGAAGTATCTATACCTTCAATTGGTGGAATAACAGATTTAGCCCCAGTATTAATGACGATTTGTTCTGAACCGATAGTTTCTACAACTTCACCTTGATCATTTAATAAATTTAATTCATGATTAGATTTAAATTTAGCAGTATAATCTAACACCTCTATATTGTCATCATCAGCTAAGTTATGATAATTCTTACTATTTAATGCATTGACAACGTCTGTTTTTCTTGAAAATGCTTGATCAAAGGAACCATGTTCTAATCCTTCATGTACTAGCGTTTTTGATGGAATACAGCCTATATTGATACATGTACCTCCGTACATTTTTTTCGATTTTTCAATAACTGCTACCTTTCGACCTTGTGCAGAAGCAAATTTTGCTAGCGTTTTTCCACCTTTACCAAATCCTACAATGATTAAATCAAACTGTTTCATGAGAATCCCCCTTTAATATGTCCTTTAATACATCTTTTATCGTAATATTTTTATAATATGCCTCTAATAAGTCTTGCTCTCTTTGGTGAAATTGAGACATTGTGTGACCTATTTCCCTGGAAATTTCACAATCGCTACCTTGATTGCCAGTAAATATTCTACCTTCTGATTTTTCTTCGTTGAATAATACAAATAAATCTGCAAGGTTTACATCGTGCGTTGTTTGATTTGATTGGTAGCCACCGAACTTACCACGGGTAGCGTCCAAATATTGTTGTTCATTTAACCTTCTAGTCACACGACGTAATTGCACAGGATTGACACAAATACGTTCTGCTAATTCACTACTTGAGTAACGTTCGTCCGGATGTTTCACTAAAAAGGTTAAAAGGTGCACCGCAATATTAAACTCTAAATTCATAATCATCACCTTTTAATTGTAACTTTAATAATTACATTATAACTTTTCTTAAATGATCAGCAAAGTTATTTGCTTACAGTTACTATATTCCCAAATAAGTTTATATTATTAAAATAAAGCAGGGTAAAAATCTAAAAATAATTAGATTTCTATCCTGCTTTAAGTCTTTAATACATATGAGGCTTCGTTGATCTATATTAACTTTTTAAGTCTTTACAATGATTATAATATTGCAGCTCGAATTCTCACGTTGTGTTCCAAATATGCTTTTAAGCAACTAAGCATATAAACCCAACCCTCTTTTTGTCCTAATAATTGCTCTACATCTTGTGTATCAAAATCTTTTTCTATTGTAGTTACTATCGTACTTCCACCAATACCTTCAAATTGAATCGTTACAGGATGATCTCCCCAAATAAATTCAATACTTTTATTTTCCTCGATGCTTTTTATCTGAACATCTAATTCTGCGTTATATTCTTCATAACATAGGGTAATGGTTTTACCTTGTTCCCATCTTTCTGAACTTGAAGAAAACCAAAAACCTCCAATTTGATTTGGATTTACAAAAGCTTCAAACACATTTTCTTTCGGCACGTTTACTTGCATTTTCGTAACGATATCCAAGTCACACACATCCTCTCTCCAAGTTAAATACAACATTTTCCCACTTCTATTATATACATTTTGCACTCATGTCACAAAGCGCATGTCATTATAAAATACATGAAATTATATATTACAAATTATGCATTATAAAATTATATTTATTAAGAATGTAAATATTAAATACTCAAATAGTAATACAATTGTAAAAAACATATTAGTCGGTGTTATCATAATTTCTGTTATAATTTCATCATCACAACTATAAAATTAAGGGAGATTTCTATGAAAAATATAATCCATTCTTATTTATATTATTTAATCATGTTACTTATAGTAGGTGTAATTCTAACTTCCTTATATATTTTATATGTTTGGAAAAATGATCAACCACAAAATCAGGATTACTATAAAAATTTTTCAGAACTTAAAGCCGATACAACAGAAGGACGCGATTGGCAGATTAATACAAAGACAACAAATAATAAAGATATATTGATTACTGCTATTCATGGTGGTGGAATTGAACCAGGAACCTCTGAACTAGCAAAAATCATTTCTAAAAAAGGAAATTTCAATTTATATAGTTTTGAAGGATTATTAAAATCTAATAATGCCAAGCTACATATTACTTCAACTCGTTTTGACGACCCTAAACTTAAAGATATGATTTATAAGTCTAATGAGTCTATTTCTATCCATGGAATTAGAGAAGAAAAAAAAGTAGTCTATATTGGCGGAAAAGATAAAGATATGTCTCAATCCATTCGAAAAGAATTAGAAAAAGAAGGATTTAATGTAGAACAAAGCCCCAATTATGTAAATGGCGATTCTAGCAACAACATCATCAATAAAAATGATACAGGGTCTGGCGTTCAATTAGAAATTTCAACAAAATATCGTAAATCTTTCTTTGATAATGGAGATTTCAATCGAAAAACGCGCGAAAACACTAATGACTACAAACAATCTATTTATGATTTTGCAGAAGCTGTTACTAAAGGTATCAAACAACAAACCAATTAGAATTCATTCCACTAGCGTCCAGAAATCCTTTGATTAATAAAGGTATTTCTAGACGCTTATTTTTACTAAATATTTTCTTTTATATTTGCTTGCTTTTTAAAACAATAGGTATAAAATACTGTTTATTAAAATCAGTAAAGGAAATGACCTAATGAAAATATTAAATAAGCCTTTGTATTTTTACCTTTTACTTTTTATCACTACAACATTAATTGGCGCGTTACTTTTATACTTACCTGTTACCGGCAAAAATCCCATTGATTTTATAGATGCATTTTTCATAGCTTCCAGTGCGTTTACAGTAACCGGACTAGTGACTGTTGATGTCTCAACACAATTCAATTGGTTGGGCGACCTTATTATTATGCTCTTAATTCAAATCGGTGGCCTTGGTATTGTGACAGTCACATTATTAACCTTTATATTAATCAACAAAAAAATTAGTATAAAGAATCGTTATCTAGCAATGGCGATGTGGAATATCGATAAACCAGGGGGAATTATACGCCTGATTCTTCAATTTGTGCTATACAGTGTTACAACTGAGATCTTAGGAGCAGTATTTATTGCGCTCTCATTTGTCCCTAAATACGGGTTTGGCCAAGGCTTATTTTTAAGTATGTTCACATCAATATCTGCATTTAACAATGCAGGTTTTGCCCTTTTCAAAGATAATTTAATGAGCACGATTAATGATCCAATTATTACGATTACTATTCCGTTGCTCATTATTATGGGGGGGATCGGACCTTTAGTGTTCTTTGATTTAATCATGTCTCAAAAATTAGTAAACTTAAAATTACATTCTAAGATTGTGCTAAGCACATCACTCATATTAATCATTTTAGGTTCTATACTATTTTTCATCTTAGAGTATCACGCTACATTAAATCATTTATCATTTCCTGAAAAAATTGGGGCTTCATTCTTCCAATCTGTCACAACACGAACTGCAGGATTTAACACTGTAGATATTGGACAAATAACGGCACCGACTTCAATGATAATGATGCTGTTAATGTTTATTGGCGGAGCACCTATCAGTGCTGCTGGTGGTATTAAAGTAACAAGTTTGGTTTTAACTCTATTATTCATTACCAGTACACTAAGCAACGAAACACACCCTTCCATATTTAAACGCTCTATTTCAAATCGAACTTTAAATATAGCCGTTACAATTACACTCTGTGCTACTATATTTGTCTTAAGCGTCTCTATGATAGTGAGCATGCTTAACCCACATACGCCATACACAACTGTATTATTTGAAGTTATTTCAGCTTTTGGCACGGTAGGATTAAGCATGAATTTTACAATGGATTACCATACCGCTACGAAAATCATCATTATTGCAACAATGTTAATTGGAAAAATTGGTATTCTCACTTTTGTTCAATTGTTCATTACTGAAAAGAAAACTTTATTTTATTACGCTAAAGGCAACATACATTTATAGTTAATGCAATAAAGTAAAATAACTAATGAAAATTAGTTCTTTAAACCTAATACACTGAATCATAATTACCTATGCAAACATAAAAATGATGATTTCCAACTTATTTAGATGGAAATCATCATTTTTGTTTTTTTGAGTGATTGGACTAATAGTTTCAAACTATTATTATCTATGAAAGGACTTAATTAGAATTCGATGATTTTGCTTTTTTCTTATCCATAATAATTGGTACTACAATGATTAGAACACTAATAACCAATAAAATAACTGTAATCGGAGAGTGGAATAATGATAAAAACTCTCCATTGTTAATTAACAAATGTCTTCTTAATGATGTTTCCATCAACGGACCGAGTACAATTCCTAAAATTAATGAAGCAATTGAGAAATGATATATTTTCATTAAATATCCTACAACACCAAATAATAGCATAATCCAAACATTCAATAAGTCATTGTTTGTAGCATATGCACCAAGTAGTGAAAGTATAATAATAAATGTCGCTATAATACTATAGGGTGCTTTTAACAATAATGTAAATACTTGAACGCCCGCTCTACCAGCAACCAATGTCATGACACTTGCGAATAACATAGCTAAAAATATCGAATATAAAAGTATAGGCTGATCCGCCATGAGTTGTGGCCCTGGCTGTACACCTTGAAGCACTAAAGCAGCTAATATTACTGCAGTTGTTGGACTACCTGGTATTCCAAGAATTAGTGTAGGAATCATTGAAACTCCAGCTGCTGCATTATTAGATGTTTCAGGTGCAACTACACCTTCTGCCTTCCCTTTTCCGAATTCTTCTGGATTTTTATCTGTTTTCATAGCTACACCATAACTTACAAAAGAAGCTATGGCTCCACCTGTTCCAGGCAAAATCCCCAGTAGACTACCTATTGTCGCTGATTTTAAAGCAGTCCATTTATATACAAAAAAGTCTTTAAACTTAAACACACCTTGTGATAATTTTGAAGATGCATTTAAATTTTGTGGCTTATTGTTAGTAACTTGTGAAAATACTTCACCTAATGCAAACGCGCCAATCATAATTGGAATATAGTCAATTCCATTCATCAATTCTAAAGTATTAAATGTAAATCTATCTGTAGCTGTTAATGGATCTAAACCTATAGTTGAAATAAAAATACCAATAAGTCCTGATATAATAGCTTTAACCATATTACTGGTTCCTAAAGCAGAAATGACGGTCATACCTAAAATAGCTAAGGCAAAATATTCTGAAGCATGTATCTTAAATGCAACCTCTGAAAGTATAGAAGCCAGGGAAAACATTAAGATGACTGCAAATATACCACCGAATGCAGAACTGCTAATCGCTAAACCCAAAGCTTTTTTCGACTTTCCTTGCTGAGACATAGGATGACCATCAAACGTCGTAGCGACCGCTTCTGGCGTCCCAGGTGTATTAAAAAGTATCGCTGTAATAGACCCTCCATAAGCCGATCCAACATAAATTGTTGATAAAAATGCAATAGCCGGCAATACATCTAAGAAATAAGTAAAAGGTAATGCTAATACTATCGCCATTGAAGAGCCTATCCCTGGCAATGCACCTAAGAATATCCCAACTAATAAACCTAATACAACTAACATAATATTGGTAGGTTCAATTATCGTTAAAAAAGAATCTTTCAATAAGTTTATATTCATTCATTACACCTCCATGTCTCAATATATAAAATTACTAATTTCAGAAAAAATACCAATTCCTTTTGGTAGTGGTATACTCAATATGTTTCCAAACAAGAACGTAAAAAGGATTGGAATACCTACAGAAAAACTAATAATTTGAATCTTACTTTTTGAGCCTAATAATACTAATAGTAAAGGTGTTAAAAATAAACATGATAAGAAAAATCCCATCTTATTTAACACTAAAATAAATATCGCTATGCCTACAGTTATGATCATTATGATGAGCGCCGGTTTAGTAAATAGCGCATTGTGATTCGTTTTTTCTTTATTTTTCTTATATTTAACAATCTCTTTAATTAATGTATAAATAAGTAATGCAACTAGAATAAAAAGTATAAAAGTTGGTATACCTGACGCGCCAATTGGATCAACATCTCTTAAATTCTCCATATTTATTGAGTTAATTAAGAAATATACAAATATAATTAGTAAAATGAAACAAAATAATATACTTCCCATATAATCCCCCCATTACATGTTTAAATACCTAAATCATCCGAAATTTCATCAAATTTTTCATACTCCTCTTCTAATTTTTTCTCAAATTCATCTGGACCTAGATAGCCCTCACCTATATCCACTAAATTATTTTTGGCATATGTTTTATATTCCTCAGTTTCATACGCCTCTTTTAATTGTTTCGTCAGCTGTTTTTTTACTGCTTCTGGTGTTCCTTTTTTAATGACAAAGCCTCTCCATGAACCAATATCTACATCTAAACCTTTTTCTTTTGTCGTAGGCACACTTTTAAATTCTTCTATTTTATTAATTCTGTCTTCATTAAAAATCACTAACGGCCTAACTTTATTAGATTTAACATAGTCTACCACATTCACAACTTTATCTAGATATACATCTACTTCTCCACCTAATGCAGCTGCTTTCACCTCAGATCCTGATTTATAAGGAATAAATTCACTATTTATATTGGCTTCACTTTTAAATTTACTAGTTGCGAAGTCATCTAAACCTGTCGAACTTGTTCCACCAATCGTAAGTTTATCCTTTTTACCTTTTTTAATTAATTCATCATAATTTTTGATTGGGCTATCTTCAGCAACAGATAATACATAGATATCGCTTTGAATTTGTACTAGTGGTTCAAAATCATCTAACAACTTAACCTTGTCACTTTTATCTAAATTATCCGCAATTACTTGGGATGGTGTAATCTCTAACACATTATAACCATCATTGTTTTGTTGATACGTATACAACATCCCCAACAAACCGCTACTTCCATCCTTATTAATCGGTTGAAAATTGACGTCAGAACGTTCGGAAAGAATCTGAGAATATTGCCTTACAAAAGCATCACTGGCACTCCCTTCACCAAAAGGTATAATCATATTTATTGTTTGATTGGGATACGCTTTAATTGCCTCTTTATCTATCTGGTTACTAGTACTCCCTTTTGCACTGCAGCTTGCTAATAGTATTGATAATGTAATGATGAGTAACCCCTTTTTTTTACTCATATTTTCACTTCCTATCCATTAAAGATATTGGAATAACTGCATTTCCTTCCATGATTCTTCTAGCGGTACGACCAGTACCTCCTTTAATCAATTTGTAAGCACTTTCATTTTTTTGTATAAAAACTTCAGACGAAATGCTTCCACTAGGATGTCCTATCTCTATTGTGTTTAGCGCGTTTTTCTGACAAACAGTAGCCGGGACTGTCCCAGGAATTTTACATGCAGTTGCCAAGCATATAGAGCCACTAACAGCAAAAGCTGGATGCAATTTGCCCATAGAAATATATCTACCTATTATATTAATATTTTCCTTTTTAATTAAACTACCTTGTTCTGTTATATAATCTTTTGGCTCGCTAACTAATGTTATTTTAGGTAATGCTTCTAATTCATGATTTACATTGTCTTCGTCGCTAAATAATCCTAATAAAACACCTACTTTAACCCGTAGCTTTTCAATTGCTTTTGAAGTCTGTTGATTATTGATATCCTTTGCCAATTCAAATCCTTCAAGAGAAAAATCGCTAGCTTTGACGAAAGCAACAATATTGCCAGTATCTAATATACTAACTTTATATGTAGCTCCATCCATTTTAATATAGTCAACTAAATTTCCAGTTGGCAATAATTTTCCAGTAAATGCCCCGGATGAGTCAATAAAACTCACCGTAATCTTTGCCCCTGTGCCTTCAACACCTGAAATCGAAAAGTCACCTACACTTTTGATTTCACCTTGATATACAGGGACACGTACTTCCATAATTTTATTGGTATTGGTATTTAAAATTCTAACTGTTGTTTCACCATCTTCTCTCTTTACGAGGCCTTCCTCAACCGCGTATAAACCGACAGCCGACGCCATATTGCCACAAGTCACGTTGTAATCGATGCTTTTTTGATTAATTCCAACTTGTCCGAAATTATAGTAAATATCACTATCATTTGTATCCGTCATACCCACAATTGCTACTTTACTAGTAACAGAAGTGCCTCCGCCAATACCATCAATCTGCCCGTTAGCAGAGCTACCATAAATCTTTAAAATCACTTCTTCCTTCAATTTTTCATCTATGGGCAAGTCAGTATCTTTAAAAATTAAACCTCTGCTAGTTCCTCCCCTCATTAAAACACATGGGATTTTTAAACTTGTCGTATCCATAATATGCCCCCTAGTTAATTATTGAAATATTCAGTTAACTTATATAAAGTATATAAGTATATATTCGATAAATAAAATATTACTTTTTTATGTTTGGTCATCAAAATATTTTATAATACATATAAATTTTGTAGGAGGATTATATATGGATAGTATGGATTGGGAAATTTTAAGAGAATTATTTAAATGCAAAAACATCACACAGACAAGCAAAACCCTGAGAACATCACAACCTGCAGTAACGTATAGAATTAATAAACTTGAACAAGAATTTAATGTGAAGATTATCTATAGAAATAAAAAAGGCGTCGTATTCACTTCCCAAGGAGAAATGATTGTAAATTATGCAATTTCCATGTTAAAAGATAATCAAAAACTTAAAGAAGAACTTATAAGTCAAGAAAACACCGTTCAAGGAATATTAAGATTAAGCGCTTCTAGTATATTTTCAAGATATCAACTTCCTAAAATTTTGTCGGAGTTTAGCCAAAAATACCCAGCAGTAGAATTTGATGTTAATACTGGTTGGAGCGAAGAGGTTTTTAAATCTGTCCATAATGACTATTCTCAAGTAGGCATACTAAGAGGAGACTACAGTTTTTCGTCAGAGAAGATTCGTTTAATGAAAGAAAAGATTTACGTCGTCTCAAAACATCCAATTGATATTACTGATTTACCTCATTTACCCAGAATATATTATAACACCGATACCTCTCTCAATAAGTTAATTGATGATTGGTGGATTGGAAAGTTTATCGAGCCACCTTCTATTACAATAAATGTCGACAACATGGAGACCAGTAAAGAATTTGTTCAAAATGGGTTAGGTTTTTCTATTTTGCCTGGTATTTTATTACGAGATGATGATAATTTGTCTAAAATCCCATGTTTAGATCAACAAGGTGACTATATTATTAGAAATACAGACATGATTTTAAAAGAACAATATCTAAATAATACCGTAGTGAGGGCATTTTATAATTTCATGAAGGACGTTAATTTAGAATTTTAATATAATATATGATTATATGATTCCAATGCATTTCACCTAAATATGATACTTTAATCCAATTATACGTCGTCACTCACTGCTACCTAATTTACTCAAAGATACAGTGTTCTTACACATAAAAAATATAAAGTTACACTCACAACTGAAATGTAGTACAATATATTTAATGTTTTATATTTTTGCGCTCAATAAAATGTGAATTAAAATTAAGGGAGAATGAGATGAACGATAATAAAAAGAATGGATGTATCGGTTGTTTAGGCTGTTTAGTTGTCATTTTACTCATTATATTGTTGGTTGGCGGATATAGCGCTTTCTTCTATACAGAAAATAATAGCGATAGTACCAAAAAAGAAACTCAAAAGCATTCTGATACTAAAAAGAAAGAGAAAGAAAATAAAAATTCTGACACTAATAATAGCAAAAATGAAGGGATTAATACTCAAGAAAATGGCTCTCAAGAATCAAATGATAATAATTACGAAGAGTCAAGTAATGCTTCTGATCATAGCGAAAATAGTAATGTTAATGATAATGGCGATACTTATAATAATCATCAAAGCCAATCATCTAACAACTATAATAACAGCACAAATCAACAAAACAACTCAAGCACAGATATCGATACCCCTGATCCTAATGCACCCGACATTGATGCACCTGAAAAGAATGATTTACCTAAAACGCCAGATGTCGACGTACCTAAGCCAGGTGAAATAACAAAAGATATGCCAGGTTATGATTCATCCAAAGATAGAGATAACGATGGTATAATAAACGAAAAATAAGCAAAAACGACACTTCATCATTTGCTGATATCAACAAATGGTGAAGTGTCGTTTCATTTACTAATGTGCTTCATCACTTATTTAATTTTTAATATTTGTCCTACTTTAATACTATTGGAATCCAACTTATTGTCTGATTTAATTTTGTCTACTGTTGTCTTTTGATTTTTAGCTATACTATACAAAGTATCGCCTTTCTTCACAGTATAGGTCTTCACTAAATACAGTGTTTGTCCCTTGCTAATACTATCATTTTTCAAATTATTCCATTTCTTGATATTTTCAACACTTACATTACTTCTTTTAGAAATATTATACAGCGTATCGCCAGCGACTACTTTATGTGTATCTCCGGTTATCGTATCACTATTACTTGGCGCTTTTAATTTTAATGTTTGTCCTACTGATAATGTGTTATTACTTAAATTATTCCATTTCTTAATGTCATCAATAGCTACGCCGCTTCGTCTTGAAATACTATATAATGTATCACCTTTCGCCACTTTGTAAATTGAGCCAGTTATTGCGTCGTCATTACCGCCACCGCTTAGTGCTTTATAATGTTTTTGCACTAAACTATAAAATTGGTCCATGTTATATCCCCACTGATTGAAATAACCTACTGGGTCTGTATGATCCGTGCCACCCCAATATTGACTAATAGCATTGTGACTAATAATTGTACCTGTGCCTTGATTATTATCTGCCAATGATGGAGCCAGCCCATTTTGCTTCAACATTTTAGCAGCTAAATAAGCCTGGTTATTTACAGATTTAGCAAAACCGTCAAATGTATTTGATCTCGTCAACTCTATTTGATAGAAATACGGGTTTGCATTCGCGCCTGCACCCCAAGCTAAATAATTACTTGGTGCTGTTTGGATAATTTTATCACTACTTGCATAAGCATGTACAAAAGCACTCTGATAATTATTATACATATAATTGACTTCGCCTTCAATCGTACTATTAGGATTGGCCGTTTCATGTATAACAACGCCTATAAATTTTCCTGACTTATAATTATATTTTGGTAAGTTATTCATACGTGAATCTTGAACGATTTTCGCCGGTTTAATATTATTATTTGCAATATATGTATTTACGTCTTGATAAGACCTATTTGCAAAAGTACGCATTTCTACTGAATTAGCATTATGTTCTACAACCTTATTATGTAATCGTAAATCTTCAGGTGTGAGTTGGTCTTTTAAAGCTTGAGGACTCATCTTTTGTGCTTTATCAAAATCGATTGGCTTGCTGGTATTTTCTTTCTTATCTTTTGCTGTCGTTTGCTTTCCATTATCTTCCTGTGCATATGCTACGGTAGTACTTAGTACTAAGCTCGTCGCTACTATTAATGATAAACCTAACCTATACTTCATTTAAAACACTCCTTTTATTATAGAACACTATTTTATCGCAACGTCTATATTAATTAATTCATCTTATTCTTCCAGTTTATAATATTATTCAAATGTTTACAAAAAACTTTATTATTTCGTACTATTTTTTGGGTATTCTATATATTAAGTGTTTTAAATATAATAAAAATGAGGAAGATAATGAAATCACAAATACTTTTGACTTCATTATCTTACTCTCATTATATTTACTACGCTTACATTTGTTGATTAATAAGTTTATCGTCCATAGCCCCTCCATTGGTACGTGTTGAGGATTATAACTTTGTATCACGCTCAAAAATTATAAATCGATAATTACACTTGATAATATCGCAATTAATGCAACTATAAGTACAAACACAAGTAAGGTATCAATTTTTCTTTGGTTACGTTCTTTATATGATTTTCTAAATTCTTTTAATGCCACAAAACCTGCAATTAACACTAATAATAAACACACTAAATGTAAAACCAATGCTATTACGGCCATCTTCATCACCTCACACACTTTTATTAAATTATGATTGTACTTATTTGTTTAAAAATGCTTCATGAACAATTAATTAGAAATAGTTACTCAGTAAACTGATAAATAGAGGAATGGTTAATTACGTAGTCTTTATAATATGCTACCCTTTTTAATGTCTCAAAAAACGCAAAGTGGTATTTCACTCCTTTCTAGATACATTGTGTTTTAAAACATAAAAAAACAAACCACACGCTAAAATCAGCAAATGGTTTGTCAATCATATATTATCTATAATAATTATATACTGTAAAACAGTCAGTTATTTTCAAAGAAATCTTTTGAATATGTTCTTAATCTACCACAATTTTCACACAAAACATTTATCAACGTAATGGGTTCATTACCGTAAGTAGCAGATAATAATGGTAAATAATATTGGCCATCCAATACTCTCATGTTAGGATTGTCGCAATTACAAATACCTTTGTTTGTAGCCTTTGACTCAATAATGCTTATGATACGTTCTTTTTGTATATCAGTAAATTTTTGAATTGTCATAAACTTTGTCTCCCAACATATTATATTGTATCCATTATAATATGTTGTCCTCATTAAATAAAGCTTAATTTAAAAAAGGCCCTCAATTAAGAGGACCACAGGATTAAAGGAGTTGCGTTCTCCTACACGTCATAGGACGCATAAGAGATTGACCCATTTAATCACTCACGTCCTAAGACGTGCAAAATTATTATAAGTTAATTACTTGTATAAGTAAAATATAAATTATCTCAAAAAAGGAAAGGCTTTCTTATAATCAGAAACATAATATTTATTAAAGAAATTTCAAATACTGCTGTTAATGTTTTTCTTTAGTAAGCAAGAGACTGTATAAGAGGTTAAACCATGTAATACCCTTGACCCCAACCAAAAATAAACCGCCCCGAAAGGCGGTTTATCACGGATGAAGTACTGGAGGTACTTCATATATATAGCGTAACATATAAAAATTAGTATTGCCACGCTTATATTGTTTGATTCATTTTTATATTCAACTTTTATGTATGATTTAATATCATGAAAATTTTAGATACCGTTGTAATAGTCGTAAGATTTTTTCTACAAAAAGCCTCTGACTTTATAATTATATAGTTTTAGTCTGTAAGTAAAAAGGTAAATAAGAATAATGTAATGAGCATCAACACATCATTAATAATATACTTTTATAATTTAAACAGTATTTACTAAAAGGAATGATTAGTATGCAATATACACAATACTTACCAGGAACTTGGCACATCATAGCCTCTACATTTAAAATGTGGACTTCAGGCAAAAAAACAAATCCTTCTATCACTTATTCAATCATACAATCTCATCCCTTAAGAATTCTTGATGAAATAACATACCAAACGCGAAACAAATCAAAATCCATTGTCGGTCACGATACACTAGATAACGACCAATTCAATTGGAGAGGTAAAGGCGTGTTAAAACTATTTTCGAGCAAGTGGGACATTATTTATATTGACGATGAAGTGCTAATTATTAATTTTTCTGCTACTTTGGCAACACCATCTGGAATGGATATACTTTTACGTAATAAGCAAAATGCTGATTCATATAAAAGACAAATACTTAATCACCCAGAAAAATTCAACTTAAACACCAAAACTATACAGAAATTTAAATGGTTATTTTAATTTCAGAGTCAAAACAATTGCCTATAGATTAAAATACTAATCTTCATGGCTATTAATACTAATAAAACAAAAATAACCCCGTAGGTATATGCCTACGGGGTTTTCAGATACAATATCTATTATTGTTCTTCTTTAACATATGGTAATAATGCCATATGACGAGAACGTTTAATAGCTAATGTCAACATACGTTGATATTTAGCTGAAGTACCTGTTACACGACGTGGTAAAATTTTACCGCGTTCTGAGATAAAACGTTTTAATAATTCAGTGTCTTTATAGTCGATGTGTGTAATACCGTTTGCTGTGAAATAACAAACTTTTTTACGACGACGTCCGCCTCTTCTTGGTCCACCTGCCATGGTAACTGCCTCCCTTTAAGTTATTTTTTTAAATACCGTCTAGTTTTAATGTTTATTAATCATTTTATTATGATTCATGTGTTTTTATTTTTTATTAGTAAAAGATTTATAATGCGTGTGAAACATTGTATTAAATCTTTGCGTGTGTGTGCATGTGTAATATTAATCTTATAAAATTATAGACTATTTGTCAATACGTTCAGAATAAATAAACGCGCTGAACTTGAAATAAATTAAATATCTAACCATTAAGTACTAATTTTACTTCTTCACTTATATCTTTATAATGATTATTTATAAAGAAATGATCACCTTCAAAGAATCGATAATCTACTTTACCTTTTGTCAGATCTGACCATTTATACAAAGTATGAGCACAAATGGAATCTTGTTTCCCTACAAATACTGATAAATTGATATCTACTTGTCGTTCCTTGGGCTTATCGCAATAATAATCGATTGCTAGAAAGTCGTTTTTCAATGCTGGTTTCACAAGTTGCCATAACTCTTCATGATTTAATACTTCTTCAGATGTGCCGCCCTTATCTCTTATAAACTGTTTGAATTCTTCATCATTCATGGCTTCTATATCATTATATTTATCCAAATAGCCAATCGGTTCACTCGCACAAAGGAACATATGCTTTGGTCGATAACCTAATTGATCCAATTTATAATACAGTTCATATGCTAATATTGTCCCTAAACTGTAGCCTAATAGAATAAATTCTTCAGGTTTTTCATTAATAATTTGTTTGACTAAGTCATCTACCATATCATCAATGCTATCTAAAGCCTCTTCGATTAACCTTTCACCACGTCCAGGTAATTCTAATGGCTTAAATTGAATATAACTTGGTAAATTATTCTTCATTGGATAATATAATGCTTTATTTCCACCTGCAAATGGTATACAAAATAATGTTGTTTTAGCCATATACTCGCCCCTTAAAGTATAAATTCTGTATTAAAATTCTTTGTTATATCTAATAACTCTGCTTCTAAATCATGGTTATCTACATCTAATATCACTGACAATGCATATTTTCCATACACAATATCATGAAAGAATGAACACCGTTGTATCATTTCATCTTCAGTTTCAATAAGTTGATAATGACCTTGAACTGGTGTAATAGAAAAAGAATCTAATGCTTTATACATGCCCATACCAAGTAATTTTAAATAGCACTCTTTCATCGTCCACACTTCAAAAAAACGATTAAATCGAGAAATTGTACTTTGTGCATCAGTAATGTATCGATACTCTAATAATGCAAAGTATTTTTGGGCAATATCTAAATCTATATTTTCAATTTTTTCCACATCTACGCCCACATTCGTGTCACTAACAACACATATTGAACAACCATCTGTATGAGACACATTGATGTGTATACCTTTAGGTAATTTTAATACTGGTTTACCATGAGCATTTTCACCAAATTGAATATGCTCAAATTGCATTCCTGTATGCGCTCGTACACAATAATACTTAAACCATTTAGAGTATTGAGGATGCCTCTTAAGATTATGGTAATCAAAACCCTGCGTATTTAATACATATATCGTTATTTTCACGGTCACACTTCCACATCACTTAATCAATCAAAACAAATGAAGTAGCAAGTTGTTATTTTGCTACTTCATAGTTGTCATTAGAAATTATTTTTTGGATGGCTAATCATTTTAGACAATGTTGCATCTTCAGTAGGTTGCCACTTGAAGTTTAACTTTTCGAGTATGAAATTAGTTTTAAAATCTAATACTTCAAAATGAGATTTGTTGAAAATATTGTTGTCTAGTACGCCTGTATGCAATAGGAAATCATTAATTTGGTCGGTCATTACATCTTCTTTAATACAATGCATTAAGTAATCGACAAATTCATACCATTGTACATCTTCAATATGGTAATTATTTTGATTATACACATGCATCAATTGTTTAAGTGAAAGGTGATGATTATTATATATATGATGAATCTCGTTATTTAGTTGATCATTTTTAATCAATTGACTACATGCTTTAGCTGCCTGATCAACAGGAGTGAATTCTAAGTCATCATTTTCTAAATCTGGGAATATTTCTAGATTTCTAAATGATTTTATAATGCTATAGAAAGCATTGTTTTCTTCATTTTTCTGGAATACGCCTGTACGAGAATCACATTGTAAATTACCTAATCTATAAATATTTGTTTCTACACCTTGCTCTCTACTAGCAATCAATACTTTTTCAGCTTCTATCTTAGTATCTAAGTAAACATTATTCATTACCTGACCTAAATCTAAGTCATGTTCTGAAAATGTTAACTGTGCTTTGTCCTCTACCTTACCTGAAGCGATAGAAATTGTAGACATGTGGTGAATCTCTTTAGATTGATTGTATTTAGCAAATTGAATTAGTTGTTCAATACCGCCAACGTTTGCGCCGTATGAAGCATCTGTTGTCGCAAAGTGACTAACATTCGCCGCAGCGTTCACAATCATATCAATTTTTTGAGATAAAGACTCGTAAGTCTCTGACGCCATGCCTAGTTTTTCTAATTCGATATTACCTTCAATGATATGGATTCTTTCTGCATACTCAGGATCAATTTGAGATTCAAAGTAATAAACCCAGTTACGATATAGTTTAGTTTCTCCTGAAACTTCTTTATTACTTCTTACCATGACATAAATATTAAAGTCTGTATCTTCTAATAAATTGTTCAACATGTATATACCAAAGAATCCAGTAGCTCCTGTGAGCAATACATTTTTACCTCGTTTAACCGCTCCAGAACTAATAACTTCATAGTTTTCTACACTTTCTTCTTTATATTCATTAATTTCTTGAATAAATTCACTACTGAATTGATGTCCTTGTGCAGTATCTATATTTTTAAGTGTTTCTAACTTAGTTAGAATATTTGTTTGATCTTTTGCAGCTATAGACTCACTGATACGCTCAATCGTTTGTAATTCGAAAATGTCTTTAATTGAAATGTTATATGATTTTGATAATAGCGATGTCAGTTTAATCGCTATGATAGAATCTCCACCAATTTCAAAGAAATTGTCATAAACGCTTATGCTATCGGTATTTAATACTTCTTTCATTGCTTGAACAACATCTGCTTCGATTTCATTTCTAGGTTCAACAAACTCCTGTCTCTCAACTTCAATTTCAGGTAATGCACGTTTGTTTAACTTACCATTAGATGTAACCGGTAATTGGTCAATTTGTGTCATATAAGCTGGCACCATATAGTCTGGTACTTTGCGTGCAAGTTCAGTCTTAATATCAGCAAATGAAATTGGTTGATCAGCAACAAGATATGCACAAATTGCTAGTTCTTCGCCAGCCATTGGTTTAGCAATAACACCTGCATCAGAAATATTTTCAATACGTAGTAAGTGGCTAGAAATTTCACCAAGTTCAATACGATAACCACGAATCTTAACCTGTTCATCTATACGACCTAAATATTCTATTTCTCCATCTGTTGTCCATTTTGCTAAGTCACCTGTACGGTATACTTTTCCTGTACCAAATGGATTATCAATAAACTGTTGTTGCGTTAATTCTGGACGATTGAGATAACCATTTGTTACAGCAACACCTGCGATACAAAGCTCGCCTGGAACGCCGATACCTGTATGTTGGTTATTATTATTTAGAACATACATTTGAACATTAGCAATTGGTCGACCAATTGTTATAATATCGTACTCCTGAGTTGGTGGTAATGGATTATAAGTTACCTCAATTGATGCTTCTGTCGGACCATATAAATCAATAAGCAATGTATCATTTGGCTGACCAATGATTGAGTTAAAGCGGTTAGCTTGTTCAGATTTTAACGCTTCACCTGTTGCAAGAACTGTATTAATAGATACTATTTCATCCACTTCATTTGTCGATTTAATATAGTCAACAAACACACCTAACATCGAAGGTACAAAATGAATCATAGTGATTGCATGTTGTTGAATTAGCGATGTGATCTTACTTGGGTTTCCTTCTTCTCCAGATGGTAGTAACACGGCTTGCGCACCTACCATAGCGAATCCGAAAATTTCCCAAACTGATACATCAAATGTATATGGTGTTTTAAACATGATGATGTCTTCCTGATTAAAGTCATACTCATCAATCATCCAATTCAGACGGTTCATCACACCTTCATAAGGGACAACTACCCCTTTAGGGTTACCTGTCGTACCTGACGTATATATGACATACATTAAATCCGATACATCTGTAATGTGGTTTAAATTGTCCGTTGATAGATTAGCAAGCACATCTTTCTTAGTTACGTCAATGACCTTTCTATCAAACTCAATACTTGTATCTAATGGACGATCTGTAATCAACAATGTCGGTTGACTATCATTCAAAATATAGTTAATACGGTCACTAGGTTGACTAGGATCCATTGGTACATAAGCACCACCAGCTTTTAATATTCCGTATATACTTACCATCATTTCTATACTACGATTTGTCATTAAACCTACAAGTGAATTAGCTTCTACCCCTTCTGCACGTAATCTATGGGCTAGCTGGTTCACACGTACATTAAGTTCTTTGTAAGTTAAACTTTCACCTTCAAACGTGATAGCTGTTTGATCTGGTGTATTCGCAACTTGCTTTTCAAAGCGCTCAACAAATGTTTGCTTATTAGGTAAATCTGCATACGTATCGTTAAATGCACCGAGAATTTGTGTTCTCTCTTCTTCTGTTGTCATATCAATCTCACTGATATTTTGGGCTGGATGTTGTACCACTTCACTTAATATTTTCAGATAGTGATTCAACATACGTTCAACTGTTTGTGGTTCAAATAATTCTGCAGCATATTCTAATGATACTTTGTATGCTTCGTTATCTTCAATCATCATATTTAAATCAAACTTAGCTTTTGTGTTTGTTGCTTGTTTTTCTTTAATATCCCAATCTTCAATTTGAAGATCTTGTGTTTCATTATTTTGTAACGTGAAGAGCACGTCAAAGAGTGGATTACGTGTTAAATCACGTCTTTCTACAACCTCATCCACTAATTCTTCTAATGGGTACTCTTGATTATCATATGCTTTCAGTGCAGTATCTCTCACTTCATCTAAAAATTGATCGAATGCTTTGTTATTTTCAGGATAAGCACGCATTGGCAATGTATTAACAAACATACCCAATAAATTATCTGTATCTTGGTGCGTGCGTCCTGAGATTGGACTACCTATAACCACATCTTCTTGTCTACTATATTTATGCAATAAGATCATAAACGAAGACAATAAAATCATATAATCTGTACTATTCGTTTTTTGGGCCAATTCATGCAATGCGTCTCTTGTCTCTTTAGGCATTTCAGCTGATATCGTTTTACCTGTAAAGCTTTGTTGTTTAGGTCTTGAATGATCATAAGGTAAATCTAATACTGGAGCTTCATCTTCGAATTGAGATAACCAGAATGCACGTTGCTCACTTAAATCACGATTATGCATCCATTCACTATAATCTTTGTATTGAACTTTTAGCTTATCTAAAGTTCTTTCATGATATAGTGCGATAAATTCTTTAATAATTAGATTAATAGAGAAACCATCTGAAATAATATGGTGAATATCAAAGAGTAAAATATGACGTTTGTCAGCCAATTTAACGATTTTCACTCTTAATAGTGGTGATTGTTTTAAATTAAATGGTCTTACAAAGTCATTTAATAATGTTTCATAATCATCTATATCTGTTTCTTCATAATCTACAGTTATATTTGCCTGTTCATCAATAATTTGTACAGGCTCACCATCTATCGTTTCAAAATGAGTTCTCAATGCTTCGTGACGTTCCACTAAGCTTTGGAATACATCTTCAACACGGGCTACATCAACAAAACCATTGATTTCTAGCATGCTTGGCATGTTATAAGCCGTTTGACCTTGCACCATTTCATTCAACACATATAAACGTTTTTGTGGAGAGGATGCAAGATAGTATGACTTCGCTTCAGCTGTAGGAATATTTTGTCCATCTAAGCTACTTTCTTGGTCATTTAACACTTTTCCAAGTTGTGCAACCGTAGGGCTTTCAAATATTACTTTTAATGGTAAACGTATACCCGTTTCACCTTCGATTTTATTAATCACATTGATGGCTTTGAGTGAGTGACCTCCTACTTCAAAGAAATTATCATATATACTTACTCGTTCAATATTTAATACTTCACCAAAAATATTTGTGAGCATTGCTTCTATATCATTTGTAGGAGCAACATAATTTTCACTTTCAACCTGGATTTCAGGCAATTGTTTTTTATCTAATTTACCATTTGATGTTACTGGTAAAATATCGATTTGAGTCATATAGGTTGGTACCATATAATCTGGTAAGTTTTGATTAAGTTGTGATTTAATCTCATCGAAGTCAATGCTTTCATCTGAAACTAAATAAGCACAAATCGATAATTCTTCGCCAGCCATTGGTTTAGCAACAACTGCTACGTCAGAAATTAGATTAATCTGACGTAATAAACTTTCAATTTCACCTAACTCAATACGATAGCCACGAATCTTAACTTGCTCATCAATACGTCCAAGATATTCAACGTTACCTGTCGTACTCCATTTTGCCAAATCGCCCGTACGATATAATTTACCTTCACCAAATGGATTATCAATAAATTTCTCGTCCGTCAAATCAGGTCGATTTAAGTAACCTTTCGTAACACCTACGCCACCGATACATAATTCTCCTGGAACGCCGATGCCCATCAAACTTTCATCTTCATTCATAATATAAGCCTGAATGTTTGCGATTGGGCGACCAATTGGAATCTTGTCATACGTTTCACCCGGTGTACATGGGTAATAAATCACTTCGATTGAAGCCTCTGTTGGACCATATAAATCAATCAATAATGCATTGTTTGGTTCACCAATTAAAGCATTAAATTGATTTACTTGTTCTGCTTTTAACGCTTCACCACTAGCAAGTACATAGTTAACTGTAGCAATAGCTTCTACTCTATTGGTTGATTTAATAAAGTCGATAAACACACCTAACATAGATGGCACAAAGTGAACCATTGTGATGTTGTGATGCTCAATAAGTGAAGTTATTTTTTCAGGGTTACTTTCTTCGCCTGAAGGTAAGAGTATTGCTTGACCACCAACCATAGTTGGTCCGAATATCTCCCAAACAGAAACATCAAACGTAAATGGTGTTTTAAATAAAATCGTATCTTCATTGTTGATGTAATATTTATCAATCATCCAATGCAGACGGTTCATTACACCTTTGTACGGTACCATAACGCCTTTTGGCTTACCTGTTGTACCAGATGTATAAATAACGTACATCAAGTCTGTGACATCTGTAACATTAGTTAAATTGTCTGTTGATTGTGTCTCTACTATTGAATCATCTGTTAAGTTCAATACAGCTTTATTAAAGTCGATGGTTGCATCTAACGTTTGGTCAGTTAACAGCACGTTTGGTTGACTATCTCCTAAAATGTAGTTGATACGATCACTTGGATAGTTTGGATCAATAGGAACATAAGCACCACCTGCTTTGAGAATACCGTAGATACCAATCATCATTTCTAATCGACGATTGGTCATCAAGCCGACGAGCGTATTAGGTTGAACCCCTTCAATACGTAAATAGTTCGCAAGTTGGTTCGCCTTAGCATTTAACATTGCGTAAGTTAGACTTTCGCCCTCGTAGGTAATAGCTATTTCATTAGGTGTCTTAGCTACTTGTGCTTCAAAGATTTCCACAAACGTTTTGTTGTTGTTGAACGGAACCGCTGTATCATTAAATTCATTAAATATTGTAGCCTCTTCTTGTTTGGTAATCATTTGAAGATTACTGATTTTTTGTTCAGGTTGTTGAACACTATGCTTCAATATTTCTAAGTAATGATCTAGCATACGTGCTACTGTATCCTGATTAAACAATTCTTCTGCAAACTCCAATGAAATTTTATAACCATCGTCATCAAAAATCGTCATACTTAAATCAAATTTTGCGTTAGTCGTTGACGGTTCTTTCTGTTCAATAGACCAGTCTTCTATTTGAAGACTTTCTGTTTCATTGTTTTGCAATGTGAATAGCACATCAAATAATGGATTACGTGTTAAGTCACGTGTTTCAACTATTTCATCTACAAGCGCTTCTAACGGATATTCTTGATTATCGTAAGCTTTCAACGCAGTATCTTTCACTTCAGAGAGTAATTGATTAAACGTTTTACTTCTCTCTGGGTATGCACGCATAGCTAACGTATTTACAAACATACCTAGCATATTTTCTGTATCTTTATGCGTTCTTCCTGAAATAGGACTACCCACAACAATATCTTCTTGGCGACTATACTTATGCAATAGCACATTAAATGAAGCCAATAGAATCATAAAGTCCGTACTACCTGTCGTCTGCGATAACGCTTGTATCTCTTGACGTAAATCTTCCGGTACTTCCACACTTACAGATTTTCCAGTGTAACTTTGTTGAATAGAGCGCGCGTAATCATAAGGTAAATCTAGAACTGGTGCACCTTCTTCAAATTGTGATAACCAGAAGGCACGTTGATCACTTAAATCACGTGTGTGCATCCATTCACTATAATCTTTATATTGCGCAGTCAAGGTTTCTAACGCTTGTCCATGATATAAAGCAGTAAATTCTTTAATGATTAGGTTAATTGAAAAACCATCAGAGATAATATGATGCATATCGAATAGCAATACGTAACGCTGCTCGGCACATTTAACTACTTTCACTCTAAGTAATGGCGCATGCGCTAAATTGAAAGGTCTAATAAAGCGATTTAAGAGTTGTTCATAGTCTTCAGTTGATACTTCTTCATAATCAACTGTAATATTTGCCTGTTCATCTATGATTTGTACTGGTTCGCTATCTACCGTATCAAAATGTGTTCTCAATGCTTCATGACGATTCACTAAGCTTTGGAATGCACTTTGTACACGTTCAACATCTACTTCTCCACGAACTTCTAACATACTTGGCATATTATAAGCCGTTTGACCATCCATCATTTCATTTAAAACATAAAGACGTTTTTGTGGTGAAGATGCTAAATAGTGCGCTTTTGTTTCTGCCAATGGTATAGTTTGGCTACTTAATTCGCTAGCATGATTACCAATTGCTTTAGCCAATTGTGATACTGTTGGATTTTCAAAAATAGCTTTCAATGGTATACGTACAGACATCTTGCTTTCAATTTCATTAATTACGCTAATCGCTCTTAATGAATGTCCGCCTATTTCAAAGAAATTATCCAAAGCACTAACGTTATCAAGATTTAATACTTCACCATACACTTCTGCAATCGTCGCTTCTGTTGCATCTCTTGGTTCCACGTAGACTTTGTTTTCAAGCTCAATTTTTGGCAATCCTTTTTTATCTAATTTACCATTTGCTGTCACTGGTAAAGTGTCAATTTGCATCATCAATGTAGGAATCATATAGTCAGGCAATTGTTTACCAAGCGTAGTTTTAATGGAATCAAAATCTACTACATCATCTGAAACTACATATGCGGCAATCATTAAATCTGCATTATTTTCGTCTGATTGTGTAACTACTGCAACTTCTGAAATGTTATCAATTTGAGCAATTGAACTTTCGATTTCGCCAAGTTCAATACGATAACCACGAATTTTAACTTGCTCATCAATACGTCCGATGTAATCAAGAAGACCATCTTTTGTCCATTTTACTAAATCTCCAGTACGATACATTTTTCCTTTACCGAATGGATTATCTACATATTTTTCAGCAGTTAACTCTGGTCTGTTTAAGTAACCATTTGTTACAGCCGTACCTCCTATACAAAGTTCACCTGGTACGCCAATACCTAATAAATTATTATCTTCATTCATAATATATGCTTGAGAATTAGCGATAGGTTTACCAATAGGTACTTCTGTGTATGTCTGACCTGCAAAGACAGGATAGTATGTTACCTCAACCGTCGCTTCCGTAGGTCCATATAAATTGTAAAGTAATGTATGATTTCTTGAACCAACTAAATCATTAAATTGGTTAACGTGATCTACTTTTAATGCTTCACCACTTGTAAACACATGATTTAATGAAGCAATTTCAGACGCCTTATGACTTGTTTTGATGAAATCGATAAAGACGCTTAACATTGATGGAACAAAATGAGTCATTGTGATATCGTGTTGATCGATTACGGAAGCGATCTTCTCTGGGTTACTTTCTTCTCCTGAGCGTAACATGATAATTTCTCCGCCCATGACTGCCCAACCAAAGATTTCCCAAATAGATACGTCAAAAGTAAATGGTGTTTTAAATAATATCTTATCTTCCGTACCTAAACCGAAATAATCAACCATCCAGTTCAAGCGATTCATAACACTACTGTAAGGTACCATAACACCCTTAGGCTTACCTGTCGTACCTGATGTATAGATGATATACATTAAGTTTGTTTCATCTATTACAAGAGGCAGATTCTCAGTTGGTAAATTATTAAGAGATGCATTATTTGTTAGTTTAATGATTTCATTATCAAATTTAATACCATAGTCTATTTTTTCATCTGTTAGTAAGACACGCGGATTACTATCTTTCAAGATGAAGTTCGTACGTTCATGCGGATGATTTGGATCTAACGGCACATAAGCGCCACCAGCTTTCAATATACCGTATATACCAATCATCATTTCTAAACGACGTTGCGACATAATACCGACTAAATCATTTGGTTTCACACCTTCATTGCGTAATTGATATGCTACTTGGTTCGCACGTTCATTTAACGCTTGATAAGTTAAGTGTTCACCTTCAAATGTGACGGCAGTTTTATTTGGAGTTTGTTCTACTTGTTTTTCAAAGCGTTCTACAAAAGTCACAGTATTATTTAATTCTAATTCTGTATCATTAAATTGATTTAGAATTATTTCTCTTTCAGCATCAGTAATTATTTCAATATCACTGATATTCTGTTCAGGACGACGCACCACACTAGAAATTATTTCTACAAAGTGTGCTAACATGCGCTCTACTGTATCTTCACTAAATAACTCTTGTGCATATTCTAATGAAACTTTATAGTCTTCGTTTTCATGAATTGTCATACTCAAGTCAAATTTTGCATTTGTATTTGAAGTTTCTTTTTTCTGTATTAACCAATCATCTATTTGTAAGCTTTGCTTTTCATTATTTTGTAACGTGAATAACACATCAAATAAAGGATTACGTGTTAAATCACGTTTTTCTACAACTTCATCTAACAATGCTTCTAAAGGATATTCTTGGTTATCGTAAGCTTTTAAAGCTAACTCCCTAACTTCATCTAATAATTGGCTAAATGTTTTATTTCTTTCTGGATACGAACGCATTGCTAAAGTATTAACAAACATACCTAGCATATCCTCAGTATCTCTATGTGTGCGTCCTGAAATAGGACTACCTACGACAACATCCTCTTGTCTACTATATTTATGCAATAGCACCATGAATGATGACAATAGAATCATATAATCCGTACTACCTGTTGTTTGAGACAATTGATGGATAGCTTTTTGAACGTCCTCAGGCATTTCCACACTCACTGTTTTTCCAGTAAAGCTTTGTTGATTAGGTCTAGCGTAATCATAAGGTAAATCTAAGACCGGCGTTTCATCTTCAAATTGAGATAACCAAAATTCACGTTGGTCGTTTAAGTCACGTGCTTGCATCCACTCACTATAATCTTTGTATTGTACGCTTAATGGCTCTAACGCTTGTTCATGATATAAAGCAGAGAATTCTTTCATGATGATGTTGATTGAGAAACCATCAGAAATAATATGATGCATGTCATAAAGTAGTACATAGCGTTGTTCAGCTATTTTAGCTATTTTAACTCTTAATAACGGAGCTTGACCTAAATCAAACGGTTGTACAAATTCATTTAGTAAAGCAAATTCGTCTTCTTCATTAATTTCTTGGTAATCTACAACGATAGTTGCTGAGTCATTAATTACTTGAACCGGCTCGCCTTTTATCGTTTCAAAATGTGTTCTCAACGCTTCGTGACGATCTACTAATTTTTGGAATACATCTTCTACACGTGATACATCAACATTGCCTTGAATTTCTAACATGCTCGGCATATTATACGCTGTTTGACCATCTACCATTTCATTTAAAACATATAGACGTTTTTGTGGTGAAGATGCTAAGTAATACGGTTTACTTTCAGCTTGAGGGATACTTTGACTATTTCCATTATCAGTATATGCGTCAACTACTTTTGCAAGTTGTGCAATAGTCGGACTTTCAAACACTAACTTCAATGGTAATCGTTTACCTACTTCACTCTCAATCTTATTAATAATACCGATTGCTTTTAGCGAATGACCACCAATTTCAAAGAAGTTATCATTTGTACTTACCTTATCAATATTTAAAACAGATTCAAAAATAGAAGCTAACATAGATTCTGTTTCAGTTTCAGGCGCCACATAAACCTTACCTTCAACTTTAATTTCTGGTAGCGCACGTTTGTTTAACTTACCACTTGAAGATACTGGCAGTTCATCTATTTGAGTCATATAAGACGGAACCATATAGTCTGGTAATTTATGATTTAATTCCATTTTTACTGTATCAAAGTCAATAACTTGATCCGATACGATATACACACAAATTGCTAATTCGCCATCAACCATAGGTTTAGTGATAACTGCTACATCTAAAATAGCCTTATTCTGACGTAAGACACTTTCAATTTCGCCTAATTCAATACGGTAGCCACGAATTTTAACTTGTTCATCGATACGGCCAGAGTATGAAATATTACCGTCAGCATTCCATCGAGCTAAATCTCCTGTACGATACAGTTTGCCTTCACCAAATGGGTTGTCGACAAATTTTTCTTGTGTTAATTCAGGACGGTTTAAATAACCTTCTGTAACATTGACCCCGCCTATTACAAGTTCTCCAGAAACACCAATACCCATAACATGGTTATCTTCATCTAAAATATAAGCTTGTGTATTGGCAATTGGTTTACCGATTGGAATATTCGTATAGTGAACATCACTATATGTTTCAAAACTTGTCACATCAATCGTTGCTTCAGTAGGACCATACAAGTTAATCAATTGCGTATTATTTTTTCCACCTATATATTCATTAAACTCGTTTACTAATTCTGGTTTAAGTGCCTCACCACTTGCCAATACATATCTTAAGCTAGAAACTAAGTGTGCTTGCTTTGTACCTTTAATGTAATTGATAAATACATTAAACATAGATGGCACAAAGTGTACCATTGTTGCTTCAGATGTTTGTATTAGAGAAGTAATTTGTTCAGGATTACCTTCTTCGCCTGATGGTAATAGCACAGCTTGTGCACCAACCATTGCAAAACCGAAAATTTCCCAAACTGATACATCAAAAGTAAATGGCGTCTTGAAACAAATAATATCATCACTATCGATATGATATTTATCATAAACCCAGTTCAGTCTATTCATTACACTTTCACCAGCAACTAAAACGCCTTTCGGACGACCAGTCGTTCCAGATGTATAAATAACATACATTAAATTAGAGACATCAGTGATGTGTTCTAAATTAGTTGTCGGCAACGTTTTCAGTACTTGGTTCTTAGTAATATCAATCACTGTATTATCATAAGTAATGTCACTATCTGGTGTTCTATCCGTCAATAATACCGTTGCTTGGCTATCCTCTAAAATATAATTAATACGGTCTTTCGGATAATTTGGATCTACAGGTACATATGCGCCACCCGCTTTAAGAATACCGTATATGCCGATAATCATTTCTAAGCGGCGATTTGTCATTAATGCGACAAGAGAATTTGCTTTCACACCCTCATTACGTAATTGATACGCTAATTGGTTCGCGCGTTCATTTAACGCGTGGTAACTTAAGCTTTCGCCTTCATATGAAATTGCCGTTTTGTCTGGTGTCTTCGCAACTTGATTTTCAAAGCGCTCAACAAATGTTTGCGTGTTATTAAATGGTACCGTCGTATTATTAAAGTCATTAAATATAACGTCTCTTTCATTTTGTGTCACCATTTCAATTTCACTAATCTTAGATGTTGGCTGATCTGCTATATTTGAAAGTAATTCCATAAAGTGTGTTAGCATACGCTCAATCGTATCTTGTTCAAACAGTTCTTGTGCGTATTCTAAGGCAATTTTATAACCATTATTGTCATAAACCGTCATACTCAAATCGAATTTTGCATTAGTAAACGAAGCCTCTTTTTGCTCTGTTGACCAATCATCGATTTGGAAGCTTTCATTTTCATTGTTTTGTAATGTGAAGAGCACATCAAATAATGGATTACGTGTTAAATCACGTTTTTCTACAATTTCATCTACAAGTGCCTCTAACGGATATTCTTGGTTATCAAAAGCTTGTAATGATGTATCTTTAACTTCTGCTAACAATTGTTCAAATGACTTGTTACGTTCTGGATTAGAACGCATTGCCAACGTATTAACAAACATACCCAACATATTTTCTGTATCTTTGTGTGTACGACCAGAAATCGGACTACCTACAACAATATCTTCTTGTCTACTATATTTATGCAATAGCACCATGAATGATGATAATAGAATCATATAATCTGTACTACCCGTAGCTTGAGACAGTTGATTAATAGCATTTCTTGTCTTTTCTGGCATGTCCATACTTACTGTTCTACCCGTAAAGCTTTGTTGATTGGGTCTAGCATAATCGTATGGTAAGTCTAGTACTGGCGCTTCTTCTTCAAATTGAGATACCCAAAATTGACGTTGTTCATCTAAATCACGCGAACGCATCCACTCACTATAATCTTTGTATTGTACTGTTAATTCATCTAATGTACGGCCTTTATACAGTGCTGTGAACTCTTTGATAATGAGATTAATAGAGAAACCATCAGAAATAATATGGTGCATATCAAATAATAAAATGTATTGCTTTTCTGCACATTTAACAACTTTAACTCTTAATAAAGGGGCAGTTGTTAAATCAAACGGTTTAACAAAATCACTTAACAACGTATCATAATCTTCCGTTTTCGTTTCTTCATAATCAATCTGAATGCTACCTTCATCATCAATGATTTGAACTGGTTCACCATCGATAGTATCAAAGTGTGTTCTCAATGCTTCATGACGATCCACTAGTGCTTGGAATGTATTTCTCACACGTTCTACATCAACCTCACCTCGAATTTCTAACATACTCGCCATATTGTAAGCAGTTTGTCCCTCTACCATTTCATTTAAAACATATAAACGTTTTTGTGGTGAAGAAGTTAGATAATATGGTTTAGTTTCTGCTAAAGGAATACGGCGTTCAATCGCATCGCTCACTTCATTATCAATCACTTTTGAAAGCAAAGCAGCTGTTGGATTATCAAATATTTTTTTCAGAGGTAAACGCTTATTAGTTTTACTTTCAATTTCATTTATTACACTAATTGCTTTAAGTGAATGTCCACCAATTTCAAAGAAGTTATCAAAGATACTTACGCGTTCTACATTTAATGTAGCACTAAATATATCAACGACCATTGTTTCCATATCATTTCTAGGCGCAACATATTCTAAGTTTCCTACTTTTATTTCTGGTAAAGCTTTTTTATTTAACTTACCACTTGAAGATACAGGTAACTCATCAACTTGCATCATATAAGTTGGCACCATATATTCAGGTAATTGTTGGCTTAATTCAGCTTTTAATGCTTCGAAATCTATCGTTTGCTCTGAAACAATATAAGTACAAATTGATAACTCATCATCAATAATAGGCTTAGCAACAACTGCAACATTTAAAATAGCATCGTTCTTACGCAAGATACTCTCGATTTCACCTAATTCAATACGGTAACCACGAATTTTAACTTGCTCATCTATACGGCCTAGATAAGAAATATTGCCGTCACTATTCCATTGAGCTAAATCACCTGTACGGTATATTTTGCCCTCTCCAAATGGATTATCAACGAATTTTTCTTGTGTTAATTCAGGACGATTCAAGTAACCTCTTGTAACGTTGATGCCCCCGATACACAGTTCACCAGGTACGCCAATGCCCATTACATTATTATCTTCGTTTAAAATATAGGCTTGCGTGTTCGCAATCGGTTTACCAATTGGCACTACATCATATTTAACATTATGGTCAAAGTCAAAACTCGTAACATCAATGGTTGCTTCTGTTGGACCATATAAATTAATTAATTGTGTATTATTTTTACTACCAATAAGCTCGTTAAATTGATTTACGATACTAGGTTTTAGCGCTTCTCCACTCGCTAAGACATATCTTAGACTCGAAATCATTTGTGTTTGGTTTGTCGCTTTAATAAAGTTAATAAACACGTTAAACATAGATGGCACAAAGTGGACCATTGTAGGCGTGTCATTTTGTATAACTGAGGTGATTTTTTCAGGGTTACCTTCTTCACCTGAAGGTAATAGTACTGCTTGGGCACCAATCATTCCGAAGCCAAATACTTCCCATACAGATACGTCAAACGTAAATGGTGTTTTGAAGAAGACTATATCTTCATTACCAATACCATACTTATCTATAAGCCAATTCAAACGGTTCATTAAACTTTCTCCTGAAACAAGAACCCCTTTAGGCTTACCTGTTGTACCTGATGTATAGATGACATACATTAAATTGTTCACATCTGTAATATGTTCTAAATTGTCAGTAGGGAGTGAGGCTAATGTCTCATTATCAGAGATATCAATTACTTTATGATTATATGAGATTGTTTCTTGCAACTCATTATCTGTCAAGAGTACTGTTGCTTGGCTGTCTTCTAAAATGTAGTTAATACGGTCTGCTGGATAATTTGGGTCTATTGGAACATAAGCACCACCTGCTTTGATAATTCCATAGATAGCCACTAACATTTCTAAGCTTCTGTTAGCCATTACAGCAACAAGAGACTCTGCTTCAACACCTTCAGAACGCAAACGATATGCCATTTGATTGACCTTGGCATTGAACGCTTTATAAGTTAGACTTTCTCCTTCATATTTGATTGCTGTTTTGTTCGGAAATTTAGATACTTGTTCTTCAAATCGTTCGATAAATGATTGACTGTTATTCAATGCTAAATCTGTATTGTTAAAATCATTTAAAATCGTTTCTCTTTCTTCACCAGAGACAATTTCAATGTCTTTAATTTTGCGTTCTGGTGCTTCAATCATGCTATTTAAGACATGTAAAATCGTCTCATGTAATTGATAAACACCTGCTTCATCCAATACATCAATTTGATAATCATAATCTATATCTAAGCCATTTTTACTACTTCTATTACTGATGTTAACACTTAATGGCGCATTGTTTGTCCCGTTGTCTAACCATTCATCTAGGAAACCATCATTCATAAATTCAGCATCGTATTGTGCATTTTGGAAGGACACAAAGCAGTCTACTAAACCTTTTTTATTCCCACTATTTTCAACAATATACTCGTATGGGTATTTTCTATGTTTTAATACATTAAGACTTTCTAGCTTAATCTTGTTTAAGTAAGATTTAACAGTTGCTTCTTTGTCCATTTCAACGATTATGGGTAATACTCTTGAAAATACTCCTGTGGATGTTTTTTCTTTTCGATTATTCCTATTATGTATTAGCAATCCAACAGAATTAATTTTAGACAATGTTTTTTTATGTTTAATTACATGCATTATTGCTGAAAAAAGGTTACTAATACTTACATCATTTTCTTCACAGAAACGTTTAACATTTTCAGCCTCTTGATCTAGCAAGTTAATACTTATTCTCTTACCGACTGCACTGTCCAATGTTGTCTTCTCAAAGAGGATGTTATCTTCGAAATTTTCTAATTTTTCCAACCAAAAATCTTTATCTTTTGTGAAACGTTTAGTTGTTTCATAATCCATTTCTGTAGAAATTGCTTCAAAATAGGCAGCACTTTCTGTTTCTTTATCTTCTTTACCCACTAATTTTTTGGATAGGTTATCTACAACAATTGTTACACCCCATGCATCACTAATCAAATGGTGTTGTAACAAGAATATTACATAATGTCCCTGAGGCGCTTTCGCTATAATCACTCTATAAAGTGGTTCATCTAAGTTAAAGATATTCATAGTAGCACTTTCTCGAACCCACTTATCATAGCCAACTTCATCTTGATAAAAATCTACAAACTCAAAATCTTGATGTTCATAGTCCACTAGATACTGCTTGTATTCTCCTTCTTCTCTAGTAACTCTGATTCTTAACGTATCATGTTGCTCTATGATTTTATTGAAGGCTTCATTTACTTCGTCATATCCTAAACCATTATTCATATGAACAATACCAGCAATATTATTAATGCTAGTGTTCTCATAAAATTGTTCTATTTGTAAAATTTCCTTTTGTGCGTATGATAACAATTTTTTATTTGCCAATTAAAGCTGCCCCCCTATAAATATATAGTACATAACTTATAATAATATTATTTAAAGAATTCTTCAATGATATTATATTTTTTATTTACAATACAGTTAAATAAATTCCCATTTATCAGTTGTTTAAACATTTATAAATCTAGAGTTATTTATTTTAATTTATTAATAAATAATTACTTTAATTAATTATAATCTCACATTAAACTTTATTTAAGTATAAAGTAATAATACACTCTTTAATTGTACTTAATTCTATTGTATTATTCTGATTTTTCAGTTAATTTTAAGCGCAACTTTTTCTTAAACTCGATTTCTATCATGTGCTTACAACTTATCCTCAGTTCAATAAATATATTTATAAAAACAAACAAATACACCTTCAACACTTGAAGGTGTATTCGTTATCATATTATACTTCACACATTTACACACACGTATAATATAATTCCACACATTTTAATATACTTCTAAACAGTCTACACAACATTCACACAATGTTTGTAGATTAGAACGGTAAATCGTCATCACTAATATCAATAGGTCCGTTTGCATTTGCAAATGGATTATCTGATTGATTATTATTTGATGTATTGTTGTTATTATTATTGTTATTTTGATATGACGATGTATTTTGTCCTGATTGTTGTCCACCAAAGTTTTGGAAATTATTATTCCCTTCTTGGCCATGACGTTGGTTTTGATTTTTAGGTTCAAGGAATTGAACACTATCACAAACTACTTCAGTTACAAAAACACGACGTCCTTCTTGGTTTTCATAGCTACGTGATTGAATGCGACCGTCAACGCCAGCTAAACTACCTTTGAATAAGTAGTTATTTACATTATCTGCTTGTTTTCTAAAAACGACACAATTAATGAAATCTGCTTCGCGTTCCCCTTGCGCATTTGTAAACGTACGGTTTACTGCTAGAGTAAAAGTCGCAACACTCACGCCTGAGGGTGTTGTTCTATATTCTGGATCTTTCGTTAAACGACCGACTAAAACAACTCTATTTATCATTTAAACGACCCCCATCTATTATTTTCTTGTCTTATCTTCGTCTTCACGAATTACGATATAACGGATTACATCGTCTGAAATTTTAGCTAAACGTTGGAATTCGTCAGTAGCTTCGTTATCAGAAGTTTGGATACGTACGATATTGTAGTAACCTTCACTGAAATCATTGATTTCGTAAGCTAAACGGCGTTTGCCCCAATCCTTAGCTTCTAAAACTTCTGATCCTTGAGAAGCTAAAATTCCGTTGAAACGTTCAACGACAGCTTTTTTAGCATCTTCTTCAATGTTTGGACGAACGATGTACATAACTTCATATGTTCTCATTTTATAATTGCACCTCCTTGTGGTCTATGCGGCTCATCATCATTATGTGACAAGCAAGGAATAATTTTCATTACTCACAATCAAGAATTATAGCACAAGCCTTTACTTTTTACAATGGTTATCCATCTTTAGCAATTACTTAATTTCATATGAATGTTTCATATGAAACATTAGAAAATATTGATTTTGCAATAGTTATTTCTCATATATAGACATTCGCTTACCTTAATAATATATAAATTGACACCATTTCATATATTTAAATTTATAAATCACAATTCATTATTTTAATAAAAAATAAATGTCATTTAAGCTAAGGTTGAAAATCCACTTTAATTCTACTAGCATAACCACTATGTTCGTTTTTTATATTTTTTAACCACTTTATTTTAGTGATATTTTTTAAGTACATAAACAAAGGAGTATGTTATGGTTTCTGCAATTAAAAAAGGATTCGTTACAATGTGTGTATTATTCGCATCAACAGTAACGATTAACTCTGCTTATGCAGCTGATAATACCTCAAGCCAAAAAGGTACAATGGGATATGGATACCAGCAATATTTGAATAAACATCCAGAAAAAGGTACAAATCAAGAGACAGCAACCCGTTCTAATGATATTCAATCAGAAGCTGGGACTACACAAAATGGTGAACGTATTTTAGATATTTCTGAATGGCAAGGCGATTTGACTGATCAAGAAGTAAAAGACTTAAAAGCAAACTACGACTTTATTATCATTAGAGCCCAATACGGATCAGAAAAAATAGACGAGTCCTTAGAACACAATTCTGATTTATTAGACAAACACGATTTAGACTTCGGTGTATATTCATATAGTATGTATGAAAATCCTGATGACGCACGTTATGAGGCACAAACTTTATATAACCGAGCCCCAAAAGCAAGTTTTTATATAAATGATTTTGAACAAAACTCTGTTACTTCTGGCACTACCGAAGAAAGCACGGATGCTTGGTATGACGAAATGAAAGGTTTAGCTGGAAATAAAAAAGTATTATTTTATTCATACGAAAATTTCATGTTAGAACATGCTGAACAATCTGTAGAAAATTATGATGGCTACTGGATGGCTAACTACAACCCAGGTCAGCCTACTCGCGACCATGTTTTATGGCAGTATACTGATAGCTACGCTTCTCCTGAGTTAAATCAAGAAGTAGATGCGAATTATACAGGACCAAATGTGAGTACCGATTGGTTCATCTCTTAACCTTTATAAACATAGTAAAGGTAGTAGATCTTAAACTATTACCAATATTATAAAACAGGCTGGAACAATTTAAGTTGTCCCAGCCTGTTTTATAATATTGAGATATTTATATCCCAGTATGCCAATATATCATTTGGAGGCTAATTGTTTTACACGTTAAATCTAAAGTGTACAACGTCGCCATCTTTCATAATGTATTCTTTACCTTCTAAACGCTGTTTACCAGCATCTTTGGCACCATTTTCACCGTTAAATTCAACGTAGTCGTCATAACTAGTAACCTCTGCACGAATAAAACCACGTTCAAAATCCGTATGAATAATACCCGCACATTGTGGCGCAGTCATACCTTTAATGAATGTCCATGCACGTACTTCTTGTACACCTGCTGTAAAGTAAGTAGCAAGACCAAGCAAATCATAAGTTGTACGAATTAAACGATCAAGACCTGGTTCTTCAATACCTAAATCTTCTAAGAACATTTCTCTATCTTCATCTTCAAGTACAGCTATTTCCTCTTCAATCTTAGCACTGATTACGATAACTTCAGAATCCTCTTTCGCTGCATACTCACGGATAGTTTTTACTTTTTCATTATCTTCATCGCCAATTTCGTCTTCGCCCACGTTAGCAATATATAACATTTCTTTAGATGTTAATAACTGAGCCTGATTCACATATTTTTGATCTTCTTCTGTAAATTCCAAGCTTCTTACAGGGTTGCCTTCTTCTAAAGCTTCTTTAATTCTTGATAAAATACGCGTTTCATTAACTGCATCTTTATCTTTTTGACGTGCCATTTTTTCTAATTTTGGTAAACGCTTGTCTACAGATTCTAAATCTGCTAATACGAGCTCCATATTAATAACTTCAATGTCATCAATCGGATCTACACGACCAGAAACATGTGTAACATTGTCATCATCAAAAGCACGAACAACTTGGCAAATCGCATCTACTTCACGGATATGAGATAAGAATTTATTACCTAAACCTTCCCCTTTAGAAGCACCTTTAACAATACCTGCAATATCGGTAAATTCGAATGTAGTTGGAATTGTTTTTTTTGGTTCTACCATTTCTGTTAACACGTCTAATCTACTATCTGGCACTTCCACTATACCTACGTTAGGGTCAATTGTTGCGAATGGGTAGTTTGCTGCAAGTGCACCTGCTTTTGTAATTGCATTAAAAAGTGTAGACTTTCCAACGTTTGGTAAGCCAACAATACCTGCTGTTAAAGCCATTATTCATTCTCCTTATCGGTAGTATCTTGTTGTGATACCACAATTTTTTTTAGTTTTTTATTAAATGTTTGTCTAGGAATCATAATACTGCGCTGACAGTTTTCACATTTTATTCGGATGTCTGCACCTACACGAATGATTTTAAAACGATTCGTACCACATGCATGCTGTTTTTTCATTTCTACAATATCATTCAAACCGTAATTGGATGTCATTCTGTAACACCTCCGACCGTCTTATGCATTATTTTGTTGATTTGCTTCGTATTGTACCATCATTGGTTGTGGCATTTTAATTTCTTTAAGCTTGAATAATTTCAATATTTCTTTTCTTAAAATGCGTGCACCTGTAAAGCCTTCCCCAGGTATCGTCTCTGCAGAAATACGCAATACGATTTCATTATTTGTGATTGAATTTACACCAACAACCTCTGGCGTAGATATAAATAAATAGTATTTCGAGCGAATTGCTTCAAAAGAATTATTTAATTCATCTTCCACTTTATCAATATCTTCTGTTATAGAAACTGGAATTTCTACTATTGCTTCACCGTTTATCACTGAGTAGTTCGTAATTTCACCCACACTACCATTAGGTAATGTAGTCAGCTCACCAGAAATAGTATTAATACGCATGGATCTTAACCCTATTGATTTAACAGTACCTTCTGCTACTGGGGCACCACCATTACTAATTTTAACATAGTCTCCTACATCAAATTGGTTTTCAAAAATAATAAAGAACCCTGTAATAATATCTTTAACTACTGTTTGCGCACCAAAACCAACGGCCAAGCCTACGACACCAGCACTTGCTATAATGCCTCCTACGCTAATACCAAACTTACTTAAAATCGTAGTCAACACTATAAACCATACCACATATGAGACTACATTTTGCACTAATGATATTAAAGTTTTTGAACGTTTTTTATTACTATTCTTACCTTTATTTTGAATTTTAAAGAACTGCGCGATACCTTTATTCACAAAATGTAAAATAATCCATGCTGCCACTACGTAAACTATTATCATTATTAAATTAGAGAGTAATGATTGATATGTTTCTGGCTGCAATAATGGCTCTATTATAGAATAGAGAATATTTTTCACTTGATCCAACTATATTTCCTCCTTAACACAACTTCACTTCATTTTATTATAACCTTTTTAAAGGTAAAACAAATCCAACTTTCGCTCTAAATTAAAACCTTATCCACGATTTATGCTACTACTTAATTGCAGTAAAAGTTAACCTCATCTAGTTTATTAAAAATATAAACATTAGCAAAGTATTTAAGCATAATTGTCACGTTATTTTTAATGTTTGTTGTTAAAAAATGGCAAAAGAAAAAGAACCATAATTAAAAATTATGATTCTTTAACACCCAATTAGCAATATTACTATAAACTTTCATAATAATTCAAGTGTATTTTTATTTTTTATTTTTATAGAATAGCAGAAATTCAAATTATGCGATGTATAAAAAGAATCTATTTTAATTAATCACATTTTTATGTAAATCGCTTAATAGTCAAGGGTGTAAAATTACATGTAATTAATTTTTAAATAATTTTTATATATTAACATTTACGCATTGTTTTTGTACAGTTGGGGAATTTGCACCAAAAATTTATTCAATTATTATAATATTTATATGTAGGAGGTGAACTCACTTTTAGTAAACTTTGTATATTAATATGACTAACCACTTTTACACAAGCTTTTAAACGAATTCATGTTACTTTATTTAAATAATACTTTTTTCGTCGTTGTTGGGTATTAAATAGTTAAGTTACATATTATTTTCAAGCTAGTGGTTAAAGTTGAAATATTAATCCCGTGATACTTAGTTTATGTTCTACACTTTTAGAGCTTTTAGAACAATGAATCTTTAACTAAGAATCTTAATTAAAGATTATGATACTTTAACACCCAATTATTTATATGATAGTTTTTAACGCAAACTTTACTCTTCCGGATTCCTGATTCATAACTAGTAATGTGCACATACTGTCCCTTACAACAGTATGTGCATTTTTTGATGCTATTGCCACATACAATATTATATTAAGTCTCGAACCCTTAAATATGCGCTTAATTTACTTCTAATCACTTTTCAACGTTACACATACTAATACACTTAATTTATCAATAAATTAAGTGTATTAGTTCGAAAAAATCAGCATTGCTACTCAGCAAACTTTTTTTCTAAATCATTATATAATTTGAAAATCATAATACGTTCTCCAGTTATAGAGCTTAAATCTGTATGAAAGCTTTTAACTTCTTCCCCTGAAATTGTTAATACAATTTCATTAAGTTCTTCTATACCTGATTCTACAAGTTTAGAACGTGTTCTTTTAATCGTTAATAACCCTTCATTCGTGCCACAAACTTTATACTCTGCTTGTGTCAGTACACCTTGTAAACTGACTATAATCATATCACGCAATATGTCTGTTTTAACTGAAAGAGAACCACGACCAAGGAAATCTTTTTCCCATTGTGTAATTGCTTTACTGATTTCAGATTCATAGGTACCTTTGGTTTTTTTCATTAAATATACATCTCCTGTAGAACCAAAATTAGAAATTTATTTTAACAAAGATAACAGTACCATTTTTCAACAATTTTCTCTATAGCTACGCTGTATTCCCTAGGAAATATGCGCTATCTCAACGATATATCCAATTGCTTTATTCAACGCCATAAAGTGGAGACATTGGATGTCCCATAACCACTTTAAAGGTTAGTTGTCCAATCATGCCATAAACCTTGTTCATCAACACTGGCTAATCTAACCCAGCCATTAACTATTTTTTGATTAAAATCAGGATCATTATCCAATAAGTTTTTGATAAATGACTGTGGTGCTTGGATAACGATCAACAATCTTATTGGCGAATGGTACATCTTGTTATCAGACGCCATAACAGATTGCCATGGCAATCCCGTTAATAAATCACTGGCATTTCCTTGCATAACACCGATACCCGCCGTTACTGTTTGCGTTGCTTTACTACCACTACCATAAAAATGAGGTGCAACTGTCGACGCATAGTATTGCAGATTAATCCATTGCGCAACAAGCGCTGGACCTGCAATAATATTTGCTAATATGCTGCCATCTTTATCATTTTGCCAATCATAATTATGCAAGAATGCTCTACCTGCTAAATCACTATTTTTAGTTAATTCACGTTGACCTATAATAAATGCTGCATTTTTCGCTAATCCCCATTCTGGTCTTATCTCGCTCCAATCATTTGTTATACGATGAACTTCATTGACTGGGTTTGGTTTAACTATATTATTATTCGGTAATTGCGCCAGTCTTTTTTCATTTGCGGCATAACTTATTTGAGGCATTGCCGCTTCGATTTTATCATAAGCTATTTGTGCTTCTTGAGATAATTCAGGTAAATATATCCACTTCAATTCATCTAAAGAAGTTTGATGTTCTGCAGCTGCGAAAATAGTTTTTTCTGGGATTTCTATACCTTCCTGTAACAAACTTTCTCTAACCTCTGTCATATTACACAAATGAGCCAATACTTTCGCATTGAAACCGCTGGCTGCCCCACCACATGCGCCACAATCTAATGAAGCTGCATAAGGATTATTAGCACTTTGGCTACCATGACCGCACATCACAACTAACGGCGCAAAGTCTTTAGTTAAATCCATTAATTTTAGTGCTTGTAGTGTGTAATTTACTTTTTCTGCTTTCGTGAAACCAATTGGTAACCCATCTTCAAAATGTAAATGTTGATGGTTATGATGTTGACTACCATCCAATGTTAAAGCAGTATCTTGTGGTTTTTGTAACCAATTACTATAAAACTTACGAATTAACGCTCCCGCACGTCTCGGCACAAAACTTCTCGTTAACATTTGTAGCGATAACCAAGGGCCACTCAATTCCGGTAAAAGTAAACTAGGCAAAACGTTCTGTTTCATTTTTTTAAATGTATAAGTAACGGATTCTAGTGCATGTTTACGTTGTTGAAATGCGTTAGGCTCACGTTCATGTGTGTATTCTTGGATTTTATGCTGCGGTTGATTCATAACTGGTAACGACGGATGACTGTATTTACTACCTAACTCAGATTTCTCTATTGGCAAACCAAAAAAGCCTGCAATACCAAGCGTTTCAAACGGACCAGCTGCTTCAACTTGTCTTCTAAAAGGCTCCGACCTTACATCAATACAGAATGCCATTTGAACTTCTACTTTTTGTGCTGTTATTTGATGAGATTGCTCTGGTACAATCATATCTTTTAATTGTTCATTATAGGTTTCTTCCCATGCTTCCAACCACAATTTCCGACACAATTGTCCATTAAACGCTTTCGCAAACTGAACATATTGTTCTTTTTCTTCTATACTTAACGCACGCCAAGTTTCTACCGTAAATCCACCCCACTGCAACCATGACACAATGCCAGTTTCCAAAACATTTTCATCTTTAGCATCTGGAGGCGTTACAGGTAAATGAGGCTCTACGATTGCCCATTCCATCGCAACACGTATAGCAAGATAAGTAAATAATAAATCATGCACTTTCTTATGATGGTCATCTTGCCACATCATCATACCCGCCCAACCTGGCAATGATAGTAAATGATTCTCTAAGTATGTTTGTACTTCTATATCCTTAACACCTAGCTTATTTAATGATGTTTTAAGTAATGATTCAGCATCATTTGGCAATGATTGTAGACGTGTGCGTTGTTGTTTAGTTAACGCTGGGTCATATGGTACTAATCTCTGCCAAGCATTAAAAAGTCCTTTATCTCTATTTGGCATCGTCCATCCGGATTGTGCGTCATCAATAAATAACTTGCACCATTTGATTACATGATAATCTAAAGTATCGATTAATTTTTCATTTTTATCATCAAAGACGTATGTACTAATTAGTGGCACTGATGAAAATTGTCCGGATGCAGTATTTTTTCCCTTCAGACTTTCCGTCAAATCTTCCACGAGTTCATCTATGCCTTCTTGTTTCTCTGAGTATGACTCTAATGGCTGTAGTTTTAATGCTTGATGACCATATTGAATAGCGTGCGCTTTCGGAATAGATAACTCTGTGTCTTTTATCCATTGTTGAAAACGACGTTCTATATACTTATCGCTTATTTCACCTTGTTGTCTTGCTTCTATAATAGTTGTTCTCGCTGGATAAATATCAACTTTACGCGCTTGTTTTAACCAACTTGCTACTTCATCAAATGTTTTATCTTCTAATCCAGACCAGGGACTTCTAGCAGCAAATACTGAAATGGGTGATAAAGGAACAATGACTTTGCTCGCATTTTCAACTGTCATGCGAATATCATTAAGATAACTCGATTGCCCAACAGAATGTGTGTTTGATTCTCCCATTTTAGTGCCCTCCTTTGGATAAATATTTTTTCAAGTAATTAGGATGACGTTCTACTGTTTCAATTTTTGCATCACCTAAACGTACAATCCACATATAAATAATTGAAAATGCTACTGATGAACGATGACACGCTACCCACGTACTCATCAAACTACCAAATAATAAAATTAACGCAACAATGACGGTTGCGAACAGTGGTGGCTGTGCACTATGAAATGCGATGGTATGCAAAGCATCACTAAAGAAATGGTGAACGATATAATAGACGATGCCGACTATACTAAGTACTAATAAGCCCATGACACGACCAAATTTCCCTTCACCAAAGGCAACTAGTTGCGTCCATGAAACGGATAATGACCATGCTAAAATAAGACCGCTAACTAAACGATAACCTTGTTCTGGAGCAGATAACCAAAAGCCAAGACCCATCATAATTGCTAGACCACGTCCTGCTAATATCCATAAGTAAGACATTCTTTCATTTGCACGACTCGGTACATTAAAATGTCGTACCGCTGAACCAGAGCGTAAAAAGAGTGTCGCTTTAAATAAACCATGTAATATTAGATGGATAATTGCAGGTATGTATGCGCCTAACGCACATTGAATTAACATAAAGCCCATTTGTCCTATTGTTGAACCCACTAATAACCGTTTATAGTCTACATGTACTAAACTAATACCTGCACCTATAAGTACAGAGATACTCGCAAAGCATAATAAAACAATTGTTGCGATGTCACCATTAAACAGTGGAGAAAAACGCGTAAGCATAATACCTCCAGCGTTCACAATGCCAGCGTGCATAATTGCAGAAACAGGTGTTGGTGCAGCAACAGACTCGATTAACCATCTTTGGAACGGCCATTGTGCCGCTGGAATCATAACTGCTAATATTATTAAAATATTAATACCAAAACGTGCCCATGCATTAATTTGATTAAGATTAGCTTCGGTGAATATACCTGTATAATGCCATTCTCCTGTTACAAATCCTAACCATATAACCGCTAACAATAATGCCAACCAACTTAAGCAAAATAATTTTCCCGTGACAATTGCTGCTGCTCTTGTCACTCTCCAAGCGCTCGTTAAACTAATAAGTAACGTTAGGCCTATTAACGTGAAGCCCCAGCTGACTACCATAATACGGACATCACCTGTTAACCACGCTGTAGCTGCAAAGCTTGTCGTTAAAGTAAATAGCATAAAGTATTTTCTAAAACTTCTATCTCCAGCCAAATAGCGTACACAATAACGTTGGATGATTAACCCGATAATCAATACGAAAAACGCCATCAACCAAGATAAAACATCTGAATACCATAAGCCAAGATTGGTGTTCTTTGGTGCTAAAACTAAGCCAACAAACGCTATCAATGGCGGCAATGCTACTAAACAAATATGTATACGAACGTACGCTAGTGATATGCGTTTATTTAAAAATATAATGCTACTTATTATTGAGATGAATATCGCGACAAATAATAGTATGAATAGTAATGATAAATTAGGCGATGTAAGCATATCGAATCCTCCTTTATTAGATATGAAGACTGTGATCATAAAGTTAGCTTTTCTACAATATAATTGTAAGACTGATTAAAAAAAGCCGACAATATATAATAAATCTCCGTCGATTTATCACAATTGTCGGCTTCATTACAACGCACGCTAATACTTTATGCAGTGTTTTGTTTTGCTACCTATATATGTATGTTGCTTTTAAATTTATAAATTAAGTTAAGTTAGTCTACATATGTCGTATGATTTTCGTTTTCTACTTCAATTCGTTTACTTTTTCAATCTGCCAATATTTCTATTAACATCTTGCTAAAGCCTAAACCACCTAGTTCAAACGCACATCAACGACTATATTTATTTTTATTTGATATTACAAACATATACTTATTGTTCGCCATTGTCAAGAAACAGCAATTATAAATAACAAAAGAAGTATTAATTCAACAGGAATTTTATAAATATATATTTAATATTTTTTACTTAAACAATGCTAAAATAATTAGAAAGTATGGAGGGATAGAAGTTGACGAGAAAAATTGATTACAGTGCTTATGGTTTTAGATTCAAAGGAGATTACCAGAATAATGTTGCTGGTTTAAGTGCAATAGGTTTTGAACTCGTACAAAGTTCAAATTATCGATGGCATGGTTTGCACAGAGGAGAACAAGATGTATATATTTTTCAATATACGACTCATGGTTACGGTGCAATTTCTATAGGCGAAAAAAATTATCAACTTTCTAAAGGCGATGCTTTTTTTGTTCGTGTACCAAGTAATCATTGTTACTATCTTCCTAACCATTCGAGTGAATGGGAATTTGTTTATTTTACAATTTATGGCGAAGAAGCTAGTAGATTATTTAATAGAATTGTATCTACACATGGAAATATCCTCAAACTCCCTATAAATTCTGAACCTATAAAATATATTATAGAAACATTGCGAAAGATAGACGCTGTGGGCATTAAACATGGATACGAATCTTCATCCTGTGCCTATACATTTATGATGAAATGCTTAGAGTATCTCGAATATGGTTTACAGAAATCTAATAATTATCCTCCCCCTACTATAAAAGCAATTAAATTTATAGAAAATCATTATCAACAAGATATTACATTGGACGATATAGTAGCTGTTGCAGGCTTATCAAAATATCATTTTAGTCGCCAATTTCATAAAGCTGTGAATGATACGCCTATTAATTTTTTAACAAAAACTAGAATTAAAAATTCATTAATTTTATTAACTAAAAGTTCTCAAAATATTGAATCTATCGCGTATGAAGTAGGTTACGCTTCTAGCAATTATTTTAGTAAAGTTTTCAAGAAAATCGTTGGTGTAACTCCCAATAACTATCGAAAAAACACTACAATCATGCCAGTTGATAAGTTGTTTATAGATTTATAAACAGCAATATATTACTCTTTTCAATATTATTTACGCTTGTTTGTCCTAAAAATAATGTCTAATCTATACATAAGCTATAGTGATACTAGAAAATTTTCGCTTTAAATTTTTAAAAATAGACGGTATTAATGATCATTCAGTTTTTAAATAAAACTAGGGGGCATGACTAATGGACAAAATTACATTTCTAGGCGCAGGAAGTACTGTTTTCGCCAAAAATGTACTAGGCGATTGTATGACAGTAGAAGCATTACAAGGTTTTGAATTTGCTTTATATGACATAGATGAGCAACGATTGCATGATTCAGAAATGATGTTAAATAATTTAAAGAAAAATTTAAATTCAAACGTTACTGTGAGCGCATACCATAACCGTAAAGAGGCATTATCAGGAGCAAAATATATCATCAATGCAATACAAGTAGGCGGATATGATCCTGCTACGATTACTGATTTTGAAATACCCAAAAAATATGGCTTAAGACAAACTATTGCTGATACATTAGGTATTGGTGGTATTTTCCGTAATTTAAGAACAATACCCGTAATGCAAGCCTTTGCCAAAGATATAAAAGAAGTATGCCCAAATGCTTGGTTTTTAAATTATACAAATCCAATGGCCGTTTTAACTAATATAATGCTAAAAGAAGGTATTAAAACGGTGGGCCTTTGCCATAGTGTACAAGTATGTACGAATGACTTATTAGATTCATTAGATTTGCCACAAGATAACATACAATCTAAGATTGCTGGAATTAATCACATGGCTTGGTTGCTTGAAATCAAACAAAATGACAAAGACTTATATCCGGAAATCAAAAAGCGTGCCAAAGCAAAACAAAAATCAAAACATGACGATATGGTTCGTTTTGAAATTTTAGATAAATTTGGATTTTATGTTACAGAGTCATCTGAACATAACGCAGAATACCATCCTTACTTTATTAAAAATCTGTACCCAGAATTAATCGATGATTATAATATTCCATTAGATGAGTACCCTCGTCGTTGCATAAAACAAATAGAAGAATGGTCACAAATGCGTGATGATATAGTCAATGATCAAAACCTGACTCATCAACGTTCCAACGAATATGGTTCTTATATTATTGAAGCAATGGAAACAAATATACCATTTAAAATTGGCGGCAATGTATTAAACACAGGTGGCTTAATAAGCAATCTACCTGAAAATGCAGTTGTTGAAGTCCCATGTTTAGTTGATGCAAGTGGTTTAGCGCCTACTTATATAGGGGATTTACCAGAACAGCTAGCAGCCTTGAACAGAACAAATATAAACACTCAATTATTAACAATAGAAGCTGCATTAACAAACGATAAATCTAAAATTTATCAAGCTGCTATGTTAGATCCACATACAGCTGCTGAACTATCTATCAACGATATTATCTCACTTTGTGATGATTTAATTGAAGCCCACGGAGATTGGCTTCCAACATATAAATAAACTCACACCAGACCTGTGATTATTCAATTAGATGCGCAGTGTCTGGTTTTTTAAAAATATTTTACTACTAAAATTAAAAGTTATATATCTAAAAACTTAAGTATTTTGTTCATATAACAACTTAAGTTTTCTTATGAGGTGATTTATTTGGAGCGACAAATAACACGTAAAGAAAAGTATTCGTTTGGCATTGGTGCTTTTGGTAAAGATTTAGTTGTTAATCTAATTGGCATATATCTTATGTATTATTTAACAGACATCTTAGGCATTACAGCTGGTTTTGTAGGGACATTATATTTTGTAGCCCGAATATGGGATGCTATCAACGATCCTATTATGGGTATGATTGTAGATAAAACAAAAACAAAGTGGGGAAAATTTAGACCATGGTTAGTCATTGGTACTATTATCAATTCTTTTGTAACCATTATATTATTCACAAATTTTGATTTGTCTGGGACAAGTCTATATGTATTCGTCACAATTATGTATATTCTTTGGGGCATGACTTACACTATGATGGATGTTCCTTATTGGTCTTGGTTGCCAAATTTAACTAATAACCCAACCGAGCGTGAAGAGGTATCAGTGATTCCAAGAATTTTTGCGAGCCTAGCTAATTTAATTCTGGGTGCTATCGGTTTAAGCATTGTACTATTCTTGGACAATTTATTTGGAAATGGTGATCAGTCCATTGGCTTTTTAATACTCACAATCATTATAATTATCTTCTTTATCACAACAATGGGAATTACTGTTCGCAATGTAAAAGAAGCCCCTACAAATATAGACACAGGTATTACATTACGTTTCAAAGACATATGGAGAATATTATTTACTAACAAAGAACTCTTGAATTATATTGGTATCTTAATCACCTTTTTCTTATGTACACAAATCATTGGAAATGTTCTCATTTATTATTTTAGCTATGTAGCTGAATCCAAGTTTTTATTTGCACTCTATAACGGTATGGGGTTTGTTGAAATTCTTGCTTTGATTATTTTCCCAAGAATTGCAAAATGGATTACAAGGGAACATATATTTCCTATTGCAACCTGCAGTGTAATATTCGGACTATTGATTTTGCTAGCTGCAAGTTACATTTCACCACAAGCCATATTACCTGTTATATTAGGTACTACCTTTATCAAAATTGGTACTGGATTCATTATGGGAATAATAACCGTTTCAATAGCAGACGTCATTGATTATAGTGAAATGAAGTTTGGGCAAAGAAACGAAGCGTTATCACTTCTACTCAGACGTTCTTAATGAAAACAGCTATGGCCATTTCCGGTTTAATTACTGGATGGAGTTTAACGCTTTTAGGTTATCAACCGGGCGTTCAACAAAGCGAATTCACAAAAAATGGATTACGTTTCATTATGGTTATACTCCCAATAATTTGTATAATAGCTAGTTTTATCATTTATAAATGGAGTTATAAATTAAAAGGCGCATATATAAAAGATGTGGTAAATGTATTAAATCTGAGAAAAAGTAAAAAAGCATAATCTAATTACCCACTGCGAAATTGATAAACAAAAATGACTGGTCTATAGTATTATATTTAGTGCTTTAGCCACTAATATTCAAAAACCCCCTTTACTATTCAAAATAGTAAAGGGGGTTTTGTTGCTAATAATACAATTAACTCATTACAACTGTAACGTTAAATTTATTGAAAATGTTGAATCACTACACTTTATTTAATTCTTTTAAATCTATACCTATTAAATAACTACATCTAAAATCAAAATAAATCCTAATCCCAATACGGATAATACTGATTCCAGCAACGTCCAGGTTAAAAATGTTTCTTTCATAGTTAAGCCAAAATATTCTTTAAACATCCAAAATCCTGCGTCATTAACATGTGAAAAGAAGACACTTCCAGCTCCAATTGCAAGTACAATAAGAGAAATATTCACATCCATAGATTGTATCAATGGCAATACAATACCTACTGATGATAGCGCGGAAACGGTCGATGATCCTAAAGCTAATCTCAAAATTGCTGTCGCCAACCATGCCAATATAATTGGAGACATCTCAGTTCCGTGGAAAATTTTAGATATAGTATCACCTACACCACCATCTATAATAACTTGTTTGAAAACACCACCTCCACCAATGATAAGCAATAACATAGCAATCGGTGTAATAGCATTTGAAATAGTAGCCATAATTTGATCAGTAGATTTTTTTCTTCTTATTCCCATCGTATAAATCGCTATAAGCACAGCAATTAACATCGCTGTTGTTGATGAACCAATGAAATAAATGAAGCCTTCAAAACCACCAGCTTTACCATCCTCATGGCCTGTAATCAATTGAATAATTGTCGCCAACAACATTAAAATAATAGGGCTAAGTGCCGTTAATAAACTTAAGCCAAAACTAGGTCTATCTTTTACTGCTACAGGTTTCTCTTCGTCAACGCTCATCTGTTTACCTTCCCTAGCAAAAGCTGATGGCACAATTTTATATACAAGTTTGGTAAAAAAAGCACCCACAATCAATGCCAAAGGTAAACCTATGATAATACCATACATTAATACGTGCCCAATATTAGCATTCAATGCTTGTGCTACCGCAACTGGTCCAGGGTGCGGTGGTAAAAAGCCATGTGTAATGGCTATCGAAATCGTCATTGGGAGACCAACTTTAAGATTAGAAATATTCATTCGTTTGGCTAATGTAAACACAAGAGGAATAAGTAACACAAACGCAACTTCTAAAAATAGTGAAATGCCTATAATAAATGATGCAATTAACATCGCCCAATTCACATACTTTTCGCCAAAAGTTTCAATTAATTTATCAGCTATTCGAGTTGCGCCACCACCATCTGATAGTAACTTACCTAAAATCGAACCCAAACCAAAAATGATTGCAATACTACCAAGAGTATCTCCCATGCCTTTTTCCACTGTTTCAACGATGTTATCAATTGGAATACCTAAGACGATCCCCGTAAACATAGAAGTCACAATAAGTGATATAAAAGTATTCAATTTGAACCCAATAATTAATATAAGTAAAACTATAACGCCTATAACCACACCAATAAGCGGCCAAATTTCTTCAAACATCCTTATCCCCCATTCTCTCTTTCACTAAATTAATATTCTATTTAAGTTATCAAGCTAAGCTCCTAAAAAGTAAGCGCTTACATATATGTGTGATTTTAATATAGTTATTTTATATTTTCAATTAATTTCATTTATTTATTTTTATTTTCGTTTGTTTTCACATTATGATTGACAAAAGTATTATAAATGATAGGGTTGAAATATATTGTTAGCGTTTTCAAAAATTATTTTATTTAACAAAAAACATATTTCTATTCAATATACAGTGGCTTGTTAGGAGGAAAATAATGACGATTAATTTTGGGTGCCAAGGCTCTACTTGGGTTTTAGACTACGATGAAAAAGCAGATAAAATGGATCAGGTGATACACGACATAGCAAATGCAGGACTTACTGGTGTAGACGTACAAATCAATTTGTTAGGAAAATATGAGAAATCACCACAACTTTTAAAAGAAGCTCTCGACAAAAACAATTTAAAGTTAGCAGCATTAACGGTGCCACATGCTTTTGTAGGTGGTCATGCATCTGATAGTGAAAAAGAGATAGATGATTACTTTTTCAATTATCTCAAGCATTTTCCTGGAGCAATTATGAACGTTCCATCAAGAAGTGGAAAAAATAGGGATAATTTATTGCAAAGACAAAAAGAAATTATTACAGGTGCAAATGAACTCGCTAAACGTGCTTACGAAGAACATGGTATTACTACTTCACTACACCCAATATCATATGAAACATCTTATTGGAAATTTGAAGAAGATTATAAAGTACTATTCGACGGTCTAGACGGCGGTTATATGGGCTATACGCCTGATGCCGGACATATTGCTATGGGTGGTATGAACCCATCAAAAGTGTTTGAAGATGCAATTTCACTTATTAAGCATGTCCACTATAAAGATGTTGCAAATCAATCAGAATGGAAAAACATGGGCGCAGGAGATATAGATTTTTCAAAATGCACACAAATTTTGAAACAAAATGACTACAACGGTTGGATAATGCTCGAAGATGAAATAGGAGAAGCACATGCAAACACTACCCAAGTGATTAAAGATCTTGGTAACTATGTTCAAAACCATCTTCAACCTATAATCGACAATAAATAGTAGAAGAAATTTTTAATAATGATAATGTTCATCACGCTATTATCAGTTAGATTAATTGCTAAAATTTATGTATATGGAGGTAATACTTATGAAAGTTGGATTTATTGGCTTAGGTATTATGGGAAAACCTATGGCACTTCACGTTATTAAAAGTGGTTATGAAACATATATTTTTGATTTAAATACAGACGCAGTTGATGAGTTAAAAGCATTAGGTGGCAATGCCTGTAGCTCAAATAGGGAAGTGGCTAAAAATTGCGATGTTATTATAACGATGCTTCCTACATCTAAACATGTTACACAAGTTTTATTTTCTGAGGAAGGCCTTGCGAATAATTGTAAGCCAGGGACAATTGTGATAGACATGAGTTCTGTATCAACTGAAGATTCCAGAGCATTCTCAGCTAAGTTGAAACCATTTAATATTCACTTTATGGATGCTCCTGTTAGTGGTGGAGAACCAATGGCACTTGAAGGAAGACTGTCCATTATGGTTGGTGGAGAAGAACATGACTTCGAAAAAGTTCTCCCTTTATTTCAAACAATGGGAGAAAATATAGTTCATTTTGGAGAAAGCGGCACTGGTTCAGCAGCTAAATTGGCAAATCAAATTATTGTCAGTATTAATTTAGCAGGTTTATCAGAAGCTTGTGTTTATGCTAGTAAATCAGGAATAGATTTAAACAAACTCTTTGAAGCCATTAGTGGTGGATTAGCTGGTAGTGCTGTAATGGATGCTAAGATGCCATCTATTATAGAAAGAAATTTTGAACCTGGTGGAAAAATTGAAACAAATTTTAAAGACTTAGGTAATATTCAACACTCTGCCAACGCTTTAGGAGTACCACTTCCTGTTACAAATATTGTTAAAGAAATTTTCAGTTCAGAAGTAGCTAATGGTAATAGTAAAAAAGACCACTCCTATATTATTGATTTTTTCGAAAAAATGGCTAACCATCGCGTATAGAATAGCATAACCTAAATTTTTGGAGAGAGGCTTTAAATTTCAATCAAGTCAACTACTCCCCATATAATGATTAATGTTGAGACAATTAATTTGCCTCAACGTTTTTTTATCTCTACTTTATATAAAACTACACATATTCAACCTGATTAAAATGTAATTTATTCTTTACTTTTTAGATTATTACTTCAACACAGTATCCTGACATTAAGATACCATTTTGACTAAAAAACCCTACAAAGTACTCAACGTTAATTGACGACTTTATAGGGACATATCCAAAATTCAAGTTAGGTTTCTTAGCAAATCAATTGTTCTTTATTGATTTTAAGTATAAATACCCACTCTTAAAAATTACTATTTAAGAGAAAATAAATAATCTAAGATCTTTTCCAATAAGTCTGCTGCAGTATCTGTATCTGGCATGAAAATCACTCCCAACTATTGTAACGTTATGTTAGCGTTTACTTAAACGCTTATAAGTTAGTATAATAGTAAATTTAAACTTATACAAATTTTTTATATAAAAATTACTTAATATTTGTGATTATATAGACAATTTGACATATTATATAATTATAATTTTCATTCAATATATAACTTATATATATAGTAATAGCCACTTATTTCAGAACTCTGTCTAAAACAAGTGGCTACTATAATATACTTTAAAATGATTTAAAGCACTTTAGATATTCATGAATTGCAAGTTAATTACATTGTGCTTGTATCGATAACAAAGCGATATTTAACATCAGATGCTAAAACTCTTTCATAAGCTTCATCTATTTGATCAGCTGAAATCATTTCAATTTGAGGCTTGATATTATGTTCAGAGCAGAAGTCTAACATCTCTTGTGTTTCACGTATACCTCCTATAGCTGATCCAGCAAATGATCTACGGTGACCAATTAAATTTGCAACTCTTAATGAGATTGGTTCCGCTGGTGCCCCAACGTTAACAATGGTACCGTCTAATGTAAGCAATTTAAGATAATCATCTAATTGCAAGTTTGCACTTACTGTATTGATAATTAAGTCAAAAGTTTTTGGCAGTTGCTCAAATGTAGATTCATCACTTGTTGCATAGTAATGTGTTGCACCTAATTTTAAACCATCTTCTTTTTTATTTAACGTTTGTGATAATACAGTAACTTCTGCGCCCATAGCATTTGCAATTTGAACAGCCATGTGTCCTAAACCGCCCATACCGATGATTGCTACTTTTTTACCTTCACTTGCTTTCCAATGATTTAAAGGTGAATAAGTAGTAATACCCGCACAAAGTAATGGAGCTGCAGCATCTAAACCGATATTATCAGGAATACGTAATACAAAATCTTCATGTACGACAATATGTGTTGAATAACCGCCTTGTGTCGGTTCACCATATCTATCCGTACCTGCGTATGTGCCAACCATTCCGTTTAGACAATATTGTTCTTCGCCGTTTTGACAATTTTCGCATTCGCCACAAGAATCAACCATGCAGCCAACACCAACACGATCATCTACTTCATACTTACTCACTTCTGACCCAATTTCTTTAACAATACCTGCAATTTCATGACCTGGCACTAGTGGATAGTGAACTGGCCCCCACTCACCATGTGCAGTATGAATATCAGAATGACATATACCTGCGTATTTAATCTCAATTAATACATCATGTGTATCAAGATCACGTCTTTTAATTTCTGTAGCATGAAAATTCGAATCCGGACCGTTAACCGCTCTAGCTTTAGCATTAACCATAAAATTATTCCTCCAGTACTTATCCTATTTGAAGACTTTCCAACTTCTTCACCTAATATCATAGCGCTTAGAGTTAACTCTAGTCTAAAAAACAGCCTATACATAAAGAAGTAATGATCAAACGTTTATAACGAGCACAATTTAAATATAGACATGAACTTTTCAATACAGATCTCTTCATTTAAGATGTTTTAGGATTCATGCCATATTTATTTTCATCCTTATGACCCTCAGTGCAACAAATCACTATCACAATAATAGAAATCACTAAGTACAATAAACTTCCAGCGATTAATACTAAAGAACTTCCGACAGAAAAATTCATTTGAGGATTTATTAGTGTTATTATACTTCCGGTTAGCAGAAATACTAAAGGAGTTAAGTGTATAATCAATGGTAGCAACATAGACATCCCGATATCGTGTAGACGTCTAACCATTACGGTGAATGTAGCAATAATAGTTGCTATATTAAATACCCAATATATAATTTCAGCTAGGGTTTGAGGCACAGGTAAAACATCGTTTAATATAGATGCAATTACAGATATAATAACTGTCATAAGGAATGGGTACCAATACGCTTTGCGCCTTGATCTACCTTTTATGTTCAAAGCGTTAACCCAAAATAATTTGTAATAATGTAGCATATAATAACTCCTTTAAAAAATTCAAACCAGATATATACTAACAAAAATATTTCTATTTAGGTTGTAAAAATTAAATATCCAACTTATATTACTTGGCTCGATTCTTTAATGTCTTTATTACTTTCATTTTTCTGAAGATATTTACTCTTTATATTTTGCTTCAACAAAATTGCTTCTTTTCTCGCTATTTTGGAATAATATTTATTCGAAAAATACATTTGGAATATTAAAAACAACGAGTTTACAGCCCAATATAAACCTAAAGCTGAAGCGGATGTAAGTGTAATATATATGATAAATATCGGGGAAATAATTGCCATCATATACCCCATAAATCGTTGTTCTTGTGGCATATTTTCTAAATTAATTAATGGTTGTACGATATATAAAACACCTGCGATGATTGTAATCCAAATATCAGGTTGCGTTAAATTAAACCAAAGAAAATTAGCGTGCTCTGTTAATCCACCACTCGTAGGCCATTTTAATGCTACATATAAACCAAATAGTACCGGCATTTGAACAAGCAAAGGAAGGCATCCTAGCATTGTTTTCATTGGGTTCATTCCATATTCTTTATATTTATCCATCATTGCTTGATTGGCGGCTATTTTATCTTCTTGTGTAGATGCATTTTTCACTTTTTTCTGTATTTCATTTATTTCAGGTTTTACTATTTCCATTTTTTTACGCATAAAATGCCCATTTTTAGATTGCGCTAGCATAAATGGCAACATAATAATCCTAACAATCAATACTATTACAATAATTGCTAATCCATAGTTATTATCAAACACAGAACCTAGCCAATGCAAGAGATGATCCATTGGTTGCGCAAAAATATTATAAAAAAAGCCACTTTTATTTTGCGGCTTTGAATAATCACAACCAGATAAAAATACAATTACTGTCATAATGAGGAATCTATATTTTCGAAACAATTACTCTCTCCCCTTTTTTAAATAGATTTGTTTAATTTTAGTTACAATGTTCCCAAATCCTTCTATATTATTAAAAGATGAGTGATTTAAAATACTTGAATAAAGCATTTCTAGCATATTTTCATAATTAACTGGCAACCTTTGGCCAAATGGAAGTTGTTTAAACCATTCGTTAATATTATTGAAAAATTCATCTGTATGATAACTAAAATCGCTTATTAAATAGTCAAATGACCGACAAAATTTTTCTAGGTTTTCTATAGTTTTTAATGGAGATTTATCAGAATAATACTGAGCAAATTGATAATAAATAGTAATTGTTAAATATGGGTATAAATAATCAATATTAAAAGCTTTGTTTAAGTGATAAATTCTATGCTCTAGATTTTCTATCGATAAAGTATGTAAATCATAAGTTAAACGATGCGTAAAATTTTGTAAATATAACATTAAAGATTGATACATATCTGTCTGAATAACACTATCTGCCTTACTTTTTTCTCCATTCAAAATATATGCTTGAGCTAACATAAAACTTTGTCCTAGTTTCATATCATGGTCTGGAACATTATTAATAATATCAGTATATTTACCATCATATATTTGAAAGACTAGTTTATAGCCTTTAGCGTGCTTTTTCACCTCTTCTATGTCACAATTTTTTTCGATTAGATGAATCATTTTATAAGCTAGTTCTATCGTTTCATTTTTTTGCTGCTCATTTTGACAATAGGATATATGATTCATCAAAAGTCCTAATAGTGAACTAAGTAATGTAAATTCATTACAATGACTACTATAATAATCTCTCACAGTCGATAAATATTTATCATAGCTTGTAAGATTAACCATCTTAGATAATGAGATTGAGATTTTCTTAATTTCTTTATCTGTCATAGTAATGCTGAAATTAAGCAAGTCATCAACGGAAATATTGAAAACTTTTGCTAATTTAGGAAGCATCGTAATATCGGGATATAGTGTTGCGTTTTCCCATTTAGAAATACTAGTCTTTGTCGTATTAAGATGCTCAGCTAATGTTTCTTGTGTCATTCCACATCTTATTCGTTCCTGTTTGATTTTTTTAGATATTTGAATCATTAATAACACCTCTTATATTTAATCTTACTAGAAAGTTTAAGTATGGTGTATTGCTTATATAGCATCTTTTAGAAATTAAGTTTCCATTATAGAAACAAAAAACACATGAAAAAAGTAGAAAGAAAATCATATTACTCAAATATGATTCCCATTCTACTCTCTAAAACAATCAAATAATTAATCTGCACTTACTAAATAACGAAAAGAATTTCAGTTTAGATTCATAGTTTTAACCCATCTATTTCCAAATTATTTTTTTAATTTTGCTTTTTTAAAGCCTTTTATAATCAGTGGATAGAACAATGCTAAAATTGTCATTAATAATAATACAATACTTATCGGTGACCCTATAAATATATCTAATATATTATTATTACTTACTATTAAACTTTTACGAAAGTTTTGTTCCATATCTGACCCAATTATCGAAGCTAAGATTAAAGGCGCGATTGGGAAATCTAATAACTTCATTACTAAGCCAATAACACCGAAGATAATTAAAATATAAAAATCAATTACGCTATAACCTAATGTATATGTACCGATAAATGCAAGCACTAAAATAATTGGATATAGCACTTTAGGTGGTGTACGTAAAATCTTTAATAGTAAGCCGATTAAAGCAATGTTTAATATAACTAAAAAAATATTACCGATAAACATACTATTAACAAGAGTCCATATTGTTTCAGGTTCATTTTCAAATAATAATGGTCCTGGCTGTAAGCCTAACATCACCACAGCACCTAATATAACAGCTGTAGTTCCCGATCCCGGTACCCCCATTGTTAATAATGGAATCAAAGCCCCGACCGATGCAGCGTTATTAGAAGATTCAGGCGCAGCCACGCCTTCTATTTGACCCTTTCCGAAATTTTTACCGTTTTTAGATATTTGCTTTTCTGTCGAATAACTTAGCATTGCCGCAATAGATCCTCCCGCTCCAGGTAATACACCGATTAGGAAGCCAATTGGACTTTGCCTAAACATCGCTCCACGTGTTTTTTTCCAATCTTCTTTTGATAATTTCATTGATCCCACGTCATTTTTTGGCGGCTTTAATGCATGTAGGTTCAAGTAATTGTACAGAACCTCTGCTACTGCATATACTCCTATTATAACTACTAAGAAATCTATTCCTTCACTTAAATGTGGGATATCAAAAGTGAAACGATAAATACTTGTCTGTAAGTCCACACCTACAGTACTAATAATCAGTCCAATACTTGTTGCAATAAATCCTTTGACCATCTTCCCTGATGACAAAGTAACAATAGCTGAAAGTGTAAATAAAAATAATAAAAAATATTCTTGCGGACCAAATTTCAAAGCAAAATTTGACAATGGTTTTGCTAGAACTATAAAACCAATAACTGCTGTAATGCCACCAATTAATGAAGCTATAGCTGAAATTGTAAGTGCCTTACCCGCTTCACCTTTTTTAGTCATCGGGTAACCATCAAATGTAGCTGCAATTGCTGATCCATCACCTGGAGTATTTAATAATATAGAGCTTCTAGAACCTCCATACATAGCGCCATAATAAATTGAGACCATCAAAATTAATGCACTTACTGGTTCCATACCAAAAGTAACTGGTATAAGTACTGCTACTGCAGTAGCGGGCCCTAATCCAGGCAACATCCCTACAACCGTACCAAGAAAACCACCGATGAGTACCCATAAAAGGTTCATCGGATGAAATGCTGTCGTTAACCCTTCCAAAAAACTACCTGTATCAATCCCCATTCGTATAACCCTCCTTAAGGTAAACTAACATCTAATAATTGCGAAAAGGTATACCATGCAATACCGGAAAAAATTACTGTTACTAAAATATTTTGTAACCATCTTTTATATCCATTAATCAAGAACATAATACAACCTAAAAATAGAATGGTTGAAATTAAAAAACCAAAGGGTTCAAAAATAAAAGCATATATTATCGCTAAAATGATAGTCAGTACAATACGTATAAACGTACGTTTTTCAAGTAATTGTGAAAAAGCTGTAAATTTTTGATGACGCTTTTTGAATTCTTGAAAAAAGTAAATAATACTCATTACAACAAGCAATAGGCCGATTAATAATGGAAAATACATAGGACTATTAGGATCACCAATATTAGATTTCGGTATATTGATAGTTAGCACTAAATAAATCACACCAAATAATATTAATACTAATGGAAAAACAAGTCGTGACATTTATACTCCCCCTTATTTTAGACCTGAGTCATTTACTAGTTCGTTATATTTCTTACGTTGCGCTTTCAAGAATTTTTCACTTTCTTCACTATCTTTATAGAATTTTTCCCAATCATTGTTTTTTCTTATTTCTTGCCACCTTTTTGACTTAACTACTTTCTCCATTGTAGTATCCCAATACTCTCGTTGCTCAGGTGTCATATCTTTAGGACCCATGACGCCACGCCAATGTGGAAATACTACATCAATACCTTGATCTTCCCAGGTAGGTACATCTTCAATACCTTCAATTGGTTTATCAGAAGTTACAGCCAACATTTTTAATTTACCAGTTTGATGCTGTTCTTTAACCTCAGAAACAGCTGTTGAAGCTACATCTACATGTCCACCTAATAGAGCAGTTTGTAAATCTCCTCCACTTTTATAAACAAGAAAATCAATATTTTCTACATCAACACCATATTCTTTTGCCGCTTGAACAAATGCTAAATGATCATTATTTCCCAATCCCGGTGCAACCCCAATCGTTAAAGATTTAGGATCTTTCTTCAATTTTTCCATAACTTCTTTACCAGAATTTAAATTCGACTTATTAGATGCTGTTAGACTAATCCATTCTGTTGCTAAAATAGCAATAGGCGTAAAATCATCAGTATTTAAATCACTTAATCCTAATTCATTATTAGATAATAATAAACTTGAATTAATAGAAATCGTATTAGGTGAACGTGATTTTAAATATTGCCAACCTACTTCACCGCCACCTCCAGGTTTATTAATAACATTAATATTTTGTTTAGTTAAATTTTCCTCCAGTATGATTTTTTGGATAGCACGCGCTGTCGTATCCCAACCTCCACCTGGAGAAGCCGGAGCAACAATTTCTACTGTTTCATCTGGAAATTGGTTTTTTGATGCGTTTGATTCATTGCTTTTGCCACATGAAGCAAGCACAGTTGAACAAACAATGACTAAAGCTAACCATTTTTTCATAATACCCCTCCCTCTGTAAGCGATTACAAACTAGCTTTTATGTTATCAGAAAATTCTGAATAAGTGAACATTATTTTTATTAAAATTTTATATTATCTATTAATAAATTATTAATAAAAATAAAAACACGACAAGTTTATAAACTTATCGTGCTTTTAGACAATATTTATTTTGAAACGATTAAGACACTTCTTTTATTTATTATAGGTTAAAAACGTAATTTCATCATGAGTATTTAATCTAAATAATCTCTCCTGATTTCACAGATAACAAAGTATTTTTTAACGGATAAGACTGGCTCATTTCCTATATTTAACGATAAATTTTACTACCTTTTGAAACAAATTCTTCTGACTTTTGCTTCAATCCTTCTGATTTTAAATCTTTATGTTTTCTCAAATCATGGGAGATTCGCATCGAACAGAATTTAGGTCCACACATACTACAAAAATGGGCAACTTTTGCTGCCTCAGCCGGTAAAGTCTCATCATGAAATGAACGCGCCTTGTCTGGGTCTAACGATAGATTAAATTGATCATACCATCTGAATTCAAATCGCGCTCTACTAATTTCATTGTCTCTGCGTTGCGCCCCTTTCATTCCTTTGGCCAAATCAGCTGCATGTGCAGCAATCTTATACGTAACAACGCCCTCTCTTACATCATCTTTATTAGGCAGCCCTAGATGTTCCTTAGGTGTAACATAACAAAGCATTGCCGTGCCATGACTAGCAATTTGTGCGGCACCAATCGCTGACGTAATATGGTCATAGGCTGGTGCAATATCAGTTGTCAATGGCCCCAATGTATAGAATGGCGCTTCTTGGCAATGGAAATCAGCGAGGTCTTGATTTTCCTTTATCTTGTTCATCGGTACATGACCTGGACCTTCAATCATTACTTGCACATCGTGCTCCCATGCTATTACAGTTAATTCGCCCAGTGTTTTTAATTCTAGTATTTGACTCTCATCATTTGCATCGTAGATTGAGCCAGGTCTTAATCCATCACCAAGAGAAATTGCAATGTCATAGCGACTCATAATTTCACAAATCTCTTCAAAATGTGTATATAAAAAACTTTCTTCATGGTGAGCTAAACACCACTGTGCCATGATTGATCCACCCCTCGAGACAATACCTGTTAATCTATCAACTGTTGTAGGTACATATCTCAATAACACGCCAGCATGTATAGTAAAATAATCGACACCTTGTTCTGCTTGTTCAATCAGTGTGTCTCGATAAACTTCCCAAGTCAAATCTTTAGCAGAACCATCTACCTTTTCAAGTGCTTGATAGATAGGTACTGTGCCAACTGGGACAGGCGAATTTCTCAAAAGATATTCTCTCGTAGCATGAATATTTTTACCTGTAGATAAATCCATGATAGTATCAGCGCCCCAATGAATGCCCCAGACTAATTTTTCTATCTCGGCTTCTATGGAAGAACTAACTGCTGAGTTTCCTATATTGGCATTTACTTTCACCTGAAAATTTTTACCAATGATCATCGGCTCTGACTCAGGATGATTTACATTATTGGGAATAATCGCTCTTCCGCGCGCAATTTCAGAACGTACATACTCAGGCGATGTATCTTCTCTCATAGCTACAAATTTCATTTCTTTCGTGATCATCCCCTGTTTCGCATAATACATTTGAGTAACATTCCTACCTGTTTCTGCTTTCCTTGGTTGATATTTAAACGGTGTCTCGACAAATTTTTTATGATTATCTGACTTAAACCCATTATCTAATGATACTATGCTTCTTCCTTCATATGGCAATGTATCATTTCTTTCTTTTATCCATGTCATTCGCATTTTCGGTATACCTTTTTGAACGTCAATCTTATAATCATCGTCGTGGTACGGGCCTGCAGTATCATAGACTAACACTGGATCATTATCAGTTGTTCCTTCTTCTGTTATGGTCGGAGAAAGTTGTATCTCTCTAAACGGCACTCGAATATCTGGATCTTCTCCACTAATCCATATTCTTTGACTTGATGGAAATTGTTTTTTTAATTCAATTTTTTCTTGTTCCAAATAAAAAAACTCCTTAGCATTTTATTATTGCTAGGAGACCTGGTAGAAAATCACATATTTAGTGAAGCGACAGTAAATAAAAGCCCAACAAACAGACTTTCCATATGTACTGTACTTTTCTGCTTCCCTACGCTGGTACTAACCAGATCAGGTTCAAAGGGTTGAGAACAATGCCTCTTTCAGCTTACAAGCACCCCTAGCAATTCTTATTAAATTCTTGCTTAAACTTAACACTAATAAAGAATAATTACAAATAAATTTCCAATTTTATATAAACGTGAAAAAATTGAATAACCTTTGTAACTACTCGACTCACAAGTTTGTTGAATTAATCATTCGTGATTTTAATTTAAAAACTTAATATTACATTTATAGAAAATATGGCTGTAGTAAGAAAAAGGTTATCTATAATATGAAACAGTAAAATTAGAATATAAGTCCCTTTTGCATTCCTCTTTTCCCTACAATTCTAATAATCCTCATTATTTAGACATTATTTTATTTTGAAACGATTAAGGAACTTCTTTTTTTAATAGGCTTCTTTTAAAATAATTAAATAATCTTTTTCAGTTATTGGTCTGACATTACTTGGTGTTGAATTATTTTGTTTAGCTAGATTAGCCATTTGTTCAAAATGTTCTGTTTTAACGTATCCTAAATCTTTCAACGATGGGATTCCTAAGTCGTTTGTTAATGTATATAACCCTTTAATCAACTTTTCAATTGCTATTTCATCAGTGTCACTCTGCTTTGCAAACTGCATGATTTTACTAATTTCAGCATGAAGTGGCTTATTTTCAACAGCATTAAATTTTACTACATGGGGTAAAAATATTGCGTTCGCAACGCCATGCGGTGTGTCATATAAGCTACTTAATGCTTCTGATAAGCAATGGACGCTTGCAACATCAGCAGATCCAAAGCATAGGCCTGCTAAGAGACTGCCTTCTTGCATTTTATACCGGGCATCTAGATTTTTTCCGTCTTGATATACTTTCGGTAGGTAGTCAACGATAATAGACATCGCACTTTTTCCCACTGCTTGTGAGATTGGGTTTGTCACAGTGCATGTATAACCTTCAATTGCATGAACTAATGCATCTACTCCAGTTGCTGCAGTTATAGATTTTGGCACACTTAAGGTAAGTTCGGGATCAAGAACAGCAATTGTTGGTCTAAGTAAAGGGCTTTTAAGTGTAATTTTCGTATGTGATTCTTCTAATGTAATTACTGAAGACCGTGTTACTTCAGAACCTGTCCCAGCAGTTGTTGGAACACAAATGACAGGCGATATATTGGCATAGTTTCTCTCACCATTATTATATTCTTCAGGTGAACCTCCATTTGGACCAAGTAAGGCAATAGCTTTGGCGGTATCCATTGGACTACCGCCTCCTACCGCAATAACAGCTGATGCGTTTGTTGATTGATAAAGTGATGCACCTTTTAAACACTCTGTATCTCTTGGATTGGGAGATATTTCATTATAAGATATCACTTTATAACCTGAATTTTTCAAATTCATTTCTATTGGGTCAACTAATCCTGCATCTTTAATACCAGAATCCGTTACCACCATTACAGTCTCACCTATATTTATATACTCCGAGATGATTTCTGGTAAATCCTTTGATTTACCAGGGCCCATTATTATTTTTGTATCACAATGATATTCGTAATTCATATAATACCTCCTAATAAATTGGTGAATTTCCTTGTAACTCTATCCTATTATTACAAGGGGATATTTGATAACTTCATAATCATAGTTAGTCTCTATATACTTTAGGTACAATATCTATACTGCATTCGTTGTATTAAGTCTATATATTTTTATTTATAGAAAATTATGACAATTCAATAATAAATCATTATGAATTTAAATGATATATCATTAAGAGAATTTTTATTAATCTATAGATATAAAGAAAAATAATGTATTAAATACTTATCGAACTCTTAGCCAGAATGGAGAATTATAATGAGACAAAAATTGACAATATTCAATATAATAGCAATTATAATATTTATCGTTACATTGTTTTCAAGTATTACACTCGTAACTAAATTTATTGTGTTTAGTGTGATTTTCGTTTTTCTAGTAATTAATGCTGTAATATATTATTTGCTGACAAGGCAACCTCAAGTATAATACATTTTCATACCTTTATATAAAATCAAATCATGCTTCTTTATTAAAAATAATCATTATTGCGACACATTTTATTTTGAAACGATTAAAAGACTCCCTTTGAAAGGAAGTCTCTTTTAATATGTAAATCATGCTGAAATAGTATTGCTTATAATGTTAAATTCTTTATTTAAAGTATCTATTTCAGCCTTAACACCATATGGAATTACACACTTAGGCTCATTATGACCAAAACTTGCATTAAAAATTATTGGTGTTTCAGCTATACTTCATTCCTTTATTTTGCTCATAAAAAATTTATATGACTACTTCTTTTAAAAAATTGAAAATGCCATTCTTCTCTTAAAATTCCCACTTATATAGCATCATAAAATTCATCTTCAACTAGGCGCCCTTTACGTATACGTGACTCTCCTATCACTCCAGTTTTATTTGCTAATCTATTAAAAATTGTAAAACACTATTCTCCTACTAGTAACTTAGCGTCTTGACAACTCCCTCCAGAACCATATCTATTAACTTTTATGTTCCCAGGCTTAATCAATAAATATAAAATATACAATGAAACGCCCCCTGCAATAACCACACCAAAAATACCAGCAATAAATGTAGAACCTAATAGACCAAATTCTTCAAACTTAATAGTCGCAAATATAATACCCAACACAAATATAATTGTTGCGGCTTTAGTGATGAAACCACTAATATAGTATAGTATCGCAAAAACCATTGAACGATTCGAGTCATGCAGGCGTCTAGTCATGACAGTAAAGTATGGTATAAGCGTTATAATCGCAAATATACTACTTAAAGTACCTACAGAAAATATCCCTAAAAGAGAAGTGATTAAAAAATTAATCCAAAATGGGTGCCAAAATTCAGAACGAGTGGATCGCCCATGAATGTCTAAGCAACGTTTCCAAAAATTAAAATAACTGCTAATAAAATTTGACGATTTATTCATATATCCTCCTAGACTATAAAATATATTAAAAAAAATATATGATTTAAATAATAGTTATATTTTTTGAATAAGTAAACAGAAAATAATTTAATTATCGGTGCTAAGGCCATATAAGTAATGTTATAACGATGATAATTTAGAGCCTAACTTAATTGAACAATTATCGAGGCTAGTAAAACAGTATTTCTGTATGTATGATTAGTTTGTTAAAAATGATCGTTATTAAACCGATATTAGATTTTCAAACAATTAAGAGACTCCTTTTTGAAAAAGGAGTCTCTTTTAATCTATTTTCTAATGATCATCACTTATATAAATAAAAGAGGATGATTTTTAATTCACATTATCATGTGTGACGAATAATATGTTTATTTAATGATGATGATATTTAGTACTGTGCCCAATAATACTAGAGCATGCTACAGCCTTAGCTTTAATATTACTATAACTGTGACCATAACATTTAGTGCTTCTAAGTAGAAATTTGTCACAGTCACTTCCAGCAAAATTCACCATAGCCTTTGGATTACTTTTGGCATAATGTACATTATCGCTTTGTGGACCATTAAACCTATTACAATGCACCCATTCTCCTTTTTTATATTTTTTTCCATAACCTGCTTCTTGAGTTACTGTGTGAGTCCCTTTATCCATATTATCTATAATTTGGTTTGCATTTATACCAAAAGTTGCGGTTTTTTCTCCATTATTACTAACAACAGTAGCTCTGTTTTCATTTTTACCATCACTTGATATGTTTAACTTATCATTCTTTATATTATCTACTTTAACAATACCATGGCTATTTATTTCATGCTTTTTTCCATTTATGTAAACATCGCCTTCTGATAAATTCACATCACGATAAGCACCTTTTTCTGTAATATTCCAGCCACTATTTTTATATTCTTGTACTACTTTTCGGGCATTTTTTTATAGGATATTCAATAAACTGCTTAGATTTTATATGTATTTCATTTTGCGTTTGTGCATTAGCCTTATTTTTAAGAGTATTTACTCCTACAGGTAAAAGTATTAAAAAAACTAATGCTAATTTCAATATTTTTTTCATTTAATTCATCCTTTTTTTATATTTTCTGGAGGTGTTAAAAATAAAAAGTACACAACTATAAATACTATTAAAAATAGTATTATGAAACCAATAAATTTAATAAAATTATTAGATTTTAAGAAACTAAATATTAATAAAGAAATTGATATAACCCCTAGTAATAATAAGATTATTGACATAGAATCTCTCCTTTTATGATATTATTAGCAAACCAAACGATACCACAACCAATATTAATTTAAACAATTATATAAAAAATAATAATTTTATATAATTGTTATTTAAAATTTTAGTGTAATATATTACGTAATGTAAAAATAAATATACAAAGTTCTCTATTTTAATGTGCTTTTTAAACATTCTTAAATAACCTTGGTATATGAGAATAATTTCACTTAATATTTGAAGTCGCTTGTTTAGTAACTAAATTTAATAAAAAGGCATAATAATTTCTAATAACGATTACTTATGTTAATACCTATGATTATTACTTTTAATTGTATCTAGAAAGTCAATGCTCTAACTACAAATTGAAGAAACTAGTTTATCAAGGTTTAATTCTATTTCATTCAATTTACAACCTACTTTAGGGGGAACTACTGGTTAGACAGTTCTTTCAATGATTTTGTCTTGCTCTAATTCTCGAAGTTTTCTTATTAACATACGCTGATTGATATAAGGTAGTGTATTTTGTAATTCACTTAATCTTAAACGATTACTTTTCTAAAATTAGTAGCTATGATTGCAGTACAAGATTTAGATGATTTAGACGCAGATTATATCGCTGTTCATACTGGTTATGACTTACAAGCTGAAGGTCAATCTCCTTTAGAAAGTTTACGTAAAGTTAAATCTGTAATTAGTAATTCTAAAGTAGCAGTCGCAGGTGGTATTAAACCAGATACAATTAAAGATATTGTTGCAGAAAATCCTGATTTAATTATTGTTGGTGGCGGCATTGCAAATGCTGATGACCCTGTAGAAGCTGCTAAACAATGTCGTGATATTGTAGATGCCCATACAAATGCATAATCAGTTACAATTAATATTAAATAAGATTAAACTAAACAGATAAAAATGCACATGTAGTTGGTGAAAAAATTAGAAAACATTTTATGTTTAAACTTCCTTTTTCTAGTGTATATAGTACTTAGGTTTTAAAATATAATTGAAAGGTAGGTTGTATTATGACTAAAAAAGTAGCAATCATTTTAGCAGATGAATTTGAAGATATAGAATTGACTAGTCCAAAAGAAGCATTAGAAAATGCTGGATTTGAGACTGAAGTTATTGGAGATACAGCAAAACATGAACTTGTTGGCAAACATGGGAAGAAAGTAACTGTAGATGTTAGCATTGCAGATGCGAAACCAGAAAATTATGATGCATTATTAATTCCTGGCGGATTCTCACCCGATCATTTACGTGGTGATGAAGAAGGTCGCTATGGTACATTTACTAAGTATTTTACTCAAAATGATGTGCCTACATTTGCGATTTGTCATGGTCCACTTCTACTAGTTGATACTGATGATTTAAAGGGTCGCACAATAACTGGCGTTATCAATGTACGTAAAGATTTATCTAATGCTGGTGCACACGTTGTTGATGAATCAGTTGTAATAGATGACAATATTGTAACGAGTCGTGTCCCAGATGACTTAGATGATTTCAATAGAGAAATTATTAAAAAGTTAAAAGCATAATTTTATAATATCAATCAGTATTTATTATCTAAGAGACTAACAGCAAAGTTTATAACTTTGCTGTTAGTCTCTTGTTGTTAGGTTTTTATAAAAATAAAATGAACTTAACTTCATTAAGATAACTTATAATCTACGATAAAATATTAGATATTCTACATACTGTTTTTGTAATGTAACCTATTTCGAAATTCTACTAATCTTTTAACTTCATCTATACTATTAATTGTTAAAAATTACAATGGAGAGCAATTTAATTTATGAATGATATTACCATTATAGGAGCTTCACAAAATAATTTGAAAAATATAAATATAACTATACCTAAACATTTAGTTACAGTATTTACAGGTCGTTCTGGTTCAGGTAAGTCATCACTGGTTTTCAGAACAATAGCTGCTGAATCTGAACAACTTTTAAATGAAAGTTATTCTAGCTACATTCAATTTCATTTAAATAAGCAGCCTAAACCAAAAGTAAAAGCAATTAAAAATCTTCCTGTTGCAATGACGATTAGTCAAAAAAGATTTAATGGTAATTCTCGCTCTACTGTAGGTACAGTATCTGATATATACGCCTCTGTTAGATTGTTATGGTCAAGGATAGGTGAGCCTTTTGTCGGTTATTCAGATGCCTTTTCATTTAACAGTCCCAATGGTATGTGTGAAACATGTGAAGGATTAGGTTACATTGAAGACATTAATTTAAATGAGCTCTTAGATTGGAACAAATCTTTAAATGAAGGTGCTATTAATTTTCCATCTTTTGGACCTGATAAAGAAAGAGGTAAAGCTTATCGTGATAGTGGTCTGTTTGATAATGATAAAAAATTAAAAGCATATACAAAAGAAGAATTAGATTTGTTTTTGTATCAGGAGCCAATAAAATTAAAAAAACCACCTGAAGAATGGCGGAAATCAGCAAAATATGTGGGACTTATACCTAGGTTTAGAAGAATATTCTTGGGAGATAAAGAATTTAACAAAAAACGTTATGCTAAACATCTTAAAAATGTTGTGGAAAATAAAATTTGTCCAACTTGTAACGGTCAACGTTTAAATTCGAAAATTTTGAGTTGTAAAATTATGTGGAAAAATATTTCAGATTTCACACAATTGACTGTAAAAGAAAATTTAGCATTTCTTAATAAATTAAATAATTCAACAGCCCAGTTTATTATTGAACCACTCCGAAAACAATTAGAAGCACTTGATTATATAGGATTAAGTTATTTAACTCTTGACCGTGTAACCACTTCTTTATCAGGTGGAGAAGCACAACGGCTTAAATTAATACGACATTTAAATAGTTCCTATCTGATTTGGTTTATATCATTGATGAACCAAGTGTTGGTTTACATCCAGAGGATATTGCAAAAATAAATGAAATTTTGAAATCTTTAAAACATAAAGGTAATACAGTATTAATTGTAGAACATGACCCTGATGTAATTAAAGAAGCAGATTATATTATTGATATGGGGCCAAGTTCAGGGGCGCAAGGTGGAGAGATAACGTTTAAGGGAACATACAAAGAATTATTGTCTTCAGATACATCTACTGGGGAAGCACTACGTATCAAACATCACTTAAAAAATGAGATACGTGAAGCAAAGAGTTTTTATCATCTGGGACCAGTGACCCAAAACAATTTGAATAATGTGACAGTTGATATACCCAAGCATGTTTTGACAGTATTAACTGGAGTAGCAGGTTCTGGGAAAAGTTCACTTGTTAAGGCAGGTTTTGCAAAAAATGATAATGCAGTATTTATGGATCAAAAAGCGATACAAGGTTCCGATCGGTCTAATTTACTAACTTATTTAGGTGTTTTTGATAGAGTCAGAAATTTTTTCAGCAAAGAAACTGGATTAAATAAATCTATGTTTAGTTATAATTCGAAAGGAGCTTGTCCCAATTGTGGTGGTAAAGGTTATATTGAAACAGAACTTGCATTTATGGGTGAATTTTCACAAACATGTGAAGTGTGCCACGGTAAACGTTATAAGCCAGAAGTGTTGAATGCAACTATAGATGGCTATTCCATTGCTGATTTCCTTGAATTGACTGTTGACGAAGGTATAAGATTTTTTGATAAAGAAAATGAAATTCAGTCTAAGTTACAAGCTATAAGTAAAACTGGATTAAATTACGTAACCCTTGGCCAACCTCTATCTACATTATCAGGTGGTGAAATTCAACGCGTTAAATTAGGCCAATATTTAAATGATGATGTTACAGATAGTATTTTTATATTTGATGAACCTACGACAGGTTTACATGAAGCTGATATTCCTATATTGATAAACTGTTTTAATGATCTTATTGAACAAAATAACACTGTTATTTTAATTGAACATAATTTATCAATTATGTGTGATGCTGATTGGATTATAGATGTAGGACCAGGTCCTGGTCTAGATGGAGGTAAAGTACAATTTAGTGGCTATCCTATAAACTTTGTTAAAGAGAATAAAACATTAACATCTAAGCATTTGAAACTTTATATAGCAAATGATTAAAATTGTTTCATATTTTCATAGAGCATTGGTTAGATTTAGAAATTTTGAAACTTAGCGATTCTGAAAATTATCACATGAAATTAATAAAGAAGTCTATATACTGGTTATAATCTGTATATAGACTTCTTTATATATTTATTATTATGGTTTTAGAATTACTTTAATATTATTATCTTTTTTCTGATCGAAAATATCATACGCTTGTTTTGCATCTTCTAAAGGCATTGTATGAGTTATAATTTCTGTTGGATCAAAAACCTCATTTTTAATCATTTCATATAATTTTGGCATTTGATGAATAACTGGCGCTTGTCCACTTTTTACTTGGACATCTCTATTGAAAATTAAATCTATTGGAAAATTGTCTGCAGGTGTACCGTAAATACCAGTTAATTGAATCGTTCCAAATTTTCTTACTGATTCAGCTGCTGTAATAATGGGACTAATATTACCTCGTTGCGCTGAATTTGAACTTATCTCTAAATCATCTTGAGCAACTTGGCCATCCATTCCAACACAATCTATAACGACATCTGCACCACCGCGTGTGCTTTCATGAAGTAATTTTCCTATATTATCTTCTCTAGAAAAATTATATACTTCAGCGCCATTGGATTTTTTGGCATGGGTTAATCTATGTTCTACATTGTCAATGGCAATAACACGTTCAGCGCCTTTTAATTTAGCAAATTTTTGTGCCATTAAACCGATTGGGCCACAACCGAGAACAATAACAGTATCTCCAGATTTTACGCCTGCATGTTCAACACTCCAATAAGCTGTTGGGACCACATCAGATAAAAATAATACTTGTTCGTCTTTCAAATCACTATCTGGAACTTTGAAAGAGGAGAAATCGGCAAATGGGACTCTCAAATACTCTGCTTGACCTCCCCAGTGGTTTCCGTGCATGCCACCAAAACCGAAGAGTCCACCATTATTCATTTTCCAACTTGCCGGTGATGGATTAGAATTATCACACTGAGACTCCATTTCATTATTACAATAGAAACAATCGCCACAACCTATGTTAAAAGGTATAACTACTCTATCTCCCTTTTTTAAGGTTTTAACCTCTTTTCCTACTTCTTCTACAATTCCCATTGGCTCATGTCCAATAACAAAATCAGGATCCATAAATAAATCACCTTGATGGTAAAGATGTAAATCAGAACCACATATACCTGAAGCTGTTATTTTTATAATTGCATCCGTTGATTCTTCTATTATTGGATCATGTACTTCACGCACTTCCATATTTTTATGACCTTGATAAGTAACTGCTTTCATTTGTACCATCCTCCTCTAAAGATTTTACCCTTGGTATTATAATGTAAACTCAGAGGAATAAATTGATTTATTACTCTTTTCAGAAAATTGTTAGTTCATATGTAGCAAAATGCCAAACATCGTATTTATTTAGCCAAAATTAATTAAAAAGTAATTATAGATAAGTTTAATACACGTAAGCAATATACTATACTAAAATTAAAGATTTACCTAAAAGTAACTATACAGTTTTGAACCATTTATAAGTAATTGCTGATTTTAAAGAAGAATTTGTGTGTTTTCTTAAACCGAAATAAAAATCTGAAAAGCGAAGGATTTTAATGTTTATTGCTTTTAAAAGCTGATAATTTAAATGCACATTATGTTATTGCTACTTTTTGGGAAATTAAGTTACTTACAAACTATGGCAAGATTCTCGAAAATATAAAGTACCTCATAAGAAAAGAGAGATAAAAAATGTATAGATCAAGATATATTCGTTAACGAGCATGTTTTGAAATGATTAAGACACTCTTTATAAAGAAGTATCTTTTTTATACTACTTTATAGCTTAAAAATTTTGAAAAATTTGTTTAATTTTCATACTTACTTTTTTTCGGTGTAGTTAAAGCTACGACAGCTATAATAATAAATAGTCCGCCTACTAGTTGATAGTATCCAAAGGATTCATTTAACCAAGTAATTGAAATGATGATGGCAACAAGAGGTTCTATACTGGATAAAATGCTTGTTTCAGATGGAGATAAATACTTTAAACTTCCAATATAAAGAAGAAAAGAAAGAGTTCCACTTATAATCACACCTAATAACATGATAGTTGTTGTGATTGTTAAGTCTTCAATAAAACTTTGAATACTAAAATTTAAATTTAATAAAAAGGAAAGTACACCTGCGATTAACATCCCCCACCCAACCACAAGAATGACGCCCCATTTCTTGATTAAAGAAACGGGTTGTATAGTATAAAATGTAAAACCTAACATTGTAAGAATTCCAAAGATAATACCCTGTTTGGTTAGAAGAATGTTTTGATACGAACCATTTGTGATTAAAAAATAGAGACCAATTAAAGCTATAACTATAGAAATAAATTGTCTGGCAGTTGGTAGCTGCTTGATTTGTATGGATACATAAATTGTAATAAGGATTGGAGCAAAAAACTGAAACAACATAGCCGTGACAGCATTGCTTACATTGATTGCCTCGATAAAAAAGTATTGAGCACCGAGCATACCAATAGCGCCAAATAATATAAGTTGAATTCTGTGACCCGGGTGCTTCCAAATTTCAAAGATTTGTTTTTTTGAAAAAGAAAGGTACAAGAGAAGAAAAATTCCAGCTAATAATAAGCGAAAAACAAGAAAATCTATGGATGAAATGCTGGAATGTTGGAAAAGCCACTGTATCATCGGTCCCGATAGGCCCCAAAGAGTTGCTCCGCTAATAATAATAATAAATCCTATATGTTGATTTTGTTGATTCATTTTAACCCTCCATTGTTGTTGTTTTTTTATTTCTATGATGTAAAAATTATACTCTTGAGGTATTATAGTGAATATCTGACTCTTTTATAAGTGCCAGTATTTTATTAGTAGAGGGGGCCAGAGTTAATGTTACAGTTAACACCGAATTTTGATATTCAAGGCAAAGATCCGATTTATATCCAGTTATATTCGTATATTAAACAAGAGATAAAGAAAAAAAGATTATTACCTGAAATGAAATTGCCTTCAAAACGAAAACTTTCTCAGCATCTTTGCGTTAGTCAAAATACTGTTGAATCTGCCTATGGGCAATTAGTTGCTGAAGGCTACTTAAAAGCACTTCCTAGAAAAGGATATTATGTTTGCGATATTGAAGAAGAGGATTTTAATATAAATTATCAAAACCCCCAGTATGTGGAAGAAAAATTAAATAAAAACGATGGTTATACCTATGATTTTGCATACACTGGTGTTGATCTAGAATCTTTTCCTTTTAACCTTTATAGAAAGTTGATAAATGAAATATTTCAAAGTGATAACAAACAAATATTACAGTTAGGCCATCCTCAAGGAGAGCTATATTTACGAAGAGCGATTGCGGATTATATTTACGAAGCAAGAGGAGTAAAATGTTATCCAAGTCAAATTGTTATCGGATCTGGCACACAAACTTTAATGAAGATACTTTTTCTATTATTACCAAGGAGCAAATTTGCTGTTGAAGACCCTGGCTATCATAGGAAAGTGATGTTGTTTGAAAAAGAAGCAAATCAAGTAGAATTGGTTCCAATCGATTCAGAAGGTATGCTTGTTTCCCATTTAAGTAAATCTGATGCAGATGTAGCGATTGTGACGCCGTCCCATCAGTTTCCTAGTGGTATGATTATGCCGGTTTCAAAACGCTTACAAATATTGAAATGGGCAAAAGAGCAAAAAGACCGTTATATTATTGAAGATGATTATGATAGTGAATTTCGATATAGTGGTAAACCAGTACCTGCGCTTCAAGGGTTAGATACCGGAGAAAATGTGATTTATATGGGTACTTTCTCCAAATTACTATTACCTTCTCTGCGTATTAGTTATATGGTTTTACCAATTTCTCTAATCAAGATTTATCAAGAAGACTTTTTCTTTTATGCTCAAACAGTCTCTCGCATAGACCAAAATATCTTAAAAGAATTTTTAAATAGAGGACATTGGGAAAAACATATTCAAAAAATGAAAGTGGTTTATCGAAAAAAAAGAGATGTTTTAATTACAGCTATTTCAAAATATTTCCCAGAAAGTGTTGAAGTTATAGGCCAAGACTCTGGTTTGCATTTAACCCTACGTTTAAATAATGGTATGACGGAACAAGAGGCTATTGATCAAGCAGCAAAATTTGGTATAAAAGTAAATTCTGTTTCTGAATACGGGGAAAATGATGGCCAAACCGTCCTCCTTGGCTTTGCAGTACTATCCATAGAACAAATAAAAGCAGCAGTTAAACTGCTTGAAAAAGCATGGTTTGAAAAAAATACAAGTAATCATTATTAAGATTTTCTTTTTCAATAATGACTCTAAAGGTAAGTATATACAAAGTATTGTATATAAGAATGATGCTAAAAGAGACTTTTGTTACTCATACTGTGATATCAACAATAGTTTCGATAGCAAAGTTAGTATTTATACTAATATTCCATTATTTTTAATATTAATTTTATTATAAAGATTAACTTAAAGCGAAGTATAATTATACTTCGCCTTTTTAAATATATAATCTAATGACCCTATATACACTATTAATATCAGAAAAAATATTTTGTATGTTTAGAGCGTACTTATATGTCTCTGAGTCGTTCTCTATTTATATCGATCTACTAGTCCATATAAAAACATATCAATATTCCTGAAAGAGATTATATAAAGTTCGGTTCAATTTTTCTTCTTTTAAAAAAATTAACTAATTTTCATTGTTAATTAATTTCAAATATTCATCTCCCCATTCACAAATACCATAGACCACATTGTCGAGAGACAAACCAACACTAGTTAATCGATATTCAACTTTTGGAGGGACTACTGGATATATAGTTCTTTTTATTATCATATCCTTTTCAAGCTCTCTTAATTGTCTAATTAACATTCTTTGATTAATATCTGGTAATTTTTTTTCTAATTCACTCAACCTAAGTACTTTTGATTGTAATAAATGATAAATAATAGGGATTTTCCACCTACCACCAATTACTGATAAAGCTAAATCTTTAGAAGTGTAAAATAATTTATTATTGTATTCTATTAACAATTTCTTCTCCTCAGTGACATATTTGTCAGTATTGTATTATCGAAGTTATTATACCATAATGAATACATAATATATAGGAGGTAATAACATATGGAATTACAACTAGCAATTGATTTATTGAATAAAGAGGAAGCGACAAAACTTGCGAATAAAGTTAAAGATTATGTTGATATCGTAGAAATCGGTACACCAATCGTTATTAATGAAGGTTTACCAGCGGTTCAACATTTAAACGATAATATAGAAGGCGTAAAAGTGCTTGCAGATTTAAAAATTATGGATGCTGCAGACTACGAAGTAAGCCAAGCAGTTAAATTTGGTGCAGACGTAGTAACAATTTTAGGTGTTGCTGAAGATGCATCAATTAAAGCAGCAGTTGAAGAAGCACATAAAAGTGGTAAAGAACTGTTAGTAGATATGATTGCAGTCCAAGATTTAGAAAAACGTGCTAAAGAATTAGACGATTTAGGCGCAGACTATATCGCTGTGCATACTGGTTATGACTTACAAGCTGAAGGTCAATCTCCTTTAGAAAGTTTACGTAAAGTTAAATCAGTTATTTCTAATTCTAAAGTAGCTGTTATTGGTGGTATTAAACCAGATACAATTAAAGAAGTTGTAGCAGAAGAACCAGACTTGGTTGTAGTTGGTGGCGGTATTGCTAACGCAGACGATCCAGTTGAAGCTGCTAAACAATGTAGAGATGCGATTGAAGGCAGATAATATGACTGAAATTACAAATTATCGCTTAATATTAGATGAATTAGACCATACACTATCACACGTTAAAGATAGTGAAGCAAAAACGTTTTTAACACAAGTGGTTGAAGCGAATCAAATATTTGTTGCAGGAAAAGGTCGCTCTGGCTTTGTAGCAAATAGTTTTGCAATGCGTTTAAATCAATTAGGTAAATACGCGCATGTTGTGGGTGAGTCCACTACACCTTCCATTACCGAAAAAGATTTGTTTGTTATCCTTTCTGGCTCAGGTTCGACAGAGCATTTAAGATTATTAGCAGATAAAGCTAAAGCTGTAGGTGCAGAAGTTGTATTATTGTCAACAAATCCAACGTCAAAGATTGGTGAACTTGCAAATGCAGTGATTGAATTACCGGCGGGAACGAAATATGATGCTGAAGGTTCAGCACAACCTCTAGGTAGCTTATTTGAACAAGCATCACAAGTGTTTTTAGATAGTATTGTTTTAGATTTAATGACTGAGATAAACGTTGATGAAGAAACAATGCAGCAAAATCATGCTAATCTGGAATAAAACCTACAAAAGATAATTCACTTTAATACTCCACATTTATTTGTGGAGTATTTTTAATTTAAAGAAACGCTTTAAGATATTTCCTAGTAGTTATAAAAATTAATTAGTATTGAATATCACTACTACATTTTTGAAAAGTGATGTAGATTTATAGCCATAATTTTTAGATTTACATTGACGATACTGCATCAAAAGAAAAAGTCAATCTACTTTTTCTAGGTTGACTTTTATTTTTATATCTGAAGGCACACTTACACACCTAAAAAACGTCGTGCTAAAAACAAATTTACATATGGTAATCCAATATCCTTATTATACATTTTAACAGTTGGTTTAAAGGAAACTTTAAAAATATATAATTTTTAACCTATTCAATTACATTTGTTTCTTAAAACGCATATATGAGCCAAAATAGAAAAGAGTTGCAGGAAAGATAAAAGATTGCTTAAGAATCAGCAAGTTTTGGCGTTACAGAGTAATAAAAAAGATTCAAAAATCAATTAGAGGAAGAGAGGCTGCTTAATTATTCCTTTGTTACACCTACTAATGATAGATAAAAAGTGGATGTGTAAGAAGCATCATATACTACAGACGCTGTAAATATTAATCAACATCAGGAAGAAAAAAGGGTGAATAAACACAACTGAAAAAGGCTTTTGGAGTCGTTTGTTAGTAACTAATTGTAATTAAAAAGGTGCGACAAGCTCATAAACTTGTCGTACCTTTTTATGTGAATCGTACTTCTGATACTCATCAATTTAATTTTAAATTTAAGTTCATTTATCAATAAAATTGGGTATTATTTATTAAGAGACGTAAAACTCTTGCCACACTTATATCAAATTAATTTAATTGTAATGAGCAATTTAGCTTATTATGAAAAAGATGAGCTGAGGCAAGCATGTGCCTGCTCATTTTAAAATTGGAGGCTAAATTTACGAAAAAATTCTATTAACAGGTGCTTCAGCATATATAGAAAATAAGTCTAATGAACAAAATGTTACATGGAAATCTTCAGATTTATTTGATTTAAATGAGATAACAGAAGTAATGAAAAACGTAGATATCGCTATATATCTTGTTCATTCGATCATACCTTCAGCTAAGTTAACACAAGCAAGTTTTGAAGATATAGATGAAATATTAGCAGATAATTTTGCTAAAGCATCAAGGTTTTAATAAAGTTAAACATATCATATTTATGAGTGACCTAATTCCAAATACGAATGAATTACCACCATGTTTAAGAAGTCGCTTAGAGTGTAAAGACATTTTAGGAGCATATGGTGTGCCAGTAACTACGTTGAGAGCTGGACTAATTATAAGTGCTAAGGGAAGTTCTTATCCAATACTAAAAAATTGGTATCCAATGCTCGTTTTTATATAGTTAATATGAAATTTATATTCGTAGATTGTTGAATATAAATTGTTTTATGCTATGTTTAATTTCCTACTACTATTTCCTAAAAAAGAAAAGGAGCTAAATATGATTAATATTATATCAGCGATAGGATCGCTTGGAACATTTATTATGGCGTTATTTTATTTTGTATCAGTATCAGTTCAACTTTACCAAATGAAAATAAGTTTTATTCCTGCATTAGGATTTAATCAGATTTTATTAATTAGAGATAAAGACCAAAAATTAATTTTAAAAAACACCACTTCCAATGTGGAAGAAAATGAAGATTATTTGAAATTATATAATTTAGGAGGCGGTGCAGCAAAAAAAATCACCATTGAAGTTTTATTAGGTGAAGATAAAGTTATTCAAAAAAAGTATGTTAATATGTTACCTAGTAAAGAAGGTTATATGTTACCTATAAATAAGACAGTATTTGATGAATTAGAAGATACTATAAAAAATAACGGTTACGAATCCAATATGAATATTAAGTTATCCTATTATCATAATGTGAGTAGAAAAAAACAAGAAATATTTTTAAAAGGGCATATAGATGCATTCAATAACTACGAAGATAAGAACATTTATGAATTACAGTTTATTTAAAGTAATAAAATGAATGAAAAATAAGATAGTTAATAGTAAGGCCTTTCTTTAACAAAATGCTTTTTAATCATAAAATATGATAATGATTCTTATAATAATCGTATTTTTTATATCATCTCATTAGTTGATACTTTGCTTGTTCAGTTAACACTAACAAAGAAAAATAGAGTTCAGCTTGTTTTAAATATTGATTATGAGTTAATTATTTTATAAGAATACTAATCTACATTTTCATGATTAATTCATAAAATAACTAAAACGAAATATACAAAAGTACATTAAAGTTTTTCATAAAAAATAACTAGCCTAGAATTTGATACACTCCTCTAAAAGTAGACACTTTAAATATAAAAAGTGAATTACATTAGAGGAGTGTATTTTTATGTCTATAATTAAAATTCTAGTTAGAAAAATCGTTCGATTTTGACACAAAACCTCTTAACTTAATATTAAGAGGTTTTTCTTGGATATTTAAGTCTATAAACTTGTACTACAATCTATGCATCATAAATATCAAAACTCATGAGATTTAGGCGATAAGAGACGCGTTTATTTGCATCGAGAATTATATTTCGCTAATAAGTGTGCAAATGGCTAAAATTGGCTATGCACGTGTATCAACACAAGATCAAAGTCTTAATGGACAGATTGATACACTTGAGGAATATGGTTGTGAACGTATCTTTAGCGAGAAAGCAAGTGGTCGTAAAACAAAAAGAACGGAACTTGATAAGTGTTTGGATTGTTTACGAGAAGGAGATATTCTAGTTATCTATAAACTAGATCGTCTTGGCCGAACAACAAAGCAATTAATTGAGTTATCTCAATGGTTAGATGATAATAGTATTGATTTACATATTATAGATATGAACGTATCAACCAAGGACGCGATGGGCAAAATGTTCTTTACAATGATGAGTGCATTCTCTGAACTTGAAGCTAACTTGTTAAGTGAACGAACTAAAAAAGGTCTAGAAGCAGCGCGAGCAAGAGGACGAAAAGGTGGAAGACCTTCATTACCTGACCACAAAAAAAGAGAGATTAAATTTTTATACGATGAAAAAAACTTACCGGTGAAGAAATTGCTCAAGAGACTGGTGTAAGTCGTTCTACTGTGTATAGAATAATTAAAAACTAGTGTGATAATACCATATATAAATAGGAGAAGTTAATATGAAATACACAGAAATTTTCACTAGTTCCTTACCCTTACTTGCTACTTTGGTTACTATTATCGGTGGACTTGTAGCTACATCAAAGGCTGTTCTTAAATTTACCAAAAGTGAAGATATGACTATTAAAAAAGTTAAAATATTTTTCAGTTCACTTATTCTTTTCTTTTTCACAAATTTATTAGTTTTAATAATACTTTTTACAATTTATATAACTGTATCCTCATCTACTAATAATGAGTCAACGGTAAATAATACTTTAACTATTTCAACAATAATTATATTTTTAATTGGGTTAATTTCTTTAATGATTAAGATAAATGTTAAGAACAAGTATTTATTGACTATAAATTCAAATAGAAAGCACATGGATGATGATTACGAGAAGAACCATTCTACAAAAACATCAAATTTATTATCGATAGAGACAGCTAGTTTAAATGGAGATAATAAACAAATAAAATCAAAACTACTCGAGATCAATAACACTTTTAAAAATGAAGTTTCTTATAAATTAAATACAATCTATAACGTATTAGTTTTTATAAGCTTTTTCTGCTTACCTTCTGTAAATCTTTTATTTTTTCTAATTTCTTTATATAATAGTAACAATAAAATTGACTTACCTAGTATTATTACTACAGTTATATTAGTAGTATTTAACATTGTGCTAATATATAGAGATACAGGAATATCCAAAGGTATATTCTCAATTACTGACTCTATAGTAAAAGGTCATATTAAACGTTATCAAAAAGAATTATCTAAGAAAGGTATTATATTATAATTTTGCATTCCTCTCCACTATGATGTTATAATGCACTTAACAAGGAATCCAACATGGATACACCAATCCCCTCACTATTTGCGGTAGTGAGGGGATTTTTGTAGGTGTGGCTATTGTCGCCTATTTGTCTTTGCGATTACGCAGCCAATGCGTAAATAACGCAATAATACAACCACTGATGACTGTGGTCGTGATATGAACAAGGATTTCCAACATGAATAACACCTCCCCCTACGTCAAATTGACGCCTGAGAGATAGGCGACTTCATTATTATATCATCTGTAAATACATAAACATATGCGCTTCCGATAAGTTAAATGATGTTAATATGTCATAATTTTAGTATTTATTTAATAATATCAATTAACTCTTTCTTAGCTGCTGCTCGGGCTGGAATCCAACCAAAAACAATTCCTATCAACATAGAAACACCTACCGCAATGACGACAGAACTGATACTAACAACACTCTTAATGTAGTCTGGCGTGATCGCATCAACTAGACTGGCGATTAAAATACCTAGAATCAATCCAATAAGACCACCGAGGACACACAGGACAACACTTTCTACTAAAAATTGTAGCTCGATATCTCTACTTTTCGCACCAAATGCGCGGCGAATCGCTATTTCCTCCGTACGTTCAGTAACTGAGATGTACATTACATTCATAACACCAATACCTGCAATAAATAACGAAATGCCTGCTACTGCTGCCACAAAGTAAGTAATACCATCAAAGACTTTGTTAATTCCTTTCATCATCTCTTCAGTGTCATTATAACTATAGCTACCGTCAGGCATACCCGAACCATTTTTATTCAATTTATCCGCAACTTTGTTAGCTACTTCTTTTTTATTCGCATTATCGGCAATGATTAATTGTAATGACGGAAAATCTTGCTGTAAATTGCCCATATATTGATTAAATGTTTGAGACGGCATGCTAACAGCTTTAGGGTTCATCATATCATTCACGATACCTACAACTTCAAAGCCTTGGCCATCAATATACAACGTCTTACCTATCGCATCTTTATTAAAGACATCTTTGGCAATTTTATCATCAACCGTTACGACCTTTTTGCGTAATTCATTATCTTCTGAATCGAAGCCTTTTCCTTCTTCAGGACGCGTTACTTCGTCCTTTTTCAAAATACTGATGTCGCCTTTTTTCTGTGGATTTGTCATTTTTGCTGAATAACCTTGATCTTCAGTTTCTTTAATTTTGGCATCTGATACGCCATCAATTTGTTTAACAATACCTATATCTTGCTGACTGAATGGGTTATTTTTCGCACTTTCTCCACTGCTTGTCATAAAGCTAATAAGTGCGGAGTTTTTACCAGCGCCTGAATCTGAAAATTCATCTGCCGCAGTCTTTTTAAATCCATTACCTAATGACATAATCGTTATAACTGCTGCAATACCAATAATAATACCAATCATAGTAAAGATATTACGGCGTTTGTTTTTTAAAATAGATTTGAACGAGATGGCGATAATATTCGATAAATTCTTCATTCTACCACCTCTTCCCGCTGAACGCGTCCATCTAAAATGTGAATAATACGGTCGGCTTTATCGGCAACTTTACGATCGTGTGTGACCATGATCATCGTCGTATTAGACTCTTTATTTAACTTCATAAATAATTCCATAATATCCTTCGAAGTCTTCGAATCTAACGCTCCCGTTGGTTCATCGGCAATAATAAATTTAGGTTGATTAACAATAGCGCGTGCAATCGCCACACGTTGTTGTTGCCCACCTGATAATTTATTAGGGACAAGACTTTCTTTATCGTACAAGCCCACATCATGCAAAGTGTCGACTACTCTTTGTTTGCGCGCTTGAGATCCTAAACCAGCATACACCAAAGGAATACTTACATTCTCTAAAATGGTATTATTTTGAATCAGTTTAAAGTTTTGGAATACGAACCCTACGGTCTTATTTCTAATATCTGAGAGTTGATTATCTGAAGTTTTTTTATAATTTTCTCCATTAAAAAGGTAATCTCCTTCATATCCACGGTCAATAAACCCTAGTATATTGATTAATGTACTCTTACCAGAACCTGAGGGACCCATAATCGCAATGAATTCACCTTCGTTAATGTTGATATTAATGTCTTTCAAAATATGGTTCTCTTCATCCCCATTTTTGAAGTGTCGATTGATATCTACAAGTTCTATCATGATGACACCTCAACTTTGTCTCCATCATTTAATGTGTTTTTAGGGTTTTTGAGGACTTTGTCACCTTTGTTCAGTCCTTCTTTAACGAATATTTCTCCGTTTACTTTATCGATTTTAATATTACGTTTTTCAACTTTATTATCCTTATTAACGACAAATACGTTATTATCTTTCGTTAATACTGTTTTAGGTAATTTAATAGAGTCTAATGGGACTTTTACTTCCATAGAATAACCTGCACGTACTGGAATATCTATATCACTAATAATCACTGTATATTTAGAGGACTCTGAATCATTACCGCCACTTGGCGCTGATTGAACTGGGTTGGATGACTTCATTGTAGCACTTTCTTCATCACCACTTCCTCCGGCACTCGCACCACCTGCAGCACCAGATTCACTCAACTGATCTTCATAGCTTTTAGGTAATTCTGCGATTTTTTTAATTGTGCCATTTCCTGTTTTACCGTTACTTGTGATTTTAACGTCTACCTTGTCGCCTTCTTTGATTTTTTCTAAATCAAATTCGGACACCGTTGTTTTAATTTGTGGTTCATTTGAAACCAATTGTAATATTGTTTGCCCATCTGATACATTTTCCTTATTTTTGATATCTACTTTACCATCAAATGCTGCATAGACACTGTCATTGATTTGCTTATCATGTTGATTCAACTGTTGTTGTGCTTCGTTTAATGCACTTTGATCTTGTGTCAGTTTCTTCTGTAAATCACTATTGTTGGGCGCTTGATTAATATTTTTATAATCTTCATTAACAGCGCCCTGTGCTTCGTCTACTTTATTTACTAATTGTTGGCGTTTATTATTGTTAACGTCATAGTTAATGAGTGAGTGACCTTGCTTCACTGATTGACCATCATCAACTTGTGTACTTACAAATGTGCCTAACTGGCTATTGTTGTTATATGTTTTTACTGATTGAGGCGATGCTTTCCCCTCTAAATTAAGTGGACTTTCTTGCTCCACTTTATATGTATCGTAACCGTCTTTATCCTTTTCATCGCTATTCACTTGTTTTAATACTAAAGCAATGGCTAACAATACTATAACTGCGACAATCCCTATAAGCCACATCCATTTTTTCTTCAATTAACAAACACTCCTTGTATATATTCTCACAGTAAGAATATCACAGCCACACAATTAAAAACATAAAGCATTTCATAATTAATAAATCAATATCATTTTGAATTTATATATATAACGATATTGACACTTGAATTATTTTTATTTTTCACTGAATCTACTACATCTTTCGTTTATGTTACACCCAAGTGTAAACACTCATTTCAAACATATCATCTCTTAATGCTTTATTTATAATTGTAAATTAATATTTCATATGTATATTAAAATGTAAAAATCAACAAAAATATTTCTAAATTTTCAGAATCTAACAAATTATTTTTAATTATTTTATGGTAAATTTAATTTATTTAGCATTTATATAAGGGGGAGGTTATTTGAGTTACTTCAATAAAGCACGCAATCATGCGCCAAAACCTAAGAAAAAATTTAAAATGCCACACATCTATGTCATTTTATTTATTTTTGGTGTAATCGCTACGCTTGCTACTTATATTGTTCCATCAGGTGAATTTAAGAGAATTAAGGGCCCTGAAGGCAGAGAAATGGTGGATGCTGATTCATTTCACTACATTACTTCTGCACCAGTAGGCATTGTAGACTTTATATCGATTATTCCTAGAGGACTCATTGAAGCTGGGGAAATTGTATTCTTTACATTAATTATTGGTGGCATGTTCATGGTACTTAGAAGAACGGGTATCATTGAAATTGCTGTTGATAACTTAGCGCGTCGGTTTATTTATAAAAGTATATTTATTATTCCGGTATTAACTACAGTATTTGCTATTGTAGCTACTTTAATTGGTACCGCAGAATTATCGCTAGTTTATATTCCTGTCATCATTCCACTCATCATCGCTTTAGGATATGATTCTATAACTGCCACAGCGATTGCTCTTTGTGGAACAGTTGTGGGCTTTACAGTAGGTGTACTTAACCCTATCAATACGGGATTAGCACAAAAGCTTTCTGGTATCCCTGTATTCTCAGGTATCGGTTTAAGAATCGTCTTATTTATTGTAGTGTTAGCAGCCACAATTATTTTCATTATGCGTTATGCTAGAAAAGTTCAAAAACAACCTACTTTAAGCTCCGTATATGAGGACGACTCAGAAAAAAGAGAGCTGTATCAACACATTACAGAACATGCACCATCTAAAGCTACAACAAGACAAAAGTGGGGCATCGCTGTTATCTTTGCCTTCTTTATTATCCTGGTATACGGCGTCACTACCCAAGGTTGGTTCATGGTAGAAATGGCTGGTTTATTTATATTCATGGGCGTCATCGTCGGTTACGTTTCTGGTCTATCCATGCAAACGATTTGCGAAGCATTCAATGATGGCTTTAAGGATGTACTCATGGGTGCAATCATCGTTGGCCTTGCACGTTCCATTGCTGTAGTTCTTGAAGACGGCAAGATTATGGACACCATCGTTCATGGACTTGGTTCAGTTATTGATGGTACTACACCAACCATTGCAGTCATCGGCATGTATGCAGTACAGATGTTGATCAACTTCATCATCTCTTCTGGTAGTGGTCAAGCATTGGTTACAATGCCTATTATGGCTCCTTTATCTGACATGCTTGGCATCACTAGACAAACCGCTGTCTTAGCTTTCCAGCTTGGAGATGGCTTCACACACATATTTTATCCTACGAGTGGTTATTTTATGGCAGCATTAGCCATAGGTGGCGTTTCTTATACTAAATGGATCCGCTTCTTCTTCCCGCTCTTTATAATATGGGCAATTATTTCTATTATTACATTAATCATTGCACAACTTAGTGGATGGTCTTAAATAGCTTTTTATAATATAGTACTATCTTAAAAATATAATACTCAAGACTAAGTCAGAAATTACATATACTATGATACTTATCGCAAAACAGTATGCCTAAAATAACGACATGCATAGAAGATAGACGCGATGCTTAACAATCTATATGTCTTTTTGTGACAGTGTTTAATTTTAAGGGAGCAAGAGATAAACTTATGATGAGTTTCTCCTGTTCCCTTCACTATTGTAGGAGTTAAATCACACTACATTAAAGATTTTTACACCATGAGCTACTTCATTGGTAATCAATGATTACCAAAATCAATTTCAAAGCCTAAATCTTCTATCATTTTATAATCTAATTTATTCGGCTGACCACCTGTAATAAGATAATCTCCCACGAATATTGAATTTGCAGCTTTTAAAGCTAGTGGTTGTAGCGAGCGTAAATTAACCTCTCTACCTCCTGCAATTCTAATTTCTTTAGATGGATTTATAATTCTAAATAGCGCTATAATCCGTAAACATTTCATTGGTGTTAACTCATCCATGTCTCCAAACTTTGTTCCTTTAATAGGATGTAGAAAATTTATAGGAATACTATCCGCATCTATTTCTTTCAATGCAAATGCCATATCTATGATGTCTTGATTAGATTCCCCCATACCACAAATCACTCCAGAACATGGCGAGATATGATTTTCCTTCATGATTTCTATCGTATCCGTTCTATTTTTGTATGTATGTGTAGTTACAACTTCCTCATGATAATTTTCACTCGTATTAATATTATGATTATATCTATCCACGCCAGCTTGTTTTAGTTTTTTAGCTTGTTCATCATTTGTTAACCCTAAACACGCACATATCTTAAGTTGAGGATGTTTTGCCTTAATTTCTTCTACTGATTTACTTATATGATCTATTTCTTTGTTACTAGGTCCTCTACCACTCATTACAATGCAGTAGGTACCTATGTCATGTTCATGTGCCACTTCAGCCCCTTTAAGAATTTGCTCTTCTGGAACTAATGCGTACCTTTGTTTTTGCTTCATATCTCTAGATTGCCCACAATAGCCACAATTTTCTGGGCATATACCACTTTTTGCATTTAAAATCATGTTCAATTTCACTTTTTTTCCATAATAGTGCTTTCTCAAAATATAAGCTTCATTTAACAAATCTAATGTATCCACACTCGCGTCTTCATATACATCCAGTAACATTTCTTTAGTTAACTGCTTTCCTTGTAAAATACTTTGAGCTAATTTCATATATACATCCCCTTTTAAAATATGAATTAAATATTATTTTTAAATTTCTACTTAATTCATCATAAAACTAATTAATACTAAATGTAAACCTTTTAAAAATTTTAGTTTACATTACACCCACATTAATTCCATATACTTCATAACCCTCTCTATTTACTAAGGTAAAAGGACAAGCTTTTTACACTAAATATTTGAATGTTTTATATTGCTGAATGATAATTATAGTAATTTACATATTATTACGCAGGAGGTAACCATGAGTTTAGCTGAAACTTTATTTACGACGGGAGAATTCTCTGAATTATGTAGTGTGAAAAAGCAGACACTTTTCCATTATGATGAAATTGGTATTTTAAAGCCTCAATATAGGAATGACAAAGGTTATCGATTTTACACTTTAAAACAATTAGAAATATTCAGTGTGATTGATATATTGAAGGGGCTTGGTTTATCGCTTACTGAAATAAAGGAATTTTTAGATATTCGATCACTACCTAAAACAATTAATTTGTTAGCCGACAAAGAACAAGAAATAGATTTGAAAATCCAACAATTAAAACAACAAAAGCTAACCGTACAAAATAAAAAGCGTTATTTATATGAGTCTTACAAAGCGGACTTTTCTTCTATAGCTATTGTAACGTTACCAACACAATACTATTTGTTAAGTGATACTATCGGCGACGTAACACTTAAATCTTCATCGCATAAACTCATGATGTTTATCAATTTTATAAAGCATAATCACCTAGACTCTGGTTATCCTATTGGTGTCATCATTGCTAAAAATAATATTCAAAACGATAAATACACTGTGTTTAATCATTTTTATATTCAAGTAGAACAAAATATTAAGCAGTCACATTTTACTAGAGACAAAGGGCAATACGTGATTGCCTACCATGAAGGCCCTGATGAAACGTTATACAAAACACATAAAAAAATTAAAGATTATCTAATAAACACTGGACATAAAATGATTGGTGATAGCTTTGAAGAATATGTTGTTGATGAAATCAGTACTAATGGGCCCGATAAATATGTCACAAAAATTTCTATAGCAGTCGAAAAAATTTAATACTTTCTGCTTTGTATAAAAACTTACAAAACCATGCTTGACTATCTGGTTACCGTATAGTTTATATTTTTATATATGGAAAGTAGGTGACCGTTATGAATATAAAAAAATGGATAATCTTATGTTTGGTTTCTAGTGCATTATTTTTAATCGTGATTGATATGACAGTTTTATATACTGCCCTGCCGTTGCTAACACATGATTTAGAAGCAACAGCTACACAAAAATTATGGATTGTTAATGCCTATGCTTTAGTAGTTGCAGGATTACTACCCGGTCTTGGTACATTGGGAGATTATGTAGGCTATAAGAAGATGTTTTTACTTGGTTTGGCTATTTTTGGTGGCGCTTCATTACTAGCAGCAAGTGCTACGACGCCAACTGTATTAATATTGGCTAGAGTGTTATTAGCTATAGGCGCTGCTACAATGATGCCTTCAACACTATCAATCATAAAATTAACATTCAAAGATTACCAAGAACGTGCATTAGCACTTGGTATTTGGTCTGCAATTACCGCAGCTGGTGCGGGTTTAGGTCCTGTAATAAGTGGTCTATTATTAGAGAAATTTTCATGGCCATCTGTATTTATTATCAATATACCTGTTGTGATTATCGTCTTAATTATTTCTTATATTTTAATACCTCAATACCCTACAAACAAAGATGGTACTTGGGATTTTATAAGCTCATTCCAAATCATGGTAGGACTGATTACAGTAGTATTTGCAATCAAAGAATTAGCTAAGCCAGATCATAATTCAGCAGTATTATTCGGTGCTTTCGCTATTGGACTCATTGCTATATGGATGTTCATTAGAAGACAAAATAGATTAAAATTTCCATTAATCAATTTAGCTATCTTTAAAAACCCATACTTTACGGGGGGGACGATTGTTGCTATTACAACTTCCTTTATATTGATGGGATTTGAATATATTCTTTCTCAAAGGCTACAACTTGTTTTAGGCTTAACACCATTAAATGCTGGGTTAACAATAATGATGATGGCCTTAGCCTCACTGGTAGGCGCAATTTTAATTGGAATTATATTAACTAAATTTGGCACATTAAAACTACAATGGGTAACCTTACTACTGGCCTTTATCGGCATATCAGCATTTTATTGGGTTTTACATGCACATTTAGCCATGCAAATTGTTACTTTAATCATCATTGGTCTTGGTTTAGGTGGCGCAATGACGCTAGCATCTAACGCTATTATGTCAAATGCGGATGATAAGCATTCTGGTATGGCCGCTTCTATTGAAGAAGTGTCGTTTGAATTTGGTGGATCATTAGGCATCGCTATTTTAGGTGGATTATTCTCTGTTTTCTACAGTTTATTCTTTAATTTTAATAGTAATTCTATTGATTTATCTAAGGCAAAAGGCAGTTTAGATGAGACATTGATTCAAGCAGAACAACTTCCTTTATCTATCAGTAATGAACTTATCGAGGCTGGCAAAGCAGCATATGACGATGCCTTTTCACTCATTATTATTATAAGTATTTTGTCGCTAGCATTCACCATTATCTTATTAATATGGATGGACTTAAAACATAAGCGACTACCTGAATAAATAAGCGTATAAAAAGCAGATGAAACGTTCAATCTATGAACACTTCATCTGCTTTGTTCTTGTTGTTATATCATTGTTAAACATAATCCTAGTTATCAAACTAACTACAACCGCATAGAAATTATCTATACTTTAAATCTTACGATAACCATTCTGGTTTACTAGATCCTCTAGGAATTAACGTAGTATGGTAATGGCCAGGTGTTTCTGACATTGTCACTTGATCAGTCACACCGATATAATGTCCGAGTGGTGTCTCAGCTTCAAATTGGTCAGGAGCGACAATTGCATGCGTATCTGTCGTATTAAAAACATCATTTACATATGCTTTTTCAAAAATACCTAATGACATTAAATAGAGAGAAACACGACTCAAATTAACCTGAACTCTATAACTGCCGCCTTCTTTCGCTCTTCTTTCTAACGCTTTAATTGCTCCTGTTTCTAACAACCATGATATGACATAGTCATTCACAACCACGATTGGTGGTAACTTAGGTTGGTCTTCTGTACCCTCTAATGCCATAACACCTGTAGCGCTTCCGGCAGTTTGATCGAAACCATTTCTATCTGACCATGGTCCTTGATCACCATAACAACTAACAGAACAATGAATAATCCCGGGTCTTTTTTCGGCAAGTTCATAAGGTGTTAAATGTCTCTCTTGCATGAAACCATATCTTTTATTCATGAAAAAGATATCTGCTGATTTTAATAGGTCATCAAATTTTTGTTGATGTTCAGTTGAATGATCGATATCTAAATAGGTTGATCTCATGCCGATATGTGAAGTTAATAATAACGTTTCCTCTTCTAGCTCAGAAGGTCTCCAAACATTTAACACATCTGTGCCATGTAAAGCTAAGCCTCTTCCTAAACCAGCCCCAGCAATTACATGTCCCATGCCTAACGCACGGATGCCATCCAATGGTTGTTGAGGGTTTTCACTGAAACTCTCGGGTTCTGACTCACCAATTTTCTCTATCGTAACAAGTGGTTCTTTAGCGATATATTCAAACTGTTCTTCTTGCATAAATTCCGGCAATGTTCTTACCATAGGCATGACGACACCTTTTTCTGCAGCAGCTTCTTCCAAATCTTTGGCGTCCCACTGTTTAATCGCATGAGCGACAGACTGTTTGTTTGGTAATGCTTTGATGAGTTCAAGCGTATGTCTATGTGAACTTGGATAAGGATTTAATGGCATCACCCATCGATTATCTTTTGTTTGATAAAAACTAAATCGTGTTGGATTATTTGGAAAATATTGCTGTTTAGCAGGAAAGCCATTTAATGTTTCCCATTTTCTTTCATAAAAAGGAGATAAACGTTTCAATGCCTTTCTTATATCTACATAAATATCTTGTCCGTTACCTCCCCTGTTTTGCCATAAGGAAGCAAGCGCAACGGATTTGGCGGCTAAGCCTATACCTGCTAATGAAGCAATTCTTAGTGTACTAGGTTGTATTGGATCCTTACCATAGAATGTAACTTCCCCACCAGCATCCGCAGTTGAATAGCCAATATCATTCAATAATTTCTCTAACTCAGAATTAATATCAAAATCATCGTCTTTATTTATACGATGCCGATAATTGTGTAGCAACACTGTTTTTAAATCTTCATTTAGCATTTCTTTTCCTTCTTTCTCAATAGCTTTATTTCATTATAGTTATTTCGTTATACTCATTAAAGTAAGCGAAAGTTCAAAAATATACACTTTATTTATAATTGTTTATTTTTAAGGAGTGTTTTTTATTTATACAAATAAGCGAAATAAAACCAAAAAAAGCATTACAACTTCAATGCTATCATTACTAGAAAAACGTGATTTAACTGACATGACAGTATCTGATATATGCAACGAGGCTAATATCACACGTGCCACATTCTATAAATACTATAAAAATATTGATATGTTATACAACAACATTAAAACACAAACGCTCAACGAATTATTTGGTAATCCTTATGTCTTCTTTAATAAGCATCAAAATATTTTAGATGCTCAATTGTACTTAGCAAACCAAGTTTTTCATTATATTATTCATCATCGTTATTTATTCAAAACTTTAATACTGAATGACACTAGATTCAATTTAGACATGTATCACTATTTTAAAGAAAACTATATTAACTTTTTAAGCAATACTATTGTTAATAACCACAATTTAGAAATTGATGATCAATTCTTATGTACTTATATCGCTTCAGCTTATACTGGCATCATCTATGAGTGGGTACTTTCTGATTTTGAAATGTCACCTATTGATTTAACACATAGCATGATTTTTATAAATTCAAATGGTCCAATAAGTGTTTTAGAAAAGTAAAATTTATTGAAATTTCAAATAATAATAACGTTAAAATATTTTCTAAATATTTAAGCAAAAATATTGAAACCCGATTAAAACGGTAGTATTATCACCTAATGTCAGTTTGAAATTCACTTCACAAGAACTGGACTATGAATATAAAAGACTAAGAGGAGTGTAAATATGTTCAATCAAACCAAACAATATATCAACGGTGAATGGGTAGAGAGTCACAGCAACGAAACAATGGATGTTATCAATCCAGCAACAGAAGAAGCTTTTGGTAAAATTGCTAAAGGTAATGCTCAAGACGTTGAAGATGCAGTTAACGCTGCAGATAGCGTTTATTTAGAATTCCGTAATACTTCAGTAGAATACCGTCAAAACTTACTTAACGATATCGTCAAAGAATACGAAAATCGTAAAGAAGATTTAATCAAAGCGATGACTTTAGAGCTTGGTACACCAGTTACAGCATCTGAAAATGTCCACTACGAAATGGGATTATCACATTTTAAAGCAGCAAGAGATGCTTTAGATAACTTTAATTTTAGAGAGCGTAGAGGCAATAATATCGTTATAAAAGAAGCAATCGGTGTAGCAGGATTAATTACACCTTGGAACTTCCCTACAAATCAAACTGCCTTGAAATTAGCAGGTGCATTTGCAGCAGGTAGTAGTGTAGTCTTAAAACCATCAGAAGAAACACCATTTGCTGCAATTATCTTAGCAGAAATTTTTGATAAAGTAGGCGTGCCAAAAGGCGTCTTCAACTTGGTAAATGGCGATGGTCTTGGTGTAGGTAACCCAATCTCTGAAAATGAAAAAATTAGAATGGTATCTTTCACTGGCTCTGGTAATACTGGTAGTAAAATCATGGAAAAAGCAAGTAAAGATTTTAAAAAAGTATCACTTGAATTAGGTGGTAAATCACCTTATGTCATCTTAGAAGATGCTGATTTAGACAAAGCTGCAGATGCAGCAGTTCATAAAGTAGTTGGCAATTCAGGACAAGTTTGTATTGCTGGCTCAAGAACGCTTGTTCCAGAATCAATCAAAGATCAATTTATTGAAAAAGTAAAAGAAAAAATGAGTGCAATCAAAGTTGGCGACCCACAGGATGCAACAGTAGAGATGGGACCAGTCATTAACAGTAAACAATTTAACCAAATCCAAGAATTTATTAAAATTGGTGCACAAGAAGGCGCAACAATTGAATTAGGTGGAGAAGGTAAACCTGAAGGACTAGAAACAGGCTACTTCATTAAACCAACTATTTTCTCAAATGTAGATAATCATATGACTATCGCTCAAGAAGAAATATTTGGACCAGTCATGTCTATTATCACTTACAGCGATGTTGATGAAGCAATCAAAATTGCAAATGATACAAAATATGGTTTAGCTGCATATGTGTATGGTTCAGATATGGATACTTTACAAAAAGTAGCTACTGCATTTGAAGCAGGCGTTATTGAAATTAATGAATACCCAAGAAGCGCTGATATGCCATTTGGTGGTTATAAACAATCTGGTATCGGTAGAGAATGGGGAGACTATGGTATTGAAGAATTCTTAGAAGTTAAATCAATTTCTGGCTTCTTTCAATAAATAAAAGTAACAACTGTACGATAACCAACTGATTAATATTAATAATGAAGCACTAATTAAATATACTTCCATTTAAATGTAATAAACCCCAAAAGCTGAACTTATAATTCAACTTTTGGGGTTCTTATATTTTATATACTATTACAATTATTTTCACACCATACAAAGTCACAATATTTTTAATCACTTTTACTATCCCGCCAATTATATTAATCAATATATCTAGTATTATAGTAAATATACTTTCTTTACTCTCTCTACTTAACTTTCTTTTTCTTTGATTACACATTACCTTCACGCCCTTGTTCAAAGCTTCCAAATTGACTTAATTATATCATCATCAATAGCTATAAAATCTTTATTTATAGAAAAAGAGTGAGTGCTTATTTTTTATGGACCGTTCTTTTAGGGTTCGGACCGTATTGGTTATCTTCTTTTTGCCCTTTTGAACAACAAACAACTAATGCAACAATTGCAATAACCAGATAAATAACCCCAACTATAACTAATACAATACCCACCACAGGATTATCCATGGTCGTAATATCTGTGTCTATCCATCTATTTATATCTTCTAAAAAAGTAATTAAAAAAAACAAAATAGGAATTAACATCGTCATACCTACATCATGAAACCTTCTAACTGTGACAGTGAACATAGCAATTATGACTAATATATATATGACCCAACCAACTATTTCCTCTATTATGGTTGGAATTGGTACGATATATAAAAACAAACTCATCACAGTGTAAAGCAGCATATTCATTAACATAGGATACCAATACTCTTTTCTTCGTGATCTTCCTGTAACATTTAAGGCGTTAATCCAAAATAACTTATAGTAATATAACATCAATTTGCACCCCTTTGTATTTTTTAACTCAATATGTTGAAAGACTACCCACAATAATAAACATACGAAATATCATAAATTAGCAATTAAAACTTAACGATAAAATGTTAACAAAAAACTAATTTTACATTATGATTAAAATTTTTATTTGTATTTGATTAATTTTTATTAAGTTGTTTTAATATATTGTAGCACGTGTTATGCTTTTTAAAAAGATACACTTAGGAGGCAATATACATATGGAAACATCTAAATTACCGTTAGCTCAACATTTTTCAAATTTACGAGCTAATCCTAAATGGGCATTAAAACTACTTATCGCTATAGTCGTTGTGGTACTATCTACCATAGTTAGTAGTAGTTTAATTGACTATGATACCTTGTTTAAAGATACTGGTTTAAGCGGACAACAGCTTGAACAAACGAAAGCTATAGGACAAATCACCGGAATCATTAGTGGCATTGTTGGCGGCATCATCGGCATCGGTATTACATTCGTTATTTTCTTATTAATTTCAAAAATTATGAAATCTGATGCTAGTGCTAAATCTATTTTTTCAGCTACATTAAGCTATACAGTTATCACTAGTGTAATTGGACTTATCGTAATTGTTATCCAATGGATTGCAGGCTTGTCACCAACGGACTATGTCATAACAAGTCTCAATATCTTTGATAAAGGCAACAGCTTTCTTGGTGCATTCAACTTACAAACACTTATTGGCGCTTATGTATTTGGCGTAATGCTCTTAGCTACAAATCGTTTTTCTAAAAAATCAGCACTTATTTGGTCAATTGCCTATTTAGTGATCTTGATCGGCTTTGCATTAATTGGTGCTTCATTTCAATAATTATTGAATCAATATCTTTTAAAATCAGTTAGGCACGGTTATTCAACTGAATAACCGTGCCTAACTTTTATATTTTATTCAATAACTGAATTACTTATGCTTTTCTGCTTCTCTTAATTCAATACGTCTAATCTTACCTGAGTTTGTTTTAGGTAAGTCTTCTACAAACTCAATATCACGTGGATATTTGTATGGCGCGACGTCTTGTTTTACATAATCTTGAAGTGTTTTGACTGTATCATCCGTTGCAGATATACCCTCTTGCAAGATAACAAAGGCTTTAACGATATTCCCTCTGATTTCATGTGGGCTAGCAACTACAGCACATTCTTTTACAAATTCATGTTTTGTAAGGGAGTCTTCTACTTCAAAAGGTCCAATTGTATACCCAGAACTAATGATAATGTCATCTTTACGTCCTTCAAACCAGAAATAACCATCCGCATCTAATTTGGCTAAATCACCTGTGATATAATAATCACCTACTCTAGGCTCAGCAGTGCGTTCAGGATCTTTATAATAACCTTTGAATAACGCCGGTAAGTCTAACGGCACTGCTATATTGCCCACTTCACCTATTTCTGCTCGTTCACCGTCATCATTAATGACAGTAACATGACTACCAGGAATTGCTTTACCCATAGATCCTGGACGACTTTCTGTATCTTTTAAGAAACCAATTAATAAAGTACTCTCCGTTTGTCCATAACCATCTCTAACTGTAAGGTTAAAATTAGTTTGGAATTTTTCTACAACTTCTCTATTTAAAGGTTCACCTGCAGAAACTGCGCTATGCAAGTATTCTAAATTATAGTCTGTTAGGTTAGGTAGTTTTGCCATTAAACGATATTCAGTAGGCGTACAACAAAGGACATTAATTTTATAATTTTGGAGTAATTCTAAGTATTTTTCAGCGTTAAATTTGCCGTTATAAACAAATGCCGTTGCTCCTGACCCCATAATTGATAAAAATGGACTCCATACCCATTTTTGCCAACCAGGTGCTGCAGTAGCCCATGCAATATCGTCTTCTTTGATACTCAACCAATGTTTAGGCGCCATTTGCATATGCGCATAACCCCATCCATGTGAATGTACGACAGCTTTCGGATTACCTGTGGTACCAGACGTGTATGATAATAAGGCAACATCATCTTTAGATGTGTCGACAATTTGTAATTGATCTGCTTCTTTGGCTGATTCTGAATCGACCGTATACCAATCATCATACGCTCCACCAACAATAAATTTTGTTAATGTGTTGTATTCTTTGACTGCTTTAAATTCATCAATGCGCTCAGCAGTTACTACGATAGCTTTGACCTCTCCGTGTGAAATTCTATATTGTAAATCTTTTGTACGTAACATTTCAGAACTTGGAATAACGACAATGCCCAATTTCAAAGCAGCTATGTAAATTTCATACGTTTCAATAGAACGTGGCATCATTACAAGTACTTTGTCACCTTTTTGTAAGCCATGTTTTAAAAACATATTACCGACTTGGTTAGCATTTTTTACCAATTGGTCATATGTGATTGAATATGTTTCGCCCTCAGCATTTTCAAAAATAATAGCTTTTTTATTTTCATCAGCTGTATATTTTTCTATTTCGCTAACGATATTATACGTATCTGGAGCGACTAAATCTTTTTTATTCATTATTAACTCTCCTTTAATTCTAAATCTATAATTATCGTATTTACGTATGTAAACACCAACCATAGATTATACTTTCGTTAATACAAAGTAACCCTATTACTCAATAACACCATAATTCTAATCCTTCTTTATCTAAAAAGATACAATTATGACTTTAATCATATCAATACTTTCCTATTATAATATGCTACTAATTATACTTAAAGCCTAATCAAATTTGCGAAGTACTTGATTTTTAAAATATAGCTAATTCTGAAATAACTTTGACATTTAGGATATATCTCATGTAGTATTTCTAGCATACAGTTGTAAAATGTTATCGAAAACGAGGTTAGAACACAAATATCTGTCGTAACCTCGAAAATGATGCTTATTTCAGTGCATTATATTTATGTTCACTTCCAAATATTCTACTATAATTTTCTATTTTCATAAGTTTTATTGATGAAATTTATTTTTCACAGTTCAACATTTAGCTTTAACTTGTGCTTAGTGATATAATATAAAACTGTGTAATTTTTAATGAAAGAAGTGATACGATTGAGTTCAAATGATACTTTCCATGTTGAAAAAAGAATCCCCTTATTTATTGTGCTACTATCTGGGGCATTTATTACGATTTTGAACCAAACGTTACTTGGTACGGCATTACCGCCAATTATGAAAGACCTCCAAGTAACTGAAAGCACTGTACAATGGTTACAGTCTATATTTATGCTTATAAATGGGATAATGATTCCAGTAACAGCATTTTTAATTGAAAGATATACATCGAGGCAATTATTCTTAACTGCCATGAGCATCTTTGCCGCAGGTACCTTACTCTGTGCAGTAGGCTCAGACTTTTCAATGCTACTTATCGGACGCGTCTTACAAGCAGCAGGTGCTGGTATTATGATGCCATTGATGCAAACAATTCTATTTTTAACTTTTCCTAAAGAAAAACGTGGTACTGCAATGGGACTTTTTGGTCTCGTAATTGCATTTGCGCCAGCTATAGGGCCAACGTTATCAGGTGTATTAGTAGAACATCTATCATGGAGAAGTGTCTTCTATGTTGTATTCCCTATCGCAGTTATTATTATTATTGCGTCAATTTTCCTATTGAAAAATGTGACCGAAACTTCACATCCAAAATTAGATACACCATCAGTAATTCTATCTACATTAGGATTTGGTGGACTATTATATAGTTTCAGTTCTGTAGGTGAAGCAGGTTGGAGCAGCGTGCAATTCATAGCTCCATTAATCGTAGGTATTGTTTCATTGGTTGTATTCATTCGTCGTCAATTGAAGCTAAAAGAACCTATGCTTGAATTTAGAGTGTTTAGTTACAATGTCTATACGTTAGGTACAGTATTAAGTATGTTTGTATTCGGTGTATTAATTGCTACAAACATTATATTGCCGCTCTATATGCAAAATATGTTACAGTTCTCTGCGCTAGAATCTGGTCTTGTCTTACTACCAGGTGCAGTAGTCATGGGCCTTATGAACCCACTTACAGGCTATTTATTCGATAAATTCGGTGGAACGTGGTTAGCACGTATCGGGTTACTCGTATTAGTAGCGTCATCCGTACCGTTTACTGTACTAACAGCGCATACTAGTTTTACTTACCTTGCAATATCTAACGCCTTACGAATGATTTCTATCGCAATGGTAATGATGCCTATGACCACGTTAGCCATTAATCAGTTACCAAATCATCTCATTGCGCATGGTACTGCAATGAACAATACTTTCAGACAAATGGCAGGTGCCATTGGTACAGCTTTATTTATCACATTAATGTCTGTATCAGCTAATCCAAGTGATGGCGTTGAAGGTATCATCCATGGTGTAAACGTGACATTTATGGTTGCAACTGGTATTTCAGTAGTTGCGTTGATCTTATCAGCTAAACTTTCCGATGATAGTAAACCAGCTCGTAGAACGTTATAAGATCTAATAATTTAAAACATGGATAAAAAATGATAAAAAATAACACTTTCGAAAAGTTCACTGCACATTGAACTTTTTGAAAGTGTTTTATTTTGCAAAATGATAGAAAATTACAACGCAATACATAATCAGCATAACGCATTAGCATGCGTTGCGGGTATTTACTTTATTAAGCCTTAGCAGATAATCTATTAATCGCAATCTCACCTAATGATTTTGCAGATACCAAGAGTGCATTTTCATTAACTTCAAACTTAGGATGATGATTCATATAAGGGTCTTCTATATGTTCTGGCTTACAACCTACAATGAAAAATGTCCCTGGTATTTCTTTTAAATAATAAGCAAAGTCTTCTGAACCTGAAACTGCAGGAATTTCAACTAAATGTTTAAAATAGTCTCCCTGGCTTGTTGATAAAATGTCTGTTACCGCTTGTGTTTGATCAGGATGGTTGTATAAGACTGGATAACCAAATTGATAATCTAAGTCATACGTAATATCGAATCCTACTGCGACACTTTTTGCGACTTTCTCAATTTCTTCATACATAAATTGTTCTAAATCATCATTAAGATAACGTGCAGTACCTTTAATCGTCACTTTATCTTGAATGACATTAGCGCCACCTGGTGCATCGAAAGAACCAACAGTAACAACACCCATCTCCGAAGGATCAATACGTCTAGACACAATTGTTTGGAGCGTATTTACAAAGTTTGTTCCCGCTACTAAGGCATCGTGTGTCTTATGCGGGCTTGCAGCATGTCCACCTAATCCTTTAATTGTTAATGTGAACGTTGAGCTTCCAGCAAAAGCATTGCCTGTATTATAACCAATTACTTCTGGACCAGCGACTGGCACAACATGAATACCATATACCTCATCTAAATCACTTAACGCACCTGATGCCATAATTTGCTGTGCGCCACCTGGAGGCATTTCTTCCGCATGTTGATGGATAATTTTAATTGTGCCTGGCAGTTCATCTTTGATATCAATTAGTGCGTCCGCTAAACCTAGTAAATAAGCCGTATGCGCATCATGACCACAAGCATGCATTACACCTTCGTTCTTTGATTTAAAAGGGACGTCCGCTTCTTCATGTATAGGTAACGCATCAAAATCTGCACGCAAACCTATCGTATTACCAGGGTGTTGGCCTTTGATTTCTACAATAATTGCATTACTCTCAGCCACCGGTTGCGTGACTACTACATCTTTATCCTTATAAAAAGCTTTGATATACTCTGCTGTAGCATTTTCTTGGAAAGACAACTCAGGGTGCTGATGCAAATAACGACGATGCTGAACCATGTCAGCTTCCTTCTGTTCTAACTTCTCAAATAATTTTTCTTTCACATTCATGAACATTCACTTCTTTCGATTGAATTTTAAAACATATCACGCATTAATAAGTTTAAATTCCAAAGCGTATTAATTCAAACATAAAATAACATTTTATAAAATTTCTAGTTATTTTCAATCGAATTTAGTGAAATTAATTACCAAAACAAACATATTTTCATTTCACATTTTATTAACTTATTTTAATTCCTTAAGAAACTTTAAGTTCTACTGTCGTTTCTTTTTTATGAATGATATACATCATAACACTAGCAATGATTACCATTCCAAAGCCAAAATATGGTGTCATTGTAATACCGAAATGATTTAGTACAAACCCACCAATAACAGATCCTAATGTGATCCCAATATTAAACGAAGCAATGTTTAAACTTGATGCGAAATTCGTTGTCGCTTTGTTTCTACGTTCAGCAAAAAGTACTACAATCAGTTGTAGTCCTGGTACATTCATAAAAGCAAATAAACCCATAAGTAATACGATTAATGTGCCTAATACATGATGCGTAACGGTTATACCTACAAGTAATAAGACTAGTGCTTGTACTAAAAATATACCTATCAGCACTTTAGTGGGCTGATTATTTGTTAATTTACCGCCTAGTGTATTCCCGATTGCAACCATTACGCCATAGACAACTAATAAAACTACAACGGCGTCATCACTATAATTTAATACATCTGTAAGCATGGTCGTCAAATAAGTGTATACGACAAATGTTCCACCATAACCTAATGCTGTAATTAAATAAATCATCATCAAAGATTTATTTTTAAATACAGTTAATTGTTCTAACATTGAAGCTTGTTCATATTCATTAAGATCTTTAGGAACAGTAAATACATTAACGATTAAACTGATCAAACCAATTAGCGCAATTGTAATAAATGAAGCTTCCCAACCAAATTGTTGGCCAATCCATGTTCCTAGAGGCACACCGGTAATCGTTGCAACAGTCAATCCCGTAAACATCATTGCAATAGCGCTTGAACGTTTGTCAGGTGTTACTAAATCACTGGCGATAGCAGTCGCTATAGACATAAATACGCCATGCATTAATGCAGACAGTATACGCATAGCCAACAACATACTCAAAGTTGTAGCAAAAGCAGCGAGTGCATTTGCGATAATAAATATTAACATAATACCTATAAGCAAATGCTTGCGTTTCATTCTATTAGTTAATGGAGTAAGTAATGGCGCACCAATCGTTACACCTACTGCATATAACGAAACAGTTAAACCAGCCAAAGAAATAGTTGTATTAAATGAATCTTTAATTAACGGTAATAAACCAACACTAATAAACTCCGTCATACCAATTGCAAAAGCTGACATCGCTAAAGCCAAAATAGCAAATTTATTTTTCTTCATAAGTTATTTTCTCTCCTTAATTTTGTTGATTGTGTTACTATATATCACACATGCAAGAAGAGGAAGTACGCACTTTAAAGTAATATAGGTACCTTTTAGTACCTATAAGGAGGAAATCATATGAGTAAAACATACAATATAGGCGTTGAAGCTACAATTGACGTCATTGGTGGTAAATGGAAGCCTGTCATACTATGTCACTTACAAAATAATGGCTTAATGCGAACTTCTGCATTAAAACGAGCGATACCAACTATTACTCAAAAAATGTTAACCCAGCAATTACGTGAATTAGAGAAAGACGGCATTATCAATCGTATCGTTTACGACCAAGTTCCGCCGAAAGTTGAATACGAACTTTCTGAATATGGTCGAACACTTGGTAATATTTTATCTTCTTTATGTTATTGGGGAGAATTTCACGTAGAAAAAATGTATGAACAAGGTGAACCTGTCACATTGAACCAACAAGACTTTATTAATATTCCAAATGCCTAATCAAACGATTAAACTCGGGCTTCAAGCGCTTCAAACAAATTTCTAAGGATAGCACTTAAGCATTTTGGACCAATTAATGATGAATTACTACAGTAGAGGAGTATTTAAAAATTATGAAACTGGATGAATTTGAAATAGATGATGTATTTACTACACCTCCTCATAAGATAAGTGAGCAAGATATTATCAACTTTGCCCAAGAATTCGACCCACAATATATGCATTTGGATAAAGAAAAAGCTGCACAAGGTAGATTCAATGGCATCATTGCCTCAGGTATACACACATTGTCCATTTCATTCAAATTATGGATCGAAGCAGGTAAGTATGGTGAAGATGTAATCGCAGGTACACATATGAATCATATTAAATTTATCAAGCCCGTATATCCTGAAGATGAACTTTACACAAAAATAAAAGTATTGAAAAAACAAGCCACGAAACACGACCAAGGTTTACTCACAGTATTATTATCGACATTTAACCAAAACGAAGATAAAGTGTTTGAAGGAGAATTGACAGCATTGATAAGACGTTAATGCTATTGAGGCATTGATATCTTACTAATCATATACTTAGCTGTAACATATCCAAAAGGCTAAATAATAATGATGCTACTTCATGCCTATACATGATCTTTTAAAGACTACACATTTCATTCATGTACGTTCATATAAAAATTAATCATAATTTATATTTATTTTTCATTGCTATTTCTATATAATCATAAAGATGTAAAAATTAATTATTTACTAAAGGAGCTATTTGTATGAGTATCATATCAATGATTTTAGTTTTATTAGTTGCCGCAGAGTTTTTCTATATCATGGCCTTGCAGACTTTTGCAACAACTTCTGACAAAACGAGCAATTTATTTAAAATGACTAAACAAGCGCTACAACAAGATAATTTAAAAACACTTCTGAAAAACCAAGGCGTTTACAATGGCCTTTTAGGCGTATTCTTACTATATGCTTTATTCTTTTCAAACAATGCTAAAGAGTTAGTTGCTTGTATATTAGTGTACATGATTATCGTTGCGATATATGGTGCCGTAACAAGTCAAAAATCTATTTTATTGAAACAAGGCGGCTTACCAATCCTAGCCTTAATTTCATTGTTATTTTAATATCTAGCATCCATGAACATATCGTTACAACATGTAGCTAAAAACAATAAAAAATACAATCCGAAATCAACAGCAAGACATGTTAAATTGATTCGCACAATACAAAAACTATTACCATAATTCTTGAAACTTCTCAATTCAACTTGCTTCAAACAAACTAGAAGACAAATAAAGGCGAGTATATAACACCAATAATTAATGTTGATGTCATATACTCGCCTTTTAATTTTTTACTGATTGTTTACAACTGAGCACTATAAATCTCGTTGTTTAAAACCGATAATGCCTATGATACACATCATTATTGCAATAATAGTTAATATCACCAGTGGTAATAATTTAAAATCATCTACTGGTATATTCGGAATATGATTAAACGGTGTAATATCTTTCATCCATGCTTTTACATTTAATAACACGCCTAAGTAATTTACTACAAAGGTGTAAGCTAAATAAAGATATACTACATTTGTAAACTTAATACCCCAACCAATAACCAAAGTACCAAGTCCTACAAAAACCAATATTGCTGGGATAAAGACCATTGCTGATTGCATAATCGTTCCAAAATCAATTGCGTTTTCTAATGCATAAACTTGCCCTACATATAAACCTAGAGCAGCTAAAGAAATCATAACTATAGCGTTAATAATACTTAAAATCAAGAAACTAGATAAAAAATTGATTCGTGATACTGTGTTTGCTAATACAAGCATCGCATAACCCATATCAATACTCTTTTTAATTTTAAACAGTGACATCAATGATGGTATTGTACTGATTAAGCTCATAACTAACATCAATTGTGGCAAAAATTGTTCAACATAATTATTACCTTTATTGGAAAGCATTGATTGTAATAATGGATTATCTTTGAAAAAACGATCTAAATCGCCAAAGATAGACCCATAGGAAAGTCCGAGTACGAATAATCCGATAGCAAAATAGCAAAAACCCGCTTTTTGTAATTTTATTTGTAAGCCTAGTGGCGATTTCATGTACCACGTTGCACGCTTTCTACTTGGTAATTGTGGTAGCATCTTAGCGTTTATATCTCTAATATGATTTAATGCTAATGCGATAACATACATTAAAACAGTCACAACGAGCATGGTAAAAATTGGCCACCAGTTATTTTCTGAAAAAGCATAGACTCTAGACAACCACCCCATAGGTGAGTACATTGATATTTGTTCATTGGCTATATCACCAAAAGCCCTAACTAAATACATCAATAACAAAATGGCAATACTCATACTCGCCGTTTCTCCACCCGATGATACAAGTTGTGAGATAACCATCGTTAGTGCACTAAACATTAAACCGAAGACGCCCATACTAAAGCCATAAACTAAGGCACCTGAAAAAACTATAGAATTGGTATTTAAACATGTAAGTCCTACCACAAATAAAATAGCTAACAGACCATTGCTAAATATACTCAGCAATAAATGACTAATTAATGGTGCATGTTTCCCTATTGGTAATGCTTTTAAAATTTCTGTCCTACCATCCGCTTCATCCCCACGTGTATCTCTAGCTACAATGAGAATGTTCATAATAGCTACCATAATACCCGTAAACAAAGTCATTTCATGCGCAAACAATACACCAATATTAACATCGTTGAAATCTCCTGGCCCTAGCATAACTTCCATTGCAGGGTTCTTCGACATTTCTATTATTGGCCCCATCTTCGATTCATTAGGATACATGTTTTCAAAAGCTGGCGGGATAAGTAATGTTAAAATAGTTAAAAGTGTAAGCCATAGAAAAATTTTGAATTTATTACGCTTTAAATAAAAATAAAAAAGTTTCGGCGTTTGGAATAATGATGCCCCCATAATTATTCCTCCTCTTCACTATGGTTATCATAATGACGTTTGAATAATGCTTCTAACGTTGGTGGCATAGATTCTAATTTCTTAACATCATATTTCCCTAAGTATTTAATTACATCTGATACACAATTTGCATCTACTTCAAAGCGATATGTTGAATAATCTTGCTGAATGTTATGAACACCATGCACTTGTGATAAATTTTCTAATTTTTGTTGTGACTCGACGATAAACTGCATGCGTGTTAAATGCCTCATTTCTTCTAATGTTCCCGTCTCCACAACCTCACCATTGCGAATAATCCCCACACGATCACACAATTTTTCTACTTCACTTAAAATATGACTAGAAAGCAATACACTTTTGTTGTCCCTTTTAACAGTTCTTACACATTCTTGGAATACGTCTTCCATAAGTGGATCTAGACCTGAAGTAGGCTCATCTAATATATACAAACTTGCATCTATACTAAAAGCAGTAATCAAGGCTACTTTTTGACGATTACCCGTTGAATAAGCGCTACATTTTTTGGTAATGTCTAACTCGAAACGTTTAATCAAATCCTTTTTCTTTTCATGGTTAGCATTAGGATGTAAATGTAAAAAGAAATCTATAATTTCACCACCAGTCAAGTTTGGCCATAGATTAACATCTCCTGGTACAAATGCAATATCTTTGTGAACCTCAACAGCTTCAGTCATCGCATCTTTCCCAAACACTTCAATTAAGCCTTGTGTTGGTTTCAACAAGCCTAATATAGACTTGATCGTAGTAGATTTTCCTGCACCATTTGGACCGATAAAACCGTAAATCTCCCCTGCGTTTAATTCCATATTCACACCATTTAATGCATAGAAATCACCAAATTTTTTTGTTAAATTCTCAATTTTTAGAATAACCATCGTATCACCCATTTTTATTAATTTTCTATTCATTAAATTAAGTCTGTTTGAAAGTGATTATTTTATCAAAGTATGTCTTATAACGACGAATAATTGTGTATATGTTTATTCTAACCCTTGTATTTTATTGTGTCGTTTCCAGATGTCCGGTCTCTTAAATCATATTCAATTTCTTCTAAACTCCGTCCTCGCGTTTCTGGCAAATATTTTATTACAAAGTACATTGCAAATATACCAATAACTGCAAAAATCAAGAATACCCATTCTGTACTTAGTGCATGATTTAACACTGGAAATAGTTGCGCAACAAGTAATGTACCGAAATTTAATACAAGCGTTGCTAAACCAGTAGCTGCACCACGCGCACGCATCGGGAACATTTCTGGCAACATAACCCAAAGGATAGGCCCCCAAGTTAAACCAAAGAATACAATAAATAGTGATAAACACACGATAATAATACCTGCTGATGATGCGATACCAATGGTCCATATTAAGATTGCCATAATAAGTAATGAAGCTACCATCCCGATATTCCCGGTTATCAACAACTTCTTACGATCAACTTTATCCGCTATAAACACCGCTACAATCGTTACAAGTACATTGATCGTCCCAATTCCTACCGTTCCTAAAATAGAAGTTGCTTCACCTAATCCTGCTTTACTAAAAATAGTAGGTGCATAAAATATAATCGCATTAATACCTATGATTTGTTGAAATAATGCAAAAATACACCCAATGATTAATGTCGGTCTTAACCAAGGAGATTTTAAAATAGTCCAAGTTGATTCTGAAATTGCTGATAGTTCTTTCATCTCTTTAATTTCTGTATTAATCTCATTATCATCATTAAATGTAATTCTCATAACATCTCTTGCAGCCCTTTCATTCCTGTGTTCCAATAACCATCTTGGACTCTCAGGCATAAATGCTATACCAATTAATAAGATAACAGATGGTACTATTGCTAAACCTAGCATCCAACGCCATCCTTCTATATCGGCAAAAGCATAATTAACGAGATACGCTGCTAAAATTCCAATTGTAATCATTAATTGATTCAATGAGCCAAGCGAACCACGATAAGCTGTTGGAGCCATTTCTGATAAATAGACAGGCACCGTTGCCATTGAGCCACCTACAGCCAGACCAATAATAAGACGTCCAAACACAAGCGTTGGCATATTTTGCGCAACCGCTAATATCAATGATCCGACAATATAAATAATTGCAATGATTAATACTAAACGTCTTCTTCCGATTCTATCCGATAAAGGTCCACTCCCACCAGAACCGATGATTGCACCTATAAGCATGGATGAAACTACAAGACCTTCTGTAAAACTGTTTAATGGAATATCGTCATTTATAAAGAGCAACGCTCCTGAAATAACACCATTATCATAACCGTATAATAAACCACCAAGTGCACCTAAAATAAATATTAAACTCTTATTTGCTTTCAATTTGTACCAACCCCTTTAAAATTATGTCTATTATATTCTTAATATGTAAGCGTTACAAATATTTCCGAATTATTATATTCACAACTATTATTTTTGAAACTCTTATTATTATATATACGATATATCAATAAGTTTAAAACTTATAATTTAGGAAATTAAATAATATATTATGATTTTAAGGGGTGAAGTGTAATGCTTTTAAAAGAAGAAATTAATAACTTAGAAAAATATGATGGTACAACAGAGAACCAAAAAGTATTTTCAATTTATTTAAATACACATCCTGACCAAGGCACAAAATGGAAAATCGAATTAAAAAATGCACTAAAAGATTTAGCTTATAGAACAAAACACAGTGATGACCATGAGGAAAAAAATCAAGCTAAAGAAGTCATTAAAAAGGTTGAAACAGAAATTCAAAGTGTAGAACCTGAGTTAAAAAGAGGTCTCATTCTATTTTTAACTGCAGATGAATCATTATTATTTAAAAAATTAACTCATATATCCTTAGATACTGAGTTTAATTGGGGGGATCAACCTAAATTAGATCAATTGAAATCATTACAAGGAAACTATCCTTATACTGGTATTTTAGTTTTACAACAAGATAAGGCACGTTTAATTGAAACAGAAATAGGTACTATCGTTAAAGAAAAAGACTTTATTTTAGATTTAGACACAGATGATTGGCGTGAACACCAAGGGCCACAAGGTGATGACTTTACGCAAGGCGGCTCAAAAAGAGACGAGTTTAAAGAAAGAGTCAAAGCGAACCAAGAACGTTGGCTCAAAAACTTAGCTTCTACTGTGGAAATAAATGCTAAAAGAAATGAATGGAAACAAATTTATTTAGCAGGAGAAAAAGAAGAAATAGAAAAACTACGTTCTTTATTTAATAGAAATATTGATAAAGTGATTACCAGCAACATCTTAAATTTAAACGCTACTGAAATTATAAATAAAGTTAATGAAACATAATAAAAATGGGGCAATATAAAAATCACAGTGTTAAGATGATTTTTATATTTGCCCCATTATGTTACTGATATATTTTAAATTTAATTAATTTCTATGATCCGCTTACGTTATAATTTTTAAAACTTACAATACGATTTCTCAATTATTCGTTTTTACAGCTTTCGGCTCTCTACCGATATATATTGATTGAAGCATAATATATAAAACAAGCAAGCTACCCAATGTATCTGTAAAATAGTGTGCTTGTAAATAGATTCTAGAAATCATAATAGAAATGACTAATAGTACACAGATTACCGATAATATTTTGCTGTTTTTTAATAATAAGATGAGACTTACTAATAAACAAACACTTAAAACATGCATACTTGGAAAACTATAACCATCTATATCTATACTCGGTCTTGGGCGTTGAATCACATACTTTAGAAATGTGCCTATCGCAAATACACTAAAACACCAAAAACCATACCACCAAAATTTAACTTTATTAAAGAAAAATAATACAAGCAGGATGAACAGCACCATAATCAAACAATTCAGAGGAGAAAATATCGCAGAAATAAAAGACAAATAATGAACTAGTATATCGGCAGTTATTAATTCATGTAACCAATGATAAACAAAAGCATCTAAGCCATTCGTTAAACCTGTATGTATACATAAAACTAAGAGCATAAAACATATGCTAACTAAAATCATATTTACGTAATTTTTCATTTCATAGCCTTCCTTTCCTTATTAATATTTCTAGCTACTGCAAGCAACGCACCAAATGCAATACTTATACTTAACATCGATGAACCACCGTAACTTAATAACGGTAATGTTACCCCTGTTAATGGAATAAGGCCTGATACACCTGCAAGATTGATAAATACTTGCATAAATAAATAACTTACAACACCTACACAAATTAACTTATAAAATTGGTTTTTTGCTTTATTTGCATAAATGAGCCCTTTAAACAAAATAACGCCATAAACCATTAATGTGCATAATACACCAATTAAACCCAATTCTTCTGCTATCACAGTAAATATAAAATCTGTATGTGGTTCTGGTAAATATCCTAGTTTGGCGATACCATTACCTAAGCCTCTGCCCGTTAAACCACCATTTCCTATAGAGGTCAGTGCCCCAGTTAATTGGTAACCGTCTCCACTTTCATATTTAAATGGATCTAACATAACCTTGATTCTTTTTAATCTATATAAGTTTTTAGAATCAAATATCAATGTATAAATAATATAAAAAACAATGGGAACCATCGTAATCATCATAATTTGAAGTTTAATTTTATTTTTTATATCTGAATAAATAAGTATAGAAGCAATTATAGCGACTGTTAGCAATGTGCCACCTAGGTCCCCTTGCATCAACACAAGTAATAAACCAACACCTAGCACACCTAATGGAGGAATCATATGTTTTAAATGATAATCTCGAGAACTCGAAATACGCCGGTTAATTATGTATGATAGATAAAAAATTGAAGCTAACTTTAAAAATTCCGAAGATTGTAAACTGAACAGTCCTAAGTTAATCCAGTTTCTCGAACCGTTGATTTCTTTCCCAATCAGTACTGTAATGAGTAATAAACATAAAGTACCTATAATTATAAGCTTTTGTATATTGCTCTTTTTTAATACATTAATATTGATAAAAGCGCCGATGAAAATAATGACTAAAAATCCAATTACTACAAAGAGAAATTGCCTTTTCATAAAATGATTACTTTCAATAGGTACACCACCTGTAAGAGAACCTTTAGAAGCTGGCACCATACTGGCACTGTAAACCATTATTACGCCTAAAATGCCTAGTAGCAAAAAACTTATAATTAAAATATAATCTAATTCCTTGATATGTTTACGTATGTAAGTTAAAAATCGTTTCATGTCTGCACCTCATTATGACTGTCAGAATATAGTAAAACACAAATTTAATATTAGCTCAATCATACTTTAGCCTTATCTAATTTGAATTCTTAATATTTAAGTATTTAACTTTTATTCAATTATTATATATTTATCTATAATCGGAATATTTACACATATACACATCCTATCGATATTGCTTTAACACCCCTCCATATCACCAAGTAAAAGAAATTGAAAAATATAAAGCGCTATGCTAAAATCAATCAAAGACTTAAAGTATCTATAATAACCTTATAAGTAGAAGCATATTTCAAACCTACTTATAAATGAAGGAGCTTTTATTTGAACAAAGATCGTTTTGACCAAATTGCACAAAAATACGATGACCCTGAAAGAATACACCTCGCTCATGTTATTACTCAAGCAATAACGCAACAAATTAAAGATACAAACTACCAAACTTTGCTAGACTATGGTGGTGGCACTGGCCTTGTAACATTAAATATCGCAGATTATTTTGAAGCAGTTACGCTCATAGATGCTTCTCCACATATGGTAGATATATTTGAACACAAGGTATCATATTTAAATCAAACTTCCATTAAAACCTTGGTGGGCGATGTACTTTTAGACGATACAATACTCAACCACAAAAATTATGATGTTATTGTATTATCTTTAGTCTTACTACACAGTGGTAACTATCAATTATTATTACAGAAGCTTTATAATCACCTAAATAGTGAAGGCATGATGATACTTGTTGATTTTGATAAAAATGAAAATATTTATCATCCAAAAGTATATAATGGCTTTGAACAAATAGATATCATCCATGCTTTTAACGAATTAGGCCTGACAAACCCACAGATTAATACTTTTTACAGTGGTCAGAAAATATTTATGAAGCAAGATGCAAGCTTATTTATAGCTACAGGTCGCAAACTATAGATTTTCATATTTATAACGAGAGATTCCGTGACACCAATTGGTGTCACGTTTTTTTATTATCTAGTTAGAAGACGACCAATACCGATGTCTTTGCTCCTATCATCAGTAGTATCAAGTACCTTGGCCATTATTCAAGTGTTTGTTCGTCTATTTAAGACTGGAACCTTGCTTTTAATGACATTTTTTCTATATCTGATAAGAAAGTATAGTTAATCGCACGTTGATTAATGTATTCAATTTGCTCTAACGTAATCATTTGGTTATCTACTAACAATTCATACTCTTCATTCAAGGAAGTTTGAGTAACCGTTCGATTGTCAGTATTTATAAGAAATGGAATCTCTTGGTCTAGCAAATAAGGAATATTTAATTCTTTTAAATCTGCAATTGCTTTTGTCTGAATATTACTTTTAGGACACATTTCTAATAGTACATTCTGTGCTTTTACAAACTGTAAGGCTGCTTCATCTTGATTGATAGCAACGCCATGACCAATGCGCTTTGCCCCTAATTTGATAGACTCTACCACATTTTGCATACAACCACACTCGCCTGCATGCAATGTGAGATTGAAACCTTGATCTAAGGCATATTGAATAGGTGCTGCTATATCTTTAGGAGGGAAATCTGCCTCAGGGCCGGCGAAATCAATACCATTGATGACTTTACTATCATATTTTTGAATAAAATCGAAAAGTGCTTTATTAACTTCTGACTCATGTTGTCGCATTGCACAAACTAATAAGTTAACTTGAATGTCTAATGTATGAATAGCCTCTTGTACGCCAGCTTCAACCGCTTCTATCACTTCAGTTAACGTTAATCCTAAATCCATATGAAATCGCGGCGCAAATCGAATTTCAATGTATTTCACATTATCGCGTTGTGCCTGTTGTGCAACATCGACAACCGCTCTTCTTAAAGCATCTTGTGTCTGTAAAACTTTTAATATTTCATCAAAACATTGCAAGTATTCATCTAAACTCTCACAATTACTACTCACAAATAGACGCGCTTCATTTAACTTTATGCCTTGCTCCATCGCTAATTGTCTAATTAATTCAACACTAGTAGAACCATCTAAATGGCAATGTAATTCAACTTTTGGGATATCTTGTAGCATTTTATTCATATCTGACTGACCTGCCTTACCTCTCAAATGTCACCATTAATTTTTAATACGGAAACAAAAAGATTTTTTAAAAATTTTATCTATATACTATATCACGACGTTAAACACAATACTATAAACGCATATAATAAAGGAAAATGTATTTTGAATAAAATCACACAATACAACGCGATATCAAATAAATATCATCACACTATTAAACAGAGTAATTCAATAAAAAAACTGTCAACAAGTCTTCAGACTAAGTCGACAGTATTGTGATTGATCAAAACTAAATTGCATTAAACCCCTTATGTGTATAACATATAAAACGTGAGCGTTACTATTTGCCTCCTAAATAACCTATAGTAACTAATGAAATGCCTAAACCTAAAAAGCATACACAAAGTAAGATTACGATCATTTTCAATTCGGTCATGAAATGTTTTCTACTTTGTCCTTTATTAACAAGCAAGATACCTATAACAATATCTAAAATAAAGACTGTAATTAAAGTGTAAGCAACGATATTTAATATGGCCATCCCATCTTCCCCTTTTAAAGTTATACATAAGTCTTATGATAAAACTATTATTGTGTTACTAAACTACTGCGCTCACACGGTTATGTTTGGCTTAACTTGTAAGACTTAAACTTGTGTCCTTACAAATTAAATATATTGATGTGTTTTTAAATAATCGATGATTTGAGTAACTGCATCTTCCACACTATATTGCTCTGTATCTATGACAATTTCTGGATTTTGTGGTTCTTCATACGGTGCGTTTATACCTGTAAACCCTTGAATCTCACCGTTGCGTGCTTTTTGATATAACCCTTTAGGGTCTCTTGCTTCACATTCATCCAGGCTACATGAAGTATAAACTTCTATAAATTCATCTTCTGCTAATAGTTCACGAACAACGTCTCTATCTGCTTGATAAGGTGAAATAAATGCCGTCACTGTTACTAATCCAGCGTCGACCATCAGTTTACTCACTTCACCAATACGACGAATATTTTCCGTACGATCGTCTGGGCTAAATCCAAGATTTTTATTAAGTCCATGTCTCACGTTATCTCCATCTAAACGATACGTGTGAACTTGTTGATCATATAAAGCTTTTTCCAATGCTACAGAAATTGTAGATTTTCCTGAACCTGATAATCCAGTAAACCAAATAACTGCACTTTTATGGTTTTTACGCTGTTGTCTTTCTTCCTTAGTTACTTCTGATGCATGCCAAGTAATATTTTTTGAAGTAGTCATAATTAAGCTCCTTTAAAGTTATTTTTCTTGTAACCCTTTAATAAGTACTGCCGCTACTTCAGGTCTTGAGAACTCTTTAGGTAATGATTCACCGTTTTTTAATTTTTCTCGAACTTTTGTACCACTTAGATGTAAGTGTGAAGAAGCATCATGCGGACATGTCTTCGCTGTTGCCATGTTTTCACAAGATTTACAGTAGAAAGCATGCTCAAATTTCAAAATTTGTATTCCCAACTCTGCTTCATATTGTGCAATTAATTCTTGGGCTTCATATGTACCATAATAATCACCCACACCTGCATGATCACGACCAACAATAAAGTGAGTACAGCCATAATTTTTACGCACTGTCGCATGCAATATGGCTTCTCTTGGGCCAGCATAACGCATTGCTGCTGGGTATATAACTAAGCGTGTTCTATTTTCTGGGTAATAATTTTTAAGAATAACTTCGTAACTTTCCATTCGTACTTCGGCTGGGATATCATCTGATTTCGTTTCTCCTACTAATGGATTTAATAGAAGTCCATCAACCGACTCTAATGCGGCTTTTTGAATATATTCATGTGCACGGTGTACTGGATTACGCGTTTGGAAACCAACAATTGTCTTCCAATTCAAATCGTAGAATAGTTGTCTCGTTTCAGCTGGATCTAAATGATAATCTACAAAGTCGTCATGTTTGGGTCTATCTAATAAATGAATCGGTCCAGCTAAATATACGCTACCTTTTTCATAGACTTTTGCTACACCTGGATGTTCTACATCTGTTGTTCCGTATACAAATTGCGCTTCTTTCTCTTTGTCATAAGTATACTTCTCTTCTAGTTCAAGAACGCCATATAAATGAGTGTCTTCGCCATATAAAGCAATACGTGAACCTATTTCAAGTTCATTAGCTTTATCCTCAGTCACTGGTAAAGTGATTGGGATACTCCATACTAAACCATTACTCAAATGTAAGTTCTCTACTACCTCAGTATAGTCAGCTTTATTCATAAATCCTGTTAACGGACTAAAACCACCGATACCAATAAGTTCTAAATCTGATAAACTCCATGGGTTTAATGTAATAGCCGGTAACGAATCTACTACTGTTAGTAACTCCTCTTTTAAAATTGTATCTGCTTCTCTATTAATCAATGTTCCACCATGTGGTTGAATTGTATTTTCTTTAATTTCTTTAGTTAATGGCAATTGTAAAACTCCTTTTTTAATCTACTTCATGCGCGTTGACTTTGGCATTATTTTTAGTGAATATAAATGGTAATTTCTTATTTTGATATAGAGTGAAGAATAATAAACCAATCCAAATAACGATTAACGCTATTTTTACAGAGATTGAAAATGTTGGACTAACTTCAAATACACTTAATAAAGAACTACTATTTGTAAAAATTATTAATCCACTGACACAAATAGCTAAAATATTCATAGGTAAAATCTTAACTAAATAAGCTGCAAATGGTGCTGCTATCAAGCCACCAATACTTAATGCAATTACTAATCCCCAGTTAATTTGGCTCCACCCTAAAAAGATAATAAAACTAATAGAAGCTGAAACAGTTACAAAAAATTCACTTGCCGAAACAGTACCTATTGCATACCTTGGCTCTAATTTTTTCTGAGCTAATAGCAATGGCGTATTAACTGGTCCCCAGCCACCGCCACCAACAGAATCTAAAAAACCTGCAACTGCACCTTGTGGAATCATTGAATATTTACCAATGCTTGAAGGTTCTTTAATTTCGTGCTTATTTCGTTTATATAAAAACTGATATAAAATATAAAAGCCCATTGTTAATAAAAATATCGCGATAAATGGTTTGATAAATTCACTGTGAATATGGCTCAAAAATGCTGCACCTATAAAAGCTGAAATAGCACCTGGAAGCGCTAATTTAATCATCGTTGGCTTGTGTACATTATCAAACTTCCAATGTGATGTACCTGAAGCAGCTGTTGTCGCAATTTCTGAAAAATGTATAGTCGCAGAAACGATAGCTGGCGCTACACCAAACGTTAATAGTATAGATGACGAAGATGCGCCAAAACCCATTCCAAGTGAGCCATCAATTAATTGTGCAAGAAAACCTGCAAGTGCAAATATAAATAGTTTATTCATGCATCATACTCCTTCCGACTCTACTTCATTGATTCAAGCCTTTTTATCATTTCAAGTTGCTTATTTTTCTCTCTATATGGCTGAGTTAAAACCATTTTCAAAAAATCTTCTTTTTGGCTTATAGACAATTGTGTTTGCTTAATCTGTTGTCTACATTCATATAAAAAATCCACATAGTCTTCATAACTACTATCAAAACGTTCTTTGAATTCCGATAAAATTTGTGCTGTCAACTTAGGGCTAGCGCCATTGGTAGAAATACTCAGTGTCAACTTTCCTCGACGCAATATACTTGGAAATACAATGTCACCTTCCTCAGCAACGGATGCCATATTGATAAATGCATGCTGAGGTTTTGAAGCTAGAATTTGTTGGTTAACTTCGCTACTATTGGTTGCAGCAATGATTAAATCTGCCTGTTTTATATCTTTTGCTTCGAATGATTTTGCATGCCAATGTATACCATCTTGGTCAACCATATGGCGTAAATGCTCGGAAATCGTAGGGCTAATGATGTGAATGTCTGTTGCATAATGTACTAAAGTACTAACTCTACGTTCAGCAACTTTGCCACCACCAACGACAACAATTTGCTTTTGAGAAATATCTATCATAAGTGGTATAAATGGCATAACATCACTTCCTTCTTAGATTGAATTACTGAGTCACATATTCAAAAGTCTCTTCAACACGTTCTTTTAACGCATCTTGCAAATGTTTATGATTACCTAATCGTTTACAGAGTATAATCTCTTTAGCATTTCCATATTCAACAACTTTCTTAGAAATCTGTTGATCTAGTATGCCTGTAAACCATATATAAGGCACAATATAGATTTGTGAACATTCTGAATGAACAGCATTATGTAAAGCTTCTTCAAAGGAAGGCTTACAAGCTGCTAAATAACAGGTTTCGATATCACTAAATCCAGTTTGCTCTCGCAATTGGGACTTAATTGTCTCTACATCTATTTGAGTTTGTGGGTTATAACTACCTCTACCAATGATGAGCACTTTGGCATCGGCTTTTGGCGTAACACCCGATGCTTCAATCCTCTGTTTTAAAATTTCAGTCAATCTTGGTTGCACGCCTAAAGGTTCACCATAAGTAACATGGACGTTTGGGTGTTTTTGTTGATTACGTTCAATTTCTGATGGAATGTCCTTGAAATAGTGACCAGCGCTTAATAACAATACAGGTATCACCGAAATTTCAGTTGCACCCTTATCAACTAAGCGTTGAAATCCTTGTGATAAGTCTGGGCTTGTTAATTCTAAAAAACAGGTCTCTTGCAGGGCCACATCAACTTGTTCTTTTACTAAATCAATAAATGCTTTAGCTTCATTGACAGCATCGGGTACTCTACTACCGTGACTTACATATAAGACGCCTCGCATACTTACCCCTCCGTTTCTAGCACGCTCAATAACACTGGTGTTAGGTTATTGATATGTTAGTTTTGCTACTGCTGATTCAACTGGCATCTCTTCAAACCAGCTAATACGCTCTCTTAATTTAACTACTTCTCCGACAACAATCATTGCAGGGTTTTCAATGTCTTTTGCAACTTCGACAATATTTGATAACGTCCCTACCACAGTTTTTTGAAATTCTGACGTTCCTAAACGTACTAGAGCAACAGGGGTATCAGCAGCACGGCCATGTTTGATTAACAACTCACTAATTTCAGGTAATTTTTTAACACCCATATAAATACATAGTGTTTCTGGCCCTAGCGCAAGGTGCTTCCAATAACTATCTTTATCTATATTTTTATTAATAACACCTGTAACAAATGCTACGGATGAACTATAGTCACGATGTGTTACTGGAATACCTGCGTATGCTGGTGCCGCTACGCCAGAAGTTATGCCAGGGACAATTTCAAATGGAACATGGTGCTCAGCTAATATTTCCGCTTCTTCTCCACCTCTACCAAAGATAAAAGGATCGCCACCTTTTAACCTTGTTACTACTTGTCCTTTTTTGGCTAAATTCACGAGTAATTTATTCGTGTCTTCTTGTGGCAACGAATGGCGATTAGGATCTTTACCACAGTACATAAATTTTGCTGTGGGTGATGCATGATTTAACAATTCTTTATTCACTAATCGGTCATACAAGATTACATCTGCTTGTTCAATTGCTTTTAATCCTTTGACTGTAATCAGATCAGGATCTCCAGGCCCTGCGCCTACTAAAAATACTTTGCCCATCCTGTCACCACTTTCTCAAATTTTAACTATGGAACGTCTGTCCATCTCTTACTTCTTCAACAATTCCTGCACGTACAACGAAATCTCCGAAATGCTCTCCTTCAGTTCTTTCTTTTGCATATTGGATTAGTATTGGTTTTAAACTTTCTAATATTTCGGCTTCACCAATATTTTCTTTGTAGATTTTATTTAATCTATCGCCTGTAAATCCGCCACCCAAATACATATTATATTTGCCTGGACCTTTACCAATAAAAGCAATTTCTGCTAATGCTGGTCTCGCACAACCATTTGGACATCCAGTCATTCTAATCGTAATTTCTTCTTCGTTTAATCCCGCTTCATCAAGTAAGTTTTCAATTTTACTAATGAGTGAAGGTAGATATCTTTCTGATTCTGCCATGGCTAGACCACATGTTGGGAATGCCACACAAGCCATAGAATTTCGTCTCAAACCTGTATAATTTTCACCATCTGTAATGCCATACTCAGCGATAATTTTTTCGATTTCTGGTTTTTTATCTGCAGACACATTAGCAATGACTAAGTTCTGGTTAGGCGTTAACCTAAAATCACCTGTATGAATTTCTGCTATGTTTCTTAATGCAGTTTTTAATTTATATTCTTCAGTGTCTTTGACGCGTCCATTTTGAACAAATAATGTATAGTGCCATTGGCCACTACCTTCTGTCCAACCATAGCGATCACCATTGTCATCAAAGTGATATGGACGTGGCTCTTCTAATTTCCAGCCTAAACGGTTATTGATTTCATTCTTAATCCAATCAACACCAAGTCTATCTACCGTATATTTAAAGCGGGCATTCGTACGTACTTCACGATTACCATAATCTCTTTGAACGGTTAATATTTTTTCACAGACATCTACGACTTCTTCTTTCGGGAAATATCCAATAAGACGTCCAACTTGTGGATATGTGGCTGTATCACCATGTTTCATGCCCATACCACCGCCTACAGTGATATTGAATCCAACAAGTTCATCGTTTTCTAAAATGGCAATCAAGCCAATATCTTGAGAGTACACATCTATATCATTTGATGGTGGTACCGCGATACCAATCTTAAATTTACGTGGAAGATATGTTTTACCGTAGATTGGCTCTGGCTCTTCATCACTTGTATCCAATACTTTTTCACCATCTAACCAAATCTCATGATACGCCTGTGTCTTAGGTGAAAGGTGTCGGCTAATATCGCTTGCGATTTGATTAACTTCACTATGCACATCAGATTGGTAAGGATTAGGGTTGCACATCACGTTACGATTCACGTCTCCACATGCTGCGAGTGTATCTAGTAACGATTGATTAATATCTTGCATCGTTTGTTTTAAGTTATGTTTTAAGATGCCATGAAATTGAAATGCTTGTCTTGTTGTTAATTTTATTGTGTTATTCGCATATGTGTTTGCGATATCATCCATCGCAATCCATTGATCTGCTGTCGAAGCACCGCCTGGCGCACGCACTCTAATCATAAAACTATAAGCAGGTTCTAACTTTTGTTTTCTACGTTCGTCACGAATATCTCTATCGTCTTGCATGTAACTACCATGGAATTTTAATAGTTTCGTGTCTTCTTCAGCGATTGCACCTGTCACTCTATCTGCTAAACCTTCGACAATCGAGCCACGAAGATAATCACTGTCTGTTTTAATACGTTCCATTTCATCGAGTTTGTCTGAAAAATTCACTTTTGTTTCAGCCATATCATCATCCCTCTCTTAATAAACATCTCTTTGATAACGTTTGTCTTTTTTCATTTGAGTAAGATACGCTTCTGCATCTGTTTCAGACATGCCACCTTCTTGTTCTAAAACATAACGTATGGTTTCATGTACATCTTTTGCCATATTTTTTTCGTCACCACAAACATATAAGGCAGCGCCATCTATCAACCATTGGTAAAACGCTTCACTTTTTTCTGCAATGCGGTGTTGAACATAGACTTTTTCATCAGTATCACGTGAAAATGCCACATCTAATTTGGATAATGTTTCGTCTTTTAACCATGCTTGCCATTCCGTTTGATATAAAAAGTCGGTTGTGAAATATTGTTCACCAAAGAATAGCCATGTATTTCCAGATAATCCCAATTCTTCACGCTCTTGTAAATATGATCTAAATGGCGCTACGCCTGTACCAGGACCAATCATGATTACAGGTGTTGTTTCATCAAATGGGAATTTGAAATTTGGATTTTTCTTTAAATATATTGGAATGGTATCTCCCGGTTGTACGCGTTCAGCTAATTGTACAGAACACACGCCATTACGAGCGCGTTCATGTGCTTCATACCTAACTGCGCCAACAGTTATATGAACCTCATCAGGTGTTGCTTCGTAACTACTTGCTATAGAATATTCTCTTGGTGGTAATTTTCTTAAAAATTTATATAAGTTGTCAGGACTTAAATTTGCTGCTGGGAATGCATTTAATAGGTCGATAACATCACGGCCATCAATGTATTGTTGTATCCACTCAGCATCTTCTATATGTGCAAGTAATTCGGTATTACCAAATAACTCAGCTGCTTTTTGTAATAATGGCTTCGTTAATTTTGTAACTTCAAAGTGTTCTGTTAATGCTTTTTCTAAAGTTAATGTATCACCATCGTCATTAATATTTACTTCTGTCTCTTTATCCCAGTCTAATGTCTCGATTAATGATGACACTATTTCTGGATCGTTTTGAGGTAAGACTACGACGCAGTCTCCAGGTTCAAATGATTCTCCATAATTGTCTAACAACAACTCAATGTGTCTAACTTCTTTGTTAGATCCTCTACCATTGAGATTAATGTTTTCTAGCACTTCTGCTTGATATGGATTCGATTTGGTATAACGTTTTTCTTTTGCTGATTGCACAGTTTCAGTGGATGTTACTGTTGGTTCGTTACCAGAAGATTGGTTGATTATTTCAATATTCGTGCTCATCCATTTTTCTGCTAATTCATCAAAATCTAAATCACAATCTTGTCTTTCAGCTAATTGTTCAGCGCCCAACTCTCGTAACCTCGCATCAAAATCTTTACCAGTTTGGCAGAAATATTCATACGATTCGTCACCTAAAGCTAATACTGAGTACCTTACATTTTCTAATTTCGGTGCCTTACGACTATGTATAAATTCATGGAATGTAAGTGCATTATCAGGAGGATCACCTTCACCATGCGTTGCAGTAATGACAAATAGATCCTCTACTTTTTTCAATTCTTTTGGTTTAAATTCATCCATCGCTGTTAATTTCACGGTATGATTTTGTTCAACAAGTCGATCGGCAAATATTTCAGCCAAACTCTGTGCATTTCCTGTTTCAGAACCATAAACGACTGTGATGTGACGGTTATTTATTTCCGTTTCTAATTCAGAATTCAATACATATGCTGCTACTTGTTGTGGCACTTCGGAAGCTGATTCTTGTGTTGCTTGCTGTGCCGTGAGATAGCCACTTAGCCAAATTTGTTGTTCTGTTGTTAATGTTTGAAAAATTTGATTTAATTGCGCTGCCTGTTCGGCGTCAAAAGGGCTATTTGATACTGATAAATTCACAATGCGTTCACCTCAATTTTATTTTTAAAACTTATGCATTTTTAAATTCTCCCCATTATTTTTAATTAATATACAAATATTAATTAATCAGGAAATATTTTAAAATGGCACAATACTCAATGACTCAATTCATTACATACCCGATACGAATACTAAGGTATTGGGGTAAAAATTTTTCTAATTTAAGTTATGGTTTATTTGTGGTATGAAGTCCACATTCTGTTTTAGTCGAATTACTCCATCTACCTGCTCTTGAATCTCCTGAGCCTGAAACCGCTGCTGTACACGGGATACAACCAATACTCGGATAATTAAAATCATGTAATTCGTTATAATGTAAATCATATTTTTTGATATATGCCCATACATCATCCCATGTCCAATGGATCAGTGGACACACTTTAACAGACTTAAATCGCTCATCCTTATTAATAAAATTAGTAGACTGACGACTTGGTGATTGCTCTCTTCTTAATCCTGAAACCCAAGCTGTCGCACCAGACAACACTTCTTCTAGTGGTTTAATTTTACGAATGTAACAACATTGATTTGGATCGTTCTTCCAGAGTGCTGGATTAAATTGATCAGCCTGTTCTTCTAAAGTAAGGTCTGGCTGTTTAAGTTTTATATTCAATTCTGGATAACGTGCTTTCACACGGTCTATTAAATCATATGTTTCTTGGAAATGAAGGTTTGTATCTAAGAATACAATTTCAGCATCTTTTTTTACGCTGTAAATTAGATCAATTAAAATCATACCTTCAGCACCAAAGCTACATGAATATATAATAGAATCGCCATATGTTTCGTATGCCCATGAAATTACTTCACGAGCGCCTTTTGTTTCATCTGTGATATCTAATGTATCAAAAGCGTTTGGCTTAAAGTTCTCATACGTAATTTTTGCTTCTGACATGAATGGGTCATCCCCTTTTCTTTTAATGTGCTTTGATTAAAAGTTCACGTTATATTTATTTTTTTAGAATTATTCGAAAATAATTATGTTAAACACTTTACTCACTGAATTTTTTTATGTCAAGTTCACCTTTTAATAATTAAAATTGTTAAACTTCTGCTAATTTCATTCAATGAAAGCGCTACAAACGCTTATTTAAAACGTTTTTTAATAATCATTTTAAAAAAACAATTATAATAATCTAATGATTACAATATCGCTCAAATATGCGTTTTTATAGCATTTCTATATTTTTTGAAAAATTTTTAAATTTTTATAATAATTCTAATTTAAAAGCAAAAAATACCAACAAACGTTTAAATGTTTGTTGGTATTTAGTAATTTTTTTATTTTATATACAAACTTGTTAGACCGAAAAGCTTAGTCTCGGTATAAATGTTTCAAAATGAACATGATCCATCGAAATATTCAGCGACTGTAATTCAGCGATCATCGCTTTCAAGAATGAATTACCTCCACATACGTATACCTCAGTATTTTCGTCTACATACTGACTCAATTGTTCTGTCTCAATAAAGCCATCACTATCACGGAAATGCTTAACAAAAGAAGCATTTTCTGATTCCTCAGTAATTTGATTTAATTTTTCTTCAAAAGCGACATTTTCTACATTTGATGTTGATTGTAAAAATATTGCAGGCGTCCCAGCTTTAACTGCTTCATCATACATGGAAACAAGTGGTGTAACTCCTACACCAGAACCTAAAAACAGTTGCTTATTTGATTTATTTTCTAATCTAAAACCACCAACAGGGGCAGATAAAGTTAATGTATCTCCAACAGCCACTTCATCGTGTAAAATCGTTGATACTTCACCTTCATGTGTTTCAGTCACATCTCTTCTCACACCAAAAGTTAAGAAATTAGTGTCACCATCAACGATAGAATAATGTCTTTTAGCTTGATATGGTAATTTATCGCTAGAAATATCTACAGTGATGTACTGTCCAGGTATAAATTGGCTCAAATCTATGTCGTCAGATTTAACAGTAAATGATTTAATTAACTCTGTTTCTTTCGTAATTTGTGTAACTTCAAACGGTTTAAAACCTTCCCATGTCATTTGGTTATATACTTCTTTTTCTAAACCAATAAATGCATCAGCAATTTCATCATATGCTTTCACCCATGCTTGAATAATTGGATCTTCATCTTTCAATCCAGTTACTTCTTCAATAGCCCAAATTAAATTTTCACCGACAATTGGATAATGTTCAGGTTTAACTTGTAATGCACAATGTTTATACACGACTGGCATAATTGCTGGAACAATTGGCGTTAAATCTTCAATGTTGTCTGCTGCAGCAACTACAGCCATTGCTAAAGCTGAAGATTGTAGTCCTCTTTTTTGATTCGTTTGATTAAATACATTTTTCAATTCTGGGTGTTCCTCAAATAATCTTTTATAAAAAACTGCAGTAATATCTTGCCCTTTTTCTTTAAGTAATGGCACGGTTTCCTTGATTGTTTGAATTTCTGTCTCGTTTAACATTTGACCCCTCCTATTTAGTTTTATATTCCCATTATTATCTAACGTTAAATGACTCTTCAATATTATAAAATTAAATTCACAGAATCATCACATGCTATATTCATAAATCTGTAAATTTTTTATTTTTAATTAATTTATCAAAATGAAAACGATTATAATATTTAATTATTTTTTATTAACACAATATGAAATTTTAATAATCCTAAATCCAATTAAGCTTATAATTTTAAAGGGTATAGTTGATGAAATTAATGAAAACTAACTGGCAACTCATAATCATCATATTATCTATAAATGTCATGTTTAAAATTGTGTTTCTGAAAATGGAAAAGGACAGAAACCATATACTTCTAACATGATTTCCACCTCAGGTCCTAAGGGCAAATTCAATATTTATACTCTGCATATCTGGTATAATCATTAGTCATTATTGTATTTGTCATTCAATTGATGTATTAAACGTTTAAATTCTGCTTCAGATTTAAATTCAAAAGTAATTTGACCTTTAGTCTTGTTTGTAGATATCGCTACATTTGACCCGTACTGCTCTTTTAGTTGTCGCTCTTGTTGGCGAATAAATTTTGGTTTAGTAGCCTTCGAGCTTTCAGTTTCTTGCTCTTTTTTGTCGCTGAAATGTGTAGTTACATATTCCTCTAACTCTCTTACACTCCAAGACTCTTGGTGAGCTTTCTTAGCAATTCGTTGCATTTTTTGAGTATCTTTGACAATCAATAAAGTGCGTCCATGTGCACCAGATAGCGAACCATTTTTCACCATATTAGAAACTGATTTAGGCAAGTGTAACAAGCGCAACATATTTGCGATATAAGGTCTTGATTTACTTAGACGCTGTGCAACGGCTTGTTGTGTTAGGTTTAAATCATCCATTAGTTTACGGTAACTTTCTGCTTCTTCAATTGCATTTAAATCTTCACGCTGTAAATTTTCTATAATAGCTAGTTCCATCATATCTTCGTCTGTTAGTGATTTTACGATTGCAGGAACTTCTTTTAAACCCGCAATACTAGCAGCTCTGAAACGTCTTTCACCTACAACAATATGATAACCGGCAATTGTTTTTCTTAACACGATTGGTTGAAGGATACCATGTAATTTAATGGATTCAGCAAGATCTTTTAAACGTTCCTCGTCAAATGTTTTACGCGGTTGATATGGATTAGCTTTAATATCTTGAATTTTTATATTTTGAACTTGGGCATCTGCTTCTAAAGTTAGCCTTTGGTCTTGTTCATTTTCGATTTTCAAACACCTACTTCCTTTGTCATCATCAAAAAAATGATTCATGTGCTCATACACTAATTATATCATCACTACAACACCATAAAATACAGACAGCAATATTTATTTTAATCTAAATTTTCAGAAAAGTTGTTGACAAATGTAATTTTAATGTGTAATCTTGGGTATATCAAATTCGTAAATGACATATTTCACACACAGTAACAAGGAAAGTAAAACTTACACTACTGACACAGAGAGTCTTTGATACGCTGAAAGAAGACACGGAAAGAAAGTTTGAAAATGGCCTTTGAGTGTTGATGCCAATATGAGGTATCAACGGGATCGCCCGTTATAGCGATACAGTATTAACATTTTGTTAAATGGCGTACTGGATTTTTCCACACGTCGTATATTTCGTTAATACTCATTTTATTCCAACATAAGATGGGTTTTTATTGAAAGTACGATGTCATGATTCAGACAACGCCAATCATTCAACAATTTGGCGTACTGGATAAGGTTACTTTAGTGATAAAGTAGCAAACAAAGGTGGTACCGCGAGCTAAGCTTTCGTCCTTTACATCCGAATGATTCGGGTTTAAAGGACGGAAGCTTTTTTTATTTTAACAAGGAGGTTAACAATTATGAAAAATACTGAATTCGCACAGATTGCACTTTCTCAAGATCATACAGGTGCAATCGCCAATCCAATATACTTATCTACAGCCTATCAACACCCCAAGCTCGGGGCGTCAACAGGATATGACTATACAAGAACTAAAAATCCTACACGTTCCGCATTTGAAGAAGCATTTGCAAAACTTGAAAGAGGTACTGCTTCATTTGCAACATCCAGTGGTATGTCTGCCATACAATTAATTTGTAACTTATTCAAATCTGGCGATGAAATTTTAGTTTCTTTCGACTTATATGGTGGTACTTTTAGACTTTTTGATTTTTATGAGCAGCAATACGGTATACATTTCAAATATGTTGACTTTCTAAATTATGAAGAAGTAGAGCAAAGTATTACAGAAAACACAAAAGCACTTTTTATCGAACCGATTTCTAATCCGCAAATGATAGAAGTTGATATTGACCCATATTACATTTTAAGTAAAAAATTCAATCTACTATCTATCATAGATAACACGTTTTTAACACCATATCTTTCAACACCACTTGAAGAAGGTGCAGATATTGTTTTACATTCGGCAACAAAATATATCGGAGGCCATAACGATGTACTCGCAGGCGTCGTAACTGTAAAAGATGAACAACTTGCGGAACAACTAGGACAATTACACAACATGATAGGCGCAACGCTATCACCTTTCGATAGTTATCTATTACAGCGTGGGTTAAAAACGCTACATTTAAGAATGGATCGTTCTGAATATAATGCTAAATTACTTGCCGAACGATGTAATCAGTTAGAAGCCATTGACCAAGTACTCTACAGTGGACGTACTGGTATGTTGAGTTTAAGACTGAATAAAGATTATATAGCTGATAAATTTTTAGAACACTTAGAGGTTTGTATTTTCGCTGAAAGCTTAGGTGGTACTGAAACATTTATTACTTTCCCATATACGCAAACACATGTGGATATGCCAGATGAAGAAAAAGATAAGCGCGGTATAGACGAATATCTATTAAGATTATCCATTGGCATTGAGAACTATGAAGATATCGAACAAGATATTATTCAAGCATTAGAAAAATCTAAACAAGGAGTGATTTTATGAGTTTATCAAAAGAAACAGAAGTAATATTCGATGCACATAGAGGGATTGATTATAATTCAGCAAATCCTCCTTTATACGATTCTTCAACATTTCATCAACAAGTTCTAGGTGGCGACGCACAATATGACTATGCTAGAAGTGGCAATCCAAACCGCGCCCTTTTAGAAGAAAAGCTAGCTAAGCTGGAAGGTGGTAGTCACGCCTTTGCATACGCATCTGGTATTGCAGCAATTTCAGCAGTGTTACTCACATTAAACGCTGGTGATCATGTCATTCTACCGGATGATGTATATGGTGGTACATTTAGATTGACTGAGCAAATATTAACACGTTTTAACATTGAATTTTCAACTGTAGATACAACTCACTTAAAAGAAATTGAAAATGCGATTCAAGACAATACGCAATTAATATATATTGAAACACCATCGAATCCGTTATTTAAAATTACAGATATTCGAGGCGCAGCAGATATCGCCAGAGACAACAATCTCTTACTCGCTGTAGACAATACCTTTATGACGCCACTTGGACAATCACCATTAGCACTCGGTGCAGATGTTGTTGTACATAGTGCCACTAAATTCCTAGGCGGCCACAGTGATATTATTGCTGGCGTAGCAGTTACCAGCAATCAAGCACTCGCTGATGCACTTTACTTATTGCAAAATGGCACTGGTAATGCGTTATCTGCACAAGATAGTTGGACATTGGCTAAACATTTAAAAACTTTACCTGTACGCTTTCAACAATCTGTTGAAAATACCAAACAAATCTATGACTTCTTAGCACAATGTGAGGAAATCTCAGAAGTCTATTACCCAGGAAATAGCGATCTACACTTGTCTCAATCCCGTCATGGTGGCGCTGTATTAGGTTTTAGATTGAAAGATGAGACAAAAGCACAAGCATTTGTCGATGCCTTATCATTACCCTTAGTTTCAGTAAGTTTAGGGGGCGTTGAAACAATCCTTTCTCATCCAGCTACGATGTCACATGCAGCTGTACCTAAAGCAGTACGCGAAGAACGTAATATCACGTTTGGGTTGTTTAGATTGAGTGTCGGATTAGAATCAGCCGACGAATTGATTTCAGATTTAAATTACGCATTTAAGGAGGCTTTCAATGAGTCAACTACTCGACAAACTAAAATCCAACATATTAGTAGCTGATGGCGCTATCGGGACAATCCTTTACTCTGAAGGTCTTGACACTTGCCCTGAAGCATATAACTTAAATCATCCCGACAAAGTTGAACGCATTCACCGCACCTATATTGAAGCTGGTGCAGATATTATTCAAACCAATACGTATGGCGCAAATTTTGAAAAATTAAAAGTTTTTGGTTTAGAACATAGAGTGAAAGACATTCACCAAGCAGCAGTACAAATTGCCAAAAAAGCAGCAAATGACGATACTTTTATCTTGGGGACTGTAGGTGGTTTTAGAGGTATTAAACAAGAAGACTTAGAGTTATCTTCTATTCAATATCACACTGAAATCCAAGTAGAAACCCTAGTTAATGCAGGTGTAGATGGCATTCTCTTTGAAACCTATTATGATTTGCAAGAACTCACCAATATTATTGAAGCTACAAAACGTAAATACGATATTCCAATTATCGCTCAATTGACTGCCTTAAATACAAATTATTTAAGAGATGGTACTGAAATCAATCACGCACTACACCAAGTAACTGCAAGTGGTGCAGATATTGTCGGATTAAACTGTCACCATGGACCACATCATATGCAGCAATCCTTTTCACACATCGAATTACCAGAAGGTGCATATTTATCTTGCTACCCAAATGCAAGCTTGCTAGATATTGAAAATAGCCAATTTAAATATAGTGATAATGCATCTTATTTCGGCAAGGTGGCAGAACAATTGATTAATGAAGGTGTCAGACTCATTGGTGGTTGTTGTGGCACAACACCTGAACATATTCAATATATTAAATCATCCGTAGCTGGTTTAAACCCTGTTACTAAAAAAGATGTTATACCGATTACAAAATATATCAATAACACAGAAAAAGAACCTAAAAAACAAAACCTTAAGTCAAAAGTTGAAAATCGCCCTACCATCATCGTGGAGTTGGATACGCCGAAGCACCTTGACACAGAAACATTTTTCAGAAATATCAAAAAACTTGATGATGCAAAGATTGACGCCGTCACTTTAGCTGATAATTCGTTGGCAACGGTACGCATTAGCAATGTTGCTGCTGCAAGCATTATTAAACAGCGTTATGATATCGAACCATTGGTGCATATCACTTGTCGTGACCGCAATCTCATCGGATTGCAGTCACATCTATTAGGATTGTCATTACTAGATATCAACGAAATTTTAACCATTACTGGTGACCCTTCAAAGATTGGCCATTTACCAGGGGCAACCAATGTCTATGATGTGAATTCTAAAGGGCTAACCGAAATTGCCTTACGTTTTAATCAAGGTATTAACACTGATGGTGATGCGCTGAAGACAAAGACAAACTTCAACATCGCAGGTGCTTTTGATCCAAACGTAAGAAAGTTAGACGGTGCAGTTAGACGCTTAGAGAAAAAGTTAGAGAGTGGCATGCACTACTTTATAACACAGCCAGTCTATAGCAAAGAAAAAATCAAAGAAGTTTATGAAGCGACGAAGCACTTAGACGTCCCTTTCTTTATAGGTATAATGCCTGTTACAAGTTATAACAACGCATTATTCTTACACAACGAAGTACCTGGCATTAAATTATCAGAAGACATATTAGAACAATTTGAAGCAGTCAAAGATGATAAAGCCAAAACAAAGGCTTTAAGTCTGAAACTTTCAAAGGATTTGATTGACACGGTACACGAGTATTTCAATGGCTTGTATTTAATTACACCATTCCAAAAAGTCGATTACACATTAGAACTTGCAAACTATTCAAAAACAATTACTTCAACTAAACAGGAGGCAATATTATGACAATTAAAACATCAAATTTAGGTTTTCCAAGGTTAGGTAGAAAAAGAGAATGGAAGAAAGCAATCGAAGGATACTGGTCAAATAAATATGATTTAGAAACGCTTCACCAACAATTAACAGATTTACACAAAGAGAACTTATTACTCCAAAAAAATTACAATTTATCTAGTATTCCAGTTGGAGATTTCTCACTATATGACCATATTCTTGATACATCGTTACTCTTTAATATCATCCCTGAACGCTTTCAAGGTAAAGACGTAGATGATGATTTATTATTCGATATTGCCAGAGGTAATAAAGAACATGTTGCGAGTGCATTAATCAAATGGTTCAACACAAACTATCACTATATCGTTCCAGAATGGGATCATGCTGAACCTAAATTAAATAAAAACGTGTTACTTGATCGTTTTAACTATGCACAATCACTTAATGTAACTGCGCACCCAGTTATTGTAGGACCAATTACATTTGTTAAATTATCTAAAGGTGGCACGCAGTCATTTGAAGAAAAAGTAAATACACTTTTACCATTATATAAAGAAGTTCTACAATCGTTAGTGGACGCTGGTGCTGAATATATTCAAATAGATGAGCCTGCATTAGTTACTGACGATAGCTCGGAATATGAAACTATCACACAAGCCGCATATGATTATTTCGCTGATACTGGTTTAGGTGAACACTTAGTAATACAAACTTATTTCGAACGTGTTAACTTAAAATTCTTAAACGGTCTCCCTGTTAAAGGATTAGGTTTAGATTTCGTACATGACAATGGATTTAATCTACAACAAATTGAAGCAGGAGATTTAGACAACTCTAAAACACTTTACGCAGGCATTATCGATGGCCGTAACGTTTGGGCTGCTGATATCGAAGCTAAAAAAGAACTAATTGAAACGCTACAAACATATTCAAACGACCTTGTCATCCAACCTTCATCTTCACTATTACACGTTCCTGTGTCACTGGATGATGAAACACTAGATACTTCAATTGCTGAAGGTTTGAGCTTCGCTACCGAAAAATTAGATGAATTAGATGCACTCAGACGCTTATTCAATGATAGCGATGATTCAAAATATAATGAGTTGAAGGCACGTTATGAACGTTTCCAAAACCAATCATTTAAAAATCTTGAATACGATTTCGATAGTGTACGTACTTCAAGACAATCTGCTTTTAAAGAGCGTAAAAAAGCTCAAGACGCACGACTAAATTTACCAGATTTACCAACAACGACTATTGGTTCTTTCCCACAATCCCAAGAGGTTCGTAAGTATCGCGCAGATTGGAAAAACAGTCGTATCACAGATGCAGCATATAAAGATTTCTTAAAAAATGAGATTGCTCGTTGGATTAAAATTCAAGAAGACATTGGTCTAGATGTACTTGTACATGGTGAATTTGAACGTAATGATATGGTAGAATTCTTTGGTGAAAAACTACAAGGTTTCTTAGTAACGAAATACGGTTGGGTACAATCATACGGTTCACGTGCGGTTAAGCCACCAGTTATTTATGGAGACGTAAAATGGACAGAACCACTTACGGTCAAAGAAACACTATATGCGCAAAGTTTAACAGACAAACCAGTTAAAGGTATGTTAACTGGCCCTGTCACTATTTTAAACTGGTCATTTGAACGTGTTGATTTGCCACGTGAAGAAGTTCAAGATCAAATCGCATTAGCAATTAATGAAGAAGTATTAGCGCTTGAGAATGAAGGTATTCAAATCATCCAAGTTGATGAACCCGCTTTAAGAGAAGGCTTGCCGCTTCGTTCAGAGTATCATGCAGACTATTTAGATAAAGCAGTTCGTTCATTCAAACTGTCAACATCTTCAGTCGCTGATGAGACACAAATTCATACACATATGTGTTATTCTCAGTTTGGTCAAATCATTCATGCAATTTACGACTTAGACGCAGATGTGATTTCCATTGAAACATCACGTAGTCATGGTGATTTAATTCAAGACTTTGAAGACATCACATACGATTTAGGTATCGGTTTAGGCGTATATGATATTCATAGTCCACGTATTCCAACTGAATCAGAAATTACAGAAGCAATTAACCGTGCTTTACAAGAAATTGATCGTTCACTGTTCTGGGTAAACCCTGACTGTGGTTTGAAAACACGTAAAGAAGATGAAGTTAAAGAAGCACTTAGCGTGTTAGTAAATTCCGTTGATAAATTACGTAAATCAACAAATACTGCAACTGTTTAATTACCAATCTTGTAGGTGATACCAATGAGTTATCCTTTATGGAAGCAATTAGAACAATTAAAATCATCAACGTGGGTCGACTTGACCCACACCTTTGATGAAACTATTCCTTGTTTCAGTGAATTTGAACGTGCCAAAGTCTCAACACTTTTCAATGTTTCAGATGATGGCTTTTATGTTCAAAACTGGAATATTGTAAGTCAGTATGGCACACATATTGACGCTCCTATTCACTTTGTAGAAAATACACGTTATTTGCATGAATTAACTTTAAAAGAATTGGCCCTACCACTTGTAGTTTTAGATTTTTCACAAGATGTAGCGCAAGATGCAGATTTTATTTTAACGCGTAGTCACATTGAACAATGGGAAGCTGAGCACGGCACAATTGAACCTGAGACATTTGTGGCCTTTCGCAGTGATTGGTCAAAACGTTGGCCAAATATCGAAGCCTTTGAAAATAAAGACTCCGATGGCAACCAACATTTACCAGGTTGGGGGCTAGACGCTTTGAAGTATTTACTTGAAGAACGTAAAGTTAAAGCTGTTGGTCATGAAACTTTCGATACAGATGCTTCGGTAGATATTGCAAAAAACGGTGACATCGTAGGTGAGCGTTACGTATTAGGTCAAGACACTTACCAAGTTGAGCTACTAACCAATTTAGATCAGTTACCTAGTCGAGGGGCAATCATTTATGCTATTAGTCCCAAACCAAAAGATGCACCAGGGTTCCCTGTTCGAGCATTCGCGATAAAACCTTAAACTTAAAACATAAGATTAGTACCACTCACATACAGGGTCCGGGGCATATATGTCTCGGGCCTTTATTAATATATCAACACGCAATGAATGATTCATTAACTCAAGAGATTATCCGTATTGGTTTTCATAATCATTATGTATCATTTCAGCTTAGTAAATATTTTAAATCAAGTATTTGTATTCCTAGTTATATTTACCTGTTTGTGGGTCAAAAATCTTTTTGGCACAATCAGGTTTCTGGCTCTTCTTTATTTATTTCATAGTACAAAACTTATAGGTCATTAGTTTGATTTTACATAAATGATAATCCATATCATTTAAAATCATTAAATCAATGTTATAATTCAAGAAAATTCAATATAGTTTATTTTGGGTGCTTTTCACCTATTTTCTATATAAATACCATAAATAGAGGTGACTTTTTTGCAACTTAATCAAACCAACACCCCTTTTAACAAGGAGCAATTGGCGCTCATCAATCAACTACTACCAATGCTTTCGACAGAACAGCAACATTGGTTAAGTGGTTATCTTATCAATCCAAATACGTCAGAGCCTGAAGACGACACTTCAGCAGCACAAGAACCAAACACAACAGACAATACAGAGGATGAAGTAAATGATACGACATCTGTAGTAAATTCAACGGAACCTATTGATGTTAATATATTATATGGTACAGAAACAGGTAACGCTGAAGAAATTGCCGAAACATTTGAAGGTAAGTTGAAAGAACATAATTTTAATGCACATTTATGGGATATGGATGATTTCCCTAAAGAAACATTAACCGAAGTTGAACATCTCTTTATCATTTGTTCAACACAAGGTGTGGGTGAACCCCCTATTAATGCTTTAGATTTATATGACTACCTTCATAGCGATGAGGCGCCACAGCTAGACACTGTCAACTTTGCAGTATTAGCACTTGGTGACCAAGACTTTCCAGACTTTTGTCAAGCCGGCAAAGACTTCGATCATATTCTAGATGAACTTGGTGCAAATAGAATCGCTGACCGCGTAGATTGTGATTTTGACTTTGAAGAAACTGCCGAGCAATGGATTTCAAATATGCTTGAATTACTTTCTCAAACATCATCGAATATGGCTACGATTGATGAAGATGATGAAACTGTTACTATAGATGAACCTGAAGTGCCATTTTCTAGATCAAACCCTTTTGAAGCAGAAGTTTTAACAAATAAAGTACTCACACAACCAGAAGCTTCTCGTGAAGTACGTCACTTGGAATTATCACTTGAAGGCTACTCTGAGACATACGAACCTGGAGATAGCTTGGTCGTTATACCACACAATGACTTAACATTGGTTTCAAGTTTAATCTCAGCATTGGGTTGGGAAGCCGATACTAATGTGCAACTTAGCGACAATGAGACGCCACGCTCACTTAAAGATGTATTGTTATATGATTTTGAAATTTCTAAATTAACCCCCGGGCTCTTGCACAACGCGGCAGAATTATTTGGCAACCCAATGTTAAATGCAAATGTTCAAAAATCAGAATGGATTCAGAATTATATAGATGGCAGAGATGTGATTGATTTAATTCAAGACTTCACACCCATATCCTTAGAACCTCAAATGCTGCCACAACTATTAAGAAAATTACCACCAAGGGAGTATTCTATAGCGAGTAGTAATCAGGTTAACCCTTCCAGTGTCGATATTACAGTTCGTGTTGTTAAGTACGAAGCACATCGTCGTGAGCGTTTTGGTGTTTGTTCTGTACAACTAGCAGAACGGACGCCTATAGGAGAGAAATTACCTGTATACCTTAAAAAGAATCCAAATTTCAAATTTCCTTATGAAGCCGATACACCAGTGATTATGATCGGAGCTGGAACTGGAATAGCGCCATATCGCGCTTACCTTCAAGAGCGAGCTCACTTAGGTCTAAAAGGAGCACAATGGCTCATCTTCGGAAATCAAAATTATCACCACGATTTCCTCTATCAAAGTGATTTAGAGAGCTGGCTGAATGAAGGGATATTAAGTAAATTAGATTTAGCTTTTTCAAGAGAGACAGAAAATAAAATTTATGTTCAACATCGCATTGAGGAAAATAGTGCTGAAATTTATCAATGGATTACTCAAGGCGCTATTATTTATCTTTGTGGTAATAAAGACGAGATGGCAAGTGGCGTCCATCAATCACTGATTAACGTTCTTAAAAGAGAAGGTAATTGCAATCAATCAGATGCTGAGGACTATTTGACAGAAATGATAAAACATCAACGTTACCAACGTGACGTATATTAATCGGTTAAACCAATAACTTAACTTCAATCATGTTTTAATTATCATTAACTATAAAAGTGCTATGCATACACCGATAAACGTAATCTGAATTCGCGATGAAATGAGACTCAAAATTCAAAAGGTGGTTATTATATGACACAATTCGCAATCACTTATGACAATGCATTAATACTGATAAATAAAGATTATGATGCTATTCAACTTGAAAGAAAATTGGAAGGTATGAATGTCATTTCAATAGCTCAAGATCCTAACGATAAAAACACTCTTTATTGCGGCACTTTTGATCGTGGTTTATGGAAAAGTGTGGACAAAGGGCAAAATTGGTTCCCTATTGGGACACGTTTCACATACAATAGTCCCTTCAAACATGATGATATTCACATGACTGCTATCACTGCAGTTACAGTTATAGATACAGGCAATCATCATAGTTCTGTGCTCGTAGGTACTGAACCTAGTGCTTTATTCATCTCAAATGATCAGGGGGATTCATTCGAATTACTGACTGACTTTAGTCATATTGCTGGTAAAGAACACTGGTTCTTTCCACCTAGACCACATACACATCATGTGAAATGGTTTGATACAAATACCAAATCACCAAATGTCATTAACCTTACAATTGAAGCTGGTGGTTTTATCCAATCTACAGATTCAGGTCAACACTGGACAGCACCACAAACCCAAGATACACCCATTGATATTCATGTCTTAAAGAGCCATCCAGACTATCCGAATAGATTGTACGGAGTATTAGGTGATGCTTTCTTAAATGGTGGACGTGATACATTTATTGAAAGTGATGATTATGGTAAGACTTGGACAACATTGATTGAAGGAATCGAGCACAGATATGGCTATGGTTTAGCGATAAATTCTCAAAATCCAGATAATATTGTCATCGCTACTTCAAACTCCCCATATAACGCACATAACTATGGAGACAACACCTTTTCCACCATTTACACTATTAATAAAGCACAAGACAGTGAGTGGACTGAAGTAACTACAGGGCTACCTTCCCCAAATGGTACATTGATTTCATCTATCACCGAACGAGATGGTACGTTTTATATTGCCAATAATAATGGGGTCTATTATTCAGATGATGGTGGTATCAATTGGACAGCATTTGATATAACATGGCCAGAATCACTCACGTCTCAACACGCACATCAATTTATTACTTTAAATTAGAAATTGTTAAACGCATAACCTTAGCTTTGGTTGCTAGCCAAACGCTAAGGTTATTTTTATGTGCAATCAAAACAACATGCAGGTGAATATACCACTTAACTGTAAATACATGCCACTTATATCATTTATGTAGTATTCATAGTTAAAATTTGGTTTACTTATGCCAATAGGAGGTGTGTATTTATGGATTTAGAAATCATTCACGATAATAATTTACCCAAAGGCAAGGTTATCATTCAAAGTCACAAACATACTGAACAACTACCAGATATTATCGCTTGTATGAAACAAGTATCTCAAAACAAATTATTCCCCGGAAAATATCAAGATGATATTTACTATATCAAACATCAAGATATTATTAGTTTTCGTATTGAGAATAAAGTTTTAACGATTATAACGTCAGACCATCAATACACCAGTACTCAACGTTTATATGAAGTGAAATCACAAATGAACATGCAATTTTTACAGATTTCAAAATCTGAAATAATTAACATTAACTATATCGATTATTTGAAACTTAATAAAAATGGCACAATCGAGATTCGTTTTACGAATAATGACTTCACATACTCTTCAAGGAGATATTTGCCATTAATCAAGGAGGCTTTAAAACTATGAAACGTTTATTTCGTGGTGCAACCATTGGTATTGCCATTGGTGTAATCATTGCTCTAATCTTTTCATCTATTTTTGCTCGAACAGCTTTTCATCCTGTCTCACCTGTATCAACCATGGGGCGCTTTTATTTTGAACATTTAAACGAATTACAAATTATGCTTATTTCAGTTATTATCTGGGCCTTAATCGGCGTTAGTTTCAGTTTTGGTGAACTCATATTTTCAAGTTCTAGAAAATCACTCTTATTTAAAACATCACTTCATTTTAGTCTTATGTTTATCATTATGTTGCCTTTAGCTATACTAGCCGGATGGTTTCCACTTAAATTATCAGCAGTTTTGTTTTTCATCATTATCTATACAGTTATCTATTTTATTATTTGGATCATAGAAACGAAACGCAATCAGGATGATATCAATGAGATTAACGCTATGCTTTCTCACAGAAGGAATGATAAAAATGAACAAAGGTAGATATACTGTGTTACCAAGTGAACCTATTACGCTATTCTTAATTGGTCTTCATGTGAACAAATGGTATAAAATCCATAAATGGTTACCCGTTCTTTTAGCTATGCCACCTATGCTCAATGAGTTATTAAAAAACAAATCTCTTGGATGTCTATCTTATGAAATGTTTTTTAAATACCGTGGGGTGATGGTAGTACAATATTGGGAGTCGAATGAACACCTTTTATTTTATTCAAAAATGCCAAAACACTTAAAAGCATGGCGTAGATTTTCAAAAGCATTAACGCAGAATGACGCTGTCGGTTTCTATCATGAAACTTATAATTCAGAATCAAAACAATATGAAAATATTTATATCAACATGCCAGACTTTGGACTAGGTAAGGCACGTGATAATCAAGTAGTAAACAAAAAAACACAATCTGCAAAACAAAGACTACGCTCTCAAGGATGACTTTACACCAGTGTTTTAACAGTAAATGAATGCAAATAGTAATGGCCGAGACACGATCATTGATGTCCCGGCCATTATTTATTATATTGTTTATATATTACCTAATATATTCGAAGATGCCTGCAGCGCCCATGCCGACGCCTATACACATCGTTACCATGCCGTATTTTGTATCTGGTCTTTTCTTCATTTCTGATAACAATCTCCCTACCAGCATGGCACCGGTCGCTCCTAGTGGATGTCCTAATGCAATTGCTCCACCATTAACATTCGTCTTCTCAGTATCTAATCCCACTTCTCTCATAGACGCTAAAGTTTGAGAGGCAAAAGCTTCATTTAATTCTACTAAATCTATATCGCTCACATCTAAGTCAGCTTGTTTTAACACTTCAGGAATTGCGTAAGCTGGTCCAATACCCATTAATTTAGGATCTACACCAACCGCTTTGAATCCTACAAAGCGTGCAATGGGTTTAACACCTAATTCCTTAACTTTTTCTCCAGACATGACAACTACAAATCCAGAACCATCTGTTAATGGTGCAGATTGCCCTGCAGTCACTGTGCCGTCAGCCTTAAACACCGTGCGTAGCTTAGCAAGTGCTTCTTTATTTGTGTCGGGTCTAATCAATTCGTCATCTTTAAACACTTCTTTGCTAATAACCGGACCATTTTGATCATAAGTCACCTTATTAACCTCTATAGGAATAATTTCATCTTCAAATTTGCCTGATTGCTGCGCTGCTGCTGCTCGTTGATGACTTTGCACAGCATATGCATCTTGGTCCTCTCTTGAAACATGATATGTTTCAGCAACCATTTCTGCAGTCAATCCCATAGGATAAGAAACACCAGAATCTTCATCTTGAAGTATTGGATTATTCGTCGGTTCATTACCACCCATTGGCACTGCACTCATCAGCTCAATACCACCAGCGACAAGGACATCTGCTTGGTCAGCAATAATTTGATTTGCCGCATGGGCAATCGTTTGAAGTCCTGAAGAACAATAGCGATTCACCGTTTGACCTGGAACTTCATTAGGCATACCTGCAAGTAATGCAATCGTTCTTGCAATATTCTGACCTTGTAAGCCTTCTGGGAATGAATTGCCGACAATCACATCTTCTACCATGCTTGGCTCAAATGAACCTCCAACTCTTTCTAATACACCTTTTAATACTTTAGCGGCAACCTCATCTGGTCTTTCATGAGCCATTGCACCATTTTTTGCTTTACCAGCTGCTGAACGTCCATAAGCAACAATATATGCATCTCGCATTTAAGTTCACCCTTTCTTATCCTGATTAATGATTAGTTACGTAGTGGTTTACCTTTTTCTAACATGTGTGAAATTCTGTCATACGTTTTTTTGTTTTGTAAAAGTTCTAAAAATCTCTCTTTTTCAAGTTTTTGCAAATATCTTTGATTAACGTAAGTGTTACGTGGAATATCTCCACCTGACAATACTTCTGCCACTTTCAACGTAATTTCATAATCATAGTCACTGATAAAATGACCCATACGTTGTGCATCTAACTGACCTTCAGCTAATGCTTTGAAGTCTTTTCCTAACGCTATATATTGTGTTTTTGGCGTTGGCACATAATTTGTCTCTGCTTCATAACGTGCTCTGTTTAAGGCTACCTCTACACGTCTTTCAGTATTTAAAATTACTGTATCTGTGTTTCTTAAATAACCAAATCTGATAGCTTCATAAGCATTAGTTGAAACTTTTGCAAAACCGATTTGCATCAATATATCCGTAATTGATTTTTGTTTATCATCATTTTTATGATTCGTACGTAGCACTCTATCTGTTAATTCAGCAAGGCCACCTCCAGCAGGTAACAAGCCAACCCCTGTTTCAACAAGACCTATATAAGATTCACTTGCAGCAACTACGATTGGTGAATGTAAAACTAATTCACAACCACCGCCTAAGGCTCTACCGTGAACTGCTGTCACAACTGGTTTCAATGAATATTTCAATCTAGAGAAGACGTGGTGTAGTTGTTCAACTGCTGCGCCAACTTCTTCTACTACGCGACCTTCTTCATGTGCTTTTTTCATTTGGAATAAGTTTGCACCAACACTAAAGTTGTTTCCACCACCATAAATGACCATGCTCGTATAGTCTTCGCTTTCTAATTTATTAATTGCATCTAATAAATCATCAAGGAAACCATTTGAAATTACATTATTTTTGCTTTGTAGTTTTAATAAAAGTTGATCCTTATTTGCTACTGATAAATTTGAATCCTCTTTATTCCAAATTTCTTCATCAATATATTCTGCTACTGGTGTAATTCGTTCGATAGATTCACCTTCACTATAGAATGGTGTCGTACGTTGCTCTATCCAATCTGGTAGCTGTCCTAATTCTTCTTTCATACGTGATTTCACACGTTCGAATCCCATTAAATCCCATAGTTGAAATGCGCCTAGTTTCCAATTGAACCCCCATACTAATGCGCGATCAATATCTTTAAAGGATTCTGCAGCTTTTGGTACATTAACTGCTGAATAATAGAAATTATTTCTTAATGTTTCCCACAAGAACACACCTGCGTCATCTTGTGCATTAAAGATAACGTCTAAGTTATTGGCTAAGTCTTTACTGAATTTACCTAATATTTCTAATTGTGGTTGTTCGGGCGCTACATATTCATTCTGTTCTGGGTCAAACACATAACGTTTTTTATCTACTTTTTTATAAAATCCTTGTTTAGTTTTATTACCTAACGCACCATTTTCCACTAATTTTTCAGATAGTTTAATATCGTGGAAGAAAGGTTGTTCTTCAGGAATACTTTGCAATCCTTTGATAACCGCTAAAGCAATATCTAACCCTACTAAATCAGATAAACCATACGTCCCCATCTTAGGACGCCCAATACTTCGACCCGTTAATGCATCTACTTCTGTAATAGAAAATCCTTGTTGTTCAGCTCTATACATAATGTCATTCATCGTTTGAGTACCTACACGGTTAGCAACAAATCCTGGTACGTCATTTGCAACAATGACACCTTTACCAAGTACGTCTTCAGCAAATGCTTGCACACGTGCAATAACTTTTTCAGAAGTGTTGCTATTTGGAATGACCTCCACTAATTTCATAATACGTGGTGGGTTGAAGAAATGCATTCCAAAAAATCTTTCTTTATCTTGTGTATCAAATACATTTGCGATTGATTCAATTGGGATGCCTGACGTGTTAGTCGCAAATATCGCTTCTTTTTTGGCAACGTCTTTCACTTTATTCCAAACTTGATGCTTAATCTCTACTTCTTCTTTAACGGCTTCTATATAAATATCCGCATCATCTTGTCCTACTAAATCTTCATTGAAATTACCGTAAGATAAATTGGATGCAAACGCTAAATCAAATAATTGTGGACGTTTAGGATTTGTTATAATCTCATATGCTTTTCTTGAAATTTTATTAGGATCATTTTCATCAATCACAATGTCTAGCAGTTTTACTTTTAGTCCTGCGTTAACAAGCAGTGCTGCGATTTGACTGCCCATTGTACCTGCACCTAATACTGTTGCTTTTCTTATCGTCATACTAAACCCTCCAAATTTTTTCTTGAACTACAGATATGTGTGTTAAATAAATGCTGAGTCGCCCGTGATTGCTCTTCCAATTACCAAGGCATTAACTTCATGTGTGCCTTCATAAGTGTAAATAGCTTCAGCATCTGCAAAGAACCTAGCGATATCATATTCTCCAGCTAAAATACCATTACCTCCGTGTACACCACGTCCCATAGCTACAGATTCTCTCAATCTTAATGAGTTCATCATTTTCGCAGTTGAAGTTGCTACTTCATCATACTCTCCATTGGCTTGCATACGGGCAAGCTGTGCACATGTAGCCATTGCTTGCGCTAAATTACCTTGCATCATGGCTAATTTTTCTTGAATTAACTGGAACTTACTAATTTCTTTACCAAATTGTTTACGTTTTGTTACATAGTCCGTCGTTGCTCTCAAAGCACCAGCCATAGCACCTGTAGCCATATAAGCCACTCCAGCACGTGTAGAATACAAGACTTTCGCAATATCTTTAAAAGAATTGATATTTTGCAGGCGTTTTTCCTCTTTAACGACTACATTTTTTAAATGAATCTTTGCGTTAGGAACAATTCTCAGTGCAATTTTATGTTCTAATAGTTCTATTTCCACGCCTTCTTGACTTGGTTCAATGATGAAACCTTTTGGCTTACCTGTATCGACATCGACCGCATATACAGGCATAACATCAGCTACATTTGCACCGCCAATCCATTTTTTCTCACCATTAATAATCCATTCATCGCCTTCTCTTTTGGCCGTCGTTTCTAATCCACCTGCAACATCAGAGCCATGCTCTGGTTCAGTTAGTGCGAAACATGTACGCAATTCATGGGATTGTAATTTCGGTAAGTAATAAGCTTGTTGTTCTTTACTACCACCAAACCAAAATGAATTATGTCCTAATCCTTGATGCACACCTAACAATGTCGCTAAAGAGACATCAAATCTTGCTATTGTATAAGACATGAAGAATTGGAACATTTGGCTTGGTGTTTGCGCACCTTCACGCCCTTCAAAAAGTAATGGATTTCTGAAATAATTTAATTTACCCAACTCTTCGAAATAATCTTCTGGTTCAGTAGCGTTTAACCAGTGCTCATTGACTGAATCTCGGTATTTTTCTTCTAACATGTCATTCAACTGTTTTAGCAGTTTAACTTCACCTTCCGTTAAATCTTTCGCAATGCTTAAGATATCCTCTGGGTATAGTGCTTTGATTGTTTCTTCTTTTGTTGGCATAATTAAAACCTCCATCGTAATGTTTGCGCTTACATTTTTATCGAAAATTTTTTGCTTAATAATTATTTTAATTCATCTTTACCTTGAGCTAACTTCTGAGCTTTATCATTCATGTATTTCTGAAGTTCCAACTTGTCTGCTTTTGACGTAGAGTTCAATGGCATATGTGTCAGTTTTAGATATAGTCTTGGTATTTTATAACCTGCAATGTTCTCTCGCATATGTTCATCTAATTTCTGTTCAAAGTCTGGGTCATCCTCGGTAAGTACAACCGCTGCAGCAACTGATTCACCATATTTAGGGCTATCATATCCGACAACAACACCTTGGGCTACAAGCGGATGTTCTGATAACACCGCTTCAACTTCGGATGGTAATACATTCTCGCCACCAGTAATAATCATTTCTTTGCGGCGATCAACGATATAGACATCACCATCTTCATCTACTTTGGCTAAATCACCAGTTAAGAAATATTCACCATGGAACGTTTTGGCAGTTTCTTCTGGTTTATTCCAATAACCTGGTGTTACGTTATTCCCACGAACTCCAAGTTCACCAATTTCTCCAACTTCCACTTCTTCAAAATTATTATCAAATATGCATATATCCATGAACATTACTGGTTGTCCAATACTACCAGGCTTCTGCGCTCCATTCTCTGGTGTATTAACCATGACGAGTGGTGCTTCAGTTAAACCATAACCGTTAATAATAGCATATCCCATGCTATTAAATTTCTTTTGTACCATTGGTAATGGTGCTGAGCCACCTTGAATTAAGAAATCAATAGTTTCAAAGTTTTTTAGGTCAAAATTTTCAGCTACTAACATGGCATAATACATCGTTGGAATCTGAATTAAATAATTTGGTTTGTACTGAGCCATTAAATCATTTAAAGATTCTCCATTAAAGTAACGTTGGAGTATAAGAGTACCACCAGCCATTAATAAAGGCAGCGTCAAATCGTTAAATCCTAATACATGAAACATAGGCGTTGAAATAATAGTTGTGTACGTCGAATTAATTTTATAAGTTAGTGCTATATTAATGGGATTATTTACAAAAGAGTCATATGAAAACATAACGCCTTTAGGCAACCCCGTCGTACCACTTGTATACATCAACGAAGCTAAATCGCTTCCTTCAACACTTACTGTATTGAAAGGACGGTGTTGCGTTGGGTCTACAATGTCATCATATACTTTTGAATCTATATCCATGTGAAGTAATTCGTCAGCAACGCCTTCTAAACTTGAAACGTGCTTTTCAGCGTAGAAAATGAGTTTCACATTTGAATCAGTGATAACACTCTCAATCTCCTGTGTTTTTAGACGCCAATTAATTGGCAAGTAAACTGCGCCTAATTTAAATGAAGCAAACATTAAATCCAATATCGCGACATCATTAGGTGTGAATATACCAACGACATCACCACGTTTAATACCTTGATCTTGTAAATAATTGGCTAAGTTCTCTGCACGAATATTTAAATCTTTATAGGACCATTCAGTGTCTTTGAATGGATCAATCACTGCGGCTTTATTATCATCAAACGTTGCTCTTGTTTTAATCCAGTCGTAGTTCATATTTTTCTCCCCCTTATTTAAATACGATGTTCCGACTTAATTGCTTGAGACAATCCTCCCCATTCATCTTGATAAATATCGCTATTGGTCACTTTGATATCATCTGCAATGATAGGTCTAAATGCCATATGTGCTAAAATGTCTTTTTCTAGATCCAAGCCAGGTGCAATCTCAAGAAGTTTCAGCCCCTTAGACGTTAATCCAAAAACTGCGCGTTCTGTTACAAAATAAACTTCTTGCTTTAGTTCCAATGCGTTATGGGCGTTAAAATCCGTATTACCAATATTATTTACAAATTTTGAAGTATGGCCCTCTTGCTTCACAGTTACTTTGTTATTTTCATACGATAGTTGACCCCCGACAACCATTGAGCCTGAAAAAACAATGGTATCCACTGTTTGGCTGATGTCTATAAAGCCGCCACAGCCATTCATTTTATCTCCAAACTTTGAAACATTTACATTTCCATATTGATCAACTTCGGCAAAACTGAGATACGCTACATCTAACCCATCGCTATAAATGAAATCCCATGTCATGTCGTGCCTCATACGGGCACTCAAGTTATAGTTCATACCAAATCGTGATCCACTACTGATTAAACCACCGAAAACACCTGTATCGATATTTGGTTGTACTAGATGATGCACTTGTTCTTCAATTAACACATTAGATAATTCATTATTGATGCCAAAACCAATACTGATTACGTCTCCCTCGAGTAGAAATTGAGCTGCACGCCTCAAGATGACTTTGCGGGTACCTAAAGCTATATATGGTTCTCGCATCTTAGCGATTTGATAATGACCAGAGAGCGCAGGATCATATTGTGTTTGCACGACCTGTCTATGAAGCTTTGGATTCGTATTAATCACTACATAATCCACTAGCTTTCCTGGAATAAATACCTCACTTGGGTTAAAACTGCCTTTTTCTACAACATCTTTAACTTGAACAATCACTCTTCCTTTATTCCTATGCGTTGCAGCCGCCAAACTATAACCTTCGCCTAAATGGGCCTCATGAGTCATATAAATATTTCCATCTGTGTCGGCATATGTACCTCTTAATAGTGCTATATCAATATCAGGAAAATGATACTGTAAATAATTTTGATGATTAATTTCTATCAATGATACTAAATCCTCTGTTGTACATGTATTGACTTTACCTCCTGAGTAACGAGGATCTACATTAGTATTTAGTCCAATTTTAGATATTATGCCTGGTGACGCATGTGTTTTATTTCTATAGTGTGTCGTAATCACACCTTGTGGTAAATAATATGCTTCAATGTCATTATTACGCATTGCATTGATGGTTTCTGGTGAACCCGTAATGATACTTGTAATTAATCGCTTAATCATACCCCTTGTAGTAAAAGAATCTAAATCATAACTATCTCCACGATAATCACTAATGTCATTCGCTAGCATAAAAGTAAAATCCTTAAAAGATTGATCTTCATCATTATGTTCGACTAACGTTTTCAATATCTCAGCTGGTAAATTAGCCGTTGATAAGGCTGCCAGAGCTATAACATCACCTTTTTTAATGATGCTTGTTAAATCTGAAAATGGAATAATTTTCATATAGGTGTCTCCTATCTTTATTTAATCCAAACTGTTATACATAATTTCCCCTTTTAAAACCTCTCCTTTTTTAAAATGTAAGCTCTTACATGTAATATACCATTATTTTTGAAAATTATGCAAAAATTTCAAATTTTACAAACAAAGACCTTTCTTACATCTGACTACATGAGCATTTAACAACTAAATGGCTTTTTTACACCAATATACTTCTTCTAATTTACTTAATATTATCTGAGAATAGTCAAGAGGCAATCATACCTAGGAATACTTATTATGACTGGTTAATAGTGCCCTATTATTCAAGTTATACAACTCAAAAAAATTTTGTTTTGTTAAGAAAATTAACGCTTTAGGTTATGTTATTTTACACAAATTTTGAATGCTAAAACTTTTATAATAATATGTAAATGCAATATAAATTCAAAGCAAGGGGGGTGCTTGATTATGTTATCTGGATTATTAGGACCAATCGTTGATTTAATTGCTGCTTTAGGACTTTAATTTCTTTGATTCAAGATCCATGGACAATACTTCATATTCTGATTCCATAGGTGTTGTGATGATATCAAACTAAACAAGGGGGTGCTTGATTATGTTATCTGGATTATTAGGACCAATCGTTGATTTAATTGCTGCTTTAGGACTTTAATTT
>NZ_RCVN01000080.1 GCF_003697915.1 Staphylococcus pseudoxylosus
TTCCTCGAAATCCTCCATCTCTGACATCACACCAGTCGCATCATTTGGATGGGCTGCTTTATCTATTTGTGATCCTTCCACCATTAAAAAGAATCCTTTGTCATTTTTATTCATTTTTTGTATTGCTGATGAAGTCATGTCTTTTAGCGATGGTGTATCAGTTTTTCTATCTATTGCATATGGTAGAGTTTCATCTGCAAATGTACCTAAAATTTGCTTTCCATCAGATTCATTTAAACCTTTTTTATCTGTTATAATATCGTAACCGTCTTCTTTGAATTTTTGATCTAGATTCC
>NZ_RCVN01000081.1 GCF_003697915.1 Staphylococcus pseudoxylosus
CTTAGTTGGGCATATGCATGGTCTGAAGTTAAAAAAGTATATCCTGAAGCTAACAGTAAAGTTTATGAAAATGAACAAGGGTTAAATTATCACACAGACGGTCGCACAGCATGGGTTAAGGTTGGTATGACTATTGAGGGCTTGGAGCACATTGAATACTTGCCTGTAATGGACTATCGTAACCAATCTATCCCAGTTGAAAAACTGACTTCTATGGACGTAAATAAAGCCATTCAGCGTGGACTAGTTAAGGCAATTGCTCGTCATGGTTTAGGGCTATATATTTATGCAAATG
>NZ_RCVN01000082.1 GCF_003697915.1 Staphylococcus pseudoxylosus
TTTTAAACTTAAACCTGACTGTCATTGTACATCGAAATATCTGAATAACCTCATTGAGCAAGATCACCGTCATATTAAAGTAAGAAAGACAAGGTATCAAAGTATCAATACAGCAAAGAATACTTTAAAAGGTATTGAATGTATTTACGCTCTATATAAAAAGAACCGCAGGTCTCTTCAGATCTACGGATTTTCGCCATGCCACGAAATTAGCATCATGCTAGCAAGTTAAGCGAACACTGACATGATAAATTAGTGGTTAGCTATATTTTTTTACTTTGCAACAGAACC
>NZ_RCVN01000083.1 GCF_003697915.1 Staphylococcus pseudoxylosus
ATATAAGCAACTCGAGTCATTATAATAGGATGATTTCGGGTTGCTTTTTTTGCACCCACTTTTATTATTTTGAGTATTTTGGGTGCAGAATGGGTGCAGAAAGTTTTAAAATATTTCTTTTTCTTGTATGAATTTCTCGAAGTCTTTCTTTGCTTTATGATTCATATTTTCCGTTACATGACTGTATACTTGTTCAGTAATACTCATTGTTTTGTGTCCTAATATTTCTTGTATAACATCGTAGCTAAATATTATAAAAAAGATGAAAAACCAACAGAGAAAACGAA
>NZ_RCVN01000084.1 GCF_003697915.1 Staphylococcus pseudoxylosus
CTTTTAATACCAGCTTATCATGCAGTGACTGAACTAAATATCCCATATCTCCAAGGACTGTTGGTGTCCCAAATTGACTCAACACTTCCTCGGTCATTGAACTATCAGCCATTGAAGCAGGAGTAATTGTGTAGTCTATGACATAGCCTGATTCACTGACTAAAGCATGACATTTACATCCATAAAAGTACTGTCCCTTTGTAGCATTGTAGCCAACATTTGCATAATCTCCAAGAACTTTGCTTCTGAAATTACGAATAGGC
>NZ_RCVN01000085.1 GCF_003697915.1 Staphylococcus pseudoxylosus
CATTGTGTGTCCTGTTTGTAAAGTATGGTATCAGTAAGCACAATTAGCTTATTGTTTGATTGATTAGGTGATTTATAACTTAGAGCTTTCCAACTCGTAAAAAAATAATTATTAGTGTCCGAAATTAAAGATTAATATATTCTACTACGTTTTTTTTGCACATTAAAGTTAAAGATGTTAAATACACAAGAAAAATAAAATGTACGGAAAAATAATTATTAGTGTCCGAAATTAAAGATTAATATATTCTACTACGTTTTT
>NZ_RCVN01000086.1 GCF_003697915.1 Staphylococcus pseudoxylosus
ATGAACAGTAGACTGACTAACAAATCACATAGAAATATTTAAGTTCAGTTTTTCCCAGATATTCACAATAGTAATGCTTTGTGAGTTTTAGCTTGTGTCTTTTAGGGTTACTAAGATCCCCTGGAGAAGGAAATGGCAACCCACTCCAGTGTTCTTGCCTGGAGAATCCCATGGACGGAGGAGCCTGGCGGGCTACTGTCTGTGGGGTTTCAAAAGAGTCAGACATGACTTAGTGACTAAAAAAACACCAAAGGCACAAA
>NZ_RCVN01000087.1 GCF_003697915.1 Staphylococcus pseudoxylosus
TCGATTGCGAGTGATGAAGTAGTTGAAGCAGCTCGTGAATTGAACATTGAAGGAGAAGAAATCATGTTGTTAAGACATATGATTTTATCTCATCATGGTAAGTTAGAGTATGGTTCGCCAAAACTGCCATACTTAAAAGAAGCAGAAATTTTATGCTATATCGATAATATTGATGCTAGAATGAATATGTTTGAAAAGGCTTATAAAAAAACTGACAAGGGTCAGTTTACAGATAAAATATTTGGTCTTGAAAATCGT
>NZ_RCVN01000088.1 GCF_003697915.1 Staphylococcus pseudoxylosus
ATCAAAGCTAGTCGCTCTAATGACAGGCATGATTTGACTAGATGATATACTCTCAAGGGTTTTATCTGCCATTTGTGCAATAGCTTCATCAACGTAATAAACAATTTCATCTACAATTTTTTCTTTTTTATCTTCATATTTTGTGCTATCACTTATATCCTCATGCTTATCATAAGTGATAAATATTGGCATTTCTTGGCTTTTTAACAAATTGCTCAAGAATACAAGCGATACAAGAAGAGAATTACTATATTTA
>NZ_RCVN01000089.1 GCF_003697915.1 Staphylococcus pseudoxylosus
TAAAACCTGTTTTATACAGTGATGACTTTAAATTAATAGAGAGAGCAAAAAATGAACTCAATGAACGACTACAAGAACAAAGCTATTATTTTACACGCTGAAGTGTACGGTTGGTTATATCGTGCATTAGATGAAATGGTAAAAGCAGAATGGCATAATGACGAACTTTTCAAAGTATGGCTTGGACGTGCTGAATTTCTAGTCAGACAGTCAAAAAAGTTGCATAACGCTTGCGAAAATGATTAC
>NZ_RCVN01000008.1 GCF_003697915.1 Staphylococcus pseudoxylosus
ATTATCAGTACTAGCGCTATCATTTTGAACAGTGTCAGTATCTTGTTCAGTAGAAAAAGCATCCGAATTCACGCTATCCTTAGATTCAACTTGTTTGACTTCAGAAGTAACTTCTTCATTATCAGTACTAGCGCTATCATTTTGAACAGTGTCAGTATCTTGTTCAGTAGAAGAAGCATACGAATTCACGCTATCCTTAGATTCAACTTGTTTATCTTCAGAAGCAACTACTTCATTATCAGTACTAGCGCTATCATTTTGAACAGCGTAAGTATCTTGTTCAGTAGAAGAAGCATCCGAATTCACGCTATCCTTAGATTCAACTTGTTTGTCTTCAGAAGCAAGTTCTTCATTATCAGTACTAGCGCTATTATCTTGAACAGCGTCAGTATCTTGTTCAGTAGAAGAAGCATCCGAATTCACGCTATCCTTAAATTCAACTTGTTTGTCTTCAGAAGTAACTTCTTCATTATCAGTACTAGCGCTATCATCTTGAACAGTGTCAGTATCTTGTTCAGTAGAAGAAGCATCCGAATTCACGCTATCCTTAGATTCAACTTGTTTGTCTTCAGAAGCAACTTCTTCATTATCAGTACTAGCGCTATCATCTTGAACAGCGTCAGTATCTTGTTCTGATGTGTTTTCATTGTTAGCTGTTTCATTAGAAGTAACATTACTTTCAAGAGCGTCTTGATTTGTTTCTAAATCTTGATTATCATTTTGTTGCGCTTCTTGATCTTGACCTTTTTGGTTATATGTATCTTGAGTTGGTGTTTGATCAGAAGTTTGATTGTTCAACTCATCAATTTGAGCATCATAGTTTGAGTTATTATCAGTAGATGCCTGTTTGATTTGTGTAGGGTCTTGGTAGACTTGTGTACCTGAAATGTTAGCTGTTGGTTTACTAATTTCAGATTTAATTTCTTCACTTTGGTTAAGTGCTTTATCATCATTTAAAATATTCTTATTAGGCGATTGATCTTGTGTTTTATCTGCCGCCTGTGCGTGATGAGTTGTCAAAGCTGTACCCGCTAATGTAAGTGCTATAATTGAAGGTACCTTATAAGTGTTTTTATTCTTAGCCATTAAACTGCCCCTTTAACTTTATAAATTTAAATTCATTATAATACGTCTAAGGATCGAGTGACTTATTTTTCACCGATTTGTAATATAAAATTAATCTTATTAAATTTTGGAAAAGATTTAACATACGATTTAAAGCGTTATAACGCCTTATTCACAATATATTGAAAAAATACACACCAAAGAATATTACAAAATTTAGATGAAATATTACTGTAAAAATATGACAAATAATTTTAAATTGTTTTTGACATTGCAATGTGTTTGATGTTTTCCTCCATAAAAATTTCTCCGAAAGGTTCATATCCAAGCGATTCATAAAATGATTGCGCATGACATTGTGCATTAAGCATTAACTTTTTATCGCCTTTATTTTTTGCTACGTTTTCTAAAAAGTCCATTAGTAATTTTCCATAACCTTTATTGCGATGCGATGCTAAAATAGCCACTCTTTCTACTTTTACGCCATTAACTATAGGGCGAAGTCTACCAGTAGCAAATGGCACAGCATTTTGATCATAGCCAATTACATGTGTCGCAATCGTTTCATATTGATCTATTTCATTTTCTAAAGGTACACCTTGTTCTTCAACGAAGACCTTTTTACGTATACTGTGAGCTTCTGCTATCATATTTTGAGTTGTAACAATTTTGAACATTAAAGATGCCTCATTTCAATTTTTAGTATTAAAAATACCCTACCATAAATTATATGGTAGGGCAGTATATTTATAACGCTTCTTTTCTAATAATTGCAGTGTATTGCCAAAAAATACGCATTTGTGCAATGTTCCAATTATTCATCCCCATGGCAAAGCCTGAAGGTTTAAATAAGTTGACATCAGTCACTTCTAATGCAGCTGCAATTAGATACTGAATAGGCACACTGATTTGCTTCATTGTTTCTGTAATGCCATTTTGGTCATAAACCCATGTGAAGGGGAGTTCTGATTCAAACACATCAACTTTTTCAAAAATTTCTGGAAGCGCAACAATATAACACGCGCCATCAACAATTGGATTATTGTCACTATCTTTATAATAAATTCGTAGTGCCTCATAATTCTCCCGATGTTCATGATTGACGTAGAAAAATTCATTCCTGAAAAGTGCCATGTCTTTGCTGTGAATCAATTGTTGTTCTAATACATTAAACATACCATTTATTTGGTTGAGTTTGTCATATGTTTTACGTGACATACAGTGAGCTCCTCTCTAAAGTTAATATTGATTTGTAGGTATTTCTTGTGCATTTGGTTGTTGATTTTCATCAGGTTGTTGATTTTCATCAGGTTGTTGCTGATTTGGATCAACTTGTTGTTGCGTATTTTGATCGCTATTTTGTTGATTCGGATCGTCTTGTTGAGTTTCATATTGATTAGCGTCAGATTGTTGATTATTGTCATTATCGTTATTTTCTTGAATATCTGAATCTGTAGAATTATTATCTGATGATTGATTTTCATCATTTTCATCATTACTCGTACTATCGTTTTGAGACTTTCTTAGCAATGAACTATCTATCTCTGTTTGTGGTATGAGTGTACCATAAAAATCAATAACACGTTGGTTTAAAAATTCTAACTTATCTTTTATTTTAGGTAATTCTAGATCATCACGCAAAAGATTTGACGTATCTTGAATGTTTTTTATATCAGGATTGTAATAATATATACCATTTAAGTAGTCGTCTTTACCTTCTAGTTGTGTACTCTTGATATCAATATCATCTTTTAAATATGATGTTGCAAGTACTTTGATTTCTTTATAACTTAAATTGTGTTTGGCATTTTTACCAACAATTTCAACAACATCATCTAATTTACTAATTGAATCTGCTTTTTGAGCTTTAGCAAACAGTTTTTTTATTAAATCCATTTGACGTTGACCACGTTTTAAATCAGAGTCTTGATGTCTTGTTCTCGCAACGGCTAATGCTTCATCGCCATTTAAATTTTGGTGACCCTTTTTAACTTTTATTTTTCCAGAATCATCCGTATTTGGTTCATTAATGTCATAAGGGACATCGTATTCGATACCGCCCAGTTCATTAACAGCATCGACAAAAGCTTCCATATTAATTCTTACATAGTAATCGACTGGCACATTTAAAGTAGCTTCTACAGAGTCCATTGATGATTTAGGACCTCCATAAGCATGAGCATGTGCAATTTTATCGTAATAACCCACTTTAGGGATAAAACTAATAGTATCACGTGGGATACTTAACATTCTTATTTGTTCTTTCTCGGTGTTAAGTGTAGAGAAAATCATTGCATCTGATCTTGATTGTTCAGTACTTTGTCCGTTTTTTTCACGACCACTATTATCATCAATACCTAAGAATAAGATAGAGATAGGATCTTTTGAAGGGTCAACTTTTGATTCGCGGATGTTAGATTGCCTCGCTGAATCTTGATCATTGTATGAATGTTCAAAAGCACCTTGAGAAGATTTTAATAGTATAACGGCAAATATCACTGGAACAACCACAAGAAGTAAAGATAGAAATATTAAAAAATATTTTAAAAATTTATTCATGTTTGGAGCTCCCCATGTATAAGATTTGGTACATGTAACTATCATTTTGTTGAAGTTGTTAAACTTTTTAACTTTGTTAAATATTTGTAAAGAAGAAAATGTACTATAACTTATAATTTTATTACTATAATTAAAAAATATCAACTATCAATATGTTATTTACGAGTTTGAGATAAAAATTCAAGATATTTGTGATACTTAGGACTGGAACAGTCAAGGTTTAGATATAGATGTTACATTTATGTCATTTGATTAAAAATGATTTATTTTAAAACATAGGATATAATATACATTGGAAATATAAACTTGTAGACAATATCAATTCTAATGAATAATTAATAGATTCTATTTGGATAGCAGAATGTATGGGATGATTTATTGAGAATTAGCTTTTAAAATGAAACTAAAATTAAATATATCTTTATTCTGAAAGATATAAGGAGGAAACATCGACGTGAAACAAGCTTGGTTAGAGAGAATTGATGAAAGTTTAGTTAAAGCATTTTATCAATTACAAACAGAAGAAGAAAGAAATGAAGGTTTTGAAACTACTTTAACTTTCGGTACTGCAGGTATAAGAAGTACTTTTGGCTTAGGTCCTGGAAGATTAAATGCCTTTACTGTTCGAAAAGTTGCATTAGGATTAGCACAATATTTAAAAAATACAGTTAGTAGCGATTCATCCGTGGTTATCCATTTTGATACTAGACTATTATCAAAAGCATTTTCTAGAGAAATGGCAAGTGTTTTAGCTGAAAATGGTGTGCATACGATTATATCAGAAAATTATAAATCTACACCAGAGTTATCTTTTGCGGTAAGAGAATTAAATGTAAGTGCTGGCGTCATGATAACTGCTAGTCATAATCCTAAAAACTATAACGGTATAAAAATTTATGATCATCATGGTGGTCAACTATTACCAGAAGCATCAGAAACGTTAAGTTCTTATATCAATTCAATTGAATCACCATTGTTAATTGAAAAAGGTGATTTTGAGACATTATTAAATGAAGAGAAAATTCAATTTATGGCTAATGAAGTGACAGAAAAATACAAAGCTGAAGTTAAATCATTAGTAGGTACGATTGAAGAAAAGGATGCCAAAGTTGTACTTACGAGTTTACATGGTACGAGTTTACCATTAATGTCAGATATATTGTCAGAGTTGTATTATCGTAATTATGTAATAGAAGAAGCGCAATCAAAACCAGATGGTCAATTTCCGACGATTGCAATTGCTAACCCAGAGGACGAAGATGCGTTTGCACTGGGGAAAAAATTGGCAGATGAAACAGATGCACAACTCATCATTGCCACAGACCCGGATGCTGATAGATTAGGATTTATTGAACGCTATGGAGATAACGACTATAGATATTTTAATGGTAATGAAATAGGTTTATTATTTATGAAATTGAGATTTCAAGATTTAGTAGAATCTAATAAGCCACAATATATTATAAAGTCAATCGTTACGAGTGAGTTAGCAGAAAGATTAGCTAAATCATTAGACGTTGAAGTGGCGAACGTTTTAACTGGGTTTAAATTTATTTCTGACTTAATCGAACAAAATCACAACGCAACAAATAAGCAATTGTTGTTAGCATTTGAAGAAAGTCATGGATACTTAGCAAAACCAATATCCAGAGATAAAGATGCAATTCAAATGGTACCACTGTTAATTAAATATAAAAACTTATTAAATAAAAACGGTTTAACATTTAAAGATACAATTCATGATATTTATCAAAATATTGGTGAATTTAAAGATAGAACAATCGCACCAAGCTTTGAAGGCTCAAAAGGTAATGAAAAAATTTCTAAAATAATGAGTCAGTTTAGAAATAAAGATATTCTTTCAATTTGTGGCATGGATGTTAAACAAATTGAAGATTACCAAATTGGAGAAATTAAGAATGTGAAAGAGGGGACGACTGAACCATTATCATTACCTAGTACAAACTTAATTAGATTCATATTTGACAATGGTTTTATTGCTCTGAGACCATCTGGAACAGAACCCAAAATCAAACTGTATTTCTCGCTTAATGTAGATAACATTGATGCCATAACAGATCAATTTGAAAAAGACTATATTAATCATATAGATTGAGTAAAATAGAGGCAAAAAGATGACTACGAAAAAACTAAAACGAATAACGATTATTTTAACTATACTTCTTGTAGCAATAACATTCTTGATTGTATATAAGCATTATCAACGTTACAACCAAGAATATAATGATACTAAAACTTATGAAGATGCATCGAAAGGTCATAAAAAAACAGGTGAATTAAATACCATTGTTGATGAAAATAATCCTGATATAGTAGAAGTTAATAGATACTTAGAACAGATCAACTTTAATGGTACAGCTGCTGTATTTGAAAATGGTCAATTAAAACTAAATAAAGGCTATGGTATGAAAAATTTTAAAGAAGATGAAAAGAACAAGGCGGATACATTATATTTAATTGGTTCTTCTCAAAAATTCACTACTGGTTTAATGCTAAAACAACTGGTAAATGAAAAGAAGATCAATATGAATGATCCAGTCACAAAATACGTACCTTGGTTTAAAACAGCGCAACCGATTACATTAAATCAATTGATGCAGCATAAAAGTGGTTTATACAAATATAAAGCTTCACCTCAATATAAAAATTTAGATGAAGCTGTTCATGCTATACAGGAAAAAGGAATAGAAGCAAAATATTATAATAAAAATAGATATAACGATGCGAATTACCTAGTATTATCACGCGTGATAGAAGAGGTGACTAGTAAATCCTATGTAAAAAACTTTGAAGATAGACTTGCAAATCCATATAATTTGAATTTCACAGCATTCTTCAATGATTTAGATTATCAAAAGAATATGGCAATTGGTTATAAAAAAGATAAAACGTCCAGTAATCCAGTAAAACAAACACCCAATATATTAGATCAGTATTATGGTGCGGGTAATCTTTTTATGGCGCCATACGATATGGGGCAATTAATATTAAGCTTACAAAAAAACAAAATTTTCGATAGTAAAATAACGCAACCACTTTTACATGAGAGTTTAACATCGCAGTATCCTGAACCTTATAGATATGGTTTTTATTCACTTCCAGATAAAAATAGAATAAATGGTGGATTTTTTGGCCAAGTATTTACAGCTTATTTTAATGACAAATATATAGTAGTCTTAGGTACTAATTATGAAAATAGTAAGACTAATAATGAACAGAAAATCAAACACATTTATTATGATATCTTAAAACAAGACGGGCCATATAATATTGTCGATCAAAAATATTAAAGTAAAAGACATATATAAGCACTCCTTTACTATTTAATCAAAGTTTAAAACTTACCGATTAAATAGCATAAAAGGAGTGTCTTTTTATGCATTAATAAACTATTAGTTATTTACAATACTTAAGTGCATCTATAAAAATCTCTTTAAATACCTTAGGTTCAATAGACATGACTACACTACAATTAGGGAAAGAAGATTTAAAATCTGTAACCGTTGCACCTTTTGTCAATGTATCATTAGTCTCAACTTGAACATTTGCTTCTTGTACATCAAACTTTTCAGGATGAAGCAGATAAAGCACAGTATATACATCATAAACATTAATACCTTTTTCAAAATCATCACCTTTATAATGTTTAAAAAGGTGATGTAGCATATCTCCAGTTTGGTTTAAGGTCTGAAGTTCATTTACTGTACGATGACTCAATGTAGAACTTCTTGCAACATCAAGACCAACCATAGTCAAAGGTAAATCTGAATTGAATACGATCTGGGCAGCTTCTGGATCACAGTAAATATTAAATTCTGCAGATGGCGTTATGTTACCACGACCAGCAGAACCACCCATTAAGACAATTTCTTCAATATAATCTTTCGCTTCAGGATAAGTAGATATTAATAAAGCAATGTTTGTTAATGGGCCAATAGGAATGAGTGTTACGGGTTCTTCATTCGTTTTTAATTCTTTATACATGGCTTCCACAGCATGTACTGAAGCTAAATCATTATAGTTAGGTTCAGGAAAATCATATCCGTTCATACCTGATTCTCCGTGGACTATACTCGCGTCTACTATGTTTGAAAGTAAGGGCTGTGAAGCGCCTCTATGTATAGGGATATTACTCTTGAAAAACTGTTTAAGTTTCAATGCATTTGCTGTTGTTTTTTCAATTCCTACGTTTCCGTTGACAGTAGTAATCATTCTTAAATCAAACGCAGGGTGATTTAAAGCAATACTGATTGCCGCTGCATCATCGATACCGGGATCAGTGTCTATAATTATAGGTTGTTTCATTTTTATTTAACCTCCTTTAAAAATAGGGTATGTATTTATTTTACAATTTTTGTAGTTTAAATGCTTAAAAAACGTATTGAACATAGTAAAAATAACAATAGGGGGATGCTGGGAGTGAGGTTTTAATAATAATAAAAAAAAGACTCCTCCGAAGAGAAGTCTTTTCTAGGATTATAAGTGGCTTGAGTGTCCACCTTGCATTACCCAATAAGTACCAATAACAGTAATTAAAGTAATGATAATCGCAAATACAACTTTGAATCCTTGTAAATTCCCATCTTTACCTTCAGTTAAGTGCATGAACATTAATAATTGAACTGCAGCTTGTATAAAAGCGAAACCAAAGATGATGGTAATCTTAGCATTGAGTGCCATAGATGTGTATAAGGTTACGAATACTGCTAAGATTGTTAGAACGATTGAGGCAATAAAACCTACAGTATGTTTTACAATTGTATTCATCCGCTAAACACCATCCCTATCATATATACGGCAGTAAAGATGAAAATCCATACAACATCTAAAAAGTGCCAATATAAACTTACTATAAATAATTTAGGAGCATTGTCTTTATTTAATCCTCGCATTGCAACTTGAATTAATAAACAAATAATCCAAACAATACCTAATGATACGTGGGCACCATGTGTTCCTAATAGAACAAAGAAGCTAGACCAATAAGAACCAATAGTTAGATTAACACCTTCGTGTACATAATGCGCGAACTCATAAATTTCAAATCCTACGAATACTGCACCTAGAAGTACTGTGATAATCATCCAGATCATCATTAACTTTTCTTTTTCTTTTCTCATATAGTATATTGCTATACCACAAGTGTAAGAACTAATTAATAATGCAAATGTCATTATTAATATAAGTGGTAATTCAAATAATTCAGTAGTCATTTTGCCAGCATAATCGCCGCCGTGTTGAAGTGTTAATAATGCCGCAAACAACGTACCGAATAATGAGAATTCTGCTGTAAGGAAAATCCAAAAGCCAAGTCTATTTAAATTACCTTCATGCGAACGTTGATCAATTGTGTTTGCATCATGACTCATGACTTACAGCCTCCCTTTCTTTAATACGTGCATCACGTAAACGTTTTTCAGTTTCTGCTACTTCAGACGCTGGTATATGGTAACCATGGTCTATTTGGAAACTACGATAAATCATAGTACCGAAGATACCTAATAAACAAATGACTGCTGGGATAATTGTTTCGAAGATAAGGAAGAATCCACCAATAGTGAAGAAAATTCCCATCCAGAAACCAACAGGTGTGTTATTTGGCATATGAATATCAGTATAATTATGGTTATCTAAATAATGACGACCATGTTCTTTCATATCTACAAATGTGTCATAGTCATTCCAATCAGGAGTGATAGCAAAGTTGTATTTAGGTGGCATTGCGCCTGCAGTTGCCCATTCTAAAGTACGACCTAAACCATCCCAGTTATCGCCAGTAGCTTCACGTGGTGCTTTGAAGAAGCTGTATACGATACTTGCAACTAAGAACATAAAGCCTAATGCCATCATTAGGGCACCGACAGTTGAAATTACGTTTAGTAACCACCAACCATCTTCTGGCATATAAGTATATAAACGACGAGGCATACCATCTAAACCAAGAATGAATTGTGGTATGAAACAAATGTTAAATCCGATTATGAATAACCAGAAACACCATTTGTTTAATGTTTCGTTTAACTTAAATCCAGTCATCTTAGGCCACCAGAAAATTAAAGCACCTAGACAAGCAAATACAACACCAGCCACTAATGTGTAGTGGAAATGCGCTACTAAGAAGTACGTATTATGGTATTGGTAATCTGCTGCTGCCATAGAGAGCATTACACCAGTCACACCACCTATTAAGAAGTTAGGTATGAAACCTAATGCGAATAGCATTGGTGATTCAAAGGTGATACGGCCTTGATAAAGCGTAAACAACCAGTTAAAGATTTTAACACCAGTTGGTATACCAATCAGCATGGTTGAGATTGAGAAGAATGAGTTGATTAATGCACCATTACCCATTGTGAAGAAATGGTGAACCCAAACTAAGAAACTTAAGAATGCGATACCTGCAGTTGCCCAGACCATGCTTTGATGACCGAATAGACGTTTACGTGCAAATGTCGGAATAATTTCAGAGTAAATACCAAATGCTGGCAAGATAACGATATACACTTCAGGGTGCCCCCATACCCAGAAGAAGTTAGCCCATAGCATCGGCATACCACCATTTGCGACAGAGAAGAATGCAGTGTCGAATATTCTATCAGTCGTAAATAGTGCTAATGCAACTGTTAAAACAGGGAAAGCCAAGATAACGATTAATGATGTGATGAAAGTAGTAACCGTGAACATTGGCATTTCCATGAATTTCATAGTTGGTGTTTTACATCTAAGTATAGTAACAAAGAAGTTAATACCGGTCATTAATGTACCGATACCAGAAATTTGTATTGCTATTAAGTAATAGTTAACCCCAGGTCCTGGGCTGAATTCGCCTGCAAGCGGTGCATAGTTTGTCCAACCAGCTGCAGGTGAACCTCCGATTATAAATGAAAGGTTGAATAAAATCATACCTGAGAAGAATAACCAGAAACTTACGTTATTTAATACAGGGAATGCAACATCGCGTGCACCAATTTGTAATGGTACTACGACATTCCATAAACCAAAGATGAAAGGCATTGCCATAAAGATGATCATTATTACACCGTGCGTACTAAAGACCTCATTATAATGGTTTCCTTCTAAAAATGTGTTATCTGGAATTGCTAATTGTGTACGCATCATTAGTGCATCAATACCACCACGTACGAACATTAATACCGCACAGATTAAGTACATCGCACCAATTTTTTTATGGTCAATAGATGTGAACCATTCTCTGTATAGATATTTCCATAATTTAAAATAACTAATTACTGCGATCACAGCTATGACTGCAAACGGTGCACCAATTTGTGCCATCGTTATCATCCAGTTACCTTGAACGAGTAATTGATCCCATGGAAAATTCATTAATGTCCACCTCCATTTTCATGGTCTTTTTTCTCTATTTTAGATGCTTTATCATCTTTAACACCTTCAGAGATTTTTTCCATTTCATCCATATTATGTGATTCTTCATCTTTGAATTCACTATCATATGGTTCATTATTGCCTAGAATCATGGCTTTCATTCCATGGCGTTCATAGTTTGCATTTGTGATTTGCGGCTTACGTGCAGGTTTATCTGGTTTATCTAATACATCTTCTTTAATTTCTTCAGGTGTATTAAAGTTTGGATCTTTCTGCACATAATTGTAACGATCGTAAGCATAGAAAATATACTCAGGATCAGCTGCAGGATCAACAAATGCTAAATGCGTACCACTGAAAGTTAAGTTTTTATTTTCAGTAGTTGGTAAAAGTTGCTTATCAAATGTATCTTGGTCCAATACTTTTTTGCTTTGCGCATCTTTTACCCAATCCTCAAATTTACTTTGGCTTACAGAATTAACATCAAATGTTTGACGTTCGAAGCCTTCACCATTGAAGTTTGAGTTACGTCCTCTGAACGTACCTTCCTCACTAGCTGTTAATGTCCAGTCCATTGTCATACCTGTCATCGCATATTTTTGGCCACCTAATTGTGGAATCCAGAAACTTGTCATCATATCCATTGATTGGAGTTTGAAGACAACAGGGCGATCTTTCGGAATAGTTAAATGATTAACTGTTTCGATTTTTTGTTCAGGATAACTGAAGAACCACTTATAACCAGCGCTTGTCGCATAAACAACAAGTGGATCGTCTTCTTTCTGTGGTTTTTCCTCATAACTGTAAAGCGAATTAACCGTTGGGATGGCTAAAGCAATTACAATAATTACAGGAATAATAAACCAAATTGTTTCCATTAAAGAATTGTGGTGCATCTTTCCTGATTCTTTAGTATTTCCTATTCTATATTTATATAGGAAAACTGTGAATAAAATAACAACAGCGGCAATAATAACAAGCATGAAGATGATTGAATACATAATCAAAAACTTCGTATCGCTTGCCATCGGCCCTTTTGGGTTTAAAACTTCTACGTTAGAACAACCACTAAGCAAAATTAGCGAGCCAAAGAGTAGAAGCAAAGACTTAAATTTTGACACTTTTTTGACCTCCTAATACTACAAATGTAGGGCTTACCATCAATTTTAAGATATTACGCAATATTTACAAGTGTTTGTGCGAAAAAAAATATTGTAAAATTAAAAGAAACCCAACAAACTCAACGTCTGGTGGGCTTTCAAAGATTTGTTAAAATTATGTGTACATTTTGTGAAAAGTGTCATATTTAAGACAATAAACCAAAATCACACACAAAATAGTGATAAACATTATCATTTAGGGGGTATATGTATTAAATTTATAAAATTATTTTACTTCTATATAACGAATAGATTTATTAGTTGCGCCATCTGAATCTTCAACTTTATATTCAATCTTATATTTACCAGTTTTTTCAGTATTAATATTACCGTCAACTGTGATTTTATGTGTCAGATCTCCATCTTCTTTATCATAAGCACGCACGCCGTTTAAAATATTGTAGTCGTCGCCTTTATCGATAATGGTATCATTAATCCCTTTAAGTTCTGGAATTGAATTGTCAGTAGCTTCTGCGCTTAAATTAGGTGATACAAGCGTAGCAGATACACCTAATGCAGACAAAGATTGTATTAATTTATTCATTACGTAACCTCCGAACGCAAAACATTAATTTTATTAAATCTTACTATACTTTAATTTGCTATATTATACATCATACTATAGTCCTAATATATCTTATTTCTATAAATTTCATTGTAATTTCCGGTTAAAAGTATGTAAATTGAACTTTTTGTGAATTTTATCACAAAAGTCTTTTGTAACATCTAATTTTGTAATAAGATAAAAATGCAAAAAGCAATAAAATAAAATTAGGGGTGGATTAAATGTTGAATGAAAAAGAACGAGATATAATTAAAGAGACGGTTCCTGTATTACAACAAAAGGGAGAAGAAATCACTTCGTATTTTTATAATAGAATGTTTACGAGACATCCTGAGTTGAAAAATATGTTCAATCAGACCAATCAGAAAAAAGGTTTGCAATCTACTGCGTTAGCACAAAGTGTATTAGCTGCTGCAGTTAATATTGATGATTTAACGCGCATCATGCCAGTTGTTAAAGAAATTGCTTATAAACACTGTGCGCTACAAGTACCAGAAGCTGGGTATGATATAGTAGGGGAAAATTTATTGGCAGCTATTCAAAATGTATTAGACTTACCAGAAGATGATGTGATTATTGCTACGTGGGCGAAAGCATACGGTGAAATAGCTTCCGTATTTATTAATGTAGAAAAAGAAATTTATAACGATATGGCTTGGGACGGCTTTAAACCTTTTGAAATTACTCATATAGAGGCAATAACTTCAGATATAAAAATGTTTACTGTTAAGTCAGATGAATATGACCTAAGTAAATTTGAGGCTGGACAATATATTACTGTAGATGTAGAAAGTGATAAATTGGAATATCGTGCCAAACGTCACTATTCAATTATTGAAGGTGACAAACATACATTAACTTTTGCAGTGAAGAGAGATGTGACAGATTCACACGAGGGAGAAGTATCAACCATTTTACATGATGAGATGGAAGTCGGTCGTACGATAGATTTATCTGCTCCTGTAGGAGGATTTGGAATAGTAAATGACATAGCGCCTCAGTTGTTTATCGGTTCAGGTATCGGTGTAACGCCATTAATTCCAATGTTTAATGACATTGCAAAATCAAATGTAAAAGTAGATTTTATTCAAAATGTTGAAAGTGTACAAGAAATACCTTTTAACAGTAGAATAGAACACATTGCAAATAATAGTGATAATGCGTCGTATATTATTCACGATAAACAAAAAAGTGGATATATGGACGCAACATATCTAAGTCAGTTTATTTCAACAGATACTGAAATTTACGTTTGTGGCGGCGTTAAATTCCTTCAATCAATTATTACTACATTAAAAGAAATCGGTATTGAAACACAACGTATACATTTCGAATCATTTATTCCTAGATTAAGTGTGGGCGTTTAACTGTAAACAATTGCTCCCTTTACTGATGAAAAATACCTTTATCAGTTTTAAAAAAATATGAGAGCTAGCTTATGTGGCTAGCTCTCATTTATATTTATAATCTTATTGTTTTAATTGTATATAGATTACCAAAGGATTATGTGGTCTGATCCTGTAGTTTGCTCATTATTTATCTGGATTTCGTATGTCGTAAAAATCATAAAACAAATAAACGTCAATTTCTAAATGATTCCAATAGAAATTGACGTTTATTTTATAGGTAGAAAACGCTTAATGTTTTAACCTCGTAGTTTTTGTATTAGCAATAGTAGAAAGTCAAGGTAAGGCGAGTGAACGCGTTTATTACAAGTACTTGACAATTAGTCATTATTGCTACTGCAGTGCGTTTGTTCATCTTGTTTTAATATGAGAATACATACTGCTATTCTAAACTCATTAAGCGCTGAACAGTCGTTATTTATTCGACTATTCTATGCCTCTACGCATTTTTTCGGCTATAAGTGTATTATTTAATACCATAGTAATTGTCATTGGACCAACGCCACCTGGAACTGGTGTAATTGCGCCTGCGACTTCTTTAACTTCATCATAAGCGATATCACCTTTTAATTTACCATTTTCATCCGGTGTATTACCGACATCTATTACAACGGCACCTTCTTTAACGTCGTCTTTAGTTACTAGGCCTGGACGTCCGACTGCACTTACAATAATATCAGCATTTTTTAAATGGCTATGCATATCTTTTGTTCTAGAATGTAAGATTGTAACAGTTGCGTTTTTTTGAAGTAATAATTTAGAAACAGGTTGACCTACAATATGACTTCTGCCAATTACAACGGCATCTTTACCTTCTAATTCAATATCAGCATGATTTAGAAGTTCCATGATTCCAAGTGGTGTACATGGTACAAATGTTTGTTGGTCAATATATAACTTACCGATGTTTTCTGGATGAAAACCATCCACATCTTTAACAGGATTTATAGATTCCAATATTTTTTGTTCGCTTACTTGTTCAGGTAATGGCACTTGAACTAATATACCACTAACACTATCATCTTCGTTTAAGCGTTTAAGTTCTTGCAATACCTCTTCTTCAGAAGTTGACTCATCTAAATGTACAATTTCAGAAATCATACCAATTTTTTCAGCAGCTTTCTTTTTTGAATTGACATAACTTTGGCTAGCACCATCATTACCCACTAAAATCACAGATAATTTAGGTGTGTAACCTTTAGATTGTAAAGCTTCAACTTGATCTTTGAGCCCTTGTCTGTAATCTTTAGCAATTTGTTTTCCATCTAAAATCTTTGCAACCATAAAAATCCTCCTTGTATGTATGAACTTTACTTAACATTAACATAAAAACGACAGCGATTAACAACCAAAAGACGTAAATTATTAAATTTTTTGCATTTAAAGTTCGATTTTTGATTGAAAAAGCATGGTTTAATTGTTATGCTATATCTGTAATATACATCTAATAGTAGTAACATTTCAAATTTCTGAAAGGGTGTTCGTTTTGAAAGTGGTAGTCATAATGGGTAGTTCGTCAGATTGGGAAACAATGAAAGAAAGTTGTTCTATGTTAGACCAATTGGAAATTCCGTATGATAAGAAAGTTGTTTCAGCACATCGTACGCCACAATTAATGGTTGATTTTTCTAAAGAAGCAAGAGCGAATGGTTATGATGTCATAATTGCAGGTGCAGGTGGCGCCGCTCATTTACCAGGTATGGTTGCATCGATGACAACATTACCAGTAATTGGTGTACCAATTGAGTCAAAAAGTTTAAAAGGCTTAGATTCGTTATTATCAATTGTCCAAATGCCAGGAGGCATTCCTGTTGCGACTACAGCTATAGGTAAAGCTGGTGCTAAAAATGCAGGTGTATTAGCTGCAAGAATACTAAGTATTGGTAATCAATCAATCCAAAAGAATTTGGAAAATTATGAAAAATCATTGGTTCAGAAAGTGAGTGAAATGCAAGATGAACTTCAATAAATTAAAGTTCGGTTCGACAATCGGCATTATTGGTGGCGGTCAGTTAGGAAAGATGATGGCACAATCAGCTCAAAAGATGGGGTATAAAGTAATCGTGCTCGATCCTGACAAATCATGCCCATGCCAACATGTCGCACATGAATTTATCAATGCTGACTATGATGATCAAGAAGCGTTGGAACAACTAGGTGAGTTATCTGATGTCATCACTTATGAATTTGAAAATATATCAGCAAATCAATTAAAGACACTTGTCTCAAAATATAATATTCCTCAAGGGTATCAAGCTATACAACTACTTCAGGACCGATTGACTGAAAAGCAAACATTACAAGATGCAAATTGCAAAATTGCATCATTTGTACAATTATCCAAGCCGGATGATTTGGACATTGCAATAGAAACAATCGGTTATCCTTTTATCGTGAAAACAAGATTTGGTGGCTATGATGGTAAAGGTCAAATATTAGTTAATTCAACATCAGACATAGATGAAGCAATGACACTTGTAGAAAAACAAGAATGTGTTGCTGAACAATATTTGCAATTAGAGAAAGAAGTATCTCTAACAGTAACCATTGGTAGTGATAATCAGATCACATATTTTCCACTGCAAGAAAATGAACATCAGAATCAAATTCTCTTTAAAACAGTCGTACCTGCACGTACAGAACATGAAAAAGAAGCAGAAGCTAGAAATGAAGTTGATAAAATAACCAAAAAAATACATTTCGTAGGTACTTTTACTGTGGAGTTCTTTATAGATGGTGACAATCGTTTATACGTAAATGAAATCGCACCTAGACCACATAATTCTGGTCATTACTCAATAGAAGCCTGTGATTTTTCACAATTTGATACACATATCTTAGCGATTACTGGCCAAAAATTACCAAAACAAATTGAATTGTTAAAACCCGCAATCATGATGAATTTATTAGGTAAAGATTTAGATTTATTAGAGGATCAATTTAGCGAGCATGCTGAATGGCATGTACATATATATGGTAAAACATCTAGAAAATCAAATAGAAAAATGGGCCATTTAACAGTGTTGACTACTGACATAAATAGATGTGAACAAACGCTACTTGGTAAATTTGAAGGGAGATCTGAATAATGTCTTTATTATATGAAGGTAAAGCAAAAAGAATATTTTCAACTGGTGAAAATGATGTATTACGCGTTGAATATAAAGATGAAGTTACTGCAGGAAATGGTGCTAAAAAAGATTTAATAGAAGGTAAAGGACGTTTAAATAACCAAATCACTTCTCGCATTTTTAATTACTTAAAAGAAAAAGGCGTGAAAAGCCATTTTATCGAGCAGATATCTGAAACGGAACAACTAGTACAATCCGTTGAAATTATACCTTTAGAAGTAGTGGTAAGGAATATTGCTGCAGGATCTATAACTAAAAGACTTGGTTTTGATAAAGGACATGAATTTGACGAACCACTTGTTGAGTTTTTCTATAAAAATGATGACCTAAACGATCCGTTAATAACTGAAGATCATATTAAGTTACTACATTTAGCTGAAGATAACGAAATTAATACATTAAAAGAAGCGGCAAAGGAAGTAAATGCAGAATTAGTTCAATTGATGAATGAAATGAACTTAAGATTAGTAGATTTCAAAATAGAGTTTGGCCGTACAAATGATGGACAAATTTTACTCGCTGATGAAATTTCTCCTGATACATGCCGTATTTGGGATAAAGATAGCGATACAAATTTTGATAAAGATGTATATAGAGAAGATAGAGGATCAATCATTGAAACATATCAAACTTTTTTAAATAAACTGGAGGCTTTATAAAAATGAAAACAATTGAATTACACATCACATTACAACCACAAGTATTAGATACACAAGGACAAACATTAAACCGTGCAGTTCACGATTTAGGCTATAAACAAGTTAACGATATCCGTGTTGGAAAAGTTTTATATATGACAGTAGATGAAGCTACAGATGCTGAAGTACACAATGTGGTTACGACATTAAGTGAAAAACTATTTGCTAATACTGTCATTGAAGAATATAGCTATAAAGTATTGGAAGAAGGAGAGAAAGCATAATGAAATTTGCAGTGCTAAAATTTCCAGGCTCCAATTGTGATAGAGATATGTATAATGCGGCTATAAAGTCTGGTGTACAAGCAGAATATGTTGATTATCGAAATACTTCTTTAGATGGTTTTGATGGCGTGTTAATTCCAGGAGGTTTCTCATTTGGTGATTATTTACGTTCAGGTGCAATGGCTAGTGTGGCACCGATTACTGAAGAAGTGAAAAGATTTGCTTCAGAAGGTAAACCAGTATTAGGAGTTTGTAATGGATTTCAGATATTAACAGAAATAGGACTATTACCTGGTGCGTTATTACATAATGATTCGCACTTGTTTGTCAGTCGTAATGAGTCTTTAAGAGTTGTTAATAATCAAACAGCATTTACAAATTTATATGATGAAAATGAAGTGGTAGTTTACCCAGTTGCACATGGTGAAGGACACTACTACTGCACGCCGGAAACATACAAAGCTTTAGATCAAAACAATCAAATTATTTTAAAATATGTTGATAACCCAAATGGTTCATTTAATGATATTGCCGGTATTGTAAATGAACAGGGAAATGTTTGTGGTATGATGCCACACCCAGAACGCGCAATTGAATCCATTTTAGGTACTGACAGTGGTGTGAAGTTATTTGAAGCGATGGTAAATAGTTGGAGGGAACAAAATGTCTAAGTTTATTGAACCAAGTGCAGAAGAAATTAAATTAGAGCAATTGTATAAAGATATGGGTTTAAGTGATAAAGAATATGAAAAAGTTTGCGAAATTTTAGGTAAAGAACCTAATTTTACAGAAATAGGTATCTTCTCAGTAATGTGGAGCGAGCACTGTTCTTATAAACACTCTAAGCCATTCTTAACACAATTTCCAACTTCTGGAGAGCATGTATTAATGGGACCGGGTGAAGGCGCCGGTGTTGTGGATATAGGTGATAATCAAGCTGTTGTATTCAAAGTAGAATCCCATAACCATCCATCTGCTGTAGAACCTTATCAAGGTGCGGCAACTGGTGTCGGCGGTATTATTAGAGATATCGTTTCTATTGGCGCAAGACCTATTAATTTATTAAACAGCCTACGCTTCGGCGAACTTACTGAAAAACAAAATCGCCGTTTATTACGTGGTGTGGTTGCTGGTATCGGTGGTTATGGTAACTGTATAGGCATTCCAACTACTGCCGGTGAGATAGAGTTTGATGATAGATATGATGGAAATCCTTTAGTAAATGCTATGTGTGTGGGTATCATCGATCATGATATGGTTCAAAAAGGTACAGCAAAAGGTGTAGGTAATTCAGTCATTTACGTAGGATTAAAAACTGGACGTGATGGTATTCATGGCGCTACATTTGCTTCTGAAGAATTAAGCGAAGATAGTGAAAGTAAACGACCATCAGTACAAATTGGTGACCCATTTGTTGGTAAGAAACTTATGGAAGCAACATTAGAAGCGATTACGTTTGATGAACTGGTAGGTATACAAGATATGGGAGCTGCAGGGCTTACTTCATCTTCTTCAGAGATGGCTGCAAAAGGTGGCAGTGGTTTACATTTACGTTTAGAACAAGTCCCAACTAGAGAAAAAGGAATATCACCATATGAAATGATGTTATCAGAAACACAAGAGCGTATGTTACTTGTTGTTGAAAAAGGCACAGAACAAAAATTCTTAGACTTATTTGATAAACACGAATTAGATAGTGCTGTGATTGGTGAAGTAACGGATACAGATCGTTTTGTATTAACGTATGAAGACGAAGTGTTTGCGGACATTCCTGTGCAACCTTTATCTGATGAAGCGCCTGTTTATGTATTAGAAGGTGAAGCGCCAAACTATAATGAGCGTAAAAATGATTATAGCAAAGTGGATGTAGAGTCTGTGTTTGATGAACTATTACAACATCCAACTATTGCATCTAAACGTTATTTATATGAACAATATGACCAACAAGTTGGTGCTAATACAATTGTGAAACCAGGATTACAATCATCTGTAGTTCGAGTAGAAGGTACGAATAAAGCAATCGCATCTACGATTGACGGTGAAGCACGTTATGTATTTAACAACCCTTATGAAGGTGGGAAAATGGTTGTAGCAGAAGCGTACCGTAATTTGATTTCCGTAGGTGCTACGCCATTAGCAATGACTGACTGCCTAAACTATGGATCACCAGAAAAGAAAGAAATTTATCAACAGTTAGCGGATTCAACGAAAGGTATGTCAGAAGCGTGTGAAGTATTAAATACACCAGTCGTATCAGGTAATGTATCACTTTATAATGAAACTAGAGAAACATCTATCTTCCCTACACCGGTTGTAGGCATGGTTGGGTTAATCGAAGACATCGATTATTTAAATGATTTCCAACCGAGTGTTGGCGACACTTTATATGTAGTAGGTGACACAAAAGATGACTTTGGTGGTAGCCAAGTTGAGAAGTTACTATATAAGAAAGTAAATCATGAATTTGAAGCAATCGATTTATCTAATGAAGTACAAAAGGGTGAATCTATTAAACAAGTAATTCGTAATGGTGTTGCATCACATGTTCAAACCGTTGGAAAAGGCGGCTTATTGTTGACGTTAGCACGTATGAGCGCACATTACCAACTTGGATTAAACGTACAATTAAACGTAACGAACGCGCAATTATTTAGTGAAACACAAGGGCGCTATATTGTTGCAGTAAAAGAAGGACAAACGTTAGAAATTGAAAATGCTGTGGAAATTGGTCAATTAACAAATGACGGTCAATTTAAAGTAGCTAATAATGAGGTTCAAGTAACACGTGATGTTCAAAACCTTACTGATATATGGGAAGGAGCAATACCTAAATGTATGACAGCAACGGACTAAATGAAGAATGTGGTGTATTTGGTATTTGGGACCATCCCGAATCTGCACAATTAACTTATATGGGGTTACACAGTTTACAACATCGTGGGCAAGAAGGCGCTGGTATAGTGTGCTCTAATGGTGAAAAGTTAATTGGTGAACGTGGTTTGGGTTTGTTAACAGAAGCAATATCGGATATTCAACTTGAAACTTTCAAATCATACCAACACGCTATTGGTCATGTGAGATATGCAACATCCGGTAATAAAGGTATTGAAAATATCCAACCATTTTTATATCACTTTTACGATATGAGTGTTGCAGTTTGTCATAATGGAAACCTTATAAATGCACAAAGTTTAAAGCGTTCATTGGAACATCAAGGTTCTATTTTTCATTCATCATCGGACACAGAAGTCATCATGCATTTAATTAGAAGAAGTAAAGCACCAACCTTTGAAGATGCATTCCAAGAAAGTTTGAGAAAGATAAAGGGTGGATTTACTTTTGCTATTTTGACTAAAGATGCACTATACGGTGCAGTTGACCCTAATGCAATTAGACCATTGGCTGTAGGTAAAATGAAAAACGGCTCTTACATGATTGCGAGTGAAACATGTGCGATTGATGTCTTAGGTGCTGAATTTGTGCGCGATATTCATGCAGGAGAATATGTTGTGATTAATGACGAAGGTATTAGAGTAGAGTCATACACGAGACACACGACGACAGCTATTTCTGCGATGGAATATATTTACTTTGCTAGACCTGATTCTACAATTGCTGGTAAAAATGTACATGCAGTTAGAAAGCAATCTGGTAAGCAACTAGCTAAAGAAAGCCCAGCTGAAAGTGCAGATATGGTCATCGGAGTGCCGAATTCTTCATTATCTGCTGCTTCTGGTTACGCAGAAGAAAGCGGCTTGCCTTATGAAATGGGCTTAGTTAAAAACCAATACGTTGCACGAACATTTATTCAACCGACCCAAGAACTACGTGAACAAGGTGTACGCGTAAAATTATCAGCGGTTAAGGATATTGTACAGGATAAAAACATTGTGCTTGTAGATGATTCAATTGTCCGAGGTACAACTAGTAGACGCATCGTGCAAATGTTAAAAGATGCTGGAGCCAGAGAAGTACACGTACGTATCGCGTCGCCTGAGTTTATGTTCCCAAGTTTTTATGGCATTGACGTTTCGACAACAGCGGAACTTATTTCTGCTAACAAATCACCAGAAGAAATAAGCGAACATATTGGCGCAGATTCTTTAGCTTATCTATCAGTTGATGGATTGATTGATTCCATTGGACTTGATGTAGATGCACCATACAGTGGATTGTGCGTAGAAAGTTTTACTGGTGACTATCCAGCAGGACTTTATGACTATGAAGAAGATTATATAGCGCATCTAAGCGATCGCCAAAAAGCATATATAGCAGATCATAAACAATTCTTTGATAGAGAGGGTAATTTAAATGTCTAAAGCATATCAACAAGCCGGTGTAGATATTAATGCAGGTTATGAAGCAGTAAATCGTATGTCTAGTCACGTTAAGAGAACAATGCGCAAAGAAGTACTTGGTGGTTTAGGTGGTTTTGGGGCAACATTTGATCTATCACAATTAAACATGAAAGAACCATTACTTGTTTCTGGTACAGACGGTGTAGGTACAAAACTGAAATTAGCAATCGATCACGATAAACACGACACAATTGGTATTGATGCCGTTGCCATGTGCGTCAATGATATTTTAACTACAGGTGCAGAGCCACTGTATTTCTTAGATTATATTGCAACACATAAAGTTGTCCCAGAAGTCATCGAACAAATTGTCAAAGGGGTAAGTGACGGTTGTGAAGAGACACATACTGCTTTAATTGGTGGAGAAACTGCAGAGATGGGTGATATGTATCACGAAGGTGAATATGACTTGGCAGGATTTGCTGTTGGTGCTGTTGAAAAGAGTGAATATATTGATGGTTCTTCAGTAAAGCCAGGTCAAGTTATCATAGGGCTTGAATCTAGTGGAATTCATTCAAATGGATATAGCTTAGTTAGAAAATTAATCGAAAAATCTAAGATTGATTTACAAGCTAACTATAATGATGAACAAACATATTTAGAAGCGTTTTTAGAACCAACGAGATTATATGTTAGTCCAATATTAGCTGTTAAAGAAGCGGTTAAGATTCATGCCATGACACACATTACAGGTGGTGGATTTTATGAAAATATCCCTAGAGCATTACCCGAAGGTGTGACTGCTAAAATAGATGTAACTAAATTCCCAACATTACCAATTTTTGATTGGTTGCAACAACAAGGACAAATTGAAACCGAAGAAATGTACAACATATTTAATATGGGTATTGGTTTTACAATTGTAGTAGATGAGGTTCAAGTACAAACAACTTTAGATATACTAAACAAACAAAATGTAAATGCTTATGCAATTGGAGAAATCGTTGAAGGCGAAGAACCAATTCAATTAACGGGGGTATAAAAGTGACCAAAATAGCTATTTTTGCGTCAGGGTCAGGTAGTAATTTTGAAAGCATAATGACACAAATTGAGCAAGGTAATCTTCCTCATATTGAAGTGACAGCATTGTATACAGACCAAGTTAGTGCATATTGTATTGAACGCGCTAGGAAATACAATCTAGATGTACATATTAATGAATTGAAAAACTTTGATTCTAAAGCAGACTACGAACGAAAAATTATAGAGTGGCTTACTTCAGAAAAAGTTGAATGGATAGTCTTAGCAGGCTATATGAAATTAATTGGCGAAAATATTTTGAGAGCCTATGATAAAAGGATTTTAAATATTCACCCATCCTTATTACCTAAGTACAAAGGTAAAGATGCGGTGGGACAAGCGTTAGCAAGTGGTGATGACATAACGGGTACAACGGTACATTATGTCGATAGTGGGATGGATACAGGAGAAATTATCGAACAAAGAACATGTGATATATACCCGGACGATACTAAAGCTGATTTAGAAGAGAGAATAAAAGCATTAGAACATGAATTATACCCAGCAGTCATTTCAAAAATCATTCAATAAGAGGTGCAAGTAATAATGAAGAAAGCAATTTTAAGTGTGTCTAATAAAACAGGGATTGTAGCGTTTGCGCAATCACTAATAGAAAATGGTTATGAATTATATTCAACAGGTGGAACAATGCGTGCAATTGCTGAAGCAGGTGTACCTGTAAAGTCTATTTCTGACTTAACGCAATTTGAAGAAATTATGGGTGGTAGAGTTAAGACATTACATCCATCTGTACATGGTGGTATTTTAGCAGATCGTGATAAACCTGAACATTTAGAACAATTAAAAGAACAACATATTGATTTAATAGATATGGTCGTTGTGAATCTTTATCCGTTTAAAGAAACGGTTGCTAACCCAGATGTAACAGAAGGTGACGCAATTGAAAATATTGATATTGGCGGTCCTACCATGTTGCGTGCAGCAGCTAAAAACTTTAAACATGTAACAACGGTAGTTCATCCTGCTGATTATAATGAAATCATAAACAGATTAAAAGATGGCCAATTAGATGAAGCTTATCGTAAATCATTAATGATTAAAGTATTTGAACATACAAATGAATATGATGCTGCGATTGTCGATTATTTCAAAGACAACAAAGAAAGTTTACGCTATGGGGAAAACCCACAGCAGTCTGCGTATTTTGTACGTACTTCGGATGCATCACATACACTAGCTGGTGCTAAGCAATTACACGGTAAACAATTAAGTTATAATAACATTAAAGATGCTGATGCTGCCTTGTCACTTGTTAAACAGTTTGAACAACCAGCAGCAGTTGCTGTGAAGCATATGAATCCTTGTGGTGTTGGTGTAGCTGATTCAATTGATGAAGCTTATCAATATGCCTTTGAAGCTGATAGTCAATCTATCTTTGGTGGTATTGTTGCTTTAAATAGAACAGTTGAAAAATCATTAGCTGAAACATTACACGGTATTTTCTTAGAAGTTATTATTGCACCAAAATTTACGCAAGAAGCTTTAGATGTTTTAAGTCAAAAGAAAAATATTAGATTATTAGAAATTGATATGACTATTGATAATAGTGAACAAGAAGTTGTATCCGTTTCAGGCGGCTACTTAGTACAAGATAAAGACAATGTAGCTTTGAAACGTGAAGAAATGAATGTTGTAACTGATGTTGAACCTACAGAAGCACAATGGGATGCAATGTTATTAGGGTGGAAAGTAGTTGCTTCAGTTAAAAGTAATGCAATCATATTAAGTAATGCCAAACAAACTGTCGGCATAGGTGCAGGACAAATGAATCGTGTTGGTTCAGCACAAATCGCTATTGATCGTGCAATCGAAATAAATGACGATGTAGTAATGGTTTCTGACGGGTTCTTCCCAATGGATGATACTGTCGAGCTAGCTGCCAAGTCAGGAATTAAAGCGATTATTCAACCAGGTGGTTCAATTAAGGATCAAGCATCTATTGATATGGCAAACAAACATGGTATTGCTATGGTAACTACGGGCGTTAGACACTTTAAACATTAATAATGGAGGCCATATATTATATGAAAGTACTTGTAATTGGTGCAGGTGGTAGAGAACATGTTTTAGCACATAAGTTAAATCAATCACCTCTCGTTAATGAAATACATGCTATTCCAGGTAACGATGCAATGGCAGACGTAGCAATAATCCATACGGAAATAGCTGAAACGGATCATGAAAAAATAGTAGCATTTGCGCGACAACATGAAATAGCATGGGCAATTATTGGGCCAGAACAACCACTTACAGAAGGTTTAACAGATAAATTACAGGCAGCAGATGTTAAAGTGTTTGGTCCAAATCAAGCTGCAGCACAAATAGAAGGTTCAAAACTATTTGCAAAGCAATTAATGGAAAAATATAAAATACCGACGGCAGAATACAAAGAAATTACTAATAAACAGAGTGCCTTACAATATATTGCATCTTGTGAATATCCTGTTGTATTAAAGAAAGATGGATTGGCTGCTGGTAAAGGTGTTATTATTGCAAATAATTATGAAGAAGCACAAGCAGGTATAGAAACGTTATATCCTGAGGAAGATGGCGTTGTTGTATTTGAACAATTCCTTGAAGGCGAAGAATTTTCACTTATGACGATGGTTAATGGTGACTATGCAGTGCCATTTGATTGTATTGCGCAAGATCATAAACGTGCATATGATAATGACAAAGGACCAAATACAGGCGGTATGGGTGCTTATTGTCCAGTACCTCATATTGATGAGTCAATCTTGAAACAGACTAACGACGAAATTGCTCAGCCAATTGCCCAAGCTATGGTCAAAGAAGGGTACTCATTCTTTGGTGTACTTTATATAGGAGCCATTATTACCGCAGACGGACCAAAAGTAATAGAATTTAATGCTCGTTTTGGTGACCCTGAAGCACAAGTGCTACTCACACGTATGGAGAGCGACTTGATGCAACATATCATTGATTTAGAAGCGAAAGCACCTATCAATTTCGAATGGAAAGATCATGCGGTTGTAGGCGTTATGTTAGCTTCAAAAGGTTACCCAGGACAATATGAAAAAGGACACCAAGTAACAGGTTTTAATTTAAATGGCGATTACTTTATAAGTGGTTTAAAGAAAGAAAATGATCTGTATGTTACTTCGGGCGGTCGTGTCATATTAGCATTAGGCGAAGGTGAAGATATTGCTGAAGCTAAATTTAATGCATATGAAGCGGTCGATAACATAGAAAGCGATGGACTTTTCTATCGTAAAGATATTAGTAATAAAGCGATAAAATAGTTGAAAGATTATCATAAATTTAAAAAGCGATTGGACAAAGTGGTTTAAGTTTTGTCCAATCGCTTTTCTTTTTGGATAATATGTCTACTTAAAAAGTTGGTTAATCTTTTTAATAAATATTTGTTACACGTATATCTTCAATGCCGGTAATAGGGATGTATTGAGCTAATAAATAAGCACTTAATAAAATCATACCCATTACTAAAATTAATAGAAAATCTTTATACGAGAAAGGTGCATAATAATAGTACGTTCTTGGACCATCTTTAAATCCATTTTTTTCCATTGCTACAGAAAGCTGATGTGCTTTACGGATGTTTTGGCTTAATAAAGGAATTAATAAGTGTTTTAATTTTTTAAAGCCACGATAATTTTGTGCGTTAATTAATTGATAACGCATTTTTAGTGATTTTCTAAGTTGTATTAATGAAATGAACATCAATGGGACCATACGAATTGCTGCCATGAATGCATAAGCAACTTTAGGTTTTACTTTTAAGTGCTGCATTAGACTGTAAAACACTAAAACAATCTGAGAAGTGAAAGCAATTAAAATCCCGAAAAATGAAATGGTAGTCGTACGCATGGCTAAATGTAAGCCACGATATAAACTTTCTGAAGTAATATGGACAAAGCCGAATTGGAATAGTGTGTGCGTACCATCGCCATAAAAAATCATAAACAACGCAGATATGAGACTGAATAGCATCGTTAAAATAACAAAAGTTAAGGTGATTTTTAATTGCAAACCATTAAAAGCTAATAAAAATAGCAGCATTAGACATGTAATGTAGAGCATGAAATCAAACTGATGAACAAGTATAACAAAGAAAAATAAAATGACAGCGATTGCTAATTTAGTAATTATATTTACATCATCTACAAAAGTATAATGTTTCTTCCAAAGATCAAACATAATAATCACCAGCCATTTCTTCTATGGCGTGTTGTGATAAATGGAGTCTTCGTGTAGGATAACGAGATATGATTTCTGAATCATGTGTCACCATAATAATAGTTTGACCACTTGCTACACGTTGTTGAAATAATTTTATTAAATTAAATGTATTATGGCTATCGAGACCAAATGTAGGTTCATCAAGTAATATGAATTCAGATGATGAACTTAGTGCAATTGCAACACTTAAGCGTCTCTTTTGACCAATTGAAAGTTCATAAGGATGTTGAGATTTTACGGATAGCAAATTAAGTGTTTTCAACATTGATTCAGTCTGAGTAGTAGCTTCTTGTTTAGAATTAAATTTATTTTTATATTGAATATGAACTTCATCATAAACGGAAGAGGTAATGAATTGTAATTCTGGATTTTGATAAACTAAATACATATATTTAGCAGCTACTTTAATTTTATTGAAAGAACGATGATTCAATAACATACGTCCTTCATATTTAATTAATTGCATCATTGATTCGAGTAATGATGTTTTTCCAGAGCCATTCGCACCTGTAATTGTAATCCATTCTCCAGTACCTACATTTAATTGAGGGATATTAATAAGATGACGTTTACCACGTTTTATGGTTACATGATCAAATTCAAGGTCTAAGTTTGAGCTGCTGCTATTGAAATGCATAGTTGGTGGGGCATATTGCCATGCATTAGGGTGCCAAACACCATACTCTGTTAACAAATCTTCATGTTCATTCAAAATTTCATCGGGCGTGTTATCAGCAATAATGTCCCCTTCATAATTTAATAAGATGACACGATCCATATGTTGCCATATATGATTTACTTTATGTTCGACAATGACCACTGTTTTATCTTGCCAAAGGGATTTAATTTTACCCCATAGTTCTGCAGTCGATTCAACATCCAACATTGCAGTAGGTTCATCTAAAAACAAGGTTTTCGACTGTTGTAATATCGTTTCGGCAATTGCTAATTTCTGTTTCATACCGCCACTTAGCTGATTAATGTATTGATTTTTATCCACTTTTAAATCGACGGCTTTTAATGCATGATCTATACGTTCATCCATTTCGTGACGAGGGATTTGTTGATTTTCTAAAACAAATGCTAATTCTTCGTCAACTTTAGGCATACAAAATTGACTATCTGGATCTTGAAAGATAACGCTACTGGAATCATCGATAAGCAATTCATCATATTTGATAGGTAAATCAATAAGATTTGGTACAATACCACTTAATACATTTAATAAAGTGCTTTTGCCAGAACCTGATGGTCCTAATAATAGTACTTTTTCGTTTTCTTTGATTTGGAGTGTTAAATGATCAAATATCTTTTTCTTACCGTTTGGATATTTTAATCGTAAATTTTTTGTAGCTATCAACGTGATTGCTCCTTATAAATTATCATAGTCACTTTCTGTGGCAGGTCTGAACAATTTGGTTACACCCGTTTGATCCAATGCTTTTACTATATAGTAGGAGATTAGGCCAGCAACGACGATTCCGCTTATAAGTCTGAAGCCGATATATAACGCTAGATTCCAACCGACAACTTCACCTAAATAACCATAAGCAAAGTCTAAAGGCAATGTTGAAATAGAAGCTAAGAGACCAGCGAGCATTGCGACCATTGCTGAACGAGATTTATATCTGAAAATAGCAAATATAATTTCACATGCTAAACCTTGTAATAAGGCATAGACCATAGTTGCAATATCAAAACGACCCATGACAATAGTTTCTCCGGCACCAGCAGCAAATTCGGCTAATATTGCAATACCAGCTTTAGGGATAATAAGGTATGCGACGATAGCAGCCATGAACCAAGCACCATATGTTAATTCTTCAAAATGTAGCCCTGTAACTTGTAACGCTTTATACACAAAATTCCAAATGTTGTAAATAACTGCAAAAACAACTGCAATTAACACAGTTACTAGAATTTCTGAAAGCTTTAATCCTTTTGACATAAAAAATCCTCCTAATATAAAAACGCACAACCTTCTAGAAAGTTGCGCGTTAACATATAGGCATACAAATACCTGAAAATAGGTGATTAGTACACTTTCCTACGCTAGTTTCATCTAGATCAGGTTCAAAGGGTTTGAGGGTATACCTCATCTCAGTCACAAAACACCCCTAGTGCGAATGATTAATTTAAATTTAACTATAATGTATGACTTTTAAGGGATAATGTCAAGACTGCCTCTTAAATTTAATATATGACATATGTACTTTACTTCCATATAGATTAATCATTATTTCGCTTTAACCAAACTAAAACTTGTCTATACAAAAAGGAGGTGAGCTATTTTATTTATATTCACCTTAATTGCATTACATCACCATGTACACGGTATATATCTAAAGATATTGTCCTAACACATATAATACCTATCTAATGTAAGGGCAATAAAAAATGACATTAAAGATGAGACTGGGACATTTATTATGACCCAGTCTCACTTGTCGGATTTACATTTATATTTTAAAGCATGTGATACCTATATTATTGAAACATTTAGTCTAATGAATCTTGTACATTCTTTTTAGTTTCTTCTGTACTATCTTCAGCAGTTTCCTTCTTATCTTTTAATTTATCTTCTGCTTCTTTTGCTTGTTCTGCGGCTTTTTTGTTTAATTCTTCTTTGCTCATAGATTAAACACTCCTTTTAAAGTATATGGCTTCTATAAAATATATATACCACAACATAAAAAAATCAAACAAAACTAGTGATTTAGATTTTTGTCTTAGTTATAATCAATTTATTGTTTAATTGAATGGTATAAGTGGAAAGTTGACTATACATCGATTTATATCATACTATGGACGTATTTATTAAATTGTTAAAGACAAGAACTAAATGTTAATATATAATAACTTTTGAGGTGAATGGTATGTCTTTTTTGAAGAAACACGCTGAGATATTATATAGTTATATTATAGGCATCGTTTCGCTTTTCACAGGTCTCATCATTTTAATCAATTTACCTTTAATTGATAAATTAAATAACAAGGGGAAAATTGATCTACATATTCATAATGTATGGGATTTTATAAACGCATTTTTTGGTGAAATAATTAGGGTGATAAGCAATTATATTGGGAATTTCCCAGTATTTAGTGCCATTATAATCATTTTATTTGGTATTGGTGTTGTTTTGCTTGGTTTTACTCTATTTAGAACAACAAAATACGACTATGATATTTCAATATTCTTTTTAGTTGTTGGTATATTGTTCTTTATTATCACGTTAATTTTAATGACTCAAGTTTATAGCTTCTTTGCTATTATTTTCGTAATACCATTTGCAATTCACATTGGTTATATCGTTTATAAAGATGAGTTAAATACAGATCATAGAAAATATCATTATCTTTGGATTATTTTCAGTTATGGTTTTAGTTATTTAATTACGCAAATTGTGCTATATGGGAGAATTGATAGTGATGAAATTATACCGATTGATATTTTAAGTGTGAACACATTTTTCATAATTATGTGGTTGCTAGGTCAAATGTCAATTTGGAACTTCTTATTCTTAAGAAGATCTCTTCCATTAACTAAGCAAGAACTTGGTGAAGAAGAACCGGAATTATCAAGAACAAGTAAAGGCACAGTAACGAATCAAACGAAAGAAACTTGGAAAAACTTACAAGATAAAACAACAGAATTTACTAGAAAAACACGTAGAAGTGTAGATATTCAAAAAGTAAGAGATAAAAAAGATAAATTCATTACAAAGTGGAAAGATAAAATAGACATCCAAGAGGATGATATTCCTAATTGGATGAAGATACCAAAATGGGTGAAATCAGCGTATGTAGAATTATTTTGCGGCGCAGTGCTACTATTTTTCACTTTAATTGAATTTAACAATAGAAATTCATTGTTTGTTTCTGGCAATTGGGAGATTTCTCAAACGCAGTATGTAATTGAATGGATAACATTGCTAATCTTAATGTTCATTATCATTATTTATATATTAACGACATTAACGAATTTCTTAAAAGATAGATTTTACTATTTACAATTATTTATGGTTAGTCTATTATTCTTCAAATTACTTACTGAATTCATGAATATTATGGTACATGGCTTATTACTATCAATTTTCATAACGCCAATATTACTAATTATGTTAATTGCTATTGTTGTAGCCTTTGTAATGAAATTGCGTGAACCAAGTAAATATTAATTGACTAAAATAATGAAGCGGATAAAGCGTAGGATTAGATCTTAATGAATAAATAAGGTTATATCGACTGGCTCCGTTAAAGTTGACTATCAAAGCATAAATTTTATGATAAGCGCACTTTCTATGTTAGTCAGGTTTTACCAATATTATTTTTTAAAGGCTGAGACAAATATTTGTTGTCTCGGCCTTTAATTTTTACTAACAATAATGTAGTGATTTAAAGATAATTGATGTTACGATAAGGTTGAGATGATAGAATGAGTAAGCGAAGAAAAATTATAAATATAAAAAGCAGAAAGGCTGACATAATTTTATGAAAACTGCCACATTAAATAGAGGTAAAGAAACAAAGTACTTAAATGAATATCCATTGATAGACGAAGATGATATTTACTCACACGATCATTTAAAAGAAGGAGATTTATTTTATTTAGTTAATAACCAGGAACAATATATTGCTACTGCATATGTCGGTAAGCAACATAAAGGAATTGGCTGGGTTTTAAGTTACGATAAAAATGAAGTGATTAACACGCAATTTTTTGAGAGATTATTTGAAACAGCAAAATCTGAAAGAACATATTTTTATAATATCGATGGAACAAACGCTTTTAGAGTGTTTAATGGTGAAGGCGATGGTGTTGGAGGTCTGACAATAGACAACTATGATGGCCATTTCTTAATTCAATGGTATTCAAAAGGGATTTATAAATTCCGTTATAATGTACTATCAGCCTTAAAAGCTGTATTTCCTTATACTTCAATATACGAGAAAATGCGATTCAAAGATGCAGAAATTAAAGGTGGCTTTGTTGATGGGGACGCACCAGAATTCCCAATAGTAATTGAAGAAAACTATACTTTCTACAATGTGCACTTAGATGATGGACCAATGACTGGCATCTTTTTAGATCAGAAAGAAGTACGTAAAAAATTAAAAGATCAATACGCAGAAGATAAAGAAGTGTTAAATGTTTTTAGTTATACAGGTGCATTTTCAGTAGTTGCAGCAGAAAAGGCTGAAATGACGACAAGTGTAGACTTAGCAAACCGTTCTCGTCCTTTAACAGAAGAAAATTTTGGATTAAATAGTATTGATCCTAAATCTCAATATATTTATGTAATGGATACATTTGATTTTTATAATTATGCACGTCGTCATGATTTATTTTATGACACGATTGTCATAGATCCGCCAAGTTTTTCTAGAAATAAGAAAAAAACGTTTTCTGTACAAAAAGATTACGATAAGTTAATTTTAGGTGCACTCGATATACTTGGACCAGATGGTACACTACTATTGTGTACAAATAATAGTGCATTTTCATTAAAAGCATTTAAAAATGTAGTGAATACAACATTAAAGGCTGAAAATGTAGATTATGAAATTGTTGATGTAATGGGCTTGCCTAAAGACTTTAAAACACATCCTCATTACAAACCATCTAAATATCTAAAAGCTATTTTTGTAAAAATAAAGTAAAACTTTGAAAAAAGGGTATTATTTTTAATGTGAATGAATTTACTTAAGGAGTGAACGAGATGAGCTTTAAAAATAAAATAACAAATAAATTTACAAATAAAGTAGGCAATAAAGTACTGAAAATTGAGGATATTAAACAAAAAAGTAATATACCTACAACAAATATTGAGATTGAGGAACGTCGTGAAAGGGCACAAGCACTTGTTAGAAAAAAATCGGTTTTATCTTCAAGTGTAAGTGTTGTGCCAATTCCAGGTTTAGACTTTGGTGTAGATATTAAGCTTATGAGAGATATTATTGAAGATGTTAACAAGATATATGGTCTTGACCATAAACAGGTTAATAATATGGGAGACGATATGAAAGAACGTGTTTTTGCAGCGGCGGCAATTCAAGGAAGTCAATTTATAGGTAAAAAAGTATCCAATGCAATATTGAAAGTGGTTATCCGAGATGTTGCCAAACGAGTAGCGGCAAAACAAACTAAATGGTTCCCTATTCTTGGTCAAGCAATTTCAGCTTCAATAAGCTATTACTTCATGAAGAAAATAGGGGAAGAACATATTCAAAAATGTGAAAAAGTTGTAAAAACACTTATTTAAAACTATAGCGTTTTCACAAAATGATTAAAATTCGTTGAATATTGTCATATCATGGGTGCAACGAATTGAATTTATATGTATAATTTGGTAATGTTATTATATAAAACTGTGCTAGGTTTTATAATAAACTAACGATTCTAACTATACGAAGGAGATATCATATTATGGAACAAAAATCATATGTAATTATTGACGAAACAGGTATCCACGCTCGTCCAGCGACAATGCTTGTTCAAACTGCTTCAAAATTCGACTCAGATATTCAATTAGAATATAACGGTAAAAAAGTTAACTTGAAATCAATCATGGGTGTTATGAGTTTAGGTGTAGGTAAAGATGCTGAAATCACTATCTACGCTGATGGTAGCGATGAAACTGACGCAATTGAAGCAATAACAGATATCTTATCTAAAGAAGGATTAACTAAATAATTATGTCTAATTATATTAATGGCATAGCTGCATCTGATGGTGTAGCTATTGCTAAAGCATATTTATTAGTTGAACCTGACCTTTCATTTGATAGTGAAAAGGTAACAGATGTCGACGCTGAAATTGCAAAGTTTAATCATGCTATCGAAACATCTAAAGTTGAATTAACTAAGATTAGAAATAATGCAGAAGAGAATTTAGGTGCCGATAAGGCAGCAATTTTTGATGCACATTTATTAGTTTTAGATGATCCTGAATTAATTCAACCGATTGAAGAAAAAATTAAAAACGAACAAGTTAACGCACCAACTGCATTATCTGATGTAACTGGACAATTTATCACAATATTCGAATCAATGGATAATGAATACATGAAAGAGCGTGCTGCTGATATTAGAGACGTTTCAAAACGTGTGTTAGCACACATCTTAGGTGTAGAATTACCGAATCCTAGTATGATTGATGAAAGCGTTGTTATAATCGGAAATGATTTAACACCTTCAGATACTGCTCAGTTAAACAAAGAATTTGTACAAGGATTTGTTACAAATATTGGTGGTAGAACATCACATTCTGCAATTATGAGTCGTTCATTAGAAATTGCTGCAGTCGTGGGTACTAAGTCAATTACTAAGGAAGTAAAACAAGGCGATATGATTATCGTTGATGGTTTAACTGGTGAAGTAATTATTGACCCTACTGAAGATGAAGTTATAGCGTATCAAAATAAACGTGAACGTTTCTTTGAAGATAAGCAAGCGTTGCAACAATTACGTGATGAACCATCAACAACAGCTGATGGAACGCATGTAGAGCTTGCTGCTAATATAGGTACACCAGATGATTTAAAAGGTGTTATCGAAAATGGCGCAGAAGGTATTGGATTATACCGTACTGAGTTCTTATATATGGGTAGAAATGAAATGCCAACTGAAGATGAACAATTTGAGGCTTATAAAAAAGTGTTGGAAACAATGGAAGATAAGCGTGTTGTTGTACGTACTTTAGATATCGGTGGCGACAAAGAGTTACCGTATTTAAACTTACCTGAAGAAATGAATCCATTCTTAGGATATCGTGCAATTCGTTTATGTTTAGATCAACCAGATATTTTTAGACCGCAATTAAGAGCATTATTACGTGCATCTACTTACGGAAAATTAAATATCATGTTCCCAATGGTTGCCACAATCAAAGAGTTCCGCGATGCCAAAGCATTGTTATTAGAAGAAAAAGAGAATTTAACTAACGAAGGCATTGAAGTATCTGATGATATTGAATTAGGTATTATGGTAGAGATACCATCTACTGCTGCTTTAGCAGATGTATTTGCTAAAGAAGTTGATTTCTTTAGTATTGGTACAAATGACTTGATTCAATATACAATGGCTGCTGATCGTATGTCTGAACGTGTTTCTTACTTGTATCAACCATACAATCCTTCAATTTTACGTTTGGTAAAACAAGTGATTGAAGCTTCACATAATGAAGGTAAATGGACTGGTATGTGCGGAGAAATGGCTGGAGACGAAACTGCTATTCCATTGCTACTAGGTCTAGGTTTAGATGAGTTTTCAATGAGTGCGACATCTATATTGAAAGCACGTCGACAAATCAAAGGTTTAAGTCAAAATGAAATGGAAGAACTAGCGAATAGAGCAATTAATTGTGCGACTTCAGAAGAAGTACAAGAATTGGTTGAACAATACGCGAAATAAAATTTTTGAATAATTTTGTAAGCGAATGCATATAAGTATTGAATTACTTTAATGCTTCGCTACATTTAAAAAACTGTTCACAGAGTTAAATAACTTTGTGAACAGTTTTTTTGATTATTCAAATCTTTTAATACACAATTATTGTAAAATGCAACTTTCTGAGTTAGGTTTGATATATAAGTTAATGGGATGGCGAAGGGTAACTAATTTATATTCAAACGTTGATTGATTTTATCCATATCAATTTGATACATTGGTTCGCCATCTATTAAGATAAATGGTGTAGCAAATGCATCATAATCCATCATTTCGTTTCTGAATTTTGAATTGCTAATATGTTTTTCAGTATAGTCAATTGCTTTATCTGATAAGTAATTTTTGATAAATGTACAAGGTGGGCAATCGTTTTGGGTGTAAATAATAATTTCAGTCATAGTACTTTGTCCTTTCTTCATCATAATTTACTTAAATATAAAAAACTTTAATAAATATTTCAAGTTTAAAAAATACATGCTATTGGTCATTAATTTGTCACTTTATTTTGAGCGCAATTTATTTCAAAAAAATGTAAAGCAGTTTATAATGAATGGACGTTGTGATTTTTGTCACAAATAAATAAAAAAGGTGATATTATGGATTCAGTTGAATTAGCACGCTTTCTAACTGCGATGACACTCGCAGTTCATATAATTTTTGCAACAATCGGAGTAGGTGTACCGGTCATGTTTGCTGTTGCTGAATTTTTAGGGATTAAGAAAAATGATCCATCGTATACAGCTATGGCTAAAAGATGGTCCAAAGGATATACCATTACAGTGGCAGTTGGTGTTGTTACCGGTACTATAATTGGTTTACAATTGTCGCTACTTTGGCCAACCTTTATGCAAATGGGTGGTCATGTTATAGCATTACCGTTATTTATGGAAACTTTTGCTTTCTTCTTTGAAGCAATTTTCTTGAGTATTTACTTATATACATGGGATCGTTTTAAAGGGAAGTGGACACATTTTCTTATAAGCATTCCAGTTATATTAGGTGGGTCATTTTCCGCATTCTTTATCACAGCAGTTAATTCATTTATGAATACACCTGCTGGATTTGAAATGAAAAATGGAAAAATGGTAAATGTAGAGCCACTAGCAGCAATGTTTAATGATTCATTTTTAATACGTTCATTTCACGTTGTAGCCACTGCATTAATGACGATGGCATTTGTATTAGCTGCTATTGCAGCATTTAAATTGTTAAAAAATAAATTTAAAAAAGATACTGAGTATCATAAGAAAGCACTTAAATTAACTATGATTTTAGGTGTAGTATTTACCTTGGGATCAATGCTAGCTGGAGACTTGTCAGCGAAATTCTTACATCAAGAGCAACCAGAAAAACTAGCAGCATATGAATGGCATTTTGATACAGAATCGAATGCAGATTTAGTATTATTTGGCTCGCTAGATGAAAAAACACAAGAAGTTTCAGGTGCAATTAAAATTCCTGGTATTTTAAGCTTCTTAGCAGATAATAATACAAATACAGAAGTAAAAGGTTTAAATGATTTCCCTGAGGAATTACATCCGCCTATGATTGTACATTATTATTTTGACTTAATGGTTTCTATGGGTGTATTTTGCCTTATAGTATCAGGCGCATATGTGTTGACGCTTGTCTTTAAAAAATTACGGAAATTCACACATTCTAAACCGATGTTATATGGTGCTTTATTGACCGGACCAGCGGCAATGTTGGCAATTGAGTTTGGTTGGTTCTTAACAGAACAAGGTCGTCAACCATGGATTGTTCGTGGCTATCTAAAAGTAGCTGATGCGGCAACACAAGCAGGTGGACTTACACTCGTGACGATATTATTTGGGTTACTTTATATCGTACTTATGGTTACTTCTGCTTATGTATTGATTCGTATGTTTAGACATAAACCAGCATATAAAGACGTTGAAGCATTAGCTTCAGAAAGAGGTGAAGCAGAATGATATTTGCTTACATTGGTATTTCAGTGCTTTGGATTTTCTTATTCTGTTACATCATTATCGCCTCAATTGATTTTGGTGCAGGCTTTTTTACACTACATGCAAAAATTACGAAGCAAGATAAGAAAATTAATCATTTAATCGCTCGTTATCTTAATCCAGTATGGGAAGTAACAAATGTGTTCTTTGTATTTTTCTTCGTAGGAATGGTTGGATTCTTCCCTGATACAGCCAAGTATTTTGGCACAGTGTTATTATTGCCAGCGTCAATCGCGTTAATTTTACTTTCGATTAGAGGTGGCTTTTATGCGTTTGAAAACTATGGCCCAGATACTAAGTTACCATGGTTAGCGATGTACGGCATCGCTGGATTATTGATTCCGGCTGCGCTAGCTACAACGTTAACAATATCTGAAGGCGGATATATTACTGGCACAGAGAATCATTTAGATTTAAATTGGTTAGAACTATTGCTTAGTCCATATTCTTGGTCGGTAGTATTTTTAGCGATTATTTCAGTACTTTACATTTCGTCAGGTTTTCTTACATTTTACGCTTCTAAAGCAAAAGATAAGCTAGCATACGATTTATTGAGATATTGGTTCTTAATTTGGGGAGCACCTATGATTGCTGTATCATTATTTGTATTCTTGTCATTGCGTTTACAAAATGAAGGGCACTTCTTGAATGCAGTAACAAATTATTGGTGGATGTTCCTACTAAGCTTTATATGTTTTGTTGGTGCAATGGTATTAACACTTATGAAAAAAGGGCATGGTTATGCTTTTGCGTTAGTGATTTTACAAATGGGCTTTGCATTCTTTGGTTATGGCGCAAGTAAATTGCCGTATATATTGTATCCGTACATTCGCATAGATGAAGGCGTCGTAAATAGTAGCATGGCAATAGCCTTAATTATTGTGTTTATTTTAGGTTTACTTTTACTCATTCCATCGTTAATATTATTATTAAGATTATTTGTTTTCGACAAAAAATATGTGGAAGGCAAAAAATAACTTAATATTTTCAAATGTGGTTATATTAATTGAAAGCAATACTTCTTGAAGTAAAGTTTCGATTAATATACCACAATTTTTAAATTGGAGGACGCATATGGATAAAGAATATGTGGTAATCGGCCTAGGTCGATTCGGTGGCAGTATAGTAAGAGAATTAAATGCATTAGACATGGATGTTATGGCAATAGATATGAATGAAGCCCGAGTAAATGAATACAGTGATATTGCAACACACGCTGTTGTTGCAGATACAACGGATGAAGCTGTAATGAAAAGTTTAGGCATCAGAAATTTTGATCATGTTATTGTTGCAATTGGAGAGAATATTCAATCTAGTACCTTAACGACTTTAATTTTAAAAGAGTTAGGTGTGAAGAAAGTAACGGCAAAAGCACAAAACGATTATCATGCTAAAATTTTAAATAAAATTGGCGCTGATACCGTCGTACACCCAGAAAGAGATATGGGTAGAAGAATTGCGCATAATGTTGCTAGTGCAAGTGTGTTAGATTATTTAGAATTGGCAGATGAACATTCCATCGTTGAAATCAAAGCAAGTGAGAAAATGGCAGGGCAAACAATTATACAGTTGGATATTCGTGCACAATTTGGCATTAGTATTATTGCGATTAAACGTGGTAGAGAAATCTTAGTATCTCCAGATCCTAATTTAAGTATAGAGATTGGCGATATTTTAATAATGATAGGACACGATAACGATTTAAATCGTTTTGAGAAAAAAGTAGTGAGATAATCATTATTAGATTATTTAAGTTAGTAATTTATGAATAGTTATAATAATTGTATATTTCATATAAGTTAATCATAGAAAATGCGCTTAAAAGTAGACACATATAGTATAGCTACTTTTAAATGCATTTTTTAATAGTTATTTAAGAAGTGGTCGTTTAATATTCAATAAAAAAGATGAAGTTGGGACGTCATTTAAAGTCTCAACTTCATCTTTTTATTAGCACTTACTAAACGAATGGCTATTAATTTACTTTTAATTCTGATTAGGTTTGCTATCGCAAATCAACATTTTGTACAACGACGCACTATGCTTTGTTTGATGGCGTATCTGATGAATCTGTTGATTGCTTCTTATTAACATTTTGTTTCGGTTTTTTATTATTAACCTTTTTATTATGCTTATCTGTTGGTTTTTTAGATTTAGCGGGTGCCTTCGTGTTGTTTTTCTTGGGTTTAGGCTGATTATTATTAGGTTTTTTAGAAAATGATTGATTATCATCTTCATTAACTTTCATAATAACTGGTAATATCATTGGTTTACGTGCAGTTTTCTCAAATAGATAAGGTTGCAACGTTTCGATAATTGATGATTTAATTTGATGCCATTGAATCTCTGGATTTTGATTTAATTTACCAATTACATCTGTTTTGATTCTACGTTGCGCATCATAAATCAGTTGTCCTGATTCTCGCATATATACGAAACCTCTGGAAATAAGGTCTGGACCTGATAACAGTGTGTTCGTATTAAAGTCTATACTTACTACAACGATTACTAAGCCTTCTTCAGACAATAGTTTTCTATCGCGAATAACTACATTACCAATATCTCCAATGCCACTACCATCGACAAGTACGTTACCTGAAGGAATTCTACCAGCTTTACGCGCTGTATCTCGTGTTAAAGCTAATACATCACCTATATCAAATATAAAGACATTATCGGGTTCAACACCACATTCAATTCCGGATTGACCGTGTGCTTTCAGCATACGGTATTCACCATGGATTGGTAAGAAGAACTTAGGACGTAATAAACGTAACATCAATTGTTGATCACCTTTTGAACCATGTCCAGAAGTATGAATATTTGATACTTTATTATGAATAACTTCTGCACCAGCACGATATAGTGAGTTGATCGTACGGTTGATGCTCTTCGTATTACCTGGGATAGGTGATGAACTAAAGACAACCGTATCTTCAGGAATTATTTTAATTTGTTTGTGTGTACCATTAGCGATTCTTGAAAGTGCAGCCATTGGCTCACCTTGTGAACCAGTACATAAAATCAAGAGTTCATGTTTAGGAACTGTATTGATTTTATTAGGTTCAACAAATGTTTCTGGTGGTGCTTTGATATAACCTAATTCCATACCAATTTTGATATTATTTTCCATCGAACGACCAAAAGTTACAATCTTACGATTATGCTTGATTGCAGCTTCTACCGCTTGTTGCACACGGTAAATATTAGAAGCGAATGTAGCAAATATAATTCTGCCATTACAATTTCTGAATATTTTTTCGACGTTTTGACCAACTTCGCGTTCACTTAATGTGAAGTCAGGTACTAGCGAGTTAGTTGAGTCAGAGAGTAAGCACAGAACGCCTTCTTCACCAAGTCTAGCCATTTTAGCTATGTTAGCGGGCTCACCAACTGGAGTTAAATCAAATTTGAAATCTCCTGTATGCACAATATTACCTTCAGGTGTATTTACAATGACACCATATGATTCTGGAATACTGTGTGTAGTTAAATAGAATGAAACCTCAAAGTGTTTTGATTTAATTACACTACTTTCTTCAATTTCAATAAGTTCCGTAGTTCTTAACAAGTGATGTTCTTCTAATTTATTTCTAATTAGGCCTAGAGCTAATGGTCCACCATAAATAGGAACATTAATTTTCTTTAATAGGTAGGGCACACCACCTATATGGTCTTCGTGTCCATGAGTAATAAACAACCCAACGATTTTATCTTGGTTCTGCTCTAGGTAAGTAATATCAGGAATAACGTAATCGATACCTAATAAATTGTCATCAGGAAATTTAATCCCAGCATCGATAATAACGATTTCATCTTGATACTCAACGGCATAAGTGTTTTTACCAATTTCACCTAAGCCACCAAGTGCATAAACCGCAACTTCATTTTTATGAATTTGTTTCATTATTCAGCTTGCTCCACGTTGAAATGATCTGATTGTTTTTCATACTCTAAATGTGCGCCCTCTAGTTTAGTTATAAATTCAATATTAAAATTACGGTTTTTTAGATATCTTCTAACTTGTTCTTCTGTTTGTCCTTCAACATAAATCGTTTGTGTGTTTTCACGTACGATTACTTCTTCACTGTTATGTTGATAAAATACTTTAAATACTGCCATTTTATTATTTTCCTCCTAAAAATCATCTATTGATTTTCTTTTTATTTTATTGTAAAAACCCTAGTGTTATAAGTGGGATGAAAATGATGAGGATTATAATATATCATCATTATTTTCAGAAACGTGATGTTTAGCTACCATTATATAAATAAAACATACTAGTCATCCCAGTATGCTGCTAGGGCGATTTTCTTAATTTCGTTCGATTAGAAAAACACAAATATAATTACTTGTATGTTTTCAGTTATCTCTCATTTTACATGATGTAGTAGAATAAATAAAGCAGTTTTATCTTGTTGCGTGCCATTAATACGAACAATTATGCTTATATTTTATAAAGAATGTAAAATTAACTTCTTGTTTTTTCAGAAAATTTGTAAAAAAATAAGTTTAAGCTTGAGTAAGAAATGAAAGTTATTATAAGATAATATGAGAAGGAAAAATTATTATCATTGCAAAATCAGTAGATTATCGTAGTGAAAGTGATGTTGAGGGTGATAGAGATGGATCAAGTAAAGAGAATTGTGGAAGATGTAAAAGTTGAAAAAAAGCGAACTGATAAAATATTTCAAGATGTAACTTTTGAGGTGCGTGCTGAACAAGTAATCATGTTTTTTAATTATAATGAAATTATTGATAACGTAAATGGAAATCAAATTTATGTAAAACATAATCATGATCCAGAGTTTATAGACATTCAGGAGTTAAATGTATTGAAATCAGAATTAAAAGAATTAGAAATTCCTTATCATGAACGTAGAGATGACTTTATGTAAAAATACCGTTAGCAACTTGAAATTATCAAATTGCTAACGGTATTTTTTAACCTTGATGTAAGTTAGACTTCTACTGCATCATCGTGTGGTTGAAGTGGATTGTTTTGATCAATGTGATCATAGAACATAACACCATTGATATGGTCAATTTCATGTTGAACCACAATCGCTGGGTAACCTTTTAAACGTAATTTAACTTCTTTACCATCAATGTCAGTCGCTTTTACTGTAATTCTATTTTTACGATGGACGAGTCCGGGAATATTTTCGTCTACGCTTAAGCATCCCTCGCCAGTAGGTAAATAAGCTTCTTGAATACTATGACTTATCACTTTTGGATTAACTAACATAAGGTCATAGCTTTTACCACTACCATCATCTGGTAAGTATACAGCTATCATTTTTTTAGGAACATTGATTTGAGGGGCCGCTAGTCCAACGCCTGAACGCAGTCCATATTTATTAGCAGTTTCCTCATCTTGACTATTAATTAAAAACTCTCTCATTGATTTCAATATATTGCGATTTTCATCAGAAATCGGTAACGGCACGTCTTGTGCTTTTTGTCGAAGTGTTGGATGTCCATCACGGATAATATCTTTCATTGTTAACATTTGTTCATACACCTTCCTTAATATAAAATATACCAAAACTTAATAGGAAAAATACAGTGATAGATTTGATTTATCATAAAATATTATATAATATATCATACAAATAAAGGAGGATTTCTCAAAATGAAATTAAAATATGGCATCGGTGCAGTAATTGCTTCTACAATGTTAGTCGCAGGTTGTACAACTGATAAAGGTGAAATTAAAGACTACAATGAAAAAGTACAAAAAGCATTTGATGAAGAGAAACCTGTTTCATCAGTAGGTAAAAAATTAAATAGCCTTGAGCAAGAAAAACAAAAATTAGTAAAAGAAATAAACGGAAAAGATCAGCAAGAAGTTAAAAAAACTTCAAAAAAAGTAGTGGATAACGTCGAAGAAAGAGAAAAAGAGTTTAAAAAAGAAGAAAAAGCGCTTAATGACTCTGAAAAAGAATTTAAAAAAGCACAAGAGCATGTCGACAACATAAGTGATAAACAAAAGAAAAAAGAAGTTGAAGAATTGAATAATGCACTTAAAGATAAGTACAAAGCGCACGACAATTATTCTAAAGCTTATAAAAATATTTTGACTAAAGAAAAAGATATGTTCAAGTACACTTCAGGTGATCAAGTGGATCAATCTGAAATTGATAAAAAGTCAGAAGCAGTATCAAAATCATATAAAGATATGAATAAAGCGTTTAAAAAATATTCAAATGCAATGAACAAAGTTAATCAAGAAAAAGAAGATGTTGATAGTCTTGCGTAAAAATTGAATGCAATACATTTGAAATTTGTGTTAATTGATTATAGCATAATAATTGGGTGCGCTTACATTTAAATGGAAGATTTTAGAAATAACCACAGAATTTTAGTAGTACAGTGTTATAATTTTCATTAGTACAGATTGAAAAACTGTATCCATTTTGAGTATTACAGAACTTTTTCAAATTGTTTAACAGTGTAACAGTTTTGTGGTACAATGTGATAGGATAAAATGAATTTCTACTATACGGGAAAGGTTTGGTGAATTGAATGGCTCAGAAATTAAAAGCCCAATTCGATGCAGAGAAGGTATTGAATGATACTGAATCTAAATTTGAAATGATTCAAATTTTGAATGAAGATGGCAATGTTGTTAATGAAGATTTATTACCAGAATTGTCAGACGAGCAATTAGTTGAATTAATGGAAAGAATGGTATGGACACGTATCCTTGACCAACGTTCTATTTCATTAAATAGACAAGGGAGACTAGGTTTCTATGCTCCAACAGCAGGACAAGAAGCTTCACAATTAGCTTCACAATATGCTTTAGAGCAAGAAGACTTTATTTTACCAGGTTATCGTGATGTACCACAATTAATCTGGCAAGGTTTACCTTTAACAGAAGCTTTCTTATTCTCAAGAGGTCACTTTAAAGGAAATAGAATGCCTGAAGGAGTTAACGCTCTAAGTCCACAAATTATTATCGGTGCACAGTATGTTCAAACAGCTGGTGTTGCATTAGGTATTAAAAAACGTGGTAAACAAGCTGTAGCAATCACTTACACTGGTGATGGTGGTTCGTCACAAGGTGATTTCTATGAAGGTATTAACTTTGCTTCTGCTTATAAAGCACCTGCAATTTTCGTTATTCAAAATAACAACTATGCGATTTCTACACCACGTAGTAAACAAACAGCAGCTACAACATTAGCTCAAAAAGCAATCTCAGTTGGTATTCCTGGTATCCAAGTTGATGGTATGGATGCATTAGCAGTATATCAAGCAACTAAAGAAGCGCGTGACCGTGCTGTAAATGGTGAAGGTCCAACTTTAATTGAAACAATGACATATCGTTATGGTCCTCATACAATGGCTGGTGACGACCCAACTAAATACAGAACATCTGATGAAGATTCTGAATGGGAGAAAAAGGATCCATTAGTACGCTTCAGAAAATTCCTTGAAAATAAAGACTTATGGACTGAAGAAAAAGAAAACGAAGTTATTGAACGTGCTAAATCTGAAATCAAAGCTGCGATTAAAGAAGCAGACAACACTGAAAAACAAACAGTTGTTGACTTGATGGAAAATATGTACGATGAAATGCCTCAAAATTTAGCTGAGCAATATGAAATTTATAAAGAGAAGGAGTCGAAGTAACCGATGGCACAAATGACAATGGTTCAAGCGATTAATAATGCGCTTAAAACCGAATTACAAAATGATGAAAATGTCTTACTTTTCGGTGAAGACGTCGGTGTTAACGGTGGTGTTTTCCGTGTAACTGAAGGTTTACAAAAAGAATTCGGAGAAGATCGTGTATTCGATACACCTTTAGCGGAATCTGGTATTGGTGGTTTAGCTCTAGGGTTAACTACACAAGGATACCGTCCAGTTATGGAAATACAATTCTTAGGATTTGTATTTGAAGTATTCGACTCTGTAGCAGGACAAATCGCGCGTACGCGTTTCCGTTCTGGTAACTCTAAACAAGCTCCAGTTACAATTCGTGCACCATTTGGTGGCGGCGTGCATACACCAGAATTACACGCGGATAACTTAGAAGGTATTTTAGCTCAATCACCTGGTTTACACGTGGTAATCCCTTCAAATCCATACGACGCTAAAGGATTATTAATTTCTGCAATTAGAAGTAATGACCCAGTTGTATATTTAGAGCACATGAAATTATATCGTTCTTTCCGTGACGAAGTACCTGAAGAAGAGTACACAATTGAAATCGGAAAAGCTAGCGTAAAACAAGAAGGTAATGACATCACACTGATTGCATACGGTGCAATGGTACAAGAGTCATTAAAAGCAGCAGAAGAATTAGAAAAAGAAGGTTACTCAGTAGAAGTCATTGATTTACGTACTGTTCAACCAATTGATATTGAAACACTTGTCGCTTCAGTTGAAAAAACTGGTCGTGCGGTAGTAGTTCAAGAAGCGCAACGTCAAGCAGGGGTTGGTGCAACAGTTGCATCTGAATTAGCTGAGCGTTCAATTCTTTCATTAGAAGCTCCTATTGCAAGAGTTGCAGCGGCTGACACTGTCTATCCGTTTACACAAGCTGAAAATGTTTGGTTACCAAACAAAAACGATATCATTGAAAAAGCAAAAGAAACATTAGAATTTTAATATACTCATTGAATGGAGTAGCGTATACGATACTCCATTCAAGTTTATATATACAACAAAGAAGGTATGAGTAGTATATCTCAACCTGTTTTCTAATTTTTGACTTAATATGAATTTTTAGGAGGATAATAACGTGGCATTTGAATTTAAATTACCCGACATTGGTGAAGGTATCCACGAAGGTGAAATTGTAAAATGGTTTGTTAAAGCTGGAGATACAATTGAAGAAGATGATGTATTAGCTGAAGTGCAAAACGATAAATCAGTTGTAGAAATTCCATCTCCTGTTTCAGGTACTGTTGAAGAAGTTTTAGTAGACGAAGGTACTGTAGCAGTTGTTGGTGATACAATTGTTAAAATCGATTCACCAGATGCAGAAGACATGCAATTTAAAGGTAGCGAAAGTGACGAAGCTGCTAGCGAAGAAACAGAGGCGCCAGCAGAAGAAAGTACACCAGAAGCACCTGCACAATCTTCAAATGATGAAGAAGTAGATGAAAGCAAACGCGTTAAAGCGATGCCTTCAGTTCGTAAATATGCACGTGAAAAAGGCGTTAACATTAAAGCTGTTTCAGGTTCAGGTAAAAACGGACGTACTACTAAAGAAGACGTTGACGCTTACTTAAATGGCGGTCAATCAACTGCTTCAAACGAAAGTGCAGCAGCTGCTAGCGAAGAAACAACTAGCACAAGCGCTTCACAACCAGCAGCAGTTTCAACTGAAGGTGAATACCCAGAAACTACTGAAAAAATACCTGCAATGCGTAAGGCAATTGCTAAAGCAATGGTTAACTCAAAACATACTGCACCACACGTAACATTAATGGATGAAATTGATGTTCAAGAATTATGGGATCACCGTAAAAAATTCAAAGAAGTTGCAGCTGAGCAAGGTACTAAATTAACTTTCTTACCTTACGTTGTAAAAGCACTTGTTTCTGCACTTAAAAAATATCCAGCACTTAACACAGAATTCAACGAAGAAGCTGGCGAAATCGTGCACAAACATTACTGGAATATTGGTATAGCAGCTGATACAGATAGAGGTTTATTAGTACCAGTAGTTAAAAATGCTGATCGCAAATCTATGTTTGCAATTTCAGATGAAATTAACGAACTTGCTGTTAAAGCTCGTGACGGTAAATTAGCAGCTGATGAAATGAAAGGTGCTACTTGTACAATCAGTAACATCGGTTCAGCTGGTGGACAATGGTTCACACCAGTTATCAACAACCCAGAAGTTGCAATCTTAGGTATCGGACGCATCGCACAAAAACCTATCGTTAAAGATGGCGAAATTGTTGCAGCTCCAGTATTATCATTATCATTAAGCTTTGACCACAGACAAATTGATGGTGCTACTGGACAAAATGCTATGAATCATATTAAACGTTTATTAAATAATCCAGAATTATTATTAATGGAGGGGTAAAACATGGTAGTTGGAGATTTCCCAATTGAAACAGATACTATTGTAATCGGAGCAGGACCTGGTGGATATGTTGCGGCAATTCGTGCAGCACAATTAGGTCAAAAAGTAACAATCGTAGAAAAAGGCGAACTTGGTGGCGTATGTCTAAACGTAGGATGTATTCCTTCAAAAGCGTTATTACACGCTTCGCATCGTTATGACGAAACTAAGAACTCTGAAAATTTAGGTGTAATCGCTGAAAGTGTTTCACTAAAATTTGATAAAGTTCAAGAATTCAAACAATCAGTTGTTAAGAAATTAACTGGTGGTGTTGAAGGATTATTAAAAGGTAATAAAGTTGAAATCGTAAAAGGTGAAGCTTACTTTGTTGATAACAATAGCCTACGTGTTATGGATGATAAAAGTGCGCAAACTTATAACTTCAAAAACGCGATTATTGCAACTGGTTCTAGACCAATTGAAATCCCTAACTTCAAATTTGGTAACCGCGTAATCGATTCTACTGGCGCTCTAAATTTACAGGAAGTTCCTGGTAAATTAGTTGTCGTTGGTGGTGGCTATATTGGTTCAGAATTAGGAACTGCTTTTGCTAACTTTGGTTCAGAAGTTACTATCTTAGAAGGTGCAAAAGACATCTTAGGCGGTTTCGAAAAACAAATGACGCAACCTGTTAAAAAAGGTATGAAAGAAAAAGGCGTTGAAATTGTAACTGAAGCAATGGCTAAATCTGCTGAAGAAACTGAAAACGGTGTTAAAATAACTTATGAAGTAAAAGGCGAAGAACAAACAATCGATGCTGATTACGTATTAGTTACGGTAGGACGTCGTCCTAACACTGACGAATTAGGCTTAGAAGAGTTAGGCCTTAAATTTGCAGATCGTGGATTATTAGAAGTAGACAAACAAAGCCGTACTTCAGCTGAAAACATTTTTGCAATTGGTGATATCGTTCCTGGTTTACCACTTGCGCATAAAGCTAGCTATGAAGCTAAAGTTGCTGCTGAAGTAATCGCTGGAGAAGCATCTGAAGTAGACTACATTGGTATGCCTGCTGTATGTTTCACTGAACCAGAACTTGCTACTGTAGGTTACACTGAAGCTCAAGCTAAAGAAGAAGGTTTAGCAGTTACAGCTTCTAAATTCCCTTATGCAGCTAATGGTCGTGCTTTATCATTAGATGATACAACTGGATTTGTTAAATTGTTAACACTTAAAGAAGATAATACATTAGTAGGTGCTCAAGTAGTTGGTACTGGTGCTTCAGATATTATTTCTGAATTAGGTTTAGCAATTGAAGCAGGTATGAATGCTGAAGACTTATCTTTAACTATTCATGCGCACCCAACATTAGGTGAAATGTCTATGGAAGCTGCTGAAAAAGCATTAGGATTACCTATCCATACAATGTAATTTCTTAGAATTTCATACTAAAGTTAAAAAAAGAATGTGACATAACAAGTATTTGTTATCACACTCTGGTAAAAACGTTTGCGATTGAGCATAGCTTAAATTAAGTTATGCTCATTGTAATCACGTATTGCCAATATGACAATTGAGTCCGGGACATAAATAGATGTCTCGGATTTTTTTCTGTATATACCATTTAGATGATACAAAGTATTGGTTTAAAATATAATGAAGATAGGTCAGTTGAATGGGAGGTAAAGAATAATGGAATATCAATATCCAATAGATTTAGATTGGACAAATGATGAGATGATGCAAGTCGTGTCATTTTTCAATGCTGTTGAAGCTTATTATGAATCTAAAGTTGAAGGGCAACGCGTACTAGATCGCTATAAGCAATTTAAAGAAATTGTACCCGGCAAAGCTGAAGAGAAACAGATTTTTAAAGAATTTGAAAATAGTAGTGGTTATAACAGTTATCAAGTAGTTAAAGCAGTGCAAACTTCACCAGAACAAAGATATTTTTCAGCAAAATAAAAATAACTATTGTCATAATAGCTATATTCTGATATTTTTATTAAGCATTAAACAAAATGTTTGATAAAAGTAAACAGAATATGGCTTTTTATTTTTTTAAGGTCATAAATGATAGTTATGATGAAAATAAAATTTTTTCACTATAATTTTTTGAAAAGGTGAAATTAATGGATATAGGTAAAAAAATTAAGAATTTACGTATCATAAAACATTTAACACAAGAAGAATTAGCAGAACGTACTGACTTATCAAAGGGTTATATATCACAAATAGAAAGTCAACATGCATCGCCAAGTATGGAAACCTTTTTGAACATATTAGAAGTATTGGGCACGACGCCAAGTGATTTTTTCAAAGCACCACGAACAGAAAAAGTGTTATATAAAAAGGCATCACAAGTTACTTATGATGAATATGATAAAGGATATATATTAAATTGGCCGGTTACACAGTCTAACGAATTTGAAATGGAACCATTATTACTAACGTTGAAAGGAAACGCCTCATATAAAAACTTTGAACCTTCAGAATCAGATACTTTTATCTATTGTTTAAAAGGGCAAATTACTTTGAAATTAGGTGATGATGATCACCATGCTGTAGAAGGAGATGCGCTTTATTTTAAGGCTAACCAGCTACATAGATTAATAAACCCAACATCAGAAGAAGCGCAAGTGATGATAGTCGCTACTGCTTCTTATTTATAGGAGGATATATACATGAAACCTTTATTATCTTTCAAATCTGTAAGTAAAAGTTATGATGATTTACAGATTTTAGACAAGATTGATATTGATATAGAGTCAGGTCATTTTTATACACTGCTTGGACCATCGGGTTGTGGTAAAACTACCATATTAAAACTCATTGCTGGCTTTGAAACTGCAGATAATGGAGAGATTATTTATCAAAACAAGAAAATAAACCAAACACCGCCAAATAAACGTAAAGTAAATACAGTCTTTCAGGATTATGCGTTATTTCCACACCTTAATGTTTATGACAATATAGCTTTTGGATTAAAACTTAAAAAAATGAGTAAGTCTGAAATTAAAAGGAAAGTTCAAGAAGCTTTACAGCTTGTAAAATTAACGGGGTATGAGACACGCACAATTGACGGTATGAGTGGCGGTCAAAAACAACGCATAGCAATTGCACGAGCTATAGTTAATGAGCCTGAAATACTCTTATTAGACGAGTCGCTGTCTGCGCTGGATTTAAAATTACGTACACAAATGCAATATGAGTTAAGAGAGATACAATCCAGATTAGGAATAACGTTTATTTTTGTAACTCATGATCAAGAGGAAGCCTTAGCACTTAGTGATTATATCTTTGTTATGAAAGATGGTAAAATTCAACAATTCGGCACACCAACTGATATTTATGATGAACCAGTCAATCGCTTTGTGGCAGATTTTATAGGAGAATCTAATATCGTTGAGGGTACAATGATTGATGACTACTTAGTTAACATTTATGGTCAAGATTTTGACTGTGTTGATATGGGCATAGATTCTCAGAAAAAGGTTGAGGTTGTTATAAGACCAGAAGATATTAGTTTAATAGCAGCTGCAGATGGTTTATTTGAGGTCACTGTTGATTCGATGTTATTTAGAGGTGTTCACTATGAAATTAATTGTATAGACAGAAAAGGCTATGAATGGATGATTCATTCTACTAAAAAAGCAGAAATAGGAAGTAAAGTTGGCTTATATTTTGATCCTGAAGCGATTCATATTATGGTGCCAGGAGAAACTGAAGCAGAATTTGATCAACGTATCGAAAGTTATGAGGAGCATAACCATGCGTAAAATAAACAAATTCTTATTCATTCCTTATGTGTTATGGATGATACTATTTATTATAGTTCCTGTACTTTTGCTTGTGTACTTCTCCTTATTTGATTTACACGGGCATTTCAGTTTTGACAATTATAAGCAAATTCTAACATGGAAATATTTTCGTATGATTTGGGATTCAGTAGTTTTTGCAGCTGTTATCACACTCATTACATTGTTAGTCAGTTATCCAGCAGCTTATTTTATTAGGTCCTCAAAATTCCAAAATTTGTGGTTATTGATATTAATCATACCTACATGGATTAATTTACTACTGAAGACCTATGCATTTATTGGGTTATTGAGTCATGATGGTATTATCAATCAAATGTTAAAATTATTACATTTACCTGAAATGGATTTATTGTTTACTGTTCCTGCATTTTTAATTGTAGCAAGTTATATTTATATTCCATTTATGATTTTACCTATTTTTAATAGTATGAAAGACATTCCTAATAATATATTACAGGCATCTAGTGACTTAGGTGCAAGTCCGTTTACTACTTTTAGAAAAGTAATACTTCCATTGACTAAGCAAGGCATATTAACAGGTATTCAAGTAACGTTCATTCCTGCATTATCATTGTTTATGATAACGAGATTAATTGCAGGAAATAAAGTAATCAATATAGGAACTGCGATTGAAGAGCAATTTCTTGTAATTCAAAATTATGGGATGGGTTCAACGATTGCGCTATGCCTTATTATATTTATGGCGCTAGTCTTGATTATTACTAATACTAAATCTTCGAATGGAAGAGGGTGAAACAAGTGAAATGGTATGGTAAGTTATATATCTACATATTAACGGCAGTATTGTATATCCCGATTTTATTTTTAATGCTTTATTCCTTTAATTCTGCGGGTAACATGATTCATTTTGAAGGATTTACATTAGAACATTACCAATCTTTATTTAATAATGAACGTCTCATGGCAGTTATTTTTAATACAATTGCTGTTGCTTTATTAGCCGCAGCCTTTGCAACGGTGATTGGTACGATGGGGGCCATTGCTTTATTTCATCTGAGAAATAAAAAATTAAAAGTTTCATTGTTAACATTAAATAATGTGTTGATGGTTTCGTCAGATGTTGTTATCGGTGCGTCGTTTTTAATTATGTTTACGGCTATTGGTCATTTTACAGGTCTAGGGCTTGGATTCAAGACTGTGTTAATTTCTCATATTGCATTCTGTATACCAATCGTTGTCATCATTGTTTTACCTAAACTTTATGAAATGAATGATTACACACTAAATGCAGCACGTGATTTAGGCGCAACTGAATTCCAAGTATTAAATAAAGTAATGTTACCGCATCTGATGCCTGCAATCATTGGTGGTTTTTTTATGGCTCTCACGTATTCACTAGATGACTTTACTGTCAGTTTCTTTGTGACTGGTAATGGATTTAGTGTATTATCAGTAGAAGTTTACGCTATGGCTAGAAAAGGTATTAGCATGGAAATCAATGCTATTTCTACAATATTATTCGTAGTCATTATGTTAGGTGTTCTTGGTTATTATATCATCCAAAATATGATGAAACATAAAAAGCAAGTGAAACGAGGTATACAGCAATGAAGCGATTCTTACAATTAATCATAGTTTCAATTGTTGTTGGATTAATATGTCTGTTTATCAGTCATAAGTTTACAGCGAAAGACCATTCAAAAAATGGCGAAAAAATTTATGTTTATAATTGGGGAGAATATATTGACCCTAGTTTAATTAAAAAATTCCAAAAGGAAACAGGTATTGAAGTAATCTATGAAACTTTTGATTCTAATGAAGCTATGGAAGCAAAAATACGCAACGGTGGTACACATTATGACGTCGCTTTTCCTAGTGAATACACTGTTCAAAAATTAAAAAGACAAAACATGTTATTACCAATAAATCATGATAAGATTCCTAATATCAAAAATTTAGATTCAGATTACATGAATATGTCTTTTGATAAAAATAATCAATACTCATTGCCATATTTTTTTGGAACTGTAGGAATTATCTATAATAAAAAAGCATACCCAAATGACAATTTTGATTCTTGGAATCAATTATATAATAAAAAGTATAGTAATGATGTATTATTAGTAGATGGTGCAAGAGAAGTCATAGGTTTAGCATTGAACAAATTAGGATACAGTTTAAATGATACGAATTCACAACACCTAGAAAAAGCGGAACAAAATTTAAGACATTTAGGTCCAAACGTTAAAGGTGTCGTAGGTGATGAAATTACTATGATGCTAGAACAACATGAAGCGAATGTTGCTGTTGTGTGGAGTGGTGTTGCTGCTCCTATGGTTCAAGGTAGTGATGAATTTGATTACGTTGTGCCTAAAGAAGGTTCGAATTTATGGTTTGATAATATGGTAATACCTAAAACTGCTCAAAATAAAGCAGGCGCATATAAGTTTATGAATTTCTTATTAGACGCACAAAATAATAAGCAAAATACAGAATGGGTTGGTTATGCAACACCAAATAAAGCAGCAAGACATTTACTTCCAGATGAAGTGAAAAATGATGAACGTTTTTATCCATCACAAGCGTCACAAGAAAACTTAGAAGTTTACAGAGATTTAGGAAAAGAAACATTGAGTGAATATAACGAAAGATTTTTAAATTTTAAAATGTCATTAAAATAAATCTAAGTTAGTAGTTATTTTAGCGTATTTTCGCTATAATAGTTTGAAAGCATTATAAGGAGTTGTATAGACATGTCAGGAGAGCAATATACTCAAGTTAGACGTCCTGTGAGTCGACTAGCAGAAAAAGTATTAGGTTGGTTAAGCTGGGTATTTTTATTATTACTAACCATTATTACGATGTTTATTGCACTAGTATCTTTTAGTAGTGAGACATCAATACAAAATTTAGAAACTACATTAAATGGGAATGATTTTGTTCAGCAAATTTTAGCTAATAACAGTTTGAATACGACGCAATTTGTGATTTGGTTACAAAATGGTGTGTGGGCGATTATTGTTTACTTTATTGTGTGTTTATTATTATCATTCTTAGCACTTATCTCAATGAATATTAGAATGCTGTCAGGATTTTTATTCCTCTTAGCTACAATAGTTACGTTGCCGTTAGTGTTATTATTTGTGCCGCTGATTATTCCAATCTTGTTTTTAATCGTAGCAGTTATGATGTTTGCGCGTAAAGATAAGGTGGAAACGGTGCCTACTTATTATGGTGAAGGGTACCAAGGTCGTTATTCAGAATATGAACAACAAGCTGAACCAACACCGCAATATAGTGAGAGGGAACATACTTCTGACGTTGAACAACAAACGAGAACAGAGAATCAGCTAAGAAGAGGTGGCTATTCTTCTGAAGTAGCAGAAAAAGTAAACGCTGATACACAAGAGGCACATGAAGGACCTCAAGTACTTTCGAGACAAGCGAAATACAATTATAAACATAAAAAGCAAACTGAAGATGATCAACAACCAACAGATGAATTTGGTCCAGTAAGTGATGTTTATGATGAAAATGGAGAGGCAGTTTCAAATCAAAGTCAAACTGAAGTTGATGATACAATAACAGAGTATGATGAACAGGCTCAAGCAGAAGCTGCACAGAGAAGACAAGAAGCGTATGAAGAAGAGCAACGAAGAAAGCAAGAAGCGTACGAAGAAGAACAACGTCGTAAGCAAGCTCAAGCAGAAGAAGCGGCAAGATTGAAACAAGAGAAAGCAGAAGAAAAAGCTCGTATTAAAGAAGAAAAGAAAGAACGTAGAAAACGTGAGAAAGAAAGACGTAAACAACAACCAAGTGCAGTAAATCAACGCAGACAAAATTTTGAAGAACGTAAAAAAATGACTTCACAAACTGTTGATGATACAGCTGAACATGATAGTAAAGGAACACCTGAATCGGACAACTCAGAAAACAACAAATAAGATATAAATATTTTAGAATGTGCTATGCGATTTGCTAGTTCATTTGAAACTTAAAAAAGGAACGAGACTGATGTCTCGCTCCTTTTTTGTATTTCGTTTATAGTTCTTGGAAAGTCTGTATAATTAAGTATATATTTAATAAACTTAAAATAATGATTAAGATCCAAGATATGATATTAACCCATGATTTATTTATGAATTGTCCCATTAAACTATGATCATTTGTTGAAAGTTGTAAGGGAATCAAAGAGAAGGGTAGAGCTAAACTTAAAAATACTTGTGAGAATACTAGTAATTGTTCCATTTTTGCTTCATTGCCTTTAAAGATAATTAAACATAATATGATTGGCAGTATTGCAATTGAACGAGTAATCAATCTACGTAACCAATTGGGTATTTTTAAATTTATAAAACCTTCCATCACAATTTGACCAGCCATTGTCCCTGTTATTGTAGAATTTTGACCAGAAGCTAGTAATGCGACAGCAAACAGCGTACTCATAATTGCTCCTAATGAAGCGCCTAATATAGGTTGATTTTGTAAAGCATTGAATAAGTCATAAAATCCACCGAGTTGATCAGAATTGACACCAAAGAACAGCGCAGCGCCTAGTACTAAAAGTAAGCAGTTTACCACAAAAGCAATGGACAATTGAATGTTTGAATCTATAATTGCATATTTAATTGCTTGCGCTTTAGATTGAGTGCTCTTACGATCATACATTCTTGATTGAACAATGGATGAGTGTAAATATAAGTTGTGAGGCATGATTGTCGCTCCAATTATACCTAAAGCAATAAAGAGTGCACTGTTATCTGTGATAATTGTCTTACTAGGTAAGAACCCATTTAAAACTTCTGATACATGTGGGGAAGCTACAAAGACTTCAAAGATAAATATAGCAAGTACAGTAAAAATGAGTGTACCTACAATAGCTTCAATTTTTCTAAAGCCAAATTTCATTATGAACAATAATAGAAAAACATCTAACACAGTGATTAATGCACCCACCAATAAAGGGATGTCAAAGAGTAAATCAAGTGCGATTGCACTACCTATTACTTCAGCTATATCTGTTGCAATAATGGCTAACTCTGCAATAATCCAAAATATAAAAGCAATCGGTTTATTTAAATAGTGTTTTGTTGCTTGTGCTAAGTCCATACCTGTTGCTATTCCTAACCTCACTGTCATACTTTGCAATAACATGGCTGAAAGACTTGAAAGTAAAATCACGAATAGCAAAATGTAGCCGAACTGTGCACCACCTTGCATAGATGTAATCCAGTTACCAGGGTCCATATATCCTACAGCTACGAGTAGGCCGGGTCCTAAATAAGAAAAAAGTTTTTGGCTAAACTTGCCGTGAGTATTGACTGAAACCGTATTATTGATTTCATCTAAACTCTTATTATGGGATTGAATCGTTTTGCTCAATACCCTCACCTCCATATACATTTATTAATATTTCATAGATTACTCCAAAAAAAATATTAGGTCAACCTAAATAGTGTGATAAAAGGTATTTTATTTTTACTGAATTAATTATTATATTTAAACATATATAATAAAAATACGTAGCAATTAGGGCGTGATGATTTTTTACTTAATATAAATTTGCTATGATAGAATTAATAAAAAATAGGAGGAAGATGATGAAAAGAAAAGCTGAAAGAATCACAGCCTGGATAGCAAATGGTCTAAGCATACTATTTTTGTTACTTATGATCCTTGTATTTTCTTTCCTAAATGTGCCAGAATTTCAAGAAACATTTAAAGAGATGAATCAGCAACAAGGTGTAGAAATGTCGATTGAAGCATTTAAAACTTCCATGATTTTCCAAGGTAGCTTTTTAATTATTTCAACGATACTAGGTATTATTGGGACATTGACTATTAAAGGAAATCGTATATTAGCAGGCTGTATTTTAATTATTGCAGCGATTACTGGTATATTTGCAGGAAACTTTATTGCACTGATTTTATGGTTTGTTGTTGCGATCATGCTGTTTGTAAGAAAAGGTCCACATGATGGGGACAATCAAAATGATAGAGCATTTTCTCAACAGAATTTTGATAATCAAAATAATCAGCGTAAACAAGCAGAAATTAACCCAGAAAATGAAATGAAAAAGAAAAAAGAGGATGACCCATATATTTACTAAAATACTTTAGACAAGATGATGTTTAGTCAATTTACAAAATTTTGTGCTCTCGTATAATGACCACTAACTCACTAAATTTAGAAGTGGCCTTTAAAAAAGTGAAAGCTCAAGCCAATTCCAATATAAAGATTGGGGATGGGACATAATTATCACCGACTAAAGTATAAACATCAATTTCTACTGAGTATACATAGAAATTGATGTTTTTTGATTGTATGAAATATTGAAGTTTCTACTGATAGCGTAATTTGAGTCATGTTATAAACTTTATACATAAGACACCTCGTTAATTTAGTTTAGTAGTGTTTATTAAATTATACGTAAAGGTCTTATTTTTAAAATGTGAAATTACACATAAATGTGATGTAGTTTGGCAAGATGCTTGAGGGGATGGTACAAGCTGCAGAATACAGGATGAAGCTGATACCCTAAGAAAGCGGGTCAACAATACGAACATTGAATAAAAAAGAAGCACTCGGATGAATTGAATCATCTGAGTGCTATTTTTGAGGATTTATGTCCAAAAATCTTCTAATGTAATAATTATTTACAATAAAATAATATAGTGCAAGTATTTTAGAGAAAATGACTATCATCATACTTTCGCTTTTATTTACTTATTTGTAAAATTTCAATAGATATTCAAAGGTGTCTTCTAAAAATTCTAAAAATGATTTATCACTCTTAAGTACTTCAGAGCCTGGAGCTAACGTACGAGCTACGAAAAATTCACCTTTTTTAACTTCTTTAACACGTTTAAACGCTTTGTATATATCTTCATCGGTCATTTCGTGTATGTATGTCTTTTCTTGGCTCATATGGTCTAAGCTTATACTAAAATCATTTGGAAGATTTTTTAATGTTTCAAATTGATTTTCGAAAGCTATAACTTGTTGTGCTTTATCTTTTGCCTCATGCATAACACCATACATAATAAATAATTGATTTTCAAATAGTCCTATTTGAAAATGAGGCTGCATTTTATAACCGCGCTTATTAGTTGCGAATGCTACCCAGGTATCTTTAGGTGGATTAACACTTCGACGAGCGTGTTTCGCTACGTGTGGATAGAAAACTTCACCTGTAGCAGTTTCTAAATATTGTGAGAAATAATCACCTAAAGCGTGCAATTGTGGTCTAATATGGTTATTAAGTGCTTCCATTCTGGCATCTAAGCCATCTACTGTAAATACTTTGAAGTCTTTAGGTTTAAATGTATATTGAGTCATTTGTGCCTCCTATAATCATTATTTTCGTATGTATTGTAGCACATTATACTCAGATAGACATTTTACATGCTTCTTATTTTTAGATAGAAAATGATTTGTTACGCATTGTGTACACTATGTTTGAACAGGGTAAAGATAAACTATATTGAATAATCTTAAATTCACCTTATTCTAAATTCGTATAATGATTGAAATAATAAAGGTTGGTTAATATCTTTTTGAAAGTTAGTTAATGTATAATGAAGAATGAATAAGGAGCTGATACGATGACTGTCTATGAATTTGCCAAAGGACTTATATTAGAAGCAGGAATTAATGTTAGAAAAATAATGAAAGAAGATATAAAAGTAGAAACTAAATCTAATCCTAACGATTTAGTGACAAATGTCGATAAAGCTACAGAAAAATACCTTTTTGATAATATAACAGAAACTTATCCTAATCATTTAGTGATTGGAGAAGAAGGTCATGGGCATGACTTAAAAGATGAAACAGGTGTAGTTTGGGTCATCGATCCAATAGATGGTACGTTAAATTTTGTACATCAAAAAGAAAATTTTGCAATATCTATTGGTATTTATAATAACGGGAACCCATATGCTGGCTTTGTCTATGACGTTATGAATGATGTGTTGTATCATGCTAAAACTGGTGAAGGTGCGTATGAAAATGGTACATTGTTACCTAAAATCGAGAACACGCCTTTAAAGACAAGTATTATTGGAATTAATCCAAATTGGCTAACAAAGCCGAGACTAGGAGAAGTGTTCAAACCTATAGTAGAGGAAGCCAGGAGTGCACGAGCATATGGTTCTGCAGCTTTAGAAATTATACATGTCGCGACAGGAAAATTGGGTGGTTATGTCACCCCCAGATTACAACCTTGGGATTTCGCAGGTGGTTTGATTATTTTAAATGAAGTAGGGGGGCTTGGTACAAATTTGATGGGCGATACATTATCGATTTATGAACCTAATTCAATTATTATGGCCAATGCACAGTTACATTCTGAATTAATCGAACATCATTTTCAAAAAAATAACGAAATTATTGAATTATTACAGCAGCGATTAAAAAACTAAGCATTAGTGTATATTTTGTAAATAAACTTATAAAAAAAGCGTCTCAATCCTGTTTTGAAGGAATGGGACACTCAGTTATTAAATATAGTCAAAATCATTTAATTACAGCCAATCATTTTCACGATATTTCTTTTTTAATGTGAAACCGTAACCAAATGTTGCAATGAATAATATAAATGTTAAAATCATGAATGGAACATTTGTAGCAGCTATACTAAAGCTGAATAATAGTAAAAAGACAATAGCTACTATAGCGAGTACCCAGAAAATTGATTTGGATTTTTTTTGTTGCATTATACCACACCTTTATAGTTTTCTTTAACCAATTATATGATATAATAAAAAAGTTGCAAAGAAAAGTGGGAATTTACTCGAGAAAGGAAATTGTATAAAATGACTAAATTAAGAGAAGATGTGCGTAATATAGCAATCATCGCTCACGTTGACCATGGTAAAACGACACTTGTAGATGAATTATTAAAACAATCAGGAATTTTCCGTGAGAATGAGCATGTAGATGAAAGAGCAATGGATTCAAATGATATCGAAAGAGAACGTGGTATTACAATCCTTGCTAAAAATACAGCAGTAAATTATAAAGATAATCGTATTAATATTTTAGATACACCAGGTCACGCCGATTTTGGTGGTGAAGTTGAGCGTATCATGAAAATGGTTGATGGTGTTGTCTTAGTAGTTGACGCATACGAAGGAACAATGCCACAAACTCGTTTCGTATTGAAAAAAGCTTTAGAACAAAACTTAAAACCAGTAGTTGTAGTTAATAAAATTGATAAACCTGAAGCTAGAGCTGAAGGTGTCGTTGATGAAGTATTAGACTTGTTTATCGAATTAGAAGCAAATGATGAGCAATTAGATTTCCCAGTTGTCTATGCTTCAGCTGTTAATGGTACAGCAAGCTTAGATCCAGAGAAACAAGACGAAAACATGCAATCATTATACGAAACGATTATTGATTATGTTCCTGCTCCTGTTGATAATAGAGATGAGCCATTACAATTCCAAACGGCGTTACTAGATTATAGTGATTATTTAGGTCGTATTGGTGTTGGACGTGTGTTTAGAGGAACAATGCGTGTAGGTGATAACGTTTCACTAATTAAATTAGATGGTACAGTTAAAAATTTCCGTGTAACTAAGATCTTTGGTTACTTTGGCTTGAAACGTGAAGAAGTTAATGAAGCACATGCAGGTGACTTAATTGCTGTATCAGGAATGGAAGACATCAACGTTGGTGAAACTGTTACGCCAATAGATAATAGAGATGCTTTACCTGTATTAAGAATTGACGAACCAACGTTAGAAATGACGTTCAGAGTAAACAATTCTCCATTCGCTGGTCGTGAAGGTGATTATGTAACATCTCGTCAAATTCAAGAACGTTTAGATCAACAATTAGAAACAGATGTGTCATTAAAAGTTACAGAAACTGATTCACCAGATAAATGGATTGTTGCCGGTCGTGGTGAATTACACTTATCTATTTTAATTGAAAATATGAGACGTGAAGGTTTCGAATTACAAGTTTCTAAACCACAAGTTATTTTAAGAGAAATTGATGGCGTAAAATGTGAACCATTTGAACGTGTACAATGTGAAGTACCACAAGAATACACAGGTGCTGTTATTGAATCATTAGGCCAACGTAAAGGTGAAATGTTAGATATGGTAACTACAGATAATGGCTTAACACGTATTATCTTTATGGTACCAGCACGTGGATTAATTGGTTATACTACTGAATTTATGTCTCAAACGCGTGGTTATGGTATTATAAACCACACATTTGAAGAATTTAAACCTCGTGTTAAAGGTCGTATTGGCGGTAGAAGAAATGGTGCATTAGTATCATTAGACACTGGTAAAGCAAGTTCATATGCACTTATGGGCTTAGAAGACCGTGGTATTAACTTCATGGAACCAGGTACTGAAGTTTATGAAGGTATGGTTGTTGGTGAACATAATCGTGAAAATGACTTAACAGTCAATGTTACGAAAGAGAAAAACCAAACTAACGTACGTTCTTCAAACAAAGACCAAACAGTAACTATGAAACGTCCTAGAACTTTAACGCTTGAAGAAGCGTTACAATTTATTAATGACGACGAACTTGTAGAAGCTACACCAGAAAATATCCGTATTAGAAAAACAGTATTAGAAAAAAATGCTCGTGAAAAAGAAGCAAAACGTATTAAACAATTAATGCAAGAAGATGAATAAAAGTCTACTAAATTTAATTTAGTATGATTGTGGAGCTGGGAAATTAACGTCTCAGCTCTATTTATTATTAAAGCGATAGCGTGATAATACGATATTAGTAAATAAGCCAGATTGTAAAAATAATGGCTCAGAAAATAAGCAAACCTTAGGTGATCGTTCGCCTAAGGTTTGCTTATTTATATATTATAATCTTTTTAGTGTAATTTAGTCAGTTATTTGAGCCGACTCCTGTGTGAAGCGCGTTAGTCGAAGACTACAAGCTAGACAGTGTCCACGTAAAGCATGCATAAAAAAACTGCCTACAAAGTCAGAAACATTGTCGACAGTTTAAAATCATCCCATCGCAAAAAAAGGAGGTACTGATTTATATTAACGATGATCATAAGTAGTAATTTGATTACGTTGTTTAGGTGTATCAAGTCTACTTTTACATTCATCACACATAAAAGTATGCATTGGATCATTGCGTAATCTTTTAGCTTCTAAAGTATTTTGATCTATAAATACTTCAGTATCGCAAATTATGCATTGAACTTTTTTCATATTAAATCACCTCGATATGAGTGACATACTTAAATTCGTATGAATAACCTTCTTCTGGAATATATACAAAACTATCTACTGAATAATCGTCATATAATTTTTTGCCGTCTTTTGCAAATTGGAAAAAAAGATATGGTAATAAGTCGATAGGTACTTCTATTGACTCGTTATCATTAAATAAACGAATTGTTTTTGCGTGATCAAACGGTTCAGCATTTTTGAAAAATGGAGACATATTAATGACAAACGAATTTTCTAAAACAGCTCTTTTTTTATATTTAATTTCAGAATTTAACGTTGGTGGATTAGTTTGACCTTCTAAAATTGCTCTATTCCATTCACGATTATCATCAAAATTGATTGGTTTGGTACCGTCGAATATACCTTGCTCTAAATCTTCTATTTGAACTTTTCTGTCATCAAAAATCCAAGTTGTACTATCTAAAGTAATTGGAAATTTAACTTCACCCTTAATTTGAATCATAATCCCACTCCTATTTGCATATCTTGTTTCTAAATTAAAACGCTATTAAGTAATCACTCACAACATTAATATATTACATTGAATCTGACTTTTTTGTGAACAAATACATGTTTGAAATAAAATGTATAGCTTATTATTAAAGCAAAATATTCTGACAAAAATTAGCTTATATATTGGCATTGCTCGTCTGACACTTAGTATCGTTATAAATTCAATTAAAATAAATAATTGTTAATTACAATTTTATCACAAATACTAGTATTACGTATATTCCTGAATTCACTTGCTTTTTGGTATGCATTAAGATAAACTCGTCATATAAAGTTACAATTGATAGGGGGAGTATGTCTTGGTGAAAAATCAAAATATTAGTAATGTGGCATATGACCAGTTGAATAAAGATGCTGATAGGATTCTCCAACTTATTAAAGTACAAATGGATAATCTTACATTACCTCAATGCCCATTGTATGAAGAAGTACTTGATACACAAATGTTTGGATTACAAAAAGAAGTAGATTTCGCTGTACAACTTGGTTTAGTTGATAGAGAAGTGGGCAAAGATTTAATGCTTCGATTAGAAAAAGAACTTTCTAAATTGCATGATGCATTTACAAATGTTTAATTGGGTTAAATAAAATAGTTTTATAACTGGGAAACTTGTTTTCCATGTTCAAAAAATATAAAAACTTATATGGTGTTCATTATCAAACTACATAAGTATACTACGGGTGGCTAGGATATCAATAATTGTTGATTATATCTTAGCCACTTTTGTCATGTTTAAAAGTGAAATATATGAGTATCTAAAAAAGAATATTTTGTTATATTTATTCGAAAAATTGATAGAATGTTTGTTATAATGTTTGAAGTACAATTTATTTTACATAACGTTGAAAAATTTTTAAAGACAACTGAGGTATTGAACATAAGTCGAATTAATACAAAATATTTAGTTAGTGATAATAAATAATGAGAATTGGATGATATGTCAAATGAATAATGTGAAACAATTTTTTCGATATATAGGTCGAAATGCAAAATATATTGATTATCCGTTAGTCATTACCTACTTATTACTATGTTTGATAGGTTTGGTAATGGTTTACAGTGCAAGTATGGTTGCTGCTACTAAAGGATCATTAACTGGCGGTATATCAGTAGCTGGAACATACTTTTATACTAGACAGTTAATGTATGTAATTATGAGTTTGATTATTGTATTTTTTATGGCTTTCTTTATGAATGTCAAATTTCTTGAAACAAGCAGGTTTCAAAAAGGCATGATGCTTGGCATCGTTATATTATTGGTTGCGACGTTATTGATTGGTAGTAATATCAATGGTTCAAAAAGTTGGATTAATTTAGGCTTTATGAATTTACAAGCTTCCGAGTTATTGAAAATTGGCATCATTTTATATATCCCTTATATGATTGAAAAGAAACGGCCTAAAGTATTCAAAGAACCTAAATTACTAACATATCCTATCGTTTTAGCAGGCATATGTATAGGCCTTGTGTTGTTGCAACGAGACGTCGGTCAAACGTTACTTATTATGATTATTTTCTTTGCAATATTATTTTATGCAGGTATTGGTGTTCAAAAATCAATCAAATACGGGCTGTTGATTATAGTAGGGGTAGTAATTATTGGTTCGCTGTTCTTACTAGTTGGATTGGTTCCGGATTATTTAACAGCAAGATTCAGTACGTTAACGAATCCATTTAGTCAAGAATCTGGTACAGGATACCATATTTCAAATTCGTTGATTGCAATTGGTAATGGTGGCTTACTAGGTAGAGGTTTAGGCAATAGTATTATGAAATTAGGGTATTTACCTGAACCACATACAGACTTTATTTTTTCTATTATTTGTGAAGAATTAGGTTTATTAGGTGGTTTGTTCGTTATATGTTTACTCTTTTTTATTGTTTATAGAGCTTTTGAACTCGCAAGTAAAACAAATTCTTATTTTTATAAGTTAGTTTGTGTAGGAGTAGCAAGTTATATCGGTAGCCAAACTTTCGTTAATTTAGGTGGTATTTCTGGAACGATTCCATTAACGGGTGTGCCTTTACCATTCATCAGTTTTGGTGGTTCTTCGATGATTAGTTTAAGTATAGCGATGGGCTTATTATTAATAACAGCAAAACAAATTAAAATCGAACAAGCAAAATATAAAAAAACAAGAAAAAATAGAACAAACATTAGCCCGACCAGATATTCTTAATAAAGGCAAACGTTTTGATACAAATGTATTGAAAACGTTTGCTTATTTTTTTATATTTTTAAAGTGATTTTGAAAAACTTTTATCAAAGTATAATTATGATAACTAAAAGTTATCGTAATTAATAACTTTTTATTATGGAATTCTTATGATATAATTTTGTAAGAAAGTGATGGTATCAAGGATTTATGTAGTTTGTAATGTGATGGTCGTTACCTATTCGTCAGTGAGTGACATGTGTATTTTGAGCTGTTTTAAAATAATGGCTATATATTTTTTACTGTCTACATTGTTCGGATTTTGCTATAATGATTTTTATATCAAACTTTTTTGAAAATTCTAAATTTAAGGGGGACCATGATGTGAAACAAATAAACAAGCTTTTGGTAGCCAATCGTGGTGAAATTGCAATAAGGATTTTTAGAGCAGCAACAGAGTTAGATGTTAAAACAGTTGCTATTTATTCAAATGAAGATAAAGGGTCTTTACATAGATATAAAGCGGATGAATCATACCTAGTAGGTGAGGATTTAGGACCTGCTGAATCTTATTTGGACATTGAACGCATCATAGATGTTGCTAAACAAGCAGATGTAGACGCAATTCATCCAGGATATGGTTTTTTAAGTGAGAATGAAACTTTTGCAAAAAGATGTCAGGAAGAAGGCATTAAGTTTATAGGGCCTCGTGTTGAACATTTAGATATGTTTGGCGATAAAGTAAAAGCTAGGGCAACAGCAATTAATGCAAATCTGACGGTTATACCAGGTACGGACGGTCCAATAGATAATCAATCAGATGCAATTGCATTTGCGAATGAAGCTGGTTATCCATTGATGATTAAAGCGACTAGCGGTGGTGGCGGTAAAGGTATGCGTATCGTTCGTTCTGAAGATGAGCTAGAAGATGCGTTCCATCGTGCTAAATCTGAAGCTGAAAAATCTTTTGGTAATAGTGAAGTTTATATAGAAAAATATATCGATAATCCCAAACATATAGAGGTTCAAGTCATCGGTGATGAACATGGGAATATAGTACATTTATACGAACGTGATTGTTCAGTACAAAGACGTCATCAAAAAGTTGTTGAAGTAGCACCTTCAGTAGCGCTTGAAGATGAATTAAGAGAACGTATATGTGCTGCTGCAATTCAATTAATGGAAAATATTGAGTATGTGAATGCTGGTACTGTAGAATTCTTAGTTTCTGGCGATGAATTTTATTTCATTGAAGTAAATCCACGTGTACAAGTTGAACATACTATAACTGAAATGATTACAGGTGTAGATATCGTTAAGACACAAATATTAGTTGCTGATGGCGAGAATTTATATGATGAAGCAATCAGTATGCCACAACAACAAAATATTCAAACGCTAGGTTATGCGATCCAATGTCGTATTACTACTGAAGATCCGACAAATGATTTCATGCCTGATAGTGGTAGAATCATTGCTTATCGTTCAAGTGGTGGTTTTGGAGTTAGATTAGATGCTGGTGATGGATTCCAAGGTGCTGAAATATCACCTTATTATGATTCTTTATTAGTGAAATTATCAACGCATGCAATGTCATTCAAACAAGCGAATGAAAAAATGGACCGCTCATTACAAGAAATGAGAATTCGTGGTGTTAAAACCAATGTTCCATTTTTAATTAATGTTATGAGAAACGAACAATTTAAAACAGGTGATTACACAACTAAATTTATTGAAAAAACACCGGAACTTTTTGATATTGCACCAACACTTGATAGAGGTACAAAAACATTAGAATATATTGGTAACGTGTCAATTAATGGTTTTCCAAACGTAGAAAAACGACCAAAACCTATTTATGAAACATCACCTATACCACAAGTCTCTAAAAAAGAAGTTGCAGCATTAGAAGGTACCAAACAACTATTAGATAGTAAGGGACCAAAAGCTGTAGCTGAATGGCTAAAACAGCAAGATGACGTTTTAATAACCGATACTACATTTAGAGATGCGCATCAATCGTTACTAGCAACACGTGTTAGAACGAAAGATATGATGAACATTGCTTCGAAAACAGCAGAAGTAATGAAAGATAGTTTCTCTTTAGAAATGTGGGGAGGTGCTACATTTGATGTAGCGTATAACTTCTTGAAAGAGAACCCTTGGGAACGCTTAGAAAGACTTAGAAAAGCAATTCCAAACGTATTATTCCAAATGTTACTTCGTGCATCTAATGCTGTCGGTTATAAGAACTATCCAGATAATGTCATTGAAAAATTTGTGAAAGAAAGTGCGGAAGCCGGTATTGATGTCTTCAGAATTTTTGATTCATTAAACTGGGTAGATCAAATGAAAGTAGCAAATGAAGCCGTATTAAAAGCTGGTAAAATATCAGAAGGTACTATTTGTTATACAGGCGATATTCTAAATCCGAATCGCTCGGATATTTATACATTAGAGTATTACGTAAATATGGCTAAAACACTTGAACGTGAAGGCTTCCATATATTAGCAATTAAAGATATGGCAGGTCTGTTGAAACCTAAAGCAGCAAATGAATTGATTGGTGAATTAAAAGCAGCTGTCGACCTACCAATTCATTTACACACACATGATACAAGTGGTAATGGTTTATTAGTTTATAAAGAAGCTATAGATGCAGGTGTAGATGTTATTGACACAGCTGTTGCTTCAATGAGTGGTTTAACAAGTCAACCTAGTGGTAATTCACTATATTACGCATTAAATGGCTTTGACAGAAATATGCGTGCCGATGTTGATGGAATGGAAGCATTATCACATTATTGGGGCACTGTACGTCAATATTATAATGACTTTGAAAGTGATATTAAATCACCAAATACTGAAATTTATAAACACGAAATGCCAGGTGGACAATACTCAAATCTTAGCCAACAAGCGAAGAGCTTAGGATTAGGTAATAGATTTAATGAAGTTAAAGAAATGTATCAGCGTGTAAACTTCTTGTTTGGTGACATTGTTAAAGTGACGCCTTCCTCAAAAGTTGTTGGTGACATGGCGTTATATATGGTACAAAATGATCTAGATGAAGAAACAGTGATAAAAGATGGTTATAAATTAGATTTCCCTGAATCGGTTGTTTCATTCTTCAAAGGTGATATTGGACAACCAGTGAATGGCTTTAATAAAGCATTACAAAAAGTAATTCTAAAGGGACAAGCAGCAATTACAGATCGTCCTGGTGAATATTTAGAGCCTGTTGATTTTGAAGCGGTAAGAGAAGAATTAGAAGAAAAACAAGAGAGAGAAGTAACAGAACAAGATATCATAAGTTATGTCTTATATCCTAAAGTTTATGAGCAATTCATTGCTACGCAAGAACAGTTTGGAAATGTATCGCTGTTAGATACACCTACATTCTTCTTTGGAATGCGTTCAAATGAAACAGTGGAAATAGAAATAGATACAGGTAAACGTCTAATCATTACATTGAAGACGATTACGGAACCAGATGAAAAAGGAATTCGAACAATTTTCTATGATATGAATGGACAAGCGAGACGTATATTCATTCAAGATGAAAATGTAAAAGCAAATGAAAGTGTTAAACCGAAAGCAGATAAATTAAATCCAAACCATATCGGTGCCCAAATGCCAGGTTCTGTTACCGAAGTTAAAACTTCAGTAGGCGAAACAGTTACAAGTGGGCAAGCATTATTAATAACTGAAGCTATGAAGATGGAAACAACGATTCAAGCTCCGTTCGACGGTGTTGTGAAGCAAGTGACTGTCCAAAGTGGCGAAGCAATTGAAACAGGTGATTTATTAATAGAAATTGAAAAAGAGCCTGTAGATTAAATTTTATAGTCAAATGAATTATAAAATTTTTAATTGGAACGACTCTAGGACATAAAGTTCTTGGACAAGTGTAAAAAGGCAATTGCTACTGAAATAATATAGAAAATGTCTTTTTCATTATTGTTTAGTTTAGTAGTGTTTATTAAATTATACGTAAAGGACTTAATTTTTTAAGTATTATAATGTGAAATTACATGTGGATGCACCGTATTTTGGAGAGGTTCTTGAGGTAACAATACAAGCTGAAGATTACAGGCTGAAGTTGTCCCTTAAAAAAGTGAGCCAACAATACGAAGTATGGAATAAAAAAGAAGCACTCAGATGAATTGAATTGTACTGAACCTCAAAAGTTAGATTTTTAGTCCAACTTTTGGGGTGCACATCAAATTAAATCATCTGAGTGCTATTTTTATGGGATTTATGTCTCAACCACGTCTTTTTATATTCTTGTAGAATAACGTTAAATTAAGCTAGAATATATTGGAAATTATTCAAAAAATATGGATATTATAATATTGTTAGAAAATTTTCAAGGCTGCATTATGAATCTAATGTAAAAGGTTATTTAGAGAATGTGTATAGGAAAATATGCAATAAAAAAACTGTCAACAACATAAAAAGTTCGTTGACAGTTTTTTATTGATATAACATATTCGATGTTTTACTTAGCCACCACTTCTGATCGTCCGTAACATCAACACAATGAAGTAGGCTATTAAACCAAAGAGTAATGTAATAAATAAAGCGTGTAATAAGGCGATAAATAAATTAACTTCTGTAATAATAGATAATGCGCCAGTAATTACTTGCAGGATAACTAATATAAATGCAGCTGTGTAGCCGTAACGTATTGTACGGTTATCTTTGTAATTATTTACTGCATGAATGAATGTAATCATTATCCATATAAAAGCGATTAATGCCATGCCTCTGTGAGTAAGGTTTACCCAATCTTGGACATTGTGAGGCATCAAATCATTAAAAGGTAATGGCCATTGACCATATGCTAAACTAGCTTCTTTATGTCTGACTAATGCGCCAGTATAAATTGTTAAATAAACGATAATTGCCATTATCCATGTGTAAATTCTCAATGGCTTTCTAATAAATAATTCATCTGCTTCATATTTACGATCAATTTCAAAAATAATTAAAGTTAATACAAATACTGAAGAAAATGAAATGAGTGAAATCCCAAAATGTAGCGCTAAAACATAAGCATTTTGTTGCCACATCACTGCTGCAGCACCTACAAGTGCTTGTATTAGTAAGAAACCGACACTAATGATACATAATGGTTTAACTTCTTTAATGTAACCAATGTGTTTCCAAGCAACGATGACTAGCCAGAGGACAATGATTAAAGATAAGCCGGAAACAGCACGATGACTTAATTCAATAATCGTTTGTATTGGTAAGTTCTCAGGTAAAAATGCGCCATGACATAGAGGCCAATCGGACCCACATCCATCTGCTGATCCAGTTTTAGTAACTAATGCGCCACCTAATTGAACAAAAGCCATAATTACAGCTGCCAACACGGATAACCATTTTAGGTTTTTTTTGCTAAACAAGAATTAACCCCCCACATAAAAATAAAACAGTTGAGAAACTAAATTACAAATCGTTATTCAATATATAGTTATTGTCACTGTAATTATTTTATTCCGTAATGATACATTTAAAGTTATTTTAATAAATCTCACATATAATTATAACAATAAAAACTATTTTAATTGTGTCACAAAAATGACTTTTTAGTAATGTCGTTAAAGTGTCACAAATAAGTTTACATAAATGTAGTCAATGATACAAATTTAATATATCATTGTATTATATGGAAAAATTAGGAGGGAAATTATGAACAAAGAACAAACTTTGTCGCATAATTCTAGTCGTGTGACTTTTAAAGAGTTGCAGCAAATTATCAAGATGGGATTGGTACAAGGTAATTTGATCCCTGCATTTGCTGGATCATGGTTAGCGATTGTGTTGGCAAATCATTCCTTCCTCTCGTCAATACCACAAATCTTAATGATGTTGGTGGGCTCTACGTTAATTATGGGGGGCGCATGTGCTTTAAATAATTACTACGATCAAGATATTGACAGTATCATGCCAAGTAAACAACAGAGACCAACAGTTAATGACAGAATTTCGAATAGAAATTTATTAATGCTCAGCTTTGGAATGATGCTAATAGGGGAAGCATTACTATTTGCGTTAAACATACCTTCAGGTGTAATCGGACTGCTAGGTATAGTGGGTTATGTATCATTTTACTCAATTTGGTCTAAACGTCATACGGTATGGAATACAGTGATTGGTAGTTTTCCAGGTGCAGTACCGCCTTTAATTGGGTGGACAGCAATTGAAGGAAATATCAGCTTGGTAGCAGTAGCACTATTTTTAGTGATTTTCTGTTGGCAACCTATCCATTTTTACGCTTTAGCAATTAAACGTAAAGATGAGTATTCATTAGCGAATATTCCAATGTTACCATCAGTAAAAGGGTTTAAACGTACGAGAGTAAGTATGTTTTTATGGCTAGTATTCTTATTACCACTTCCATTCTTATTAAGTAGTTTAGGGACAACATTTATAGTGTTGGCTACATTATTAAATTTAGGATGGTTATATTTAGGATTAACAAGCTTTAAAAAGGATTCAGATCAAACAAAATGGGCAACAAAAATGTTTATATACTCATTAAACTACTTAGTGGTTTTCTTTGTACTCGTCGTTGTCGTCTCATTAATTCAAATGTTTTAATAATTATAAATAAGGATGTAATATATGAATTTACCTATCTTACCTACAATCAGTACAAGCTTTATTGTAATTAGTGCAATCCTTGTCGCTATAGGTTGGCGCAAAATTTGGCTGAGAAAAATTGAAAGCCATAAAAAAGTAATGTTAGCTGCTGCTGGTTTTGCACTAGCATTCTTTATTATTTACGCATCAAGGACTATTTTTATTGGTAATACGGCATTTGGTGGTCCAGACTCAGTTAAACTTTATTATACAATTTTCTTAGTCTTCCACATAAATTTAGCAACAATTGGTGGAGTTTTAGGACTTTTACAAATTATTACTGCTTTTAAAGATAAGTTCAAAGTACATAGATTTGTCGGACCAATTGCTTCTATAATTTGGTTCTTCACAGCAATAACAGGTGTAGCTGTGTATTTATTACTTTATGTATTTTATCCAGGCGGAGAAACAACGTCATTAATTAAAGCGACATTCGGTTTATAATTAACATTGAAAAATGTTAGTCTTTTATTTGAACTAGGGAATATGGAAAGGGCAGCGGGCAGGAATTTGTTTTATAAACAGGTTCGATAGCCCGTTTCCATTATTCACAATTAGCAAACATAAAATGTATTTACTAATTCGATAAGTAATACTTATAAGCAACTCATTAAAAATAGCTATGAAGCTATCTATCCAGCGTGGTAGATTGCTTCGTAGCTATTTTTTTAATTATAATTTATAAGAGTGGTAGATAGTACTATTTAAATAAAAGAGCAGAGTGGGAAACAGTTTTGATTTAAATGAATTTGTTATATAACTCAATTTATCTAATACTAACTACTGATATACTCCTGTTACCACTTGGTCATTGATATAGTATATTGCTAGTTTCCGATATATCTTTGTAAATGTTTAGCCGTTACAGAATCAGCTACAGCCAACAATACTTGAGGTGTTCCTTGATAAAGTAGCCTGCCACCTTTTTCTCCGGCAAATGGACCGATATTAATAATCCAGTCAGCATGAGTCATCATAGTTAAGTTATGTTCGATAATAACTACTGTGTTTTTATCATTTATTAGACTTTCAAAACAGTCTAATAAAATAGGGATATCATCTTCATGTAATCCTGTAGTTGGTTCATCAAATACGAAAATATGTTGGTGGACAGTTTGTGTTAAATATTTACTAAGTTTAACGCGTTGTATTTCACCGCCAGATAATGTGTCGAGCGTTTGTCCTAAAGTCATATAATCCAGGCCAGTAGATTTTAACGCTTCTAAATGCTGAGCAATATTTTTCTTTTCTTGAAAAAATGAAATTGCTTCATCTACTGTTAATGCTAAAATATCTGCAATATTATATCCTTCTATTTTTGCATTTAATACTTCAGGTTTATAACACTTTCCATGACACAAATCACAAGTTTGAGTAAAGTCTGGCATAAAGGCTAATTCTGTTTGATGATACCTTTACCATGACATTCAGGGCATGCACCTTCGGAGTTGTAGCTGAACATGGCTTTTTTTAAATGAGTTTCTTCACTAAAATAAGTTCTTACATCATCAAATATATTTAAATAAGTGAGTAAATTTGAGCGACTTGATGCATGTACGGGTTTTTGATCTATAAAAATTGTATTAGGTTCTTGCTTTAAACCTGCGTGTATCAGTGAACTTTTCCAGAACCAGCAACACCTGTAACAACAGTCATTGTCTGTTTAGGCAATTTAACAGAAACGTCTTTTAAATTATTTTTATCAATGTGTTCTAAGTAGATAAAATCATGAGGTGTTCTAGGATTTGGTTTTAACTTATGTTGTTTCCGTAAGGCTAAACCTGTACGTGTAGATGATTTCAACAAAGTTTTGTAACTTCCTGTAAAAGTAACTTCTCCTCCGTTTTTACCAGCTAGAGGACCTAAATCAATGATGTGATCAGCTATGCTTATAACGTCAGGATCATGTTCAATTACTAAAACTGTGTTGCCTTTATCTTTTAATGATTGAATGATTTCGTTAATTCGTTGTATATCATCAGGATGTAACCCGATACTTGGTTCATCTATAATATAGACGAGATCGCTTAGTGCACTATTTAGGTGTCTTATTAATTTAATACGCTGTGATTCACCGCCGGATAATGTAGTTGTTTCTCGGGAAAGCGTTAAATAATTTAATCCAATATAGCTTAAAGAAGATAGCTGTTGTTGCAATGGTTCGATGATAACTTTTGCTTTTGGTGAATTGATACGTCTTATGAAATTTAATGCTTCGTCTATGGATAAATTAGTAAAGTCTGCAATGTCTAAATCATTAATTTTACATTGTAATACATCTGGATTAAGTCTTTTACCGAGACATGTTGGACATTTTTTAGATGTGACTACGCGATCGATAGCTTCTTTAAATCTATTTTTTTCAAAGTTATCATTTAGTAGGAAAGAGCGCCTAAACCGATGGATTAAGCCTTCAAATTTTGCTGTTTTCGGCCAATTCTCTGGAGGGTTTTTTAATTTAGTTGGTTTTGTATAAAGTAAAGTATTGAATTCATCTTCAGAATAATCTTTTAATTTTTTATCATTATCAAAAAGCCCTGAATATAAATAGCGCTTACCACGCCAACTATCCGGTCTGAATGATGGGAATTGAATTGCATCTTCGTTGAGTGATTTATCATAATTTAACAATTCGTCTAAATCGATATCTTCTACATAACCTAAGCCTGAACATTCAGGACACATACCCTTAGGGTTATTAAAGGAAAATATGTCTGAGTAACCAACAAATGGTACTCCAATACGTGACCATAGTAATCTGACAGAGGCATAAATATCTGAAATTGTACCTACTGTAGAACGTGAATTACCACCTAATCTTTTTTGGTTAATAATCATTGCTACTGGTAAATGATCAATTAAATCTACATTGGGTTTTGAAAATTGAGCCAACTGATGTTGTATGTATGTTGAATAAGTTTCGTTTAATAAACGTTCAGATTCTGCAGCAATCGTACTAAAAACCAAAGAAGATTTTCCAGATCCAGAACGCCCTGTAAATACGGTTATTTGATGTTTAGGTATATCGATTGAAATGTTTTTTTAAGTTATTTTGTTTAGCGCCATGTACGCGAATCATTGACATTGTCATTCACCTCTTATAAGACAGTATACCCTTAAATCGTTGTGTAATACTTAAATTGGTTAGGAAAATATATGCTATTAGGAAAACGCATATATTTTAATAATTCGTCATTATATAATGACATACCTTGCTTGTGATATATTGAAACATGTACAATAAACAAAAGATAACTATAGGTGGGTGAGTGATGAAAAAACTAATAATAAAAGTTATTGGTGTACTATTATTGATTTCTTTCTTGATATATCTTTTTTACTCGCCACGTTTGAAGTTTGACGTTTTGGAAAATCCAAATAAAAATTCGACAAAAACAACTCAAAAAAAAGACTTTCAAGAAAACGAGAAAAATGTTGAAAATCCAATGCCTAAGGAAGGGATAGGAACTTGGATTGGCCAAAATCTAAAAAAACTTACAGATACATATGGACAAGCTGAAAGAGTGTATTCATATAAAGGTGATTTTAAAAATTATGTATTCAAAGAAAAGGATCAATATTATTTAGTTACAACTAAAAATAATATAATTAAATCTGTATATGCTACTGGAAAAGAAGCAAAAGTAAATCCAGTTAAAATATCTGATAATGCCTCAAATGTATTTGAGAAATTCAGCATAAATCCAGAACCAACAATCAATGCAAATGGGAAAAAATATGAGTTAGAAATTTCTGATTCAGATATGAAAACGCAAACACTTATAAAATTTAAAGACATTTATGCTCAAATCTATATTGATCAACAAGCTAATAAAATTGTTGCAGTAAGATATTTAGATAGCGACGCATTAGCAGCGTTTAAACCTTATCAAATGTTAAGTGACGAAGAAGATGGAGAAGTTGCGCGTAAACAAAAAGACTTACCATATGAGCAAAATGCAAATCAATTGATGACATTATATGAAATTACTAATGAAATGAGAAAATTAAAAGATGCTAAACCTTTGCGTATAAATAATGATTTAGCACATATTGCATCATTTAACTTGTATGAAGCAATTGGGACTGATAGTGTTGAATTTACTGAAGATGCTCTAAAACAGCAATTAAATGAGCAAGAGATACCATTTGTATCAACGAGTCAAAACGTGGGTTATGATTTCAACGAAGTGCCAACACTTATTCATAGTTGGTTAAATTCGGATATTCATAGATCTAGAATGTTGAACTCAAAATATAATGAAATGGGTGGGGAAGTAACGAACGGTTACTATACGCTTATTTTTGTAGAAGATAAATAGATAGGAGTTAGTTGATTATGATAACTGAAGAAACGCTGACCGTACTCGACGAAATAGAAGCCTTAAGCGATAAAATTTTAGAATCTCGTTTGTATCAAGCATATAGAGAAGCAGAACAAGCACTTGCTGATAATGACGAAGCACATCTCTTGTATCAAGCTTTTTTAAAGTCAAAAGATAAATATGATGAAATTATGCGTTTTGGTAAGTACCACCCAGATTATCAGAACGTGATGTTAGATACGCGTAAACGTAAAAGAGCTTATGAAATGTTACCAGTCGTTATGGATCACAAACAAAAAGAAGTCGCATTACAAGAATTGATTGATCAAGTGATTGTGAAAATTGCATATGCTGTTTCTGAAAATGTAAAAATTGAAGCAGGTAACCCATTTTTTCAAAAAGACGCAGGTGGTTGTGCAACAGGTGGATCATGTAGCTGTTCATTATAAATAAAACAGGGCAACGAAATCAAAAATATATTTTGGTATCGTTGCCCTGCTTTTTAATTTTAATGATAAGTATTTTTAAATCGTTGTGCTAAATCAGGTCTGTCAGTTACTAATGTGTGTGCGCCGTGAAAAACCAAATCGTTCATTAAATCGATGTTATTTACGCCACAATAACCTGGGACAATGTTACGCTCATTTAACCATTTGATAAACTTAGGTGAAGTTAACGTTATACCTTTGAATGATACAAACATTTGAAAAGTATTAGCACGTGGTTGAAAAGTGTTGCCTAGGCCGGTATAAAATTTCAACAATCCTTCTGCTACTTCATTTTGACTTGCACCAATAGCTACAGTTCCATTACTTATTATATTAAAGCGCTCAATTTGTTTGCTATAGAAACTTGATACTAAAACGCGTTGTTGTGCATTACTAGCAACGATAATTTCATAGATGATTTCAGGGGCAAGCTGGCCTTGTTCACTTTTTGGATCATCTTGTAAATTAACACTTATAAGTTGATTTGGATACGTTTTTAATAATTCATCAAATGTTAAAATTTTTGCATCTTCATGGCCACGATAAGGCTGGACACCATTAATATCAGTAAAGTGGTAGCCAGCATCCAATTGTTTAAGTTCTGCTAACGTATGTTCTGATATTTTTCCGGAACCATTTGTAGTGCGATCGACATCATTATCATAAAAAACAACAAGTTCATGATCTTTTGTTAATCTAACATCTGTTTCAAAGCCATCTATTTCGTGGGCAACCGCGTTATCAAAAGCTAATTTAGTTTGTTCAGGTCTAACCGCCATACCACCGCGATGTGCAAAAAAATATGGTGCAGGTTTAGAAAAGAAAGGTGGTATACTTTGGTTATGTGGTTTAGTGTTGTATTTAGTAAAAAAGAAAATACTACCCATTAAACCTACAGTACCTAAAAATCCACCTTTAATTAGTTTGTTGAATTTTGTCACGAACATTCCTCCTCAAGTTGTGTATATAAAGTAATATAGCAAAAGTACAGGAGAGTTCAAAATAATTGTTATTTATAAATTGAAAAAGACATGATATTATATAATGGCTAATAATTGGAGTGATAAGCATATGAATATGATACCTAGAACAAGTTTGATTATATATTTGAAACACATGAAACACGAAAGACAGATAAGAAAATTTGGTCATATTGTAAGTACAAATAGACAAGGTCGTTTTGTAGTTATGTATATTAATGAGACAGAAGCGGATGATATTGTTAACAAATTGATGAAACTTAAATATGTAAAACATGTAGAAGGTTCACCTTATAAGTATTTGAAGAAAACTTATGAGAAAGAGCAACATGAAATCATGTAAGTTTTCTATAGGTCACAACTTTTTACACAGTAATAGTGTATAAATAATAGTTTCATCAACGGATGAATATATGGAAGCCACAATAGTACAACATATGTCTAATGTGGCTTGTTTTTTCTTTATTGTAAAGGTGGTATCCATCTTTGTAATCTTAAGACACTAGTTAAATAATTGAAATATAGCTCAGTTTCGTGGAATAATTCGAGTGGTTGAACTTCAATGGCTTTTACGTCTATATTATATTTAGCTGCTTGATCGTTAATCATTTCAAATTTTTTGTTTGAATTTGGATATGGATAATTAAGTGCGTTAAGCATAATATACATTGCTTGAAAATGCTGTCCACTAGTTGGTTTCATAATTAGAGCGACAGATGAACGTTGATTTTCAGATTTAGGTGAATGGAAATAAACAAGGTGATCGATTCTTTCGAAATTGTATTCGATTAATGTATTAAACTCAAACAAATCTGTTAGGCCCTCACCTAATTTTATAAATGATTGTTTCATTAATATTGTTCCTCCTTAATTGTGCATTAAGCATTATATAAAATTTATTTTAAGAATGGAAGTGTCTATTATATGAGAGTAATATCTGGTGTACATAAAAGTAAAGCGTTAGAGAGTATGGAAGGGCGCAATACGAGACCAACAATGGATAAAGTTAAAGAAGGTATCTTTAATAGTTTGCATGAAGTTTCAGGTATAGGTTTGGATTTATTTGCTGGAAGCGGTGCTTTAGGAATCGAAGCGTTGTCACGTGGTATGGATCAAATGATTTTTGTCGATCAAAATTTTAAAGCTGTGAAAGTGATTAAAGCAAATTTAAAAACATTAAATATTGAAGCGCAAGCAGAAGTATATAAAAACAGTGCCGACCGCGCGTTAAAAGCATTATCCAAACGAGATATACAATTTGATGTGATATTTTTGGATCCTCCTTATGAAAAAGGTTTGATAGATGAAGCACTTGAAGGTATCGCAAAGTTTAATTTGTTAAAAGAAAATGGTATTATCGTTTGTGAGTTCCATCATCACGAGAAAATAAAAACTGAGCCATTCCATGTGATAAAACGCTATCATTATGGATTGACAGATACTTTGTTATTAGAAAAAGGAGATTAAAATGTCTACAACTAAAGCAGTCATTCCAGGGAGTTTTGATCCAATTACATATGGGCATATTGATATTATAGATAGAAGTGCGGATCGCTTTGATGAGTTACACATTTGTGTTTTGAAAAACAGTAACAAAGCAGGTACTTTTTCTATTGAAGAACGTATTGCGTTAATTGAGGAATCAGTAAAACATTTAAATAATGTGACAGTACATCATTTTAATGGGTTATTGGTTGATTTTTGTGACGAAATCGGCGCACAAACAATAATCAGAGGATTAAGAGCTGTGAGTGACTTTGAATATGAGTTAAGACTAACATCTATGAATAAAAAACTTAACAGCAATGTAGAAACAATGTATATGATGACAAGTACAAATTATTCTTTTATAAGTTCCAGTGTCGTAAAAGAAGTAGCAGCATATAAAGCTAATGTGTCAGATTTTGTACCTGTACATGTTGAAAAAGCTTTAAATGAAAAATTCAAGAAATAACAAAAAGAGTGGTTCAATAATCTAATTAGAGATTTTGATTATTGAACCACTCTTTTTGGATTTATAAACAAATAGTAAGGTTAACAAAGTATATGCGTTTATGTTATACAGATATACTTTAAACACGTATGACATGTGTATTGAAGTCATTGGCAGTTTCACCTGAAATAAGGTTATAAATTTTTGTTGCTTGTATTTCATGTTTGAAAAAATGTGCATTTTGTTTATTGACTTGAGTAATATAATTGCGTTCAGGGAAAACACGTTTCAATTCTTTTAAATATTGCTGTCCTTTTTGAGTCATGCCTAAGACCCTAACAGCATGTATTGCTTCAGGCTTTTGTTGTTGTTTGAAATTCAATAAAATATTCATTAATAATCGTTGAATATGTGTATAGGTAAATCGTTTCGTTTTTAATAGTGTCATCAACTGTTCGAAATTCTCTGCTTGGTCAATAAATTGAATGACTCGATTTTCGAATCCTTCACTCATGGTATAGATTTGGTTTAAGTCATCTGTATCTTGGCTTAATATTGCGTATTTTAAATAGTGAAATGTGTCATCAACTGAAACATTTGGGACAGTATAGTAGGGGTGAACAGACTCAGGAACTACTTGCTTCCATTGTGTATTAGCATTTTGAAGTGATTTGCGAATTGAAGTACCGCTCGCAAAACCTAAGTTCGCTATTTCTTTGTCATGATGTGCACTTTGTAAACGTGATATAGTCCATGGTTGTATGGTTGGCGCCCATTTTTGAATTGCTCTGATATAAGAAATACCTAATGTGTTATTGGGTGAAGATAGTAATTCATTGTTAGTTATGAGTTCACTTAGTATTCTAGGATAACTCTTACCTTCTTTTGTTTTTTCGGCAAATTGTATGGATTGTTCTGCATTTGAGATGTCTTCTGCTAATGTTAGAAAAGCATCAATGTTTCCAGACTCACTACCAAAAGATAAATGATCAATATTTAAATAATCAGCAACTTTTACGGCTAATTCAGCAAAATATTGTCCTGCCGATAACGATGCAAAGATCGGAAGTTCAATTACTAAGTCGACCGCACTTAATGCCATACGCGTGCGTTTAAATTTATTATAAATTGCTGGTTGTCCTCTCATCACAAAGCTTCCACTCATTATTGCGACAGAAACTTCAGAGCCGGTTATTGACTTTGATTGCTGAGCATGATATAAGTGACCATTGTGGAAAGGATTATATTCAGTGACTAGTGCAACACTTTTCATTTGCAATTCTTCCTTTCAGAATTCATTATAGTTATTGTAACAGATATAATTGTGTTAAGAAAAAATCTTGACAACTTATGTCTATAAAGTTAAAATAAATTTTGTGCTTGATAGAGGTGAAGCCATATGAAATGGTCAATAACACAATTAAGAAAATTCCAAGATAAACCATTTGAGTTCCATCAAACGGTTAATTTTGATCATTTAGTAAAATCATTAGATTTAATAGATCTATCTGATATTGATGTTGAGGGTGAATTAACCGTCAGATCAAATGAAGTCATTGCAGATATGCATATAACAGGAACATACACAATGGCGTGTGCACGTACATTGGTTCCAGTTGAAGTTCCTTTAGATATTAAATCTCAAGAGATTTTTGATTTAGAGGGATATGAGCAGTATGGCAACGATGAAGAAGATGATGAACATTACCATGATGCAACAGACGGTATGATAAATCTAAAGGATATTGCTGAAGAATTAGTTATTATTGAAAAGCCAATGCGTGCTTTTTCAAATGAAAGCGATCAGATGTTACGAGAAGGTAATGGTTGGGAAGTTATTGACGAAGAACAAGCGATTGAACTTGCACAAGAGAAGGAATCTTCCGAATCAGAGCAAATCGATCCTAGGCTTCAAAAACTACAACAATTATATGACGAAGAGCAATAGCGGATTTAACTAATCTATAGTATAATGGATTATTGAATCTAAAAATATCTATTTAGTGTTTGAATATAAGGAGGATTATCATGGCAGTACCAAAAAGAAGAACGTCAAAAACAAGAAAAAATAAACGTCGTACGCATTTAAAAATTTCAGTACCTGGTATGACAGAATGCCCAAATTGTGGAGAATACAAATTATCTCACCGTGTATGTAAGAACTGTGGTTCATACAATGGCGAAGAAGTTGTATCAAAATAATTTCAATAATTTAAAGGTTATGTTATAACCTAATCGAATCGTTCATTAATTATTCACTTGATAATTTTTGGACGATTTTTTATTTTAGAGGTAGAATTCTTTTATTATCAACTGATGGGTTGTGTAAAAATGATGGAAACGATAAATGCGCAAATTATTATAAATAAAATAGAAAACAATGAAGTTCAATGGCTATATGATCACTTTAGTGAATATTTTCAAGATGTCACATCTATAAAGGACTTGGAACAAATATTAAGTCATTATAACGCCATTAGAGGTCAGAATCATTTATATAGACACTTACATATAAATCGCCACCAAGAATACATTTGGTTTGATAATAAAATGGCTACAGGTGTAAGTGTATTTCTGAATAAATATCAGGAAATTATTGGGATGACGTTGGTACCGATTAAACATATACGTGGTATGAAACAATCAAAGCAATATTACACAATACCAATTAAATCCAAATGTTTTGTCTATTGGGGCGGTGACAATGAGTTAATCAATTATCACTATCAATATAAAAATCAGAGACTAGCAATGGACCTTATAAAGGTTGAAGACGGATGCACATATCATGGTGATTCAAATCAATGTGAAAATTATCATATTTATGATTTGCCCATTGTTGCACCAGCAAATGGTGTTGTTGAAGAAATTGTCGATGGAATTTCAGATAGTATACCGGGTGAGATGAATACAGTTCATCCTGAAGGTAATTATATAGTTATAAAACATGGTCATAAAGAATATAGTTTGATTGCACACATTAAACCACATTCATTTAAAATTGAAAAAGGTGACGAATTATTACGTGGTCAACATATAGCTAATGTTGGTAATTCCGGCAATTCATCAGAACCGCATATTCATTTTCAAGTAATGAATGATAAAAACTTGCAAGTAACACAAACATTGAAAATCCAATTCCATAATGATATTGCTCCTGTTAAAGGAGATGAAATAACATATAATGGTGATAGTATATTAATAGAAAAAGAACAACCGTTTTCTAAAATCGCAAAAAATATTCATACAAATATTACACACTTATTCAAAGGTTGAAAATAAAATGATAAAGAGGCTATGCTATGGAAATGATTACTTCAGCACAAAATAGTAAAGTTAAAAGCGCGAATAAATTAAAAAAGAAACGCGAAAGAGATAAAACTGGATTAGCACTTATTGAAGGCTACCACTTAATCGAAGAAGCATATAAAAGCAATTTGATAATTCAACAATTATATGTTGTTGATGCAGAAAGATTGGATGACAACTTAAAGCAATATGCACAAGAAGTGTTTGAAATTAATCTGAAAGTTGCGGAAGTGTTATCGGGTACGGTGACACCACAAGGTTTTTTCGCTGTTATTGAAAAGCCTGAATATGAAATAACTTCTGCCAAACAAGTGTTGCTTATAGATTGTATACAAGATCCAGGCAACTTAGGTACTTTAATCCGTACTGCAGACGCTGCAGGATTAGATTTAATAGTGCTTGAAAAGGGTACTGCAGATCCTTATCAGGATAAAGTATTACGTGCAAGCCAAGGGAGTGTATTCCACTTACCTATTGTCACAAAAGATTTAAGTGAGTTTATTGACAACTTTGAAGGCGAAGTATATGGTACAGCATTAGAAAACGCAGTAGATTACCATCAAGTTTCAAGTCAAGATGCTTTTGCATTATTACTAGGTAATGAAGGCGATGGTGTAAATTCGAAATTATTAGAACAAACAACGCAAAATTTAATAATTCCAATTTATGGTAAGGCTGAAAGTTTAAATGTTGCTATTGCAGGAAGTATCGTAATGTATCACTTGAAAGGTTGACCCCTTTGTGAATCATCGTATATAATAAAGACAATGAAATTTAAATAATTACCGATAAAAAGACGTAAACTATATCCTACAGATGTATAAGGGAGATTGTTCAAGACTGAAAGATAATCCACTGTATTTAGTTTTTTTCACCTTTTTGGTTACTTAAAGAAATTTAAGTCGGATATCATTTCCGTTATCAATGACAACAAGTGTATGCTTATGCATAAATTTGGGTGGTACCACGGAAGGCTTTCGTCCCAGTTTCAAGGGATGAAAGTCTTTTTTGTGTTTTTTAATTTAAATAACTCGATCATATTTTAAAAATAGGAGGGCTAAGGATGACACAAACAGAAGCTATGTCAGAAATAAAACAACAAGCATTAGTCGATATCAATGAAGCTCAAAATGAAAAAGAATTACAAGATGTAAAGGTTAAGTATTTAGGAAAAAAAGGTTCGGTTACTGGTTTAATGAAGCATATGAAAGACTTACCGAATGAAGAAAAGCCTGCTTACGGTCAACAAGTAAATGAAGTGAGACAGACAATTGAAGGTGAAATTGACTCACGCCGTGAATTGTTAGCAAACGAACAATTAGAACAACAACTTAAAGAAGAACAAATCGATGTGACATTACCTAGCCGTAAAATTGCTAATGGTGCAAAGCATCCATTAACACGCACTATCGAAGAAATTGAAGATTTATTTTTAGGTCTGGGTTACGAAATTGTCGATGGTTTTGAAGTAGAGCAAGATTATTATAATTTTGAAGCATTAAATTTACCAAAATCTCATCCAGCTAGGGATATGCAAGACAGTTTTTACATAACTGATGAAATATTAATGCGTACACACACATCTCCAGTTCAAGCAAGAACTATGGAAAAGCGTAATGGACAAGGGCCGGTTAAAATTTTATGTCCGGGTAAAGTTTATCGTCGTGACTCAGATGATGCTACACACAGCCATCAATTTACACAAATTGAAGGATTAGTTGTAGATGAAAATATTAAAATGAGTGACTTAAAAGGGACATTAGAATTATTGGCAAAACAATTATTCGGTGAAGATAGAGAGATTCGTTTACGCCCTAGCTATTTCCCATTCACAGAACCTTCAGTCGAAGTAGATGTATCTTGCTTCAAGTGTAAAGGAGAAGGTTGTAATGTATGTAAACACACTGGTTGGATTGAAATTTTAGGAGCTGGAATGGTGCATCCTAACGTACTTGAAATGGCAGGATTTGATTCAACTAAATATTCTGGTTTCGCATTTGGAATGGGGCCAGACCGTATTGCAATGTTGAAATATGGTATTGAAGATATAAGACATTTCTATACCAATGATGTACGTTTCTTAAGTCAATTTAAAGCAGTAGAAGATAGAGGTGAAAAATAATGTTTATTTCAAAAGAATGGTTAGAATCATATGTTGAGGTTAATCAACCTGTTAACGTACTTGCTGAACGTATTACACGAACTGGTATAGAAGTAGACGATATCATTGATTATACAAAAGATATTAAAAACCTAGTTGTAGGTTATGTACAATCAAAAGCAGCGCACCCTGACGCTGATAAGCTCAATATTTGTCAAGTTGATATAGGTGAAGCAGAACCAGTCCAAATCGTTTGTGGCGCACCTAATGTAGACACAGGCCAAACAGTTATTGTTGCAACAGTAGGAGGTAGGTTGCCAGGTGGAGTGAAAATTAAACGTGCAAAATTACGTGGAGAACGTTCAGAAGGCATGATTTGTTCACTTCAAGAAATTGGTGTACCAACTAACTTAGTCCCTAAACAATTCGAGGACGGTATCTATGTATTTTCATCAGAAGTAACTCCAGGAACTGATGCGTTAAGTGCATTATACTTAAATGATCAAGTTATGGAATTTGATCTTACACCAAATAGAGCTGATGCATTGAGCATGATTGGTACAGCTTATGAGACAGCGGCATTATATAACGCGCCAATGACAAAACCAGAAACACAAAGTAATGAGAATGATGAACAAACTAAAGATGAAATCAGTGTAACCATTCAAAATGGCGATAAGGTACCTTATTATAGTGCACGTGTTGTAAATGATGTGACAATCGAACCTTCACCAGAATGGATGCAAATGCGTTTGATTAAAGCAGGTATTCGTCCAATTAATAATGTTGTTGATATTTCAAATTATGTTTTAATCGAATATGGTCAACCATTACACATGTTTGATAAAGACCAAATTGGTTCTAAACAAATCGAAGTTCGTCAAGCAAAAGAAGATGAAGTTATAACAACATTAGATGATCAAGAACGTAAATTAGTAGCGTCTGATATCGTAATCACAAACGGCGATTCACCAATCGCTATTGCTGGTGTGATGGGTGGAGATTTCTCAGAAGTAACTGAAGCGACAACAAATGTTGTTATTGAAGGTGCTATCTTTGATCCAGTATCAATTCGCCATACATCAAGACGTTTGAATTTAAGAAGTGAAGCTTCTAGCCGTTTTGAAAAAGGAATTGCTACAGAATTTGTAGATGAAGCGGTTGATCGTGCTTGTTATTTACTTCAAACATATGCAGGTGGTACTGTCACACAAGGACGTGTTGCTGAAGGTAATTTAGGCGAGTTTGTAACACCAATTGATATTTCAGTAGCAAAAATTAATCAAACAATCGGTTTTGAACTAGCTGCAAAAGATATTGAAGCTATCTTCGTGCAACTTGGTTTTGAAACAACGAACACTGATGATGTACTAACTGTTATGGTGCCTTCACGTCGTAAAGACATCACAATTAAAGAAGATTTAATTGAAGAAATCGCACGTATATATGGTTATGATGAAATTCCTTCAACACTACCAGTATTCGAACATGTTACACATGGTTCGTTAACGGATAGACAGTCTAAGTCTCGTATTGTCAAAGCATCTTTAGAAGGTGCAGGTTTAAACCAAGCCATTAACTATTCACTTGTCGATAAAGAACGAGCTAATCACTTTGCATTGCAAAACCGTGAAACAGTCGCGTTGTTAATGCCAATGAGTGAAGCTCACTCTACGTTGCGTCAAAGTTTGATTCCACATTTAATTGATGCTGTTGCATACAATGTAGCACGTAAAAATTCCCAAGTGCGCTTATATGAGCTTGGTCGTGTCTTCTTTGGTAACGGTGAAGGTGAATTACCAGACGAGGTTGAATATTTAAGTGGTATCTTAACGGGTGATTACACTGTGAACGCTTGGCAAGGTAAAAAAGAAGAAATCGACTTTTTCGTAGCTAAAGGAATTGTAGATCGAGTGGCTGAGAAGTTAGATATACAATTTGAATATGAAGCTGGTGAAATTAACGGTTTACACCCAGGTAGAACGGCTTACGTGAAATTAAATGGAAAAGTTATTGGATTTGTAGGAGAATTGCATCCACAAATTGAAAAAGACAATGATTTAAAACGTACTTACGTATTCGAGTTGAATTATGATGAATTAATGGCAGTATCTGTAGGTTATATTAATTATCAACCAATACCTAGATTCCCAGGCGTATCAAGAGATATTGCATTAGTTATTAACCGTGATATGCCTTCAGCAAAATTAGTAAATACAATTCAGCAAAACGGTGGCGATATATTACAAGAAGCTGAAGTATTTGATGTTTATGAAGGTGAACATGTCGCTGAAGATGAAAAATCTATAGCAATTCGTTTATCATATTTAGACACTGAAGATACGCTTACGGATGATAAAGTAAATGCGGTACATGAAGCAATATTGACTGCTTTACAAGCAGAAGGCGCTACAATCAGATAGTCAGATTTAAATTGTGATAGATGCTTTTAATGCTATAAAAAGTAAGGCATACAATTGAAAGTGATTTAAACAAACCAATAAAAAACACACCTCCATTTGACGTGCTCCCAAAAGTTAGATTTTTAGTCCAACTTTTGGGGAGCACTACAATTTCAAACTTGGAGGTGTGTTTTACATTTATACCAAAATTATTTGATGTATTAATTATGACATACTGGATTTACAGTGTGACTAGAAAAACAGTTTAGTGCAGGTTACAGTACAAATAGAAGAGCATGGTAAATGTTAGTATTGAAGTTAGAGATACACGCTTATTTATGCTTTTTTTGTACTAAGTTTTCAGCCTTTTGCCTATTTGCAAAATGTTTTTTTGAAATACTATCAAGATAGGCTATGCCTTTACGCTCAATTAATTTAGCGGCGGTTAAATCCACTTTGTTACTTGCACCTTTAGGAATTTCCATTTTTGCTGAACGCGATAAATTATCCATATGTTTTACAAATGCGTATCTTGAGATGATACTTGCAGCTGCAATAGCAATGGATTTTGATTCTCCTTTAGTTTCGAATTTAGTTTTGCTGCTAAAGGGTAGTTCACTCAACGCATAACGCTTGTATACACCAGGTTCAGCGAATTGGTCAATGACAATATAATCTAATGCTTCTGTATCAATTTTTTGCGTCACATTTTTAATAGCTTCATTGTGTAAAACGGCTTTCATTTTCACTTGAGACCAACCTGCTTTTTGTTTTTCGTTATATTTATCATTGTTCATTGTTAACAACGAGTGAGGGATGAAAGTTACAAGTTGTTCTGCTAATTCAACAATCTTAGCGTCGGTTAACCTTTTAGAGTCATCTACACCTAATGTTTTTAAGATTTGCACATTTTTTTTAGAAACATAAGCCGCACATACCGTAAGTGGCCCAAAGTAGTCACCACTGCCTGCTTCATCACTACCAATACAATTATAACGATTATATTGTATTGTTTGCTGTGAATTTGCCGATTTGCCTGAATTTTTCTTAGCTGGAACGACATTTGGTAATAATTGTGATGCGATGGATTCAGCATCTTTACCTTGAAACATAACTTTATTCGAATTATATACAGAAATAGATGTGTTTTTATATTTTGTTTTAGCTTTCATACCCTGAGATACATTTGTAGTATCAAAAGATATTTTCGACATTAATTGGTCGATCTGTTGTTTAGTTAATTTGTGTACAACATTAGACATATTATTGACCTCACTTTATATAAATAACTGAATTAAATTTTAGACATTTAACATCATATCACATGTGTGAAATTTGAGAACAGATTGTACGGATTACATATGTATAAGTTGAAGAAAATTTTTATCAATATAGACAAAATTAAAATAAATCACAAGAATTTTTAATATAACAAATCTCACCACTTACAAAATAATATTATGTCGTGTATAATAGTTCGTGATAAATATTCTAAATGACTAGATTACATACTTAATGAAACTAATGAAAGAATAAGTTCGGAAATTTACATTCAAAGTCAGGAGTTATTATATGGGTGAGTTTAAAAATCGGATTAACGTAACTATAAATGATCAACATTATACAATCGTCGGAGAGGACAACCCTGAGCATATCCGTTATGTAGCGCATTTAGTAGATGAGAGGCTGAAAACTCTAGCTAGTAAAAGCGCAGGCCTTGATACTACTAGAAAAGCTATTCTTACAGCTGTAAATATAATGCATGAAAAAGTACAGTTAGAAGAAGAAAATTACCGTTTACAACAAGAAATAAAACAATTAAAAAATAGAGAAGAATAATGATTATTGATTTAATAATCGTAATTATTTTCCTTTACATAGGCATGATTGGATTTAGAAGGGGCACTTGGTTAAGTTCATTACATTTAGGTTCAACTGTGTTCTCACTTTGGGTGGCTCATCGTTTACATTCACAAATTTCACAACGATTAGAGTTATTTGTGCCGTTTCCTAAAACGCGTGCATATGATTTGAACTATGCGTTCCAATTTGATAACCTACAGCAACGTTTTGATCATATCGTAGCATTTTTAATGATAGCAACTGTTACGAAAATATTTTGCTATGGTATTGTCGTTCTATTTGATAATGTAATAACATCTAGACAACCTAATTGGATAAGTCGTGCGTTAGGTGTAATAATGAGTGTGATTTCTTCGACTATTATTTGTGCTACTTTGTTTTATATGATTTCAATATACCCGCTTGAATTCATACAACAACAGTTGATGGAAGGGCATTTGGCTGAATACTTTATAATTCATGCGCCATTCATATCGTCATATGTACTAAATATATAGGGTGTTTTAGAATATAAACATATAAGGTTTTATAAAATATAGGAGGTCAGGACATAATCAATTTACTGAATTTAAAACAGTAATCTGTCTTGACCTTTTTCTATGGAGTGAAAATAATGACAAAAAAAGATATTATTCAATTATTAGAAAAAATAGCTACTTATATGGAATTAAAAGGTGAAAATACATTTAAAGTATCGGCATATAGAAAAGCCGCACAAAGCCTTGAAATTGACGAACGTCCAATAGAACAAATAGAAGATGTGACTCAATTAAAAGGTATCGGCAAAGGCGTAGGTGAAGTAATAGATGAATACCGTAAAAATGGCACTTCATCGACATTAGAATCCTTGAAGCAAGAAGTACCAGAAGGTCTTATTCCATTATTGAAAATTCAAGGTTTAGGTAGTAAAAAAATAGCTAAACTGTATAAAGTGTTGAATATTGATGGGAAAGAATCATTACAAGCTGCATGTGAACAAGGATTAGTAAGCGAATTAAATGGTTTTGCTAAAAAGACAGAACAAAATATATTGGAAGCTGTAAAAGCATTAGGCGCTAAAAAAGATAATTATCCTATTGACCAAATGCGTGGATTAAATAAAATGATAGATGCATATTTGTCACAAATTGACGCCATTGTACAATATGAAGTTGCTGGAAGTTTTAGAAGATATAAAGAAATGAGTAAGGATTTGGATTGTATAATTAGTACAGATGAACCAGCCAATGTGCAACAAGCATTATTAAATATTCCGAATAAAGTTAAAGACGTTGCCGTTGGTCAAACAAAGGTATCATTAGAACTAAGTTTTGATGATGAAACCATTGGTGTTGATTTTAGGCTAATTGAACCATCAGCGTTTTATCATACATTACAGCACTTTACAGGTTCCAAAGATCATAATATTCGCATACGCCAATTAGCAAAAGAACAAGATGAAAAAGTGAGCGAATATGGAATTGAACAAGCAGACGGAAACCTCATTCAATACCAAAGTGAAAAAGAGATTTACGAACATTTTGGTGTTAATTGGATTGAACCTGCAATTAGAGAAGATGGCAGTGAGTTTGATAAAGACTTATCAGAAATTATAAAATTAGATGATATCCAAGGAGATATTCATATGCATACAACATATAGTGATGGTGCATTTAGTTTAGAAGAAATGGTCAAAGCTAATATCGCAAAAGGATATCAATTTATGGTGATTACAGACCATTCACAAAGTTTGAAAGTCGCAAATGGTTTGTCTGTAGAAAGGTTATTACGCCAGAATGAAGAAATAAAAGCTTTAAATGAGAAATATGATGAAATTGATATTTATTCAGGAATAGAGATGGATATATTACCAGATGGACGATTAGATTATGATGATGAAGTCTTAGCACAATTAGATTATGTTATAGCTGCAATACATCAAAGTTTTAATCAATCACAAGATGAAATTATGCAACGTTTGGAAAATGCATGTCGTAATCCTTATGTTAGACACATTGCGCATCCGACGGGACGAATCATAGGGAAACGCCCTGGTTATGAACCGGATATTGACAGATTATGTGAGATAGCAGCTGAAACAAACACAATTTTAGAAATTAACGCAAATCCTAAACGTTTAGATTTAAATGCAGAAACCGTTAAAAAAAATCCGAATGTTAAATTAACAATTAATACAGACGCACACCATGTAGATCATTTAGAATTTATGAAATATGGTATTGCAACTGCACAAAAAGGATTTGTGAAAAAAGACAGAGTTATTAATACAATGTCTCGCGAAGATTTTAAATCGCTAATAGAAAATAATATTAAATTGAAGAAATAGAGGGATTAGATGAGACAGAAATCATTAGATGTCTTAGAATTCGATAAAATCAAATTGTTAGTTGAAAATGAAGCAATTAGTGATTTAGGAAAAGAAAAAGTTGTCGCAATGGCACCTGCAACTGATTTAGAAACTGTAGAATTTCAAATGAATGAGACCGATGAAATTGCACAGATTTACAATAAGCATCGTATGCCTAGTTTGAGCGGATTAGCAAAAGTTTCAGCATTTATCCATAGAGCTAGTATTGGTGGTGTGCTGAATGTGAGTGAATTAAATGTGATTAAACGTCTTATACAAATACAAAATCAATATAAGACATTTTACAACAATCTTATTAACGAAGAAGAGACGATTAACTATCCAATTCTCAATGACAGAATGGAACAGTTACCTATCTTGACTGATTTATATCAAAGTATACATGAAAAATGCGATGCTTATGATTTATATGACAATGCCAGTTATGAATTACAAGGTATTAGAAGTAAAATTTCCAGTACGACACAGCGAATCAAACAAAACTTGGATAAAATTGTTAAAAGTCAAGGTAATCAGAAAAAATTATCCGATGCAATTGTAACTGTACGAAATGAGCGTAATGTTATCCCGGTTAAAGCGGAATATAGACAAGATTTTAATGGTATTGTCCACGACCAATCGGCTTCAGGACAAACGTTATATATTGAGCCATCATCAATAGTAGAAATGAGTAATCAAATTAGCCGTTTACGTAATGACGAAGCCGTTGAAAAAGAAAGGATTCTATCGGAACTCACAGGCTATGTAGCTGAAGAAGCTGAAGCTTGTTTGATGTCAGAATCTATAATGGGGCAAATTGATTTTCTAACTGCTAAAGCACGTTATGCAAGTTCAATTAAAGGAACTAAACCGGAATTTACCGTTGAAAGAACAGTATATTTACCAAAAGCTTATCATCCTTTATTGGACAGAGATACTGTTGTAGCTAATACGATTGAATTTGCACAAGATATTGAGACGGTTATTATTACTGGACCTAATACAGGTGGTAAGACTGTTACGTTAAAAACACTTGGTTTAATTATTATGATGGCACAATCAGGTATGTTGATACCTACACTTGATGGCAGCAAATTGAGTGTATTTGAAAATGTGTTCTGTGACATCGGCGATGAACAATCTATTGAACAGTCTCTTTCTACATTTTCTTCACATATGAAAAATATTGTTGAAATTTTACAAGAAACTACAAAACATAGTTTGATTTTATTTGATGAATTAGGGGCAGGTACAGATCCAAGTGAAGGTGCCGCACTAGCAATGAGTATTTTAGATTATGTACATGATATTGGTTCTTTAGTAATGGCAACCACACACTATCCAGAATTAAAAGCATATAGTTATAATAGAGACGGTGTTATGAATGCGAGTGTAGAGTTTGATGTTAATACATTGAGCCCAACTTACAAATTGTTGATGGGCGTCCCAGGACGTTCAAATGCTTTTGACATTTCAAAAAAACTAGGACTAAACATTCAAGTTATTCAAAAAGCTAAATCTATGATTGGCCAAGACGAACAAGAAATTAATGAAATGATAGCTTCGCTTGAAACAAATTCAAAACGTGTCGATGAGCAACGTATCGAGTTAGACCACCTGCTTAGAGAAGCTCAAGATACACATGATGCTTTAGCAAAACAATATGAACAATATCAAAATCACGAAAAGCAACTCATGAATGAAGCGAAAGAAAAAGCAAATCAACGTGTGAAATCAGCTACTAATGAAGCGGATGAAATCTTAAAAGAATTACGTGAATTGAGAGATAAAAAAGGTGCAGATGTAAAAGAACATGAACTAATTGACAAGAAGAAACAACTGGACGATCAGTATGAAGCTAAATCAATTAAGCAAAATGTTGAGAAGAAAAAATGGGATACCATTAAAGCTGGTGACGAAGTTAAAGTATTGACTTATGGTCAAAAAGGTGAAGTCTTAGAACTAATCGATAATAATGAAGCAGTAGTACAGATGGGTATCATTAAGATGAAACTACCTTTAGAGGACTTGGAAAAAATTAAGAAAACTAAAGAAGAACCTACTAAAATGATCAAACGTGAAAATAGACAAAGTATTAAAATGGAACTTGATTTACGTGGCTACCGCTATGACGAAGCAATGGTTGCTGTAGATCAATATTTAGATCAGGCTGTACTGAGTAATTATGAACAAGTTTATATTATTCATGGTAAAGGTACAGGTGCTTTACAAAAAGGTGTGCAAAATCATTTGAAACGACATAAAAGTGTGTCATCATATAGAAACGGCATGCCAAGTGAAGGCGGATTCGGCGTAACCGTAGTAGAATTAAAATAATCGTGAGCAAGAGGTATGCAGAATATCATAAAGTCTGTTATAATTTCTTCATCATTTGAAATTTAAGGAGGATTGGCAGTTATGGCAATCGTAAAAGTAACGGATTCAAACTTTGATGAAAATATTCAATCAGGGGTAAATTTAGTAGATTTTTGGGCAACTTGGTGTGGCCCTTGTAAGATGATTGCTCCAGTATTAGAAGATTTAGCTGGTGATTTTGAAGGTAAGGCTAATATTTTAAAACTTGATGTAGATGAAAATCCATCAACAGCTGCTAAATTTGAAGTTATGAGTATCCCAACTTTAATCGTATTTAAAGATGGCGAACCAGTAGATAAAGTTGTAGGTTTCCAACCTAAAGAAAACTTAGCTGAAGTAATCGAAAAACACTTATAATATACTAAAGAACTACCAAGTCCGGGACATATCAATGTCCTGGATTTTTTAATCAGCTAGAAAATAGTTTATTTGAAGGATAAGAACGATTTAATCTTACAAACGAGTATAAGTTTAAACAGCCTATTTTTAGGGGCTAGTATAGCTTAATTTATGGCAGTTATGTTATATAATTATTCATAGAGTTAAAGCGTGAAAATTACAATAAATTGTGTAATACAGCTAAGCTATTTTATAATAGTATAGATATAGATGTTTAATAGTAATTGTTATGACTTTATAAACTACACATAATCGATATGTAATTGATAAAGAAAGGAGGCTGCTCGAATTATGGAAACATATCAAAAAGACATTAAACAGAAACTTACAGTGGTACCTACTGAACCAGGTTGTTATTTAATGAAAGATCGTAACAACCAAATCATTTATGTTGGTAAGGCCAAGAAGTTAAGAAATAGATTAAGGTCTTATTTTACAGGAGCGCATGATGCTAAAACGACACGCTTAGTCAGTGAAATTCGTAATTTTGAATTTATAGTAACATCGAGTGAAACAGAGTCCTTATTGTTAGAATTGAATCTAATCAAACAATACCAACCGCGATACAATATTTTATTAAAAGATGATAAAAGCTATCCTTTTATTAAAATAACTAAAGAAAAATACCCAAGACTAATTGTTACACGTACAGTTAAAAAGGGAAGCGGTAAATATTTTGGTCCATACCCTAACGCTTATTCAGCACAAGAAACTAAAAAATTATTAGACCGTATTTATCCTTTTAGGAAATGTGATAAAATGCCTGATAAATTATGCCTTTATTATCATATAGGACAATGTTTAGGACCTTGTGTTTATCCGGTTGATTTAGAAAAGTATGCAGAGATGACCAAAGAAATTACAGATTTTTTAAACGGTGAAGATAAAACCATTTTGCATAATTTAGAACAAAAAATGCAAGAATCCAGTGAATCATTAGATTTTGAACGCGCAAAAGAGTATCGAGATTTAATTCAACATATACACAATTTAAATAAAAAGCAAAAAGTTACTTCCTCTGACAGTACTGTTAGAGATGTATTCGGCTACAGCGTTTCAAAAGGGTGGATGTGTATTCAAGTCTTCTTTATAAGACAAGGAAATATGATTAAAAGAGATGCTACAATGATACCAATTCAACAGACCGAAGAAGAAGAGTTTTATACTTTTATTGGTCAGTTTTATGATTTGAATCAACATATTTTACCCAAAGAAGTACACATTCCAAAGCATCTTGATAAAGATATCATCCAATCAGTTGTAGATACTAAAATTGTTCAGCCTCTAAAAGGTAAGAAGAAAGATATGGTAGATTTAGCTAACCACAATGCGGAGATTACACTTGAAAATAAATTTGAGTTAATTGCTAAAGATGAATCACGTACAGTTAAAGCAATAGAAGAGCTTGGTGATGTGATGGGCATTCAAACACCAATTCGTATAGAGGCCTTTGATAATTCAAATATTCAAGGCGTGAATCCTGTTTCGGCAATGGTATCATTTGTGGATGGTAAACCTAATAAAAAAGGGTATCGCAAATATAAGATAAAGACAGTTGTTGGTCCAGATGATTATAAATCTATGCGTGAAGTTGTGCGTCGACGTTATACGCGAGTACTTAACGAAGGCAGTCCATTACCAGATTTGATTATTGTAGATGGTGGTAAAGGGCATATGAGTGGCGTGCTTGATGTCCTTGAAAATGAATTAGGGCTTGATATACCAGTGGCAGGGTTGCGTAAAAATGAAAAGCACCAAACATCAGAAATTCTTTATGGTGAAAATGCCGAAGTTGTTCCTATGAAGAAAAATAGTCAGCCATTTTATTTACTTCAAAGAATACAAGACGAAGTGCATAGATTTGCAATCACATTCCATAGACAAACAAGACAGAAGACTGGATTACAATCTGTGTTAGATACTGTAGATGGAATTGGAGCTAAAAGAAAGACCAAATTATTACGTACATTTGGTTCTATTAAGAAAATGAAAGAAGCGAGCTTAGAAGATTTAAAAAAATCAGGACTCCCACAAAATGTTGCTGAGAATCTTCATCAAGCGTTATACGACAAAAAGTAGTGAAAACTTTGTGGCATGAGAATCATTCTCATGCCCATTTTCTATTTAATTAGTGTTACAATAGCAAATAACAGGAATTCTTTTTTTACATGTATGTGGAAGCGTTTTCTAATTGAGAATATTCTCACTGACACTGTATTTTAAATTATGTATAAAAATAGACTTTGTATAATACTTCTATATTTAAAAATGTGCAATAATATTGTGTTGTAACAAACATACAATGCTAGGAAAGTTATTGTGCTCAGGAGTTATATAGAAATTCCAATTACTTTCACATCAAAAAAAGAAATCTAAAAAATTAATTGTTTCACAGGGGGGACTTCCTTTTGGCATACTCGAAAAATCAATTCTATTTAAGACGATTACATTCTTTACTAGGTGTAATACCAATAGGTGGATTCTTATTAGTCCATTTACTTGTTAACCATCAGGCAACTAAAGGCGCTGAAGCGTTCAACAAGGCAGCTGGATTTATGGAATCATTACCTTTTTTAATTGTGTTGGAATTTGCTGTTATCTACATTCCAATTCTTTATCATGCAGTATACGGTGTACATATTGCCTTTACGGCAAAAGAGAACGTGGGGCACTATTCAGCGTTTAGAAACTGGATGTTCTTGTTACAACGTTTGACAGGTATCATAACTTTCGTGTTTATAGCTATTCATTTATGGCAGACAAGAATACAACGTGCATTAGGACATGAAGTGAACTTTGATATGGTACACGACATTGTAACTAATCCATTTTGGTTGATTTTCTACATTGTATGTTTATTAGCCGTAACATTCCACTTTGCGAATGGTCTATGGTCATTCCTAGTTACTTGGGGTGTATTACAATCTAAAAAATCACAACAAATCTTTACATGGGTTTCACTTGTTGTATTCCTAGTTGTTTCATACATCGGTATTAGCGCAATATTAGCATTTTTATAAAATTACAAAATAAAGTTTCACATATATTTGAGGGAGTGACAATTTATGGCAGAGAAGAAAATTATTGTTGTCGGTGGTGGACTAGCTGGTCTAATGTCAACAATTAAAGCAGCAGAGCAGGGTGCGCATGTAGACCTGTTCTCACTTGTTCCTGTTAAACGTTCACACTCTGTTTGTGCACAAGGTGGCATTAACGGAGCGGTAAATACGAAAGGTGAAGGAGATTCTCCGTCAGTGCATTTAGATGATACTGTTTATGGTGGAGACTTCTTAGCAAACCAACCACCTGTAAAAGCAATGACTGATGCAGCACCTAAAATTATTCATTTACTTGACCGTATGGGCGTAATGTTTAATAGAACTAAAGAAGGTCTATTAGACTTTAGACGCTTCGGTGGTACGATGTATCACAGAACTGCATATGCCGGTGCTACTACAGGTCAACAATTACTCTATGCATTAGATGAACAAGTGCGTAGCTATGAGGTTGACGGATTAGTTACAAAATATGAAGGCTGGGAATTCTTAGGTATAGTTAAAGATGATGATAATATGGCAAGAGGAATCGTTGCTCAAGATATGACAACTGCTGAAATTCAATCATTTGGTTCAGATGCTGTGATTATGGCAACTGGTGGTCCTGGTATAATCTTTGGTAAAACAACAAATTCAATGATTAATACTGGCTCAGCTGCTTCAATCGTATACCAACAAGGTGCAATGTATGCGAACGGTGAATTTATTCAGATTCACCCAACCGCTATCCCTGGCGATGATAAACTTAGATTAATGAGTGAATCAGCCCGTGGTGAAGGTGGCCGTATTTGGACATATAAAGACGGTAAACCATGGTATTTCTTAGAAGAAAAATACCCAGATTATGGTAACTTAGTTCCGCGTGATATCGCGACACGTGAAATTTTTGATGTATGTGTGAATCAAAAATTAGGTATCAACGGTGAAAACATGGTATATCTAGATTTATCTCATAAAGATCCACATGAATTGGATATTAAATTAGGTGGAATCATCGAGATTTACGAAAAATTCACTGGTGATGACCCTCGTAAAGTACCAATGAAAATCTTCCCAGCAGTACATTACTCAATGGGTGGTTTATACGTAGATTATGATCAAATGACAAATATTAAAGGTTTATTTGCAGCTGGTGAATGTGACTTTTCACAACATGGTGGTAACCGCTTAGGTGCTAACTCATTACTATCTGCAATTTACGGTGGTACTGTTGCTGGTCCAAATGCTGTAGATTATATTTCAAATATCGAAGATTCATATACAGATTTAGATGAGCGCATTTACGAAAAACACGTTAAAGATCAACAAGAAAAATTTGATCACCTATTAAATATGAAGGGCACTGAAAATGCTTATAAACTTCATAGAGAATTAGGAGAAATCATGACTGCAAATGTTACAGTTGTGCGTGAAAATAAATCGTTATTAGAAACAGACAAGAAGATTGTAGAATTGATGGAACGTTATAAAGATATCGATATTGAAGATACTCAAACTTGGAGTAACCAAGCTGTATTCTTTACACGTCAATTATGGAATATGTTAGTACTTGCACGTGTAATCACGATTGGTGCTTATAATAGAAATGAATCACGTGGCGCGCATTATAAACCAGAATTCCCAGAAAGAAATGATGAAGAATGGTTGAAAACAACATTAGCTACGTATCAAGGCAAAACAGAAGCACCTAAGTTTACTTATGAACCAGTTGATATTAGTTTAATACCACCACGTAAACGTGATTACTCTAAGGCGTCAAAGGGAGGTAAATAATGATGGTAGAAACAAAAGAAGTTAATGAAACTCCTGCACAAAACGAACAACCTAGCCAAAAAACAATTAAATTAATTATAAAACGTCAAGACAACGACAAATCTACACCATATAATGAAGAATTTGAAATTCCTTATAGAGAGAACCTAAACGTTATAGCATGTTTAATGGAAATTAGACGTAACCCAGTTAATAGTAAAGGCGAAAAAACAACACCTGTTATTTGGGATATGAACTGTTTAGAAGAAGTTTGTGGCGCATGTTCAATGGTCATCAATGGACAAGCAAGACAATCATGTTCTGCAATTGTTGATCAATTAGAACAACCTATCAAATTAGAACCAATGAGCACGTTCCCAGTTATTCGTGATTTACAAGTTGATCGTACTAGAATGTTCGATAACTTGAAACGAATGAAAGCATGGGTCCCAATCGATGGTACGTATGATTTAGGTCCAGGTCCACGTATGCCTGAGAAAAAACGTCAAACTGCTTATGAACTTTCCAAATGTATGACTTGTGGTGTTTGTTTAGAAGTTTGTCCAAACGTAACGAGCAAAAACGACTTTGTTGGTGCTCAAGCGATTTCGCAAGTTAGACTATTTAATCTACATCCAACAGGTTCAATGACAAAAGACGAACGTTTGGAAGCGTTAATGGGCGGCGGAGGTTTACAAGAATGTGGTAACTCACAAAACTGTGTAAACGCATGTCCTAAAGGTATACCATTGACTACATCTATTGCCGCTTTAAATAGAGAAACGTCATTCCACATGTTCAAATCATTCTTTGGTTCAGATCATCAAGTACACTAATTGAACAATATTATTAAAGACTTAACATTTAAATAACAAATGTTAAGTCTTTTTTTTATAAAATTAGATAATTATTTTAAAGTTGAACAGGGTAAATACATATTGTATATATTATGGATGAAGACTTAACTATTAGCATGATTAATGATTTTGAAAACAAGACTATGCTACAATAAAGTACAAGATAATAAATAAGGATGTAATTGAATATGGACAAACCGATAGGTGTAATTGACTCTGGAGTTGGTGGTTTAACAGTTGCCAAAGAAATTATGCGCCAACTTCCAAACGAAACAATATATTATTTAGGTGATATTAAGCGTTGCCCTTATGGCCCAAGAGAGGGCTCGCAGGTTAGGGAATTCACTACAGAATTAGCACAGAAATTGATGGCATTTGATATTAAAATGTTAGTGATTGCTTGCAATACGGCTACAGCAGTAGCGTTAAAACATTTGCAAAGCATATTGCCAATACCAGTAATTGGAGTAATAGAGCCTGGTGCAAGAACAGCAATTATGACTACCAAAAACAATGATGTTTTGATTTTAGGTACAGAAGGTACAATTAAATCTGAAGCCTATAGACATCATATTAAAAATATAAACCCAAATGTTGAAGTATCTGGGATAGCATGTCCTGGTTTTGTACCTTTAGTTGAACAGATGCGCTACCAAGACCCTACCATCACAAGTATTATTATTCACCAAACATTAAAACATTGGAGAAATAGTAATGCTGATACAGTGATTTTAGGCTGTACGCATTATCCACTGTTATATCAACCAATAAATGATTATTTTGGTGGGGAAAAAGTAGTGATTTCCTCAGGATTAGAAACTGCACGTGAGGTTAGCGCATTGTTAACTTTTAGTAATGAACATGCAGGATATAAACGACAACCCGAACATAAATTTTTTGCTACCGGAGAAACTGAACATATAGAATTAATTATTGAAGAATGGTTAAAAATGAAAGTGAAAGTTGAAAAAATTGAAATACAAGAATAGGAGACGAAACGATGGAAGATATAGTAATTGCATCAAACAATAAAGGTAAAATAAATGATTTTAAAGTCATATTTCCTGACTATAATGTAATAGGCATCGCAGAATTAATTGAGGATTTTGATGTAGAAGAAACAGGAGATACATTTGAAGCAAATGCGAAGTTGAAATCAGAAGCTGCGGCTAAGGCATTAAATAAACGAGTGATTGCCGATGACAGTGGCCTTGAAGTATTTGCCTTAGGTGGAGAACCTGGTATATTTTCTGCACGTTACGCTGGAACTGAAAAAGATGATAATGCTAACATAGAAAAATTGCTAACCAATCTAGGTGATGAAACAAACCGTGCTGCACAATTTGTGTGTGTGATTAGTATGAGTGCACCTGGAGAAGAAACCGTTCAATTTAAAGGCACCGTTGAAGGTGAAATTACTTTAAGTAAAATAGGGGAACAAGGCTTTGGTTATGATCCTATATTTTATTTAGATGATAAAAATAAAACGATGGCTCAACTTACAGCTGAAGAAAAAAGCGAGGTAAGTCATAGAGGTAAAGCAATTGAAAAGTTACAACAATATTTAGAAGGTGAACAATAATGTTGAAATGGATTATAGTAAGTGATAATCACACAGAACAAGGTATTCTTTTTGACGTAATAAGCCACCATAATGATATTGATGTTGCGATTCACCTAGGTGATTCCGAATTTGAGTATCATGACAGCGAATTAAGCCATTTTTATAGAGTTAAAGGGAACACGGATTTTTATCCTGAATTTCCAAATGAAGAAATTATAGCAGTAAATGGTATTAAAGCATTTTATACACACGGTCATTTATACAATGTGAATCGTACACGTATGCAACTTGCTGAACAAGCCAAAGCATCAGGATGTCAATTTGCTTTCTATGGTCATACGCACGTGGCTAAACATGAGCACATCGGTGATGTTCATGTCATAAACCCTGGGAGCATTTCACAATCGAGAAGTAACATAGAAGAGACCTATGCCGAATTGTTGATTGATGAAATTGAAAAAGATGTAAAATTAAATTTTTATAATCGTAATCATCAAATCATTGATAGTGAAACGTTCAGTCTATAATGATTAAAAAAATATAGTTAGCAATTACATAATTTATGTTAAATAATGTGTAGTTATTGGAATAATAAAGTAATATTGGTGACGATAGCACTTTTTAGGGGCGATTAATGTAGTTTGATTTCACTTTCGCTCCTAAAATCATTAAATTATTAAGCTATTTTATCCTAGTAAAATGCTAAAATTAGTTAATTTTTTAATGAAATTTAAAAAAGATGATAAAAAGTCTATTAAAGTGAAAAATCATATTTATTTTTAATGCTTGGAGTATTGCTTTATAGCGATAAGTTAGATATAATAATTCTTGTGTTCAAAAAGAATATGTCCTGGTAGCTCAGCTGGATAGAGCAATGGCCTTCTAAGCCATCGGTCGGGGGTTCGAATCCCTCCCAGGACACTATAACACGTTGATATATCAACGTTTCGAGAGAGCAAGTGTCAAATACGGGTCAAGAGAATAATTCTCTGACGCGTTGACCTTGCTCTTTTTTGTGTTCTTCAAGTAAATACCTATAAACCTTAAGTGTTATAGATATGCTTGTATGTCCTAACCTTTTACTAATATATTCAATTGATATTTCTTTACTAATAAGATAACTAGCATGTTTTTGTCTTAAAGAATAGGGGTGATTTTGTCATTTGGAGTAATTAGATATAAATTTTTGATATTTGTTTCTTATAATATTTATAATCATTACACTTGTCTGAAATGATCTAAAAATAAATCTAAAGTGTGTGAATGCCAATATTGTTACTTTTCTGAAAGTTTATCCTTTCCATTTGATATTATCCAATCTTTGAAGTATTCTTCGAATTTTTTAGCATCTTCAATTTTATTTCCATCTTCCAAATCCCAGATTAATTGTTGTGCTGCATTAGGTGCTTCTGCTTTAGTTTTGAATCCAGACTTTTTTTACCAGTTTTAAAATTAGGATGTTCTACATCATACTGCCATGATGTAGAAGTTTTATTTTTTTCGTTTTGTGATTGTAAATGTCGCCATTTGGCTAAGTTTTCCTAAAAAGGGGTAAAAAAATAATTAGGGTAGGCGTACTACCCTAATTATTTTTTTTGTGGTGCCGTTTCTTGTACTGCTTGTTGACGTTTTGCCCAACTATCATAACCTTCATTTTTACCAACCCAACCAGGTCCACTTACGTGAGCGTTGGGGTCATCCCATGCTTGTTTGCTTTGTTCTCTAGCTACTTCATAATCACCTTTGCCATAGCCCATTTGAGATTCATCATGTGTAGTTGGCTTAGTTCGATTCCATTCAGATATTTCAGATTCAGTCATTTGACTGTTGTTGCTATTTGATGGTTTAGTTTGTTGGTTATTACTACTTTGTTGATTATCGCTGATATTTTGTTCTGAATTGTTAGATTGTTCTTGCTTTGGATTTTCAGCGTTATTTGTATTTTTATCATCATTAGCTTGTTGATTATTCTCACTGTTATTTTCTTGTGTGTTTTCGTGCTCAGTATTACTTTTTTGCTTATTTTCATCGCTTTCTTCATTTGAACTAGAAGTAGATTTTTTATCAGTATTCTTTTGTTTATTGTTCTTCTTCTCTTTTTTCTTGTCTTTCTCGGGTGCTTTTGCTTCTTTCTTAGGTTCTTCTTTACTTTCTTCCTTGTTCCCACATGCTCCCAATACTAATGTACTAGCTAATAATAAACCTAAAACTTTTTTCATTCTACATACCCCTTATTTTTCTAAATTATCCACTGCATATTGCGCTTCTTCTTCTGTGAATTTTTCGCCATAAGAAGAAACTAATTGATCATAGACTGCGTCCTGTGACATGCTTTGCTGTTCGGCATAATCTTTCGCTTTTTTCTTAGCATTTTCTTTAAAGTTAGCTTTTAGATGTTTCATCGCATAATCTGCATCTCCTTCTGTGAATTTTTCACCAGAATCTGAGGTTAATTGATCATAGATGCCTTGCTTTGACATATGCATCGTATCAGAATAAATCTTAGCTTTATTTAAAGCAGCCTTTTCTTGTGATGTTGCATTATTATCACTATTACTAAAGTTAGAATTAGAGTTATCTGAACTGAAATTAGCTGTACAAGCTGTTATACCAATTATAAGTATTATTAACAAAACTAGACATCCACAACCTGAACCACAACCCCATAACCAACCTTTTTTAGTTTTGCTCATTTTTTGTTGATTTTGATGCTCTTGAAACTTTTGCCATTGCTCATTTGTATTTTGTTCTTCTGTCATGCTACATACCCCTTTATTTAATTTTTTTATATTCAAACACACTTAATGGTTAAAAATGAATTAAGTAACCATTGTGAAGTGTGGATAAACCATACCATTTTTTATAGTTTGCAATACATTGTTGTGAAAAACCTTTCGAAACCTCAAAAAAATAGCCGACTCATATATGTTTTGGCAGGCACTTTTAAATATTTCAATACGGTTATTTAATGAAGTCTTTTCAGAGATTGATATAATACATAGTTTCTCAGATTTAGTGTAATTCAGTTCATACAAGTATTTTTCATTATTTGTATTTTACAAAACTTTTAATTATAAATTTTTTGATGTTGACCTATTGAATATTATAGCATTAATTGTACAGATTATTTTAATTAAATTATAAAATAGCGCAATATAATTATGTGTGCAATTTAATAAAGATTATTAGTTAAATTATTTCTAAATACGAGAAACGCATATATTGATTTTGTAGTGTTTCTGCAGCTAGGGGAGATGGAATTTAGCAACAAACTATAGTTAGAATGAGTGGACGTATAATTTTTTTATGATATAAAATAAAACTATAATTCGTTAGTAGAGATATTACTTCTATGATAAAATATAAAGATGAGCAAGTTGGATAGATGGTGGCTAATCTCAGAATAAAGTGAGGTGGTGCTTATGAAAGTACTGACAAAATCTTTAGAAAGGATACGCCTTGTGTGGTTTCAATTGTAGAAGTGCTACACTTAATGTTAGGTTTCGGTACTTTCATCGTTACCTTATTAGGTTTAGTAATCGCAATTGTTAAATCAAGCCATAAAAAATAACCATCTCTAACTTTGGCGAGGATGAGATGATTATTTAATCATTATTAAATTCTAGCCACCGTCTTTTTAACGGGCTTACTAGGGCGACACACGTAAGTGTGTCGCCCTTTTTCTATTTATAAATTAACACAGTATAACAATATAATCAATTCTATTATTCTGTACATTATGTTGGCTGTTTATTCTACTCATGAATGTCCTTTTTCTATTAAAGATGGTAATATCACTTTCTATATCTAAAAGTATAATTAACTGTATATATTTCTTGGGTGCTACAAAATGTTTTGGTAAACACTATTGGGGTATTAAATGATAGCTGGCAATAAAGTTTTCTGTTTGATTAAACTAATAGCATTGGTTTATTGTGAATACTTAAGTATAAAATTATTTTATAAATCAAGTCATTATTGAGTTTGTCGTGTTTTAAAACTATTAAAATAGGTAACTATAAGTTGTCTATTGATTTGTCTAGCAAATAAAAGGAGTGTTTTTATGGGATTTGTATTAATGATTATTGTAGGTGGCGTAATAGGATGGCTTGCTGGTATTATTTTAGGCAAAGACGTCCCGGGAGGAATTATTGGGAATATTATTGCGGGATTAATTAGTTCTGCAATAGGAAGTCGCTTACTAGGTACATGGGGACCTGTATTAGGTGGTGTGCCAATCTTACCAGCTTTAATTGGAGCAATTGTTTTAATTTTAATTGTTTCATTAGTGATGAAAGCTATTAGAAAATAAATTATGTTTTATAAAAGTAAATTAATCGCCTCTTAGGAGGGAATAATTTACTTTTTTTATTTTAGTGGTGAAACAATATTGTCTATTTACAATATTGTATTTTAATGTGAATTAAACGAAATGGTTAATTTAGTGTTAAAGAAGAATTGGAAATGTACAAGTCTTAGTTTAATCTTAAATGATATTCTTGAAATAAGATGTTTGTCGTTACTTATGTCTCTGCTTACTAAGCATTATTTATTATACTCAGGTCGTCGTTTTTATTATAAAAAAATAATACCCCATATTTATATTTTTAATATAGTTCAATACTTTCCTACTGTATCTCATCAATTTTAATGATTTTTAAAAGAGAAATGTTAAGTTATTGTAAAAAGCATTGAACAATTTTGTTGTGCGTAATAAAATAGTGTTATGAAGTACTCCATTACTTCATTCTTTTTGAGCCACCTTCTCCCTTGGAAGGTGGTTATTTTTTATGTAATTTTCTCAAAATGTTTGTTTAAAAATAAATTGAAAAGTGTAAATAGATTTAATAGTAAGAACTTTGATTTTAAATTTATATCAAATAGGTTATTTGTGTTGCAAGTGATTAAATTATGTTATCTTATTAGGGCGCTTTATTTAAAAAAATAATTAAGTGTTTGTATAAAACATATCTCCATATTGAGTAGTTCAAATGCGAAAGGAAATACATATTTTGATAATCAATATAAACAGTTTTAATACAAAAACGATATAGAAGGAGATTATTGAATTGGAAAAATTACTATCTATCATAGTACCTGTTTACAACAAAGCGTATTTTCTAGAAACGTGTATAGAATCTATCAATAAACTTAATATCAATAAAGATAAAATAGAAGCGATTTTTGTTGATGATCGTTCAAGTGATAATTCATTAGAAATTGTTGAATCATTTGCTACTAAATATGATTTTATAAAGGTAATACAATTAGCTGAAAATACAGGTAGCCCATCTGAACCTAGAAATGTAGGAATGAAGAATGCTACAGGTGAATATATAACTTTTTTAGATGCTGATGATTGGTTAGATCCAGAAGGGCTCCCAACATTATTAAATCAAGCAAAAGATCATCATTCTGATGTAGCTTTTGGCCAAAGCGTTAAACATACAGAAAAAGCTATAAAGAAAATTGGAAGATTTAGTTCTTATAAAAATGATAATCACTTGGTTCCATACGAAATCGAAAAAATATTCAGAGCAGTTGGTCCACCAGGCAAAATAATTAAGCGCGATATTATCATTGATAACAAAATTTATTTTAAACATATGAAGTACGGCGAAGATAAATTATTTTTTATAGAAGCAATATCTAAATGTCAAACAGCTTCAATGAATCCTAAACCGACCTATCACGTGAACCGTTATACTTATAATCAATCATTAGTTGGACAAACGGATATAATTGAAAAAACTAAATTAAATTTAACAGTTTTAGATGAAGTTCTGAAACTTGAACTTCCAAGTAATGCAGAATTTCAAGCGATTAGTCGAATTGTCGAAGTTGATTATATGTCGCGATTATTTAAAAATAATCGGTTTTTAAAAGCTGAAAATAAACCCGTATTTTATAAATTATTTGATGAAATGGTACTAATGTTAGCATCATACGGTAAAAATATTGAAGATTATTTACTAACTGATACATTTAAAAATATTTATCAATTCTTGAAAAACAAAGAATATCAAAAATTAATAGAATTGATAACTATGCTACAACAAGGTGGTAAAGCAAATAAGTTTGTTGAAAATAATCGAGTCCACTTCTTAATGCCAGAAACTTTAAGTGATGCTTTACCAATCAAAGATCCAGTATTTGCTGTATATGAAGGCACGCATTTAATAGAGGGAGCTTTTAAAGATGTAATTCGTGTATATAAAGATGATCAAACAATTATTGATAAAGTAATGCTGAATGAAATAAATAATGAAATACATGATGTGACTATCGATTTTGAAATAAATAGTAATTATATTTATATCGATACGGAAGATTTGAACCAATGTGATTTCGCATTCAATATATCTCTAATCTATGATGGATATAAATCAATTTATGTGAATATGAATTTACCTAATGCAAGTCAAAGGGCAAGTTTAAACAGACAAAACTTTAAAGCCGAGTTTGTATCAGCGACAAAGTCTAGAAATAAAGCTAATAGTTTAAATGAATATTTAACATATAAACCGAATTCGGTATCGCTTGTTAAAAAAGCGAATTTATATGAAGATGTTGAATTTAAACAACTTGCTAAAGAAACTTTAGAAATTGGAGAATTGGTTGATATTGCGGATGTTGTGAAAACTGCTAAAGGCACTCCAAGGTTTATTACATCTGATGGTTACTATTTAACTGCTAATAAAAAGAATGTATACCCTGTTGATAAAGACAAGAAAGATAAGTATATATATTGTAAACCTAATGATGTTACTGTTTTGAAGAAGTGTAAAGAGTACAAAAATAGAAATTTTGAGGGCGAACCAGTTAATATTTTAAATTCAGGTGATAATTTAGAAGTTCAAAAAATAGTTTTATCGTCTAAAGGTACGCCGAGACTCAAAACTAACCGTGGCACCTTTATTACGGCAAATCTTGAATTTGTAACAGAAACATAAATTTTCACAGATATTTGACCAATAATCATTTATAGAATATTAAGAATGGAAATGAAGCTATGAAGATATCTGTATAGATATCTTCATAGCTTTAGACTGTCGACAAAGTCTCTGATTTTGTTGGCAGTTTTTTTGTGCACGTTTTACGAGGGTATTGCCTTAGTCTGTTGTCTTTGGGCTAGTGATCTTCACGCAGTAGTCGAGCCTAATATCTGCCAATATTTAACTGAAAAGATTATAATATTTAAATTTAACGGTGGTGGCATTTATTATGTTGAATAAAGCAATTGTTAAAGCGAGCAACTTATGCTTGAAAGGTCATTGCTATTTTTAAAAATAAAGGTCCACCATAAGTAGGTTTTTTGAATTATCTAATATTATTAAAGAATTCTAAATGCTGTTTTAATATAATATTTACACAATTGTAGTTGATTTAATTGTGCATAATACACTTAGGAATTCAAAACTGTTTCGAAAATCAAATAAATTAACAGATAAAGCAAATTTATAGTTAAGTAAGAAAAAACAGACAATTTAATTACGTATTATCTTATAGTAAATGTAAGGAACGATAGCTAAACAAAATAATTAATTGAAAGCATCGTTTTCAACATAAAAACAGTCATAATAATTAAAATTTAACGAGGAGTGTTTACAATGGAAGGTTTATTCGAAGCAATCAAAAACACAGTTCAAGCTGGTGTCGCAGGAGATGGCGCTAAATTAGGGACAAGCATTGTAAGTATCGTAGAAAATGGTGTAGGTTTAGCATCAAAATTATTCGGATTCTAGATTTTAATTTAATATAAATCAATTAACTCATAAAGGAGATATTTAAATGACTAAATTAGCAGAAGCAATTGCAAACACAGTAGAAGCAGCAAAATCAGGTAGTGGTGCAGATTTAGGTTCAAGTATTGTAGATATCGTATCAAGCGGTGCAAGCTTAGTAGGAAAATTATTCGGACTATAAGTCTTTTATAAATAAAAAAATACAAATTAAAGGGGTAATTAATTATGGCAGGATTATTTGAAGCAATCAAAGAAACAGTACAAGCAGGTGTCGCAGGAGACGGCGCTAAATTAGGAACAAGCATCGTAAGCATCGTAGAAAATGGTGTAGGCTTAGTTTCAAAATTATTCGGATTCTAGTCTTTAATTTCAAATAAATTATACTAATAACTCATAAAGGAGAAATGTTAAATGACTAAATTAGCAGAAGCAATTGCAAACACAGTAGAAGCAGCAAAATCAGGTAGTGGTGCAGATTTAGGTTCAAGCATTGTAGATATCGTATCAAGCGGTGCAAGCTTAGTAGGAAAATTATTCGGACTATAAGTCTTTTATAAATAAAAAAATACAAATTAAAGGGGTAATTAATTATGGCAGGATTATTTGAAGCAATCAAAGAAACAGTACAAGCAGGTGTCGCAGGAGACGGCGCTAAATTAGGAACAAGCATCGTAAGCATCGTAGAAAACGGTGTAGGCTTAGTTTCAAAATTATTCGGATTCTAGTTTTTCAAAATATATACAATGGTCAGGGTGATAACCTTGGCCATTTTTTTATGTGTAAAAAATGTGTATACTGAAATGATTAAAGACAAATAGTGGTGAATGGAGGAGGATTCAAATGACAATCAAAAATTTGCTGATAGATTTTGATGATACATTAGTAGATTTTCATGATGCTGAAGCTTACGCATTTGATAAACTGACAAAAAATTATAATTTAAAAACCAATAAAGCAGATTTAGAAGTTTTTATGAAAGTTAACCAAGCACATTGGGATGCATTTCAAAAAAATGAGCTTACTAAAGATGAAGTGTTAAGTAAAAGGTTTGAAGCGTACTTTAAGTTACATGGTTTAGTAATAGATGGTTCAGAAGCAGATTATATATTTAGAGATGAGTTAGCTAATGCGCCTATTAAACATTTTACAAATACGGTTGAAACACTAGATATACTAAAAGATAATTATGATTTGTATATAGTCACTAATGGTGTTTTAGAAACACAGGAACGTAGAATTGAGAAAACTAACATCGGTCATTGGTTTAAGGGTGTGTTTGTATCAGAACAAACAGGATATCAAAAACCAATGCCAGAATTTTTTGATTATGTATTTGATAAAATTGGTGAAGAAAAACGTGAAGAATCAATGATTATCGGTGATTCAGTGACTTCTGATATATTAGGAGGCAAAAATGCTGAAATAGTAACTTGCTGGTTTAACCCTCGAAAAAAGGTGAACGAGACAACAATAAGACCTGATTATACAATTTCTGCATTAGATGAAATAGTGGCTCATATTCAATAAAAAAGGCGGGATAGAAATCATAAGTTTAAAAATTGATTTCATAGACCCGCTTTTTTATATTGCTCTGTATTTCTAAAGAATTATAATGAGTGCACAGTGGTTAATAGAGTATACGCTTATTATAATAAATTTAAATTATTGATTTGGTGACCACACTAAAACATCATGTCCTTCTTTGTTGGTTTCTTCTAAATCGGTGAAACCATGTTTGATGAAAAATGGTTTTGATTGATTACGTGCAATTACTTTAATTGGTAATCCTTGATCCTTAGCGAAATCTAATAATGCTTTACCGTAACCTCGATTTTGGAAATCACGTAAAACCTCTAACTTCCACAATACATTATAATCGTCGAAATTAGGGAAGTGTGTCTCTTCTACATCACCTTTACGATATAGTGCCATCCTTGCACCTAATCGATCACCGACATAAACGCCATAAAATGGTGAATCTGAACTTGCATCAATCATCTCACCGCGAAGCTCATCAACTAAATATAAGTCTCCATTGCCAAAGTTCCTAAAATCTTCGAATAATTCGTCAGTTCTGTAATTAATATCAAGACGCTTTACACTAGTCATCGCATCTTCCCCCTTTGTATTATTAAGTATTATTATACCTTATTTTATGACTTTTTTCACAAAAATGACTGCTTGAAACTCTATTTTGTTAATTTATTATCTTTTTTAAATCTATCTAAACATAAAAAATTTGAACAGTTGCAACATTAATGTTTAGGTATATTGAATAAGTCTCTATTTTGAAAATTTGATATTTATAAGCCGTATAATTGTCAATATTGGATATAAACTTTATACTGATTAGGAATAGAGTAACATAAGGAGAATTACGCATGGATTGTATGACGACAAAACTCAATGAAAAAGATCAATTTATATCAAAACTAAAAAAAAGTGATTCAACGCTAAGGCAGTTTTATAACTTAGATGCCATGGATGAAAAGAGTTATGATGAACGCTTAACAGCTTCTAATAATGGTAGAGAAGTTGAATTAGCTAATATCATAAAAGAATATATGAGTGATTTATCTTTAACTGAACAACAAGAAAGAAATATTGCATTATTAAGTGAAGGTGCGAAGGTGATTATTGGAGGGCAACAAGCCGGTTTGTTCGGTGGACCATTATATACTTTCCATAAAATCTTTTCTATTATTACATTAAGTGAGAAGTTATCGAATGAATATGATAAAAACGTGGTCCCTGTTTTTTGGATTGCTGGGGAAGACCATGATTTTGATGAAGTTAACCATACTTATGCCTATAATACACAATATGCTAAATTGCAAAAAATAAAATATCATACAATGACACCTCCTGAAACTAGTGTTTCTAGGTATTATCCCGATAAAGCACAATTAAAAGAAACTTTAGAACAGTTTTTTAAACAAATGACCGAAACAGCACACTCTAAACCATTATTAAAAATGTGTAATGACATTATTGAAGAGAATGACAGTTGGACAGATATGTTTAAAGCTTTGTTACACGAAGTATTTAAGTTTTATGGTTTGTTAATTATCGATGCAAATGATGCTAATTTAAGAAGTTTGGAACAACCATTTATAAAGCATATGATTGAACATCATAGTGAAGTAGATGAAGCATTTAGAAAGACACAACAGCAAACCATAGCAAGTGGATTAGAACAAATGATCCAAACAGATACGAATGTCCATATATTCATGCATGATGACAATATGAGACAATTATTAACTTTTAAAGATGATAAATTTTATTTGAATAAATCAGATAAATATTTTTCAAAAGAGGAATTGTTAAAAATAGTAGATTCTGACCCGCAGCGCTTTTCAAATAATGTTGTTACTAGACCAGTTATGGAAGAATGGTTGTTTAATACAGTTGCTTTTGTCGGAGGACCAAGTGAAATTAAATATTGGACTGAATTAAGTGGTGTATTTAAAACTTTAGATGTAACGATGCCGATTGTATTACCACGTTTACGTATTAGCTATTTATATGAGAGAACTGAAAAACTGATTAAACAATATCAATTGGATAAAACTTCAATTATCGAAAAAGGTATTGAAGATGACAAAGCGCAGTTCGTGCGCGCACAAGCTTCACAAGAGTTTATAAATCAAATAGAACGTTTGAAAGAACAACAAGATCAGTTATATCAAACATTGCAAGCTGAAGTAGCTGATAACAATGATAATAAACAATTATTGGATAAAAATAATGAAATACACCAGAAGCAATATGATTATTTAATTAACAGATATTTATTAAATATTGAACGAGAAAATGAAATTAGCATTAAACATTTTAAAGAATTAAGTGAAGTGCTCCATCCAATGGGAGGATTACAAGAAAGAATCTGGAATCCGCTACAAATTATGAATGATTTTGGGATGGATGTGTTCAATCCCTCCACCTATCCACCACTTTCTTACACTTTTGATCATATTATCGTTAAACCTTAGAGCAGCAAGCTTTAGCCCGATTCGTCTAAAAGATGAATCGGGCATTTTTTTATGTAAAACGATAAATTTTGGTGAATATTGTATAATTAGTGGAGGATAGTGGTGAGATGTGGTAAATTATATATATGAGAAGGTGAGGTGATTATAAATGTTCATGGGAGAATACGAACATCAGTTGGATACAAAAGGACGCATGATTGTTCCATCAAAATTTCGTTATGACTTAAATGAGCGTTTTATAATCACTCGTGGCCTTGATAAATGTTTGTTTGGTTATACTTTGGAAGAATGGCAAGTTATTGAAGAAAAAATGAAAACCTTACCAATGACTAAGAAAGATGCACGTAAATTTATGCGTATGTTCTTTTCTGGTGCTGTTGAAGTAGAACTTGATAAACAAGGGCGTATTAACATTCCGCAGAACTTACGCCAATATGCAAACTTAAGTAAGGAATGTACAGTAATAGGTGTCTCAAATAGAATAGAAATTTGGGATAGAGAAACTTGGAACAGCTTCTATGATGAATCTGAAGATAGTTTTGAAGATATTGCTGAAGACTTAATTGACTTTGATTTTTAATATGGAGGCGTTATTTTGTTTCATCATGTCAGCGTAATGCTCAAAGAGACCATTGATTATTTGAATATAAAAGAAGATGGCGTGTATGTCGACTGTACATTAGGTGGAGCAGGTCATGCACTATATTTAATAAATCAACTGGGTGACAAAGGAAGACTGATAGCAATAGATCAAGATACTACGGCTATTGAAAATGCAAAAGAAGTTTTAAAAGATCATTTGCATAAAGTAACCTTTGTCCATAACAACTTTAGAAAATTAACTGAAATTTTAAATGATTTGAATATTGAAAAAGTTGATGGTATTTATTACGACTTAGGTGTCTCTAGCCCACAGCTAGACGTTCCTGAGCGTGGTTTTAGTTATCATCACGATGCGAAGTTGGATATGCGTATGGACCAATCCCAATCATTATCAGCCTATGAAGTCGTTAATGATTGGGAGTTTGAAAAATTAGTGAAAATTTTCCATCGCTACGGCGAAGAGAAGTTTGCTAAACAAATTGCCCGACGCATTGAACAAAACAGAGAACAACAGCCAATCGAAACGACATTAGAACTTGTTGATGTCATAAAAGAAGGTATACCTGCCAAAGCAAGGCGAAAAGGTGGGCATCCAGCAAAAAGAATTTTCCAAGCAATTAGAATAGCGGTAAATGATGAATTATCATCATTTGAAGACTCATTAGAACAAGCGATAGATTTAGTAAAAGTAGATGGTAGAATTTCAGTCATAACCTTCCATTCGTTGGAAGATCGTTTATGCAAGCAAATGTTTCAAGAGTACGAAAAGGGGCCAGATGTACCAAGGGGATTGCCAGTCATACCCGAAGCATACACACCTAAATTGAAACGCGTTAACCGTAAACCTATTACCGCTACTGATGAAGATTTAGAAAATAATAATAGAGCGCGTAGTGCGAAGTTACGTGTTGCAGAAATATTAAAATAAGGAGTGAATGTTGAGTGGCAGTAGAAAAGATATATCAACCTTATAATGAACCAGAAACACAAATTCCTGAGTCGCAACCGTCGACCCAGCCCAAAACCGTAAAACGCAAAGTCGTAGTTAAACTTACAAAATTTGAGAAAATGTTATACATAGGACTTATAACAGTAATTGCATTGATAAGTATTTATATGCTATCTTTAAAAATGGATGCGTATGATACTCGAGGAAAAATTGCAGATTTAGATACAAAAATCGAAAAACAATCAAGTGAAAATAGCGCAATAGAATCTGAAATTAAAAAGAACTCTTCATATGAACGCATTTACGATAAGGCCAAAAACGAAGGAATGAGCCTTAAGAACGACAATGTAAAGGTAGTGCGTAATAATGGCGAAGCGAAAAATTAGATTAAAAAAACCCAAGTTTCTTATTAAACAAAGTAAAATAGGGGCAGTCCTACTCATTCTTGGATTCGGACTGCTCTTTTTTACGTTGGTTTTAAGATACTCATATATAATGTTAACTGGACATTCTTCAGGCGAAGATTTAATCATGAAGGCAAACGAAAAGTATTTAGTTAATAGCCAGCAACAACCTGAACGTGGAAAAATCTATGACCGGAACGGAAAAATTTTGGCAGAAGATGTAGAACGGTATAAAGTCGTTGCTATTGTTGATAAAAAAGCAAGTGAAGGTAGCGATAAGCCAAAACACGTTACAGATAAGAAAGAAACAGCTAAGAAATTAGCAACAGTCATCGATATGTCAGCAAAAGAAATTGAAGACAAATTAGATAATAAAAAAGCGTTCCAAGTTGAATTTGGACAAAAAGGAACTGATTTAACATATCAAGAAAAAGAAAAGATTGAAAAAATGAAGTTACCTGGTGTAACACTTTATCCAGAGACTGAACGTTTTTATCCTAATGGCAACTTTGCATCACATCTAATTGGAATGGCTCAAAAAGATCCAGATAGCGGTGATTTAAAAGGCGCTATGGGTGTTGAGAAAATTTTTGATAGTTATTTATCTGGACAAAAAGGAGCATTATCTTATATCCATGATATTTGGGGCTATATTGCACCTAATACTAAGAAAGAAAAAACACCTCAACGTGGCGATGATGTACATTTAACACTAGATTCTAATATTCAAGTATTTGTTGAAGAAGCATTGGATGGCATGGTAGAACATTATAAACCGAAAGATTTATTCGCTGTGGTAATGGATGCACATACTGGTGAAATATTAGCGTTTAGTCAGCGACCTACATTTAATCCAGAAACAGGAAAAGACTTTGGTAAGAAATGGGCGAATGATTTATATCAAAACACGTATGAACCTGGTTCAACCTTTAAATCTTATGGCTTAGCAGCAGCTATTCAAGAAGGTAAATTTGACCCAGATAAAAAATATACAGCTGAACCTAGAGAAGTCATGGGATCAAAAATTTCTGACTGGAACAAAGTCGGTTGGGGAGAAATTCCAATGTCACTAGGATTCACATATTCATCTAACACATTAATGATGCACCTGCAAGATTTAGTTGGCGCAGATAAAATGAAAGACTGGTATGAGAAATTTGGTTTCGGCCAATCTACCAACGGCATGTTTGATGGTGAAGCTACTGGCGGTATCGCTTGGGATAATGAAGCGCAACAGAAAACTTCTTCATTTGGTCAATCTACTACGGTAACACCAGTGCAAATGCTTAAAGCGCAATCTGCCTTCGTTAACGGTGGTAATATGATTAAGCCTTGGTACGTTGATAACGTAACGAATCCTGTTAGCAAAGATACTTTTTATAAAGGTAAGAAAGAATATGATGGTAAACCTATAACGAAAGATACTGCTAAAAAAGTACGTACGGAACTAGATAAAGTTGTAAATAGTGAGGATAGCCATGCTAAAAACTATCAAATTGATGGTTATGATGTTGCAGGTAAAACAGGTACAGCACAAGTTGCGGATCCAGACAACGGTGGTTATGCAGAAGGTGAAAACCCATATTTTGTTAGCTTTATAGGTGATGCACCCAAAGATGATCCTGAGGTAATCGTTTATGCTGGTATGAGTTTAGCCCAGAAAAATGACCAAGAAGCCTATGAAATGGGTGTCAGTAAAGCATTTAAACCTATTATGGAAAATACACTGAAATATCTAAATGTTGGAGATAAAAATTCTAAAGACAACTCAGATGTGAAATATAGTAAAGTTCCTAACGTTGAAGGACAAGAAACTCAAAAAGCGCAAGATAAAATAAATGGTAAGTCTTTAAAACCAATAGTTATTGGTAATGGAGAAAAAGTTACTAAGCAATCTGTGAGCGCTAATAAAGAAGTATTGCCTAACAGTAAAGTATTATTACTGACAGACAGTGATATTACAATGCCTGATATGACAGGTTGGTCGAAAGAAGAGGTTGTCGCATTTGAGTTACTTACTAAGACTAAAGTAACGACAAAAGGTAGCGGATTTGTATCGAACCAATCAGTAACTAAAGGACAAAAAATAAGCAGCAAAGATAAAATTGAAGTAACGTTATCATCGGAAGATGTTAACGGTCAAAATTCAAAAGCTGAATCTGATTCGAATAAAGATTCAGATGACCAAAAAGACGCTAAAGACAATAAGGATTCAAAAGATAAAGAAGAAAACAAAGACTCAGATGAAAATAAAGATTCAAAAGACAATGAATCGTAGGCTGAGCTAAGTTGGTTATTCTAAATGAGAGCTTTCATTAGAATTTAAAACTTATTATGTAATCAATTTTGAGGTGTGAATTAGAAGTAGGCTAATCATTGAGCGTTGCAATAAAGTAGCAACACTTTCAATTGATTAGCTACGAACCTCAATACATAAGGCTAACCGACAAGCATAACGACTTAATCCAATTAAATAAAGGAGCACAATATGGTTTATTTACTCGCAATTATCGCACTGTTAATCACGTTTATATTAGTTCCAGTGCTAATACCAACGTTGAAACGAATGAAATTTGGACAAAGCATTAGAGAAGAAGGCCCACAGAGCCACATGAAGAAAACAGGTACACCTACAATGGGTGGATTAACTTTTCTGATTAGTATTATTGTAACTTCAATTTTAGCAATCATTTTTATGGATAATTCTAATCCTATAATCTTGTTATTATTTGTAACAGTAGGTTTTGGTTTGATTGGATTTATTGATGATTACATCATCGTTGTAAAGAAAAACAATGAAGGTTTAACAAGTAAGCAAAAATTCTTAGCTCAAATAGGTATTGCAGTTATCTTCTTTATTTTAAGCCAAGTGTTTAACTTAACTGATTTTTCTACTGGCATTCATTTGCCATTTACAAATATTGAAGTACCACTTTCCATTGCATATGTAATTTTCATAGTCTTTTGGCAAGTAGGGTTTTCAAATGCTGTTAATTTAACAGATGGATTAGATGGATTAGCAACAGGATTATCTATCATTGGCTTTGTAATGTATGCAATTATGGCTTACTTACAAGGTGCAACATCTATCGGATTGTTCTGTGTTATTATGATTTTTGCATTGATTGGTTTCTTACCATTCAATTTAAATCCGGCTAAAGTCTTCATGGGAGACACAGGCAGTTTAGCTTTGGGTGGGATATTTGCTACGATTTCTATTATGCTAAACCAAGAATTGTCACTGATTTTCATTGGTTTTGTATTTGTGGCAGAAACCTTATCCGTTATGATACAGGTAACTTCATTCAAATTGACTGGAAAACGTATTTTCAAAATGTCGCCATTGCATCATCATTTCGAATTAATTGGTTGGAATGAGAAGAAAGTTACGACAGTATTCTGGACAGTAGGCTTGATTACAGGACTCATCGGTTTATGGATTGGAGTGAACTAAATTGCTGAAATATACAGAATTAGAAAATAAAAATGTATTAGTTATTGGATTAGCGAAAAGTGGTTATGAAGCTGCGAAATTATTAAAAAAACTTGGTGCAAATGTAATCGTCAATGACGGTAAAGATTTGAGTCAAGATGCACATGCAATAGATTTAGAAAATATGGGAATTACTGTAATTGGTGGAGAACACCCACTTTCCTTGTTAGATAGTAACCCGATTATTTTTAAAAACCCGGGCATTCCATATAATGTTCCGCTGATAGAAGCAGCAACTGAAAAAGGATTGAAAATATTAACAGAAGTAGAACTAAGTTATTTAATATCAGAAGCACCAATTATCGGTGTGACAGGTACAAATGGTAAAACAACAGTCACTTCATTAATTGGAGATATGTTTCAAAAAAGTAGGGTAACGGGTAAGCTGTCAGGTAACATTGGTTATGTGGCTTCAAAAGTAGCGCAAGAAGTCACAGCTGATGACTATTTGGTTACGGAGTTATCGTCTTTCCAATTACTTGGTATCGACAAGTATAAACCTCATATCGCTATAATTACGAATATATATTCAGCGCATCTTGACTATCATGAATCACTAGAAAATTATCAAAATGCTAAGAAAAAAATATATATTAATCAAACCGAAAATGATTACTTAATTTGTAATTATCATCAACGTCACTTAATCGAATCTGAGTCATTGAAAGCAAAAACATATTATTTTTCAACACATCAAGAAGTAGATGGAATTTATGTTGAGGGTGGCTACATCGTATTTAAAGGATTTAGAATCATTCATATAGATGATCTTGTACTACCTGGTGAACATAATTTGGAAAATATCCTTGCAGCAGTATTGGCTGCATTACTTTCTGGAGTTTCTGTTAAAGCAATTATTGATAGTTTGACATCATTCTCAGGTATTGAACACCGCTTACAATATATTGGAACGAATAAAACGAATAAGTACTACAATGATTCAAAAGCTACGAATACATTGGCTACACAATTTGCATTAAATTCATTTAAACAACCAATCATTTGGTTATGTGGTGGGCTAGATCGTGGCAATGACTTTGATGAACTTATTCCACATATGAAAAATGTAAGAGTTATGGTAACTTTCGGTGAGACAAAAGAAAAATTCGTGAAGTTAGGTGAAAGTCAAGGTAAGTACGTCATTACAGCTTCTGATGTGCAAGATGCTGTAGATAAGATACAGTCTGTCATAGAACCAAATGACGTGGTATTATTATCGCCAGCATGTGCAAGTTGGGATCAGTACAATACTTTTGAAGAGCGTGGAAATAAATTTATTAAGAGTTTCCAAGCTAATTTACCTTCTTTTTAAAGGGTGTGATATTAAATGTCTGACAAAGTTAGTGAATTTGACTCTGATTACTTAAAAGAGAAACGAGCAAAAAGACGTAAAAGACAAAAGCAAATTCAATATTCAGTATTTGGTGTTTTATTATTTATAATTATTTTAATATTGATTTATATGTTTACACCTTTGAGTAAGATTAGTAGTGTAGAGATTAGCGGGAATGATAATATATCTAAGAATCAAATTAATAAAGCTATAAACGTAAAAGACAATTCGAGAATGTACACTTATAGCACCACGAAAGCTCAAAACAAACTTGAAGAAAGTACACTCATTAAAAATGCAGAAGTAAAAAAACATTTTCCGAATAAGTTAACTGTGAAAGTGTCAGAAAAGCAAATTGTAGCTCTAACTAAAAAGAAAGATAAATATGTACCTGTTTTAGAAGACGGTACAGAGTTAGAAGATTATGATGGTAACGCTACTGATAATGGACCAATTCTTGAAGGATTTGAAAAAGATAAAAAAGAAAAGATTATACAAGCGCTTTCTGAAATGCCTGCAAAGGTGAGAGGGATGATAGCAGAAATTAAATTTGACCCTCAAGAAAATGCACAAAATCAAATCAAATTATTCACAACAGATGATATTCAAATTCTTGGCAATTTAAATACAATTGGTAAAAAAATGAAATACTATCCGCAAATGTCACAATCATTAGAACGTGATGAATCTGGAGAATTAAAAAAAGCGGGATATATTGATTTATCAGTAGGTGCATCGTTTATTCCATATAGTGGTGGTAGCACTACAAAATCTTCAAGTGACCAAAATGTGGATAAGGGTACAACAGAAGAAGATAAGGCAAAAGACGAGCTTCAAAGTGCATTAAATAAGATTAATGAGAAAACGGACAAAAATAATTAAAAAATTTCGACAAATACTTATCTTTATAGTTCACAAGCATCAAAACCTATTGTAAACTATTAATAGTGTGAATTTGAATAAGTTATTGTCAGGAGGTGCCTATCTATGGAAGAGCATTATTACGTAAGTATAGATATCGGTTCATCGAGCGTTAAAACGATAGTAGGCGAGAAATTTCACAACGGTATAAATGTGATAGGTACAGGACAGACCTACACAAGTGGGATTAAAAATGGTCTTATTGATGATTTCGATATTGCTAAACAAGCAATTAAAGATACAATCAAGAAAGCCTCTATTGCTTCAGGAGTAGATATTAAGGAAGTATTTTTAAAACTACCTATTATCGGAACAGAGGTATTTGATGAATCCAATGAAATAGAATTTTATGAAGATACAGAATTAGATGGTACACATATTGAAAGTGTACTTGAAAGTATTCGAGATAAAAATGACGTACCAGAAACTGAAATCATTAACGCTTTCCCAATTAAATTTATTGTTGATGGCGAGAATGAAGTTTCTGATCCAAAAGAATTGATTGCTAGACATAGTCTGAAAGTTGAAGCTGGCGTTATTGCAATACAGAAATCAATATTAATTAATATGATTAAATGTGTTGAATCATGTGGTGTGGATGTACTTGATGTATATTCAGATGCATATAACTATGGCTCAGTGCTTTCAGCTACTGAAAAAGAATTAGGCGCATGTGTCATCGATATCGGAGAAGATATCACGCAACTTGCATTTTACGAGCGTGGTGAATTAGTTGATGCAGATGCATTAGAAATGGCAGGTCGAGATATTACTGAAGATATAGCTACAGGCTTAAACACTTCATATGAGACTGCTGAAAAAATTAAACATCAATATGGACACGCTTTCTTTGACTCTGCTTCTGATCATGATGTGTTTACCGTTGAACAAGTCAATAGTGACGAAGAAGCGGAATTTACCCAAAAAGATTTAGCAGACATAATTGAAGCACGCGTCGAAGATATTTTCTTTAATGTGTTTGAAGTGTTACAAGAATTAGGACTTACAAAAGTAAATGGTGGTTTTGTCATCACAGGTGGTTCTGCAAACTTATTAGGAGTTAAGGAATTGCTTCAAGATATGGTGAGTGAGAAAGTGAGAATTCACACACCATCACAAATGGGAATTAGAAAACCTGAGTTCTCATCAGCAATTTCAACAATTTCTAGTAGCATTACTTTCGACGAATTACTAGATTATGTTACAATTAGTAATCATGACAGTGAAGAATTCGAGGAAGAAGTCATCGAATCTGATGAAAGAGAACATAGTACAAAATCAAGTGGATTTGATTGGTTTAAGAAAAAATCGAACAAACATGAAGAACCTCAAACGTCATCAACTGAGTCAAGAGAAGCAACTAATGCTGTTGAAGCAGAAGAAGAGCCAGAGGTGTACGATAACGAAGTAAACATCGATCATGATGAAGAACGTAAACCTCAAGACAAAGAAGAAGGTAAATTCAAAAAACTTATGAAATCTCTATTCGATTGATTGGCCATTAAAACTAGGAGGAAATATAAATGTTAGAATTTGAACAAGGATTTAATCATTTAGCGACGTTAAAAGTCATCGGTGTAGGGGGCGGCGGTAATAACGCTGTAAACCGTATGATTGACCATGGTATGAATAATGTTGAATTTATTTCAATTAATACGGATGGACAAGCTTTAAATTTATCAAAAGCTGAGTCTAAAATCCAAATTGGTGAAAAATTAACACGTGGTTTAGGTGCTGGTGCAAACCCTGAAATTGGTAAAAAAGCTGCTGAAGAGTCACGTGAACAAATTGAAGATGCTATCCAAGGCGCAGATATGGTATTCGTAACTGCTGGTATGGGTGGCGGTACTGGTACAGGTGCTGCTCCAGTTGTAGCAAAAATTGCTAAAGAAATGGGCGCATTAACAGTAGGCGTTGTAACACGTCCGTTTGGTTTTGAAGGTCGTAAACGTCAAACACAAGCTGCAGCAGGTGTTGAAGCAATGAAAGCTGCTGTTGATACATTAATCGTTATCCCTAATGATCGTTTATTAGACATCGTTGATAAATCAACACCAATGATGGAAGCGTTCAAAGAAGCAGATAACGTATTACGTCAAGGTGTTCAAGGTATCTCTGACTTAATCGCTGTATCTGGTGAAGTTAACTTAGACTTTGCAGACGTTAAAACAATTATGTCTAACCAAGGTTCAGCTTTAATGGGTATTGGTGTTTCTTCAGGTGAAAATCGTGCAGTAGAAGCTGCTAAAAAAGCAATTTCTTCACCATTATTAGAAACTTCTATTGTAGGTGCGCAAGGTGTACTTATGAATATTACAGGTGGAGAATCATTATCACTTTTCGAAGCGCAAGAAGCAGCTGATATCGTGCAAGATGCAGCAGACGAAGATGTGAATATGATTTTTGGTACAGTAATTAACCCAGAATTACAAGATGAAATCGTTGTAACAGTTATTGCAACTGGTTTTGAAGACAAACCTTCATCACAAGGTCGTAAAGCTTCGAACACAGGTTTTGGTAATAGTGCAACAAGCGGAAGTACTACTAAAGAAGACACAATTTCTTCAAGTTCAGTAGGTGCTTCACAAGCATCATCAGATAGTGCGAGTGAAAGTAGAGCCCACACAACTAACGAAGATGATATTCCAAGTTTCATCAGAAATAGAGAAGAAAGACGTTCAAGAAGAACTAGACGTTAGTCGCAACAATTTTTGTAGACTAAATTAAATAATAAAGTGTCATCAGGTCAGTAGATCTGATGACTTTTTTAAATTTAAGTAATAATAAAATGTTGCTTTTATATATCCTATGGAGGTTTGTGGTCATGCAAGAAAAATTTATTAAAAAGCATCATATATTAGACTATGAGGACAATTATTTAAAAAAAGTAAAATTGGGTATAACAACAAGAGAAGATGGTTTGAGTCCTTTCCCTCGAAACGCCTTTAATATGGCAAGATATATTGATGATAATCAACAGAGTATCACTCAACATCAAGAAATGCTCGCTGCTGCAATTGATTTTCCTAGAGAGCAATGGGTTTTTCCGATTCAAACTCATGAAAATCATGTTGTAGAAGTAACTGAACAAGATAGAGGTACTAATATTGATTCACTGACAGAACGCTTGCATGGTGTAGATGGTTTGTACACATATGATGAAAATATTCTGCTTACAATGTGTTATGCTGACTGTGTACCTATTTACTTTTATAGCGAAAAGCATCATTTTATAGGTCTTGCACATGCTGGTTGGAGAGGGACTGTTGGTCAAATCGTCATCGAAATGGTGTCACATATAGATTTTGAGTTATGTGATTTAAATGTTGTCATTGGGCCAGCAACGTCTACTTCTTATGAAATTAACGATGATATAAAGTCTAAATTTGAAGAATTACCGATAGATATTAATCAATATATAAAAACTAGAGGTGCAGATAGACATGGTATTGATTTAAAACTTGCAAATGCATTATTGCTGGAAAAAGCAGGTGTTCCTAAAGATAATATTTATATAACAGACTATGCGACATCTGAAGATTTATCATTATTCTTTTCTTACAGAGTAGAAAAAGGAGATACGGGTCGAATGTTAGCATTTATTGGTCAATAACGAAGAGGTGGATAGAATTGGACGTACAATATAATTTAAAATGTATAAGTGAACAAATACAAACACATTGCGAAAAGGGTAATATTTCAACAATGCCAAACGTGATTGCAGTGACAAAGTATGTTACAATAGACCGAGCTAATGATGCATATAATGCAGGAATTAGACATTTCGGTGAGAATCGTTTGGAAGGGTTTCAGCAAAAGAAAGCAGCCCTACCCAAGGACGCCGTAATGCATTTTATAGGTTCTTTACAAACTAGAAAAGTTAAAGAAATTATCAATGAAGTTGATTATTTCCACGCATTAGATCGTTTGAAATTAGCAAAAGAAATTGATAAAAGAGCTGAACATAAAATTAAATGTTTTGTACAAGTGAATGTATCTGGTGAATCATCTAAACAAGGTGTTTCATTATCAGAGGTTAACACTTTTATCGAAGCGTTAAAGCAATATGAAAATATAGAAATCGTTGGTCTTATGACGATGGCTCCTTTAACTGAAGATGAGCCATATATAAAAAGCTTGTTTCAATTATTAAAAACAAAAAGAGATGAAATTAAAGCGCTCAATTTAAATTATGCACCTTGTACTGAGCTATCTATGGGAATGAGTAATGATTATCATTTAGCCGTTGAAGCAGGTGCATCGTTTGTGAGAATTGGGACTAAACTTGTAGGAAAAGAGGAGTGAGCCCCGTGGCTTTAAAAGATTTATTTAATGGATTTTTCGTTGTAGAAGAGGAAGATGACGAATTAGAAGCGCCGCATGAAGAAGAACAAAATAGAAACCAAAACAAACAACAAGCACAGTCTCAAAGCAACTTTAATGAACAATCAAACAATGGTTATACAGAAAAACCAAGATCAATACAGTCCGTTCCCAAGAAACAATCAACAAGATTACAGCAATCATCGGGAGAAAGGAAGTATCAAATGAATAACAGTTCATCTAAAAATAATACAAGGAACGTTGTGAATATGAATAATCAAGAACAAGATCAATTTGATTTTGCACAAGAAAGTTCTAAGATGTGTTTATTTGAACCCCGTGTTTTTTCAGATACACAAGATATTGCAGACGAACTTAAGAATCGTCGTGCTACATTAGTAAATTTACAACGCATTGATAAAGTTTCTGCTAAACGTATTATAGACTTTTTAAGTGGTACTGTTTATGCAATTGGCGGAGATATTCAACGCGTTGGATCAGATATATTCTTATGTACACCTGACAATGTTGAAGTTGCAGGAAGTATCACTGATCAAATAGAAAATATGGAATACCAAGGTGAATAGAGGTAAAAATAGATGGATATTGGTTTATTAGCAAACATATTTAATTTTATTTTATTCTTGGTTCAGATATATTATTATGGGATGATTGTATACTTTGTTATGTCATGGATTCCCAATGCACGTGAAAATAAATTCGGTCAATTTTTAGCAAAGTTATATGAGCCGTTTTTAGAACAATTCCGTAAAATTATACCACCAATTGGGATGATCGACATTTCATCAATCGTTGCAATAGTAGTACTTGTACTATTCCAAAGAGGTTTAGCAAACATATTTGACTTGATTTTAAGGAATCTAATGTAACGGATTGTATAAAACTTAACGAACTAACATAAAATAAATGACAAGCACCTAACGTTAAATAACGAGAGGTGCTTTGTATTGTATTTGGAGTGATACAAATCGATATTTACCAACATTTCAGAAAAGAAGAACATGATTTAATAGATCAACTTATTGATAAATGTAATCGTGCCAATGATCAATATGCGCCTGTATTGACAACATTTCTTGATCCACGTGGTCAATTTATAATGGAGGTTGTTGCAGGTAGCTTTGATGATTTGAACGTTACATTTTATGGTGGGCCATACGCAGAAAGAAAAAGGGCTTTTATTGCGCCAAGTTACTTTGAACCAACTAAAGAAGAATTCGAAATTGTATTGATTGAAGTTGATTACCCAAAAAAATTTGTAACACTACAACATCAGCATATTTTAGGCACAATTATGTCGCTTGGAATTGAGAGAGAGCAGTTAGGTGACATTGTTGTATCAGATAAGATTCAATTTACTTTGACAAAGCAACTTGAATCTTATATTATATTAGAATTAAATAAAATCAAAGGTGCAACAGTTAAACTTAATTCTATTCCTATAAAAGATATGATACAATCAAAAGAGAATTGGCAAACATTTGATACAACAGTAAGTGGCTTAAGGTTAGATGTTGTATTAAAAGATATGATACGAAAATCTCGAACTATTGCAAAACAATTAATAGACAAAAAACGTGTTAAAGTAAATCATACAGTGGTTGATGCCGCAGACTTTCAACTTGATAGTGGCGACTTGTTGTCAATACAAGGATTCGGTAGAGCTATGATTACTGACATAGGCAGTAAAACTAAAAAGGATAAAATTAGAATTTCTTACAAAACGTTATTCAAATAGTGGTATAATAAGCTATCATATAATTTGAGACTACATCTTTAACGCTTTGCACAATTTAGTAAATGATATATTATAAAAACATATTGTAGATAAAACACTATTTCTGTTATTTAACCAATGGAGAAAATAGTGTATTATAGAAGGAGGATATTTATGCCTTTTACACCAAATGAAATTAAGAATAAAACTTTTACAAATGCAAGAAATGGTTTTGAGCCTACAGAAGTTGAAAGTTATTTAGAACAACTTAGTAATGAAATTGAACGTTTGAAAGAAGACAAAGTACAATTGGAAAAAGTGATTGAAGACAAAGAAAGTAATATTCAATCATATAAAGAGGTACATCAATCTGTAAGTGACGCGTTAATTCACGCCAAACAAGCAGGAGAAGAAACTAAGGCAGCTGCGACAAAAGATGCTGAAGCAACAGTTTCTAAAGCGAAAGCAGAAGCAGATAGAATTGTTAACGATGCAGTTGAAAAAGCACGTAGACTTTCTTTCCAAACTGAAGATATGAAACGTCAATCCAAAATTTTCAGATCACGTTTCCGTATGTTGGTTGAAGCACAATTAGATTTACTTAAAAATGAAGATTGGGATTATTTATTAAATTACGATCTTGATTCTGAACAAGTTACTGAAGAAAACATTAATCATTTAAACGATAACGAATTGACTGAAGAAGAAAAAGCTATGAAAGCTAGAGCAGAAGCAGATAACCATGCCAGTGCTAGCGACCAAACATCAGCTGCTGATTCAGAAAATAAATAATATTAGATAACAGACGCGTTTGAAACATTAAACATATCGCAGCGAGTTAGGGATAGTGGGAGCCTTTCATATGTTAGTTTCTTATATCACTGTTATGTCATCAAAAAGTAATAAAGATAATGAGAGAACTCTAAGTTGAGTTAATCAGGGTGGTAACGCGGTATACATCGTCCCTGTTAATTGAACTTAGAGTTCTTTTTATTATTTAAAATGAATAAAGTATGAAAATCGAACGAGGAGTGTATAGAAATGGACTATAAAGACACATTATTAATGCCAAAAACAGATTTCCCAATGCGTGGCGGTTTGCCAAATAAAGAGCCTAAGATACAAGAAGAATGGGATGAAAAAAACATCTATCAAAAAGTATTAGATAAAAACGAAGGAAATCCATCATACATTCTACATGATGGCCCGCCATATGCGAATGGAAACTTACACATGGGACATGCGTTAAACAAAATTTTAAAAGATATCATCACACGTTATAAATCAATGCGTGGGTACTATGCACCATACGTGCCAGGTTGGGATACACATGGTTTGCCAATCGAACAAGCGTTAACTAAAAAAGGTGTTAAACGCAAAGAATTGTCAGTAGCAGAATTCAGAAAAAAATGTGAAGCATTTGCATTAGAACAAATTGAAAATCAGAAAAAAGATTTCAAGCGTTTAGGTATTAAAGGCGATTTCAATGACCCTTATATTACTTTAAAACCAGAATATGAAGCAGCTCAAATTCGTTTATTTGGAGAAATGGCAGATAAAGGTTTAATCTATAAAGGTAAAAAACCAGTATATTGGTCACCATCAAGTGAATCTTCATTAGCAGAAGCGGAAATTGAATATCAAGATAAACGTTCACCATCTATTTATGTAGCATTTGATGTTAAAGATGGTAAAGGTATTGTCGATCCAGATGCAAAATTTATTATCTGGACTACAACACCATGGACATTGCCATCAAATGTGGCGATTACGGTGCATCCTGATTTAACTTACGGTCAATACAATGTAAATGGTCAAAAATACATCATTGGTAAAGATTTAGCGAGTGATGTTGTGGAAGCCTTAGGATGGGACGAAGATACTTTAGTATTAGAAAAAGAATTTAAAGGTAAAGATTTAGAATATGTTGAAGCACAACATCCATTCTTTGAGCGTGAGTCATTAGTAATTAACGGTTTACATGTCACTACTGATGCGGGTACTGGATGTGTACACACTGCACCTGGACATGGTGAAGATGACTATATTGTTGGTCAAAAATATAATTTACCTGTGATTAGCCCAGTAGATGATAAAGGTGTATTCACTGATGAAGCTGGTCAATTTGAAGGCATGTTTTATGATAAAGCGAACAAAGAAATCACAGATCTACTAAAAGAAAATGGTGCATTACTACATTTAGAATTTATTACACATAGTTATCCTCATGACTGGCGTACGAAAAAACCAGTTATCTTTAGAGCGACACCACAATGGTTTGCATCTATAGATAAAGTACGTCAAGATATTTTAGGTGCTATCGATGAGACACAATTCAAAGTTGACTGGGGTAAAACACGTATCTATAACATGATTCGTGACCGTGGCGAATGGGTAATTTCACGTCAACGTGTATGGGGAGTACCATTACCAGTATTTTATGCTGAAAATGGTGATATTATCATGACATCAGAAACAGTTAATCATGTGGCTGATTTATTTGAAGCAAATGGTTCAAACATCTGGTTTGAGCGTGATGCGAAAGACTTACTTCCTGAAGGCTTCACACATCCAGGTAGCCCTAATGGTGTATTTACAAAAGAAACTGATATCATGGATGTTTGGTTTGACTCAGGTTCATCACACCGTGGTGTGCTAGAGGCACGTCCGGAATTATCATATCCAGCTGATTTATATCTTGAAGGTAGTGACCAATATCGTGGTTGGTTCAACTCATCAATTACGACTTCCGTGGCTACTAGAGGCCAATCTCCATATAAAATGTTATTATCACATGGTTTTGTAATGGATGGAGAAGGTAAGAAAATGAGTAAATCATTAGGCAATGTGATTGTGCCAGATCAAATTGTTAAACAAAAAGGTGCAGATATTGCACGTCTATGGGTAAGTAGTGTGGATTATCTAGCAGACGTACGTATTTCAGACGAAATCTTAAAACAAACTTCTGACGTTTACAGAAAAATTAGAAATACTTTAAGGTTTATGTTAGGTAACGTAAATGATTATAATCCTGCTACAGATGCAATCGCTGAAGCTAATTTATTAGAAGTGGATAAATATTTATTGAACAGATTACGTGAGTTTACTGCGAATACGTTAGACCACTATGATAACTATGACTATTTAGATATCTTCCAAGAAGTTCAAAACTTTATTAATGTAGAACTTAGTAACTTCTACTTAGATTATGGTAAAGATATTCTTTATATTGAAGAACGTGATTCTCATAAACGTCGTAGTATGCAAACAGTTTTATATCAAATCGTAGTTGATATGACGAAATTATTAGCGCCTATCTTAGTGCATACATCTGAAGAGGTTTGGTCGCATATTCCTCATGTTGAGGAAGAAAGTGTACACCTAACGAATATGCCAGAACGTGTTGAAGTAGACCGTGAATTTGTAGATAGATGGAATACATTTATGAAATTACGTGATGATGTTAACCGTGCATTAGAAGTTGCACGTAACGAAAAAGTAATTGGTAAATCATTAGAAGCTAAAGTTGTGATTGGAAGCAATGATAACTTTGACGCGACATCATTCTTACAACAATTTGCTGATTTACAACAATTATTTATTACTTCTCAAGCAGAAGTAGTCGATCATGTAGAAGATGGCATACCATATCAATATGGAGATATTCGCATTGAGCATGCACATGGTGAAAAATGTGAGCGTTGCTGGAATTACAGTGAATCATTAGGTTCTGTAGGTGAACTAAATAACTTGTGTCCACGTTGTCAAGAAGTTGTCAAAACACTAGTATAATTGAGACACTAGTTGTTATTAATTGAATATATTGATTTGGATGAGGCTGGGGCATAATTAAATGTCTTAGCCTCATCTTTGCTAGAGTGGTATGATACTAAAACTTGTGTTATAAAAAATAAAGTCATTACCGCTCAATATTTCCGATTCCTTTCCTTTATTTTTGATGGCGTACATTGATAATAGAACAGGACAAACTAATTTAGAAGAACTTAAGTAAAACTTGATTTTAGAAGGGTGTTTTTTATGTTTCATAACCAAAGTGCACATTTTGTAAATGGCATAACATTAAATGTAAGAGATAAAGAAGCTATGAAACAATTTTATGAACATATCTTAGGGCTTAATGTAGTCAATGAATCATATTCGATTGTCCATTATGAAATTGGTAATTCAAATCATTTTCTAACCTTAAAGCAAATCAATTATGGTAGAGAACCATTAACTTCGGAAGCCGGATTATTTCATTTAGCAATTAGATTACCATCGAAAAGAGATTTGGCGGATTTGCTCGTTCAATTGAGTGAGTATGAATTACCTATAAATGGTGGAGAGCATGATATTACAACGTCATTATTTCTAGAGGATCCTGAAGGCAATGGCTTAGAATTTTATGTAGATCATCCCATTGAAGATTGGGTATTTGAAGATGACAAGGTTGTTTTAGAAACACAACCAATCAATGTTCCTAATTTATTAACTTATGTTTCAAATGAAAAATGGCAAGGCATTCCTGATGAAACTATAATTGGATATGTTAATCTTAAAACGATAGAGTTAAAGCGTGTGATTTCGTATTATAAAAATTTCTTTGGTTTAGAAGCCTCTTCCTTAGAAACAAACACAGCATTGTATTTATCTTCTAATGGTTATCACCAACATATAGTAGTTAATAATTGGTTTTCTCGAATTAAGCGTATTGAAAACCATAAAACTTATGGGTTGGCGTGTGTAGATTATCACTATCCTGAGACGACTCACAAGCATATTACAGGACCAGATGGTATACTGTTTCGTTTTAATTTTTATAAAGTAATGTAATTAATGTGGAGTAAAGACAAAACTATTTTACTATGATACTAGAAAATTTATTAAATCAATGTTATGTAAAAATATAGCATTAAATCAATGGTTGATTATGAATTATTAAGTTTTATATATATAATCAAACTGTAACTTTTTTTATAAGTTTGATTAGGATATAATGAAAGATGTTGTAAAAGCGACTGAGCGCAGAATAGGAGGTACAGACATGAAACGTCAGTACTACATTAGTATTTCTTTATTCATAACAATCGTTATATTATTATTAGATCAAATCACAAAATTTATTATTGCCAGTTCTATGAGAGTTGGAGATTCTTTTAACGTAATTCCTAATTTTTTAAATATAACTTCTCACCGAAATAATGGTGCAGCTTGGGGTATATTGAGTGGGAAAATGAGTTTTTTCTATATTATTACAATTATAATTCTTGTTGTATTAATTATTTTTTACATTAAAGAAGCGAAACAGCATTTATTAATGCAAGTAGCTATTAGTTTATTATTTGCAGGAGCATTAGGTAATTTTATTGATCGTGTGTTACATGGAGAAGTTGTAGATTTTGTTGATACAAATATTTTTGGTTACAATTTCCCGATATTTAATGTAGCAGATTCTAGTTTGACCATAGGCGTGTTGTTAATAGTAATCGCTTTGTTAACAGATATGAAGAAAGAAGAATAGGAGAGATATCGTATGGAAATACATGAGTTTAAGATAGAAGACCAGAACGATACAGGTCAACGTATTGATAAGTTATTACCTGAATATAATTCAGATTGGTCACGCACTCAAATCCAAGATTGGATAAAAGAGAATCTTGTAAAAGTTAATGATAAAGTTATTAAGTCTAACTACAAGACAAAGTTAAATGACCATATAGTTGTGACTGAAAAAGAAATTGTAGAAGCGGATATTCAACCAGAAAATTTAAATTTAGATATTTTTTATGAAGATGATGATGTAGCTATAGTATATAAACCTAAAGGAATGGTAGTTCACCCATCAGCAGGTCATTACACAGGTACTTTAGTTAATGGTCTGATGTATCAAATGAAGAATTTATCAGGAATTAATGGTGAAATTCGTCCAGGTATTGTACACCGTATTGATAAAGATACATCAGGATTATTAATGGTTGCTAAAAATGATATAGCACACCGTAGTTTAGTAGACCAATTAGTTAATAAGTCAGTTACTCGTAAATATGTCGCATTGGTTCATGGTAATATTCCACATGATTATGGCACAATTGATGCACCAATTGGCAGAAATAAGAACGATCGTCAGTCTATGGATGTTGTAGATGATGGTAAAGATGCGATTACACATTTTAATGTATTAGAGCATTTTGATAAATATACTTTAATCGAGTGTATTCTAGAAACCGGCCGTACACACCAAATTCGTGTGCATATGAAATATATTGGTTTCCCGTTAGTTGGTGATCCAAAATATGGACCGAAAAAAACGATGGATATAGGTGGCCAAGCATTACATGCTGGTGTAATAGGATTTGAACATCCAATGACACATGAAAATATTGAAAAATCAGCCGCATTACCAGATGATTTTGAACAATTATTAACTGAATTACGCAGAAGCGAAAAGTAATTATAAGCTTTTGATATAAATATCTCCGACTAAAGAATAAAGGTCAATTTCTATTGAGATTATATAGAAATTGACCTTTTCTTTGTCTATTGAAGTTTACATTTTTAAGTGTCCACTATGAAGTCTCTATTTTGAAGTGAGCATACCATCATAAATATTAGTTTTTTATATTGAATATGAAGTCTATGTCTTAAGAATTTTATTGTTCTTTTATGATGAATTGAAGTAACAATTACTATAGGATACTTGTTATTTTCATGTTTACCGACTTGCAAGGTAATATGATTCATGGTATTATGATGACAGTTTAATAAAGAGCGAACGTCTTTAATTGAGAGTCCAGAGAGGCTCCGAAGACATGTATTTAATAAAAAAGATTATAAACTTACTGTTTGTTCATAAGTATGAAGAAACACTGTTGTAGTTATCGTTTCTTAACGCAATAGTAGCCATAGTATCATTTTTAACTATGGAAGAGAAAGCATCTCGTGTTATTGAGTGATGTCTCTTGAAGTTTGTAGACTTTTTAACTAAACCTCATGTCTAATAAAGACATGAGGTTTTCTTTATATCATCACTTAATTTAAGGCAGGTGTTTAAAATGTCAGAACGCGTTATTATGGATGAGGCAGCAATACAAAGAACAGTCACACGTATTGCACATGAAATTTTAGAATATAACAAAGGTACTGATAATTTAATCTTATTAGGCATTAAGACACGTGGTGCATTTTTAGCGAGACGTATACAACAAAAGATCGAACAAATAGAAGAGGTAGCTGTACCAACTGGAACCATAGATATTACGCAATTCAGAGATGATTTAGAGCAAACAATAAATCAAGTTGATGATAAAGCGTATGAAATAGATGTAAATATCACAAATCAAGTTGTTGTTATAATCGATGATGTTTTATACACAGGGCGAACAGTGCGTGCTTCATTAGACGCTGTTCTACAGTACGCGAGGCCCCAAAAAATTGGCTTAGCTACTTTAGTAGACAGAGGTCATAGAGAATTACCGATTCGCGCAGACTTCGTAGGAAAAAATATTCCTACAGCAAAAGAAGAAGATGTATCAGTATTTCTCCAAGAAATAGATGATAGAAATGCAGTTGTAATTGAATAGCACCTTTTAATTCAGTACGAGAGACTGAAAAAGGGAAGAGGTAAAAGTCACTATAAAAAATGACTGTTTGAACGGGATTTTTATAGACTTTTAGAAAAATAAGCTACGTGCTTAAAACAAACACCTCTTCATATTATCTTGATTATATTATATTGAGCTATCGTTTTAACTTACGAATAACGCTTAGTTTTCTATAATCAAAACAGATAATATATACTTTTTAGTCTCTTTACATGAATTCAATGTAAAGAGATTTTTTTATGAGAGGAAGCATAAACATGGAAAATGAAACAATGTTTGAACGAACAGTCAAACCAGTATTAGATGTAGGTGATAGACCTAAAATTGGACAATGGGCATTCTTGAGTACGCAACATTTATTTGCAATGTTTGGCTCCACAGTACTTGTGCCATTTTTAACTGGATTACCCATATCATCGGCACTTTTAGCATCAGGCATCGGGACATTGTTATATATCTTAATTACTAAAGCAAAAATACCTGCTTATCTTGGATCAAGCTTTGCCTTTATAACGCCAATCATTACAGGGTTAAATTCACATAGCTTAGGCGACATGCTTGTGGCACTTTTTATGAGTGGTGTCATGTATGTTCTGATTGGTATAGCAATTAAAATCAGTGGGACAAATTGGTTAATGAACTTATTACCCCCAGTAGTTGTTGGTCCGGTTATTATGGTTATCGGCTTAAGTTTAGCACCAACCGCTGTCAATATGGCAATGTTTGAGAACTCGGGAGATATGAAAGGTTATAACTTAAGTTATTTAGCAGTAGCAATGATTACATTACTGGTAACGATTATAGTGCAAGGTTACTTTAAAGGTTTCTTATCTTTAATTCCGGTACTCATCGGCATAGTAACTGGCTATATTGTTTCAATTGCTATGGGATTAGTAAACTTTGCGCCCATCGCTGAGGCCAAATGGTTACAATTTCCAGAAGTATACATACCATTTAAAGATTACACACCTTCATTTCACTTAGGGTTAGTATTGGTATTAATCCCCATTGTGTTTGTGACTGTTAGTGAACATATTGGACATCAAATGGTAATTAACAAAATAGTAGGCCGCAACTTTTTTAAAGATCCAGGTTTAGATAAGTCCATCATCGGTGATGGTGTATCAACGATGTTTGCGAGCATCATTGGTGGCCCCCCAAGTACAACTTATGGGGAAAATATTGGTGTACTAGCAATAACTAAAATATATAGTGTATATGTTATTGGTGGCGCTGCAACAATTGCAATTATTTTAGGATTTGTCGGGAAATTCACCGCACTGGTTTCATCCATACCAACGCCAGTGATGGGTGGAGTATCCATTTTACTCTTTGGTATTATCGCCGCTAGTGGATTGAGGATGCTAGTCGAAAGTGAAGTGGATTTCGCGAGTAACAGAAATTTGGTTATTGCTTCTGTCATTTTAGTCATAGGAATAGGGAACCTTGTATTTAATTTAAACGGACTAGGTATTAATTTAGAAATTGAAGGCATGGCATTAGCTGCTTTAGCAGGCATAACACTGAATTTGATTTTACCGAAAGAAACACCAGTAGATTAATTAAAATTGTCATAATAAGGAGCTGAAAAATATGGATAATTTACTAACAATGGAACACTTAAATACGACTGAAATTTATGAATTGATACAACGCGCGAGCGCTTTTAAAAATGGTGACGTGAAACCATGTTGTTTTGATGATAAATTCGTAGCAAATTTATTCTTTGAAAATTCCACACGCACGAAAAGTAGTTTTTTAGTAGCCGAACAAAAATTAGGGTTAAAATTAATTGATTTTGAAACAGATACATCTTCTGTTCAAAAAGGTGAATCGCTATATGATACTTGTAAGACATTAGAACAAGTAGGTGCAGATGTGTTAGTAATTCGACATCCACAAACAAATTATTATGATGAGTTAGAAAAGTTAAACATCCCAATTATCAACGCTGGTGACGGAAGTGGACAACATCCCACTCAAAGTTTATTAGATATTATGACAATCTACGAAGAATACAAAACATTTGAGAACTTAAATATTTTAATTTGTGGAGATATTAAAAATTCACGTGTAGCCAAAAGTAACTTTCAAAGTCTAAGTGCTTTAGGTGCCAATGTAATGTTTTCAAGTCCAGAGTCATGGAAAGATGAAACATTAGAAGCACCGTATGTAGAAATAGATGAAGTGATTGATTCAATAGACATCGTGATGCTACTTAGGGTACAACACGAGAGACATGGCGATAGTGAAATAGCTAGTTTTGAAACAACGCAATACCATGAACAGTTTGGACTTACACAACAACGATATAACAAGCTAAATGATCGAGCGATTATTATGCATCCAGCTCCGGTCAATCGAGGCGTAGAAATAGAAGATACGCTTGTAGAAGCACCTAAGTCTCGTATTTTTAAACAAATGGAAAATGGTATGTATATCCGCATGGCAATTATTGACTATATCTTACAAATGGAAGGGGCAACAGCAAAATGAAATTATTAACAAATGCGCAAATATTACAAGACGGTGAACTAACAAAGGTATCAATCTTAATAGATGGGAAATATATTAAGAAAATCGCACCTCAAATAGATGTTGATGCAGACACAGAAGAAATCGACCTCAAAGGACAATTTGTTTCACCAGGATTAGTCGATGTTCATGTTCATTTACGTGAGCCGGGTGGAGAACATAAAGAAACGATTGAGACAGGAACAAAGGCAGCAGCTAGAGGTGGTTTCACTACAGTTTGTCCTATGCCAAATACACGTCCAGTACCAGATTCTGAAGAAAATCTTAATCATTTAAATCAATTGATAGCAGATAATGCGCAGGTTAGAGTCTTGCCATATGCTGCTATAACAGTGAGACAAGCAGGTAAGGAACATGTTGATTTCTCTACGCTTGCACAAAATGGTGCATTTGCTTTTACCGATGATGGTGTAGGGGTGCAGCAAGCAAATATGATGTACGAAGCTATGCAAGAAGCTGCAAAAGTTAATAAAGCTGTCGTAGCACATTGTGAAGATAACAGCTTGATTTATGGTGGTGCCATGCACGAAGGAGAACGTAGCAAATCTTTAGGTATACCAGGTATTCCAAATATTTGCGAAGCAGTACAAATAGCCAGAGATGTGTTATTAGCAGAAGCAGCAGGCGCACATTATCACGTTTGTCATGTATCTACTAAAGAAAGTGTTAGAGCGATACGCGATGCTAAAAAAGCAGGCATACATGTAACTGCTGAAGTTACCCCACATCACTTATTATTGACTGAAGACGATGTTCCAGGAGATGATGCGATTTATAAAATGAATCCTCCTTTAAGAAGTAAAGAGGATAGAGACGCATTGCTTGAAGGTTTACTAGATGGAACGATTGATTGTATCGCAACAGATCATGCTCCACACGCAGCTGAGGAAAAGGATCAACCAATGACTAAAGCACCATTTGGTATCGTAGGTAGTGAAACAGCATTCCCATTACTTTATACACACTTTGTTAAAAATGGTAAGTGGACATTACAACAATTAGTTGATTATTTAACAATTAAACCAGCCCAGACATTTGATTTACCATACGGAAAATTAGAAGAAGGTGGCTTAGCTGATTTAGCAGTTATCAATTTAGACAAAGAAACTGAAATCAACGCAGATGACTTTGCGTCTAAAGGACGTAACACGCCATTTATAGGGTATAACGTTTATGGAACACCAGTATTAACAATGGTTGAAGGTGAAGTTAAATTTAAGGAGGAAAAATAATGTTAAAGCAACGTTATCTTGTTTTAGAAGATGGTTCATACTATGAAGGATACGCAATAGGCTCCGATAATTTAACACTAGGTGAAATTGTCTTTAATACGGCAATGACAGGTTATCAAGAAACGATTTCAGATCCTTCGTATACCGGTCAAATTATTACATTTACTTACCCTTTAATAGGGAATTACGGTATAAATAGAGATGATTTTGAATCACTAGTTCCTACTTTAAACGGTGTTGTAGTAAAAGAAGTCAGCAGCCAACCAAGTAATTTTAGAAAACAAAAAACATTTGACGAAGTACTTGTAGAGTATGATATACCAGGCATTTCGGGCGTCGATACACGAAGTATTACAAGAAAAATTAGAAAACACGGCGTGCTAAAAGCTGCGTTTACAGATAATAAAGCCGATATTGAGCAAATAGTTACGCAATTAAAAACAAAAGAATTACCACGTAATGAAGTGACAACTGTATCTACAAAATCTCCTTATGTATCTACTGGCTATGGCTTAAGTGTTGTCTTAGTTGATTTTGGTAAAAAACAAAATATTGTAAGAGAACTTAATGCACGTGGTTGTAATGTAACCGTAGTGCCATATGACACCACTGCAGAAGAAATTATTAGAATGTCACCTGATGGTGTGATGTTATCTAATGGACCTGGTGACCCTGAAGCGGTTGAAACAGCAGTGGAAATGATTCAAGGCATCTTAGGCCAGGTTCCATTTTTCGGTATTTGTCTAGGACACCAATTATTTGCACTAGCTCAAGGCGCGACTTCTTTCAAAATGAAGTTTGGTCATAGAGGCGCTAATCATCCAGTCAAAGACTTAAAAACTGGAAAAATTGCTTTAACGAGTCAAAATCACGGTTATGCAATTGATAAAGATTCTTTAATAAATACAGATTTAGAAATTACACATATTGCTATTAATGATGGCACAGTTGAAGGCTTGAAACATAAATCATTACCAGCCTTTTCAGTACAATATCACCCTGAAGCATGTCCGGGACCATCAGATTCTAATTATTTATTTGATGAATTTATCGATATGATGAACGAATATAAATCAAAGGAGTGTACAATCAATGCCTAAACGTCAAGATATAGAAACGATTTTAGTTATAGGATCAGGACCAATTATCATCGGTCAAGCTGCAGAGTTCGATTATGCAGGTACTCAAGCATGTTTGGCATTAAAAGAAGAGGGCTATCGTGTAATATTAGTTAACTCAAATCCCGCTACAATCATGACGGATACTGAAATTGCCGATAAAGTGTATATTGAACCATTAACGCATGATTTTATTGCACGTATTATCCGTAAAGAGCAACCAGATGCACTCCTACCTACATTAGGTGGTCAAACAGGATTAAATATGGCAATCCAATTACATGATAGTGGAGAGCTAGAAGCTAATAATGTACAGCTATTAGGTACAGAATTGCAGTCGATTCAACAAGCTGAAGATAGAGAATTATTTAGAACATTGATGAATGAACTAAATGTACCGGTTCCTGAAAGTGATATCGTCAATACAGTTGAACAAGCATTTGCTTTTAAAGAAGAAGTTGGTTATCCGTTAATCGTCAGACCGGCATTTACAATGGGCGGTACAGGCGGTGGCATTTGTTATAACGATGAAGAATTTAAAGAAATCGTAGGTAATGGTTTACATTATAGTCCGGCCACACAGTGTTTAATTGAAAAATCAATCGCGGGCTATAAAGAAATTGAATATGAAGTGATGCGTGATAAAAATGACAATGCTATCGTTGTCTGTAATATGGAAAATATTGACCCTGTGGGTATACATACAGGTGACTCAATCGTAGTAGCACCTAGTCAAACGTTGTCAGATGTGGAATATCAAATGTTACGTGATGTATCATTAAAAGTGATACGTGCATTAGGTATTGAAGGTGGTTGTAATGTACAACTTGCACTGGATCCATATTCTATGGATTACTATATCATCGAGGTGAATCCTCGTGTATCTCGTTCATCTGCGTTGGCGTCCAAAGCAACAGGTTATCCAATTGCCAAATTAGCTGCCAAAATTGCAGTAGGATTGACGTTGGATGAAATGTTGAATCCGATTACTGAAACGTCATACGCTGCCTTTGAGCCCACATTAGACTACGTGATTTCTAAGATTCCACGTTTCCCATTTGATAAATTTGAAAAAGGTGAACGTGTTCTAGGTACACAAATGAAAGCAACAGGAGAAGTAATGGCAATCGGAAGAACATATGAAGAGTCCTTACTTAAAGCGATTCGTTCTTTAGAATATGGTGTACATCATTTAGGCTTACCAAATGGTGAAACGTTCGATTTAGATTATATTAAATCACGTATCAAAGACCAAGATGATGAACGTCTATTCTTTATAGGAGAAGCAATCCGCAGAGGTACGACATTAGAAGAAATTCATGAAATGACAAAAATAGATTATTTCTTCTTAAACAAATTCCAACATATTATTAATATAGAGCATGATTTAAAGGCTAATAAAGGTGATATAAATTACCTGAAATTTGCTAAAAATTATGGCTTTAGCGACCGTGTCATTGCGCATCGTTTCGACATGACAGAAACTGAAGTTCACGATTTAAGAGTAGCAAACGGTATTACACCAGTATATAAAATGGTAGATACATGCGCTGCAGAATTTGAGTCAGCTACACCTTATTATTATGGAACATACGAATACGAAAATGAATCTATCGTTACAGAAAAAGAGAAAATTCTAGTGCTAGGATCAGGTCCAATACGTATTGGTCAAGGTGTTGAATTTGATTATGCAACGGTGCACGCTGTATGGGCGATTCAACAAGCTGGCTATGAAGCAATTATTGTAAACAATAATCCAGAAACTGTATCAACTGACTTTTCAATATCAGATAAATTATACTTTGAACCACTAACTGAAGAAGATGTCATGAATATTATCGATTTAGAACAACCTAAAGGGGTAGTCGTTCAATTTGGTGGTCAAACAGCGATTAACTTAGCTGATAAACTAGCAAAACATGACGTTCAAATTCTAGGAACATCATTAGAAGATTTAAATAGAGCAGAAGATCGTAAAGAGTTTGAAGCGTTATTGCATAAAATTGGGGTGCCACAACCAAATGGTAAGACGGCTACATCACCTCAAGAAGCACTAGAAAATGCAAGGAACATTGGTTATCCAGTCGTTGTAAGACCATCTTATGTATTAGGTGGGCGCGCGATGGAGATTGTTAATAGTGATGCAGAATTAGAAGACTACATGAATCAAGCTGTTAAAGCTAGCCCAGATCATCCTGTATTAGTAGATAGATACTTAACAGGTAAAGAAATTGAAGTTGATGCTATATGTGATGGAGAGACTGTAATTATTCCAGGTATCATGGAGCATATCGAAAGAGCAGGCGTTCACTCAGGTGACTCTATTGCGGTTTACCCACCACAAACATTAACTCAAGAGGAAATGGATACGCTAGAAGACTTTACTATTAAATTGGCAAAAGGTTTAAATATAGTCGGATTAATTAATATTCAATTTGTTATCGCACACGATGGTGTATATGTTTTAGAAGTAAATCCACGTGCTAGTCGTACGGTGCCATTCTTAAGTAAGATTACTGATATTCAAATGGCACAATTGGCAATGCGTTCCATTATGGGAGAAAAACTTGTCAATTTAGGTTATGAAGCTGGAATCCAACCTTACGCAAATGGCGTGTTTGTCAAAGCACCGGTCTTCAGTTTTAATAAATTGAAAAACGTAGATATTACGCTTGGACCTGAAATGAAATCAACGGGTGAAGTTATGGGGAAAGATTCTACAATGGAAAAGGCGCTTTACAAAGGATTAACTGCCAGTGGTATGGAAGTCAGTGACCACGGGACAGTGTTAATGACAGTAAGTGATAAAGATAAAGATGAAATTGTATCTATCGCACATCGCTTAAATGAAGTCGGCTATAAAATTTTAGCGACAGAAGGTACTGCACAGAAATTAGCTGAAAATCAAATTCCTTCAGAAGTCGTTGGCAAAATTGGTGGCGAAGATGATCTATTAACTCGCATTCAAAATGGTGAAGTTCAAATCGTCGTTAATACAATGACAAAAGGAAAAGAAGTTGAACGTGATGGCTTCCAAATCAGACGTGCATCTGTTGAAAATGGTGTACCTTGTCTAACATCGTTAGATACAGTAGACGCACTAACAAGTGTCCTTGAAAGTATGACTTTCACAATGAAAAACATGTAATACAGCATTAAAATAATCTAAGGTAAAATAGTGTTTGAATAAATTACTATTTTACCTTTTAAATAAGTAAATAAAGAAATTTAAAGTGTTGGGGTGTAAATAAAATGAGAAACTTACCTATTATTGCATTAGACTTTGATTCTGTGGAAGCGGTAGATGCATTCTTAGATCGATTTGAAGAACCATTATTTGTAAAAGTTGGTATGGAACTTTTTTATCAAACTGGTCCACAATTGATATCATCGATTAAAGATCGTGGTCATGATATTTTTTTAGATTTAAAATTGCATGATATTCCAAACACTGTTGGAAAAGCGATGGAAGGATTAAGTAAATTGAATGTTGATTTAGTAAATGTGCATGCTGCCGGTGGAACTGAAATGATGAATAGTGCTTTAGCAGGACTTAAAAAGCATAACCCTGACATTAAACTGATAGCAGTAACACAGCTGACTTCTACAACTGAAAGAATGTTGAGAGATGAACAAAATATTCAAAGCTCGATTGAAGACGCGGTACTTAATTATGCCCAGTTGGCACAATCATCTGGATTGGATGGTGTAGTATGTTCACCACTTGAAGCAGAATTGCTCAAACGTGAACTAGGAGAAGCGTTTTTAAAAGTAACGCCAGGTATCAGACCATTAGAATCGACAAAAGATGATCAACAAAGAGTAACAACACCTGAAGATGCTAAAGAAATGGGAGCGACACATATTGTCGTAGGTCGCCCAATTACTAAAAGTAGTAATCCAGTCGAAAGTTATCATAAAATTAAAGAAAGTTGGTTGAAGTAAAATGGCAAAAGCAATTGCAAAATCATTATTAGATATTAAAGCAGTTTCATTATCTCCAAACGATCCATTTACGTGGAGTTCAGGAATTAAATCTCCTATTTATTGTGATAATCGCGTAACGCTTGGTTATCCAGATGTAAGACGCGACATTAGAGATGGTTTAAGTGAATTGATTAAAACAAATTTTGAAGATGTTGAAATACTTTCTGGTACTGCAACTGCAGGTATTCCGCATGCGGCTTATGTATCTGAAGTACTTAATTTACCGATGAATTATGTACGTTCAAAAAGTAAAAGTCATGGTAAGCAAAACCAAATTGAGGGTGCATTAAGTCAAGGTAAAAAAGTTGTAGTTATAGAAGATTTAATTTCTACTGGTGGTTCATCAATTACTGCTGTTAATGCGCTTAGAGAAGCAGGCGCAGAGGTTATCGGTGTGGTTGCTATATTTACTTATGGTCTAAAAAAAGCTGATGAAGTGTTTCAAAACGTTGGAGTACCATTTTACACTTTAAGCGATTATAATGAACTTATAGAAGTCGCGAAAGAAAATGGAGAAATTTCTGACAATGATATTAGTAGATTAGTTGATTGGAGAGACAACTTATCATAATATACTAAGTGGAGGGGATGTTATGGCAAATGACCCGAAAGAAGCTTATAATCATTTCGCACACTTAAACAAATTTTTAAAAAAAGAGCAAGATTATAGACATCAAGATAATGCAGTCTATGACAAAGTCGGTTCAATGCAAACAGCTGAAGAAAATATTTATAAAAAATCTAAATCAACTATTAAACAAAAAGGACACATATAGTAACGAACTCAATGTGACTTCTATATCGCTTTAATGTGGTTTAACATCATATTTGAGCATTTAGAAATAAAAAGAATGAGACAGAAATTTAATTTTTAATAATTAAATTTCTGTCTCATTCTTGTTTATACACGACAAACCATCATAATAGTTCTACTTTAAATAGTAATAACTAAATAGTACATGGAAAAATCCCTTTTAACAGAATCAAGGGTTCAAAATATCGACAGTTTTTTATAAGTTTTCTTCGGGCAATGACTTAAGATCTAGTTTGCGCCCAGTGTTTTTATGTGAATGAACTTCTGATAATTATCGATTACATTACTTTTACAACGTTGAGACAACTTATGCAATCTATGCTTGAATTTTTAATAAAATTATATGTCTTATTTTAAAACTCTTATTCCTCTATACCTAACGCTTTCAATGCCATTTTCTCAAATGCTGCTTCTCCTGATTTCATAGCAAACTCAGCAATAAACATTGGAAATACTGCATTAAGTTCTAATATATGTTCTTTCATTCGTGGCCATATTTCACCACCAGCTTTACCGTATGCAGTTATAAGTTGATCTAATCCTTCTTCCCCGAATACACGATGGTGTCCCATAAAGTCCATTGATGGGTCAGAGTGAGTTGCTTCAGTCCAGTCTATAAGGCCCGTGACATTTGCTTGGTTATCAACCATTATATGACCTGGATGCAAGTCTCCATGTATGATAGCCGTATGTCGAGGCCATAGTTCGTCGTTTCCTAGCCATTGTTTCCATCTGTGCCATAATTCATTTGCTACGCCATAAGTTTCTTTAACTTTATTCATTCTTCTTTGAAAGTCATTTTTAATTTCTTGTATAGTTTTAACTTTTATATGCTCTGCGGTAATGTTTTCTTCTGGTATATTGTGTAAATCTACCAGTGTTTCGGCTAATGTATTAATAAAGTTTTCTGGTACTGGTTTGTGTTCAATTTCCCAGATATAATTTTGTATTTCTGGGTCTATAGTGGCTGCAGGTTTACCTGTAAGTTTTGGGTAAGCAATAAGATCTTTTGCATGTACTTTCCACTTCGGTATTTCAAATGAAACATTATTCTGTAAAAAGTCTACCATTTGTTTTTCGGCTTTTGTTCGTTTATAAACGTCAGGTCTTCTCGGTAGTCTTAAAACCCATTCTATACCATGTTCATCTTTTCCAAATGCAACTTGGAAATCAAGGCCTGATTCATTCAATGAAATCGTTCTAGGTTGGATGTGTAATTGATGTCTTTCTGCACATTTAATAATTTCATTATGTTGAGTCATTTTATTGTCTCCTTATTTTTATTATATTTTTCTTATAAACGTATTTTCTTCTTGGTATAAATTAACGTAATCTGCAAACGATAACTGACTACACGAGTTTGGTATATAAAAGTATGAAATGATTTATGTTCTTATATTATAAATGATTGTACTTTCTGGCATTATATAATCTACTAAAGATATTAAATTCATTGTACATAGTTTTGGTGAAGAATCTTATTATCACATACTTTATAAAAATGGATAAATGCTATTTACTTTATTATAATACTTTAAAAAATCATTCAACATAAATTAAGGTACAACTTTTAAGTTATATCAAAAATAAACCCTATACAAATTAAGGCATAGGGTTTACTTGTGTTCAGAACCCTCCATTATTTTAAACGGAGGCATTGATTTATGTTGTTAAAATAAATGAGCTAATTAAAACTCACATTTTAATTTTAAAACTAGCGTATCATTATTTTAATAATAATATAGCCCACTAATATTACTAAGGCAGCTATAAGTAATGGAATAATATAATAAGACATGAAAATACCTCCAGCAATTTTATTTATATTTTAACTGTGAAACGTAAAAAGTAAAAGCGTTATGGTGATAAATAAAGTATAACAATAATAGTCATTAAGGTGTAATGCTTTAAATGATATTATAAAAGTTGTGTGCGATTAAAGGTAGTAAGGCTTTATGGGTTGTGGTACATTTGGCCTTACAATATAAAAGATAATTTTTGAAGATTGATGCACAATCATTTTAAATTAATTTATAAAACACGTTGTTATTTATGAAAAGTTATTTTAAAAGAGGGGGACTTATATGAAAATGTTGGAACAGTTGTTAAAAGATCACACAAAAAATATTATCATTTGTATATTAGGGGCGTTTGTAAGTGCTCTAGCGGTCAATTGCTTTATATTAGGATCTAATTTAGGTGACGGTGGAACAGTCGGTATATCGCTCGCATTAAAATATGCGTTTGGGTGGTCACCTGCACTTACATCATTGATTATTAACACAATTGTTATTATTGTTGGTTGGAGGTTTTTAAGTACACGTACTGCAGTTTATACATTTATAGCGAATACAGCTATCTCTATCTTTTTAGATTTAACTAAAAACTTTAATACAGGAATAGATAATTTTGTTATAAATGCAACATTCGGTGGTGTTTTAGTCGGTGTTGGTATTGGATTAGTTATTGCTGCAGGCGGTGTCATTGGTGGAACATCTGTAATCGCAAAAATGTTAAATAAATATTTAGATATAAAAACAGCCCAAGCTATTTTCGTATTAGATGGTTTAGTCGTACTATCTTTTCTTTTTGTGTTACCACTTATAAATGTGCTATTTACTATCATAATGCTATTTGTTACAGAAAGAGCGACTTCATTTATAATTGAAGGATTTAATCCTAAAAAAGCAGTTACAGTTATTTCTAGTAAAAATGAAGTCATCAGTGACAGAATTAATAGTTTTACGGGTAGAGGCTCTACTTTATTAAATGGTAAAGGTGGTTACGGTAAGCATGAAACGAGTATGTTATATGTCGTTGTTCCTCAATCACAAGTAACAAGAGTAAAAAAATTAGTAAATGAAGAAGATGAAAATGCCTTTTTAGTTATTCACGATGTACGGGATGTGCTAGGAAATGGCTTTATCAACTTATCTTAAATGATAATATTTTTTAAGATACGCTAGTGAATTATGTTATTGATATGACTATAAAAGCATATTTAATCTTTTGATTTTTGTTTTGCTTTGTCGATTTTTTATGAAATATCCTTTATGCTAATGATAAGAAGTATATAGGGGGTAAAATAATGGCAATACCAAAAATCACAACTTTTTTAATGTTTAACGGTAACGCAGAAGAAGCAATAAATTTATATGTAAATACTTTTGAAGATGCTGAAATATTAGCATTGGTCCGTTATAGTGAAAGTGATAATGAGCCCACTGGGGCAGTGCAACATGCAATTTTTAGATTGAAAGATCAAGTGTTTATGGCAATTGACAACATGAATGGCGTAGATATTGAAATGAATCCAGCAATGTCTTTATATGTAACTGTGGATAACCCAATTGAAATGGAAAGATTATTTAATAAATTGAAAAGTGGCGGTGCAATTTTAATGCCTAAAACAGAAATGCCACCTTTTAGAGAATTTGCGTGGATACAAGATAAATTTGGTGTGAATTTCCAATTGGCACTGCCAGAAAATAAATAATCATAAACATAAGTGAATCAGTGATTCTATAAAAATAGTCTTATCATTTTTAAGATTTTGTTTCAGACACTGACTGTGAAAATAAATAAAGATTTTGATAGGGCATCTACTTTAAGATTTACTTTAAAATGATTAATCGTCTTATAAGAAGGTGTTTGATTTTGTGATAGCCACATCATTTGTGTTGTGAGAGTGAGAACTGAAGTTTCCATTGATAGTGTAAATTGAATCGTATTATCATCTTTATATAAAAGGTGCCTCGTTAATTTAGTTTAGCAGTGTTTATTAAATTAATCGCAAGGGCCTTATTTTTTACTAAAACACATAATTTTTAACGATTTTGTAACGTGCCGACTCCTGCGGGAAGAGCGCTAGCCGAAGACTACAGGCTAAGGCAGTGCCCTTGGAAAGCGTGCACAAAAAAACTGCCAACAAAGTCGGAGACTTTGTCGACAGTCTGGGACTAATCCGTTTTTTTAAAACGGATTAGTCCTTTATTTTGAGAATGGGTATTTATGTCCCAGACCCATTATGCTATTTATCTTTTAATTGTTGAATGTGATCATAATCTGGGGTAGCGTAAAGTGTTTTTTGATTGTCGTATGTTACGAAACCAGGTTTAGCACCTGAAGGTTTGTGAACATGTTTGATTTCAGTGTAATCAACTGGTACTTGTGCAGAACTACCAGCTTTTGAAAAGTATGCTGATAACATTGCAGCTTCTTTAATTGTTTCTTCACTTGGATCATCGCTTAGAATGACAACGTGTGAACCAGGGATATCTTTAGTGTGGAACCAAAGATGATGTTTTTTAGCTTGTTTATTAGTTAAATAATCGTTTTGTTTATTGTTTTTACCAACCAAGATTGTATCGCCATCTGTAGATGTATATGCTTGGATTTGCATTGTTTGTTTCTTTTTCTTCTTGCTTTGTTTACGCTGCTTCATAAATCCTTGATCAGCTAACTCGTCACGAATATCATCAATTTCATCGACAGAAATATGTGTAAGTTGTTGTTCGATACTTTCAAAGTACGTAATATTTTCTTTAGTTAATTGAATTTGATGTTGTAATTCGTGTTCACGCGTTTTTAATTTATTATATTTTTTATAATAATTTTGTGCGTTAACAGCAGGTGATTTTGTAGGATTAAGTGGTATCGTCACTTCTTCGCCATTATAATAATTAAGCGCAGTAAGTGATTCATCTCCCTGCTTAATACGATAGATATTAGCAGTTATAAGTTCGCCAAATAATTGTTGCTGCTCTTTTTCTTTGGTACCTTCACGTTCATCTATTAACTTACTTAATTTATTTTGAGACTTGTGAAGTTGTTGTTGAACAAATTTTACTAAGTCGTTGGCACGCTGTTTAACACGTTCTCTTTCTCCACGCGCATCATAATAGCGATCTAATAAATCATGAAGTGAGTCGTAAAGTACTATGTCATCATAGAACTGGTCTAATTTCATGAAATAGAAATCTTCTTTTCCAGATTCATGATTTTTATGGAAAACAGGTGTGGGCTCACCTTGAATTTCCTCGAGTACTTCATCAAAAGCTTCCGGTAAAGTTTGTGTCGTCATAAATTGTCTACGGTTTGCAATCTCATTTGTTATCAGCGGGCTAAAACCTTCGAAATGATTGAGCAATTGTCTCGCAATTTTTCCACTATTAAAATCGATATATTTTAACGCTTCAGCACCAGAAATTTCAAAAGGATTAATTTTATTTTGAGTTGGAGGTGCTTCATATTGAAAGCCAGGCATAACTGTACGATATTGATTAGTATTTGGTGTTAAATGCTTAAACCCTTCAATAATTTTACGATTGTCATCTACTAATATTAAATTACTGTGTTTGCCCATAATTTCTAAAATGATTGTACGGTAAATTGTATCACCGATTTCGTCCTTACTTTGAACATCTATTTCTACACGTCTATCATTACCAATTTGTCTTACTGCTTTAACAATACCACCTTCGATGTGTTTACGAAAAACACGGGCAAACATTGGTGGGTCAAATGGATTATCATATTTTTTATTTGTTAAATGCATTCTAGTAAAACTAGGATGGATAGAAAGTAGAAGCTGATGATTTTTACGATTTTGTCGAATAACGACTAACATCGTGTCGTTTTCGGGTTGATTTATTTTATGAATTCTTCCATCTACTAGAAATTGAAGAGATTCCACTATTTTTCTAGTGAATAAACCATCATATGCCATTACTATCAGCCACCTTATTTTTAGTCATTCATCATATTGTAACATGGCAATAAGAAATCTTCATGGTCAAAGTTTGTCCTTTGCTATGCTATACAACTAATTAGAGATTGTGGTATCATTGTCTAATAATAGTAGAACAGTTTAGAGAGGTAGTAAGTCATGGAAAATGAGAAAGGTTTGTTGATTGTACTATCTGGACCTTCTGGCGTTGGAAAAGGTACAGTTAGAAAAAAAATATTTGATGATCCGTCCACATCTTATAAGTATTCTATTTCGATGACAACACGTGATAAGCGTGAAGGTGAAGTCGATGGTGTTGATTATTTCTTCAAAGCAAAATCAGAATTTGAAGAATTGATTAAACAAGATCAATTTATAGAATATGCTGAGTTTGTTGGGAATTATTATGGTACACCTGTACAATACGTTAAAGACACAATGGATCAAGGCAATGATGTGTTTTTAGAAATTGAAGTAGAAGGTGCTAAACAAGTGCGCAAAAAATTCCCAGATGCACTATTTATTTTTCTTGCGCCACCAAGTTTAGATCATTTGCGTGAACGACTTGTAGGTCGTGGAACAGAATCCAGTGAGAAGATTCAAAGCCGAGTGCATGAAGCGCGTCGAGAAGTTGAAATGATGAACTTGTACGACTATGTTGTTGTTAATGATGAAGTAGATTTAGCGAAACAACGTATTCAATCAATAGTAGAAGCTGAACACTTGAAGAGGGAACGTATTGAAGCAAAATATAGAAAAATGATACTGGAGGCAAAAAAATAATGTTACAACCACCATTAAACCAATTAACAGATAAAATAAACTCAAAATACTTAGTAGCAACTACTGCTGCAAAACGTGCACGTGAATTGGATGAAAAACCTGAAACTGCATTATTAAATAAATATATTTCAAAAAAACCTGTAGGTAAAGCTTTAGAAGAAATTGCTGACGGTGAAGTTTTTCCTGACGAACTATTCCTAAAATCTTTCTAAAAATAACAGACTTGAGATACGAGTATAGAACATATGCATTTTGAAAGTGGAATTTTAAAGTGAGCCTGAGACATTAACAAATGTCTCAGGTTTTTTAATGATAAGGCCGAAACGCTAAATAAAGCACTGCTAATTTTCTTGTGCAAGAGATTTAGTGCGTAGCCTCTATCTAATTATCGAGCTAGCGGCACTTATACTTGAGTATTAGTTTAAACTGCTATTTTCAAGTAAAACTTTTTAACTATGATTCATCCTTTTACAGGTGTGGTAACGAAATTATTCTGGGAAAATAAGATTTCCGTCTCACTCTTTTTAATTTAGTTATTAATTTGTGTATAATGATGAGTAATTAAAGTATTCTTAAAAGCTTAAACATTAAATTTAAATTTGGGCTTTCACATAAAATGTTGACTTAAAAAGTCATATTTAATTCATTTGAAGGAGAATGACAATAATATGAAACGAATATTACTCGCTGTTACAGGTGGTATTGCGGCATATAAAGCGATCGATTTAACTAGTAAATTAACACAAGCAAATTATGATGTAAGAGTAATGCTTACTGATCATGCGCAAGAGTTTGTTACACCACTAGCGTTTCAAGCAATTGGTAGAAATCCAGTTTATACAAGTACTTTTAAAGAACAGAATCCAGAGGAAATACAACATGTTGCGCTAGGAGATTGGGCTGATGCCATTGTTGTTGCTCCAGCTACTGCAAATACAATTGCAAAATTAGCTAATGGCATTGCTGATGACATGGTGACTTCTACATTATTAGCTACTGAGACACCAAAGTTCATTGCGCCAGCTATGAATGTGCATATGTATGAAAATCGTAGAACTCAACAAAATTTAGCGACTTTGAGTTCAGATGGTTACTATTTCCTAGAACCGGGTGAAGGCTTTTTGGCATGTGGTTATGTTGCAAAAGGTAGAATGGAAGAACCGTTACAAATCGTAGAGCGATTGAATCAATATTTTAATGAAGCGACGCAAAATCCGATTTATAAAAATAGCCGCTTTGAAGGCAAACGTGCGCTGATTACTGCTGGCCCTACAGTCGAAGAACTAGATCCTGTGCGTTATTTATCTAATCGCGCTTCAGGTAAAATCGGTTATGCGTTAGCAGAATCACTTACAAAACGCGGTGCTATAGTTACACTTGTTACAGGACCAACTCATTTAACACCGCCAGCAAATGTAGAAGTAGTTCAAGTTCAAAGTGCAGAGGACATGTTCCATGCAGTAAAAGCACGTTTCGAAAATCAAGACATTGTGTTTAAAGCAGCAGCAGTATCAGACTATGCGCCTGTAGATACACTTGAACATAAATTGAAAAAACAAGAAGGTACACTGTCAGTTTCATTTAAACGTACCCCTGATATTTTAAAGCATTTAGGTGAGCATAAAACACATCAATTTTTAGTAGGATTTGCAGCAGAAACACAAAATATAGCAGAATATGCTCAAAAGAAACTAAAAAATAAAAATGCTGATGTAGTCATTGCAAACAATGTAGGCGATAGAACCATTGGTTTTAGTTCAGATGATAATGACTACACAATGTACTATAAAACAGGTGATACGGTAGCGTTAGGAAAACATAAAAAAGTCGAATTAGCGGAGCACATACTGAATAGTTTAGAAACAAGGTGGCAATAATATGATAGCTAAGGTAATTGTTGATATACCTTCCAAGAGCGTTGACTTTACATTCGACTATATAATTCCTACGAGATTACAGTCAATGGTTCAGGTTGGTATGCGAGTTATTGTTCCATTTGGGCCAAGAACCATTCAAGGTTATGTTATGCAAGTCACTGAGCAACCTGATGGCAATATAGATATCGCAAAATTAAAAGAAATTAAAGAAATACAAGATATCAAACCAGAATTAACAGAAGAACTAATCCAATTAACTGAATGGTATAATAATTACTTCGTTACTAAACGAATTTCAATGTTAGAAGTAATGTTGCCAAGTGCTATAAAGGCAAAATATACAAAAGTTTTTTCAATTGTAGATGCTGACGCTGTTCCTGAATCACTTTTAGTTAAGTTCGATAAGGATGGCCAATACCCTTATAAAGAAGCTCAGTATAATGATGATTTAGGCCAGATAGTACCATTGCTCAAGCAAGGTATAGTATCTGAAGTGACACTTTTATCTCAAAATGTGAGTAAAAAGAAGCAACGTGCCGTTAGCATTATTGAGGGGTTCGACTATGATAGCATCTTAGGTTCATTGGAAAAATCTAAAAAACAGTACGATCTCTATGCTTATTTATTAGATGAACGTCACCATACGGTACTATTAAAAGATTTAGAAGAGATGGGCTTTTCTAAATCGAGTATTGATACTTTAATGCGTAAAGGTTTTGTAGAAAAATATGACGCCATTGTGGAACGCGATCCCTTTGAAACACGTGTTTTTGAACAAGATCAAAAACAACAACTCACAGATGATCAACAAGAAGCTTATAAATCTATACTTGAAAGTATTCAGGCGCACCAACAACGTACTTATTTACTTCATGGTGTCACTGGATCAGGAAAGACCGAGGTTTATTTACAAACGATTGAAGAAGTATTGAAATTAGGAAGACAAGCGATGATGTTAGTACCAGAAATTGCTTTGACACCTCAAATGGTCTTAAGGTTTAAAAGAAGATTCGGTGACGAAGTAGCAGTATTACATTCTGGTTTGTCTAAGGGTGAACGCTATGATGAATGGCAGAAAATTAGAGACGGTAAAGCGAGTGTAAGCGTAGGTGCAAGGTCAAGTGTTTTCGCGCCCTTTAAAAACTTAGGGATGATTATAATTGATGAAGAACATGAGTCTTCATACAAACAAGAAGATTACCCTAGGTATCAGGCAAGAGACATAGCCCAATGGCGCAGTCAGTATCATCAATGCCCATTAATTTTAGGGAGTGCAACACCAAGTCTTGAAACATATGCAAGGGCAGAAAAAGGCGTTTATGAATTGTTATCTCTACCCAATAGGGTAAATCAACAAGCATTGCCAGAAATTGAAATTGTCGATATGAGAACTGAACTTAGCTCTGGTAATCGTTCGATGTTTTCTGAGCAATTACGCAAATCTATACAACAAAGATTAGATAAAAACGAACAAATCGTGTTATTCCTGAATCGAAGAGGATATGCTTCATTTATGTTATGTAGGGATTGTGGTCATGTGCCACAATGTCCAAATTGTGATATATCACTTACTTATCATAAATCAACAGATCAACTTAAATGTCATTACTGTGGACATCAAGAAGTGCCTCCCAATAAATGCCCGAACTGTGAAAGTGAGCACATTAGGCAAGTAGGTACAGGCACGCAACGCGTCGAAGAGTTATTACAAGAAGCGTTCCAGGAAGCTCGTATTATACGTATGGATGTGGATACAACTTCAAGAAAAGGCGCACATGAAAAACTTTTAGATGATTTTGGAGCAGGTAAAGGAGATATTTTACTTGGTACACAAATGATTGCTAAAGGTTTAGATTTTCCTAATATTACATTAGTAGGCGTTTTAAATGCTGATACTATGTTGAATCTTCCTGATTTTAGAGCTAGTGAAAGAACGTATCAGTTATTAACTCAAGTTTCCGGTCGAGCTGGTAGACATGAAAAAGAAGGGGAAGTTATCATCCAGACATATAATCCAGAACATTATGCTATTAAAGATGTTCAAGCTAACGATTATACAGCTTTTTTTAATAAGGAAATGAATTATCGTAAAATGGGTAAATATCCACCTTATTTCTTTTTAATCAATTTTACCATTGCTCATAAAGAGATGAAAAAAGTTATGGAAGCATCGAAACATATTCATAAAATTTTGTTACAACATTTAACGGATAAAGCATTAGTACTTGGTCCATCACCAGCAGCTTTATCTCGTATCAACAATGAATACCGTTTTCAAATTTTAGTAAAATATAAAAGCGAACCTGCATTACATGAAGCACTAAAATATTTAGACGATTATTATCATGATCAATACTTAAAAGAGAAATTATCCTTAAAGATTGATATAAATCCGCAAATGATGATGTGAAATATTGCTATAATTGGCTTAATACCAGTGTTTATAAGGATTTGTTAGGTTGTTAAAAATTAACTAAGGGCAGAAAAAGGGCAGATAGTTTAACTTGGGATGTTTTCTAATTTCTCGGTTAACTGTTTGTCCATTTTTTCTGTTACATGAGTGTATATCTGAATAGTAGTTTTTTCATCTGTATGTCCAACTCTTTTCATAATTGCTTTTAATGAAACATTCATTTCTACTAATAAACTAATATGCGTGTGTCTAAAAGTATGCGATGTGACTTTTTTGTTTATTTTTAATGATTCTGCAGCATCTGCTAACTGCTTATTAATTTTATGGGTATACATGGGATTACCAGTTCTTGTAGTAAATATGAATCCTCGATTTATATAACTATCATTCCATTGCAATAGTTTTTTGTTTTCTAATATAACTTTCTTTAAAATATTTATAGAACGTTCATTTATTGTAATTTGTCTTTTTGAGCCCTTTGTTTTTGTTGTATCTTTATAACCATATCCGTTTTCATATTTAAGCCAATGTATCGTTCCATTTATATGAATAACTTTATTTTTAAAATCAACATCATTTTCTTGTAAGGCTTGAAGTTCTCCAATCCTCATTCCTGTTAACGCTTGCAATTCTATTATACTAGCAACTAAAAAATTTAACCTTTTATCTGAGTGCTTTTTATTCAATATGAAATCTCGTATTTGTAGTACTTGTTCCATTTCTAAATAGTTATACATTTTTTGTTCTTCTTTTTTTATATCCTCAAGTGTTTTAGCTTTTTTAGGTATATCAATATCATCTAAAACATGTTTGTTTGTATAACTGTAATATTTCGTTGCGTAATTTAAAGCTTTTTTTAGATCATTTAATTGACGTCTTATTTGATTTTCAGAAAAGTTCTCAGAAAGCTCATTTATAAAGTTTTGAAGGTATTTTGAATCTAATTTTATTACAAGTACTGACTTATCTATATATTTTTTTATATTTCTAATCCTCACTTCTAAATTAATCAAAGTGGTAAGCTTAAGACCTGATGTTTTTTTATGATATACAAACCATTCGTCTAATAAATCATGAATTGTTAGTCTATCTAATTTAGTATTGTAATTATTAGCTAACTTAGCGTTTATTTTATCGTCTAATTGAAACATAGCCTCTTTCTGAGAAGCTTTAGTATCTTTATTCATTACAACACTAACTCTGCGCCATTTGTCTGTATATGGGTCCTTATACTTCTCGTAGAAGCGGTATTTAATTTTACCTTCCTTATCTTTGAATTGTTCCGTCCACATAATTGATTTCTCCTTTTATTTTAGAACTTATGTTCGGTTAAAAAGTAAAAAAATATATAGGGCACAGTAGGGTGCCCTGAAATTACTTATTAGCTATTTGTTTTAATAGTTCAATAATTTCATCGTTTTGTTTGATTAATTTATCATTTTGAGCAATTTGTATAAAGTTTTGATTTTGCTGAGTTTGATAATAGTTATACATTGCTTGTTTTTCCATATTTAAAGTGAATGCACCTAACGCATGATAAAATTTATCAAAGTTAGCCATAATATTTTGCTTAGTAAAGGCATCTGTCGTGGTTCTACTTGGATTATAAATACCTTGCGTAGCAAAAAATTTATCTAGAACTTCTTTATCTTTAATTAAATTTTCGTCTTGATAATCTGGATTTATTTCTTGCATTTTCACTTGAATATTTTCATGAAACTCTCTTTTATTTAATTTATAAATTTTAATTAGTTCCTTTTTAGTATCAATTTCTAGATTTTCCCAAAAATCTTTAGCATCTGGATTTTTTCTAAACAATGCTTGTATTTCTGCATCGGTCATACTTTCTCTAAAACCTAATTTTTCAGTCATTAAATACTCTCCTTTATTTAATATTTTTATATTCAAACACACGTAATGGTTCAAAATGGATTAAGTAACCATCATGAAGTGTGGATAAACCATACCTCTTTTTGTAGTTATCAATACATTGTTGTACAAAACTTTCCGAAACCTCAAAAAAATTAGCCATCTCGTATAAGTTATGGCAATTATGCTTAAATGCATCAACTATACCACCCAGTGGAATAATTTGTTCCATTGCATGGCGTCTAGCATATCCTTCGAATTTTCTGTTATTGAATATTGATTGGTCAGTAATATCTCCCCAAGTTAATTTATGGTGGGCGACTTCTTCGGCAAGTATTTGCAACCTCTTATTTTGAGGTAACGATTTATCAATAAGTACAAAACCATCTGAGTAAAAGCCATCGTACCCTTTAGGTAATTTGTGAGTATCTTTAATTTCTAAATAATTGTGTTTTATCATCAAATTTTCATATTGCGACATAAAATTATTCCCCTTTATCTTCGCGTTTTAATCTCTCGATTAACCCCATAATGTATTTGATATCTTCTTCGTTGTGTAATTCCCCATTTAAGTGTGCAGCCATTGTTTGTGGTTGTTCAACGTGTAAGTCTTTACGTCCACTTAATTCATCAAGAGAAATATTAAAATAATCAGCTAACGCACTTGCGTGATCCATTGATGGGCTTGTAATTCCTTTTTCCCATCTATCAATAGATGCTTTAGAAAATTTCAATTCATATTTATTGTTAAGTCTGTCACTTAATTCTTTTAGTGATAGGTCGTGTGATTTTCTAAGTTTGAATAAATTTTCTGCGAAAGTTGTCATATAAATTTCTCCTTGATTTGTATTTTACAAACTTATTATATAAGTTTGTTCTCAAATTTGCAACACTTTTTACAAACTTTTTTCTCAAAAATGAAATTTATTTGTTGACACCGAAAAAATTAGCGTGTATTATTCATGGTGTAATCTCATAAATGAGACGAAAGGAGGTTATATAATGAGTCATCAGAGATACAAAGCATTGAGAGTGTTGCTTGAAAGAGAAGGTATTAGACACAAGGAAGTTGCTGATTTGATAGGAATGAACCCCGCTAGATTTAGTCAAAAAATCAATCGGAATAAAAGTAATTTTACTATTGATGAGGCTAGTGCAATTTGTGAAGTGTTAGATATTAGCATGGATGAATATTTTTTTAATCATAACGTCTCAAAAATGAAACGAAAACAATTGAATTAATAGGAGTGATCAAAATGCCCAAAGTTATAATACCACCGACGCAGGAAAATACTTTAACAGGTAATGAGGTGTTTGTCAGACCGTTATACGCAAGAGCTACTAACATTCATAAACTCTTTGATTTTAGTCAATCTACAACTTATAACATTTTGCGAGATTATGACGAAGATAATCAAGGGATTGAAGATCTATACATTAGTTACTCTGGAACAATGTGTCTGATTGATATTGAAAAGTTCGTAGCATATTTGAAAACTAGACACAAAAAACATTTATAAGGAGGGATAGCATGAATGTAGCTTTAGCAATTTTAACAGGCGTTTTAGTAATGATGCTTTCATTAGTATTTACTAACGACTTCGCTCATTTAACAGTTATCTACTTTGCAACATTCTTCATAGCATACTGTTGGTTCTGGCCAGAGTTTTTTAAGGCAATAAAAAAGACCGCTAAGCGCGCCAACGCTTAACAGTCGAAGATTTAATAAAATTAACAAATTAAGTATATAACATACTTGGGAGGTTTGCAATTGGGACCAGAGAAAAAAGTTGAGAACAAAATACGCAAATTCTTAGAGGACAACGGAGCTTTTGTTATGAAAACGCATGGTGGAAGTCCTGGCGTTCCAGTGGGCATACCTGACTTGTTTTCAATCTATAGAGGAATTGCGTTATTTATCGAAGTTAAACGTGAAAAGGGCGGAAGAGTTAAACCGATTCAAATAGCCCAAATCGATTCATTAAAGCAACATGGCACGATAGCGATTGTTGCTAACGATGTTTCTTATGTAGAAGATTTAATTGAAACTATCGACACATTAATCACTGAGGGCGCATGGAAAAATATTCAAACTGCTATTGATATGGCTAACGAAATGGGAGTTAAACAATGATTTTATATTCAACACAAGAAAAAGTGTTGAACGAAGCTAAACCCTCTCATTTCTTTGCGCTAGGTACAAGCTCTGGTAAATCATTAATTTCTATTTACCACTACTTGAAACACAGAAATAATGAGCCGTTACTTATAGTTTGCCCTCCAACTAAAAAGAAAAGTAATGAATGGGATTACGAAATAAAAAAAGTTGAAGAACACGAAAATATAGAAATCGAATATGAAATTATAGCATCATCAATGCTTGCTAAAGAATATCAAAACTATAAAAACTACTTTGTGATACTAGATGAAGCTCATTATTTCATGAATCCAACTAGTAATAGAGGTAAAGCAGCGCAAAAACTATGCAAAGCATCTACAAACTTTTCAATGTTATCTGCAACTCCTGGTGAAAACTGGGAGAAGTTCATGAATTATTTAATCATCTTTGATTTTTATAAGAACAAAACAGAGTTTTTAAAAAAACATGCGATATATGAAACAAAACATTTTGGTGGTAGATCAATCAAACAAATTGTAGATTTTCAAAAAACATATTTATTAGAGAGGTTATGGCAAAACATATCAACTATGAAAGAAACATCATACTTTGTTGATTTACCACAGGTAACAGAACGCTTTGTTGAATTTAATAAGTCTACCTTATACACAAAAGCAGAGAAAGATAGAGTTATTAAAGTGGATGGTGAGCAAGTCATTTTGGATAGCCCACCTAAACTAGCTGCAACATTGAGATACCTAACTAACCAAAAAGCAAAAGTTGATTATACAAAAGAATTGTTAGAAAGCACAAACGACAATGTAGTTATCTTTTATCAATTCACAAAAGAAAAAAATAACTTACTACAAATGATAAACAAATTAGACAAGAAAATTTATGAAGTTAGTGGTCAAACTTTTGAATTACCAACACAAGAAGAACGATTAACTTTAACTAACAGTGTCACATTAGTACAAATTCAAGCTGGTAGTGCGGCTATCGAATTGAAGTATGCTAGCCAAGTTATATATTACTGTCCAACTTATAGCTACACACAATATCAGCAATCACGTGGTCGTTGTATAAGACACGGCGGACATGACAGAGTTGAGATTATCAAATTTAAAACTAAAGGAACTATTGAAACACAAGTGTGGAAAGCTTTAGAACTAAAACAAGATTTTGACGAAAAATTATATTTACTCGAGGAGGTTAAGTGATGAAAGAAACAATAACATATCTCATACGTCATAGAGATATACCGATATATATCACAAATAAACCTACTGAAAATAATCCGGAAGTTAGTTATTCAACTAACAGACAACGTGCTAGAGAATTTAATGGTATGGAAGAAGCGACTATAAATATGGATTATCACGTAGCGGTTAAAAAAATAGTCAAAGAATCAACTGAATATGAGGAGTTGAATTATGAATGAGTGAACAATCATTATTTGAGCAATTGAATCAATTAAATGTTAACGATCACGTAGATAAAAAGAACGGTTTATCTTACCTTTCTTGGTCATACGCTCATCAAGAATTAAAGAAAGTAGACCCTAATTACACAGTAAAGGTTCACGAATATCCACATCCAGAAATAACAACTGAACAATACTTTGTCCCTTATTTAGCTACTCCAGAGGGATATAGTGTGACTGTATCTATAACAATAAAAGGTCAGACTGAAACTGAAACATTACCAGTATTAGATTTTAAAAATAAATCAGTACCATACAAACAAGCTGATATGTTTCAAATTAACAAAACATATAAACGGTGTTTCGTTAAAGCAGCAGCATTACATGGATTAGGTTTATATATCTACAACGGTGATGTAATGCCAGAACAACCATTTGAAGCAGCTAGTGATTCCGAAATTAAAGAAGTAGACGAAAAAGTTAAGATATTAGCACCACTTATGAAAGTCACAGAATCACAACTGAAAAATAAAATGAATATACCTAACAAACTATCAACAACAGATGCAGAAGAAGCGATTGTTCGCTTAGACAATGGAATTCAATATTACAAAAAGAATGAAAAGGATGATAAATAATGAATCAATTTAACGGCGTAGGAAACTTAGTGGCAGATGTAGAACTTAAAGGACAGAACAACAATGTAGCAAACTTTAGACTAGCTATACAACGTCCTTTTAAAAACAAACAAACAGACGAATATGAAACAGATTTCTTAACATGCAAAGCGTTTGGTAAAACAGCAGAAATTATAGCTAATAACTTTAGCAAAGGTCAAAAAATGGGGATTAATGGTTCTATTCAAACAGGTAGTTTCGATGGAAAAGACGGTAAGAAAGTATTTACTACTGATGTAGTAGTTAATCAGGTTACATTCGTTGAACGCAAGGGACAATCTAATAATCAATCGAGCAAGCAAAATAAGCCAAACCCATTTGCTAATGGTACAGATGACCTACAAGGTGAATTACCTTTCTAAAGGAGGAGAATCAAATGACTCATAAAGATTATGTAACTAAAAAATTAAATGAAATTATACAGATATATGATGATATTTATGATTACTTACCTTCAGAAGAAACAGCAGAAGAAGTATATCTCGATAAATGGCACATAGTAGATTTACGTGATGACTGCGAAAAAGTTTTCGACGAAACTGGTAATACAAAAGTGATTGATTCAGATGACTGTTAAACATACCATCACATATTTTAAGAACCATAGTGACGTAGCCAACCCATTACATTATCAACTAACTTTCTCAGAAATAATTAATACACTTTCAAATGTTAAATCGAATTCAGAAAAAGGTAGTGCAGGTGTAATGGTGGCTGGTTATGCCACGTATAGAAACAATGAACAAACTAAAACTAGAAGCATGATAACAATTGATGTAGATGATATACCAAATACAATAAACTTTCCAACATTTATAAGTGATAGATTTCAATTTTCATATGTCATTTACCCAACACATAGTCACAAGGCAAGCGAACAACGGTATAGATTATGTATTCCATTTAAGCAAGAAATAGCATCAGAACATTATAAACAAGTAACGTTGTTCATTCTCAAATTCTTGAAGATGAAAAGTGAACTTGATAAGAAGAAGTATGGAGATAGTAAATCAATTGTATTCTATGACCCAGCAAGTTTATCTCAGTGTCATGCAATGAATTTACCTACTACAAGTAGTGATGGAACAGAATACAAAATATATTATCGTGATGAAGAATTGTTAGATCCACAACCACTAGTTGAACATGCGAAACGCATAGAGGAACAGCAAGAGACAATGCGTAAGAATGGCACATATAAACGAAACAAAGAAGATGATGAATGGATTCAACTATTACAAGGTGTCGGTGATGGCCAGCGTACACATGCTACTGAAGCTATTGCAGGTTTATTTATAAATAAATTTAGTAGAGATGTGGCCTATGAATTATTAGCTATGTGGAACTTACAAAACCATCCACCTTTAAATGAGGAAAAATTATTACATCATTTTAACGGTATATATAAAACGCATTGTAATAACAATAGCATTCAATATACCCCTATCAAGTGAGGAAGGAGGATATTATGGAAGATGACACAAGCATTTATGACTTTGCAGAAAAGTTAACAGATAAAACCATAAAAGAAAACGAAGAGAAATTCTTCAGAAAAGAAGATAATAAGCAACCTAAATTCCATCATGATGAGTTCGCCGAATATATTATGAGCAAATTTTATGTAGTAAATATAAACAATCGCCTTCACATATATAACGATGGTATCTATTTAGATGATGAAAGATTAATTAAACGCGTAATGGTGACTCAGATTCCTAAGTTAAGACGCGTGCAGCAATCAGAAGTTTTAGAGTACCTAAGAACAATGGCGCCGGAAAAAGAAGAAGAAACGCCATATCTCATTCCGTTAAAGAACGGTGTTTATGATATTAAAAATGAACAATTGTTACCACACACACCGAAGTTAATATTCACAGCCTGTTTTAATGTTAATTATGATGCTGAAGCTAAGTCAGAAATTGTAACAGAAACTTTATTCACAATCGGTAATGAAGATAGCGAAGTGGTTGAAATGTTCACTCAAATATTTGGTTACTTATTATTCAAACAAAACTTTTTAGGTAAGTCATTTCTCTTTGTAGGTAGTGGAGGAAATGGGAAGTCATTACTTTTAAGAATGATGCAGGCATTAGTTGGTAATGAAAACACTTCAAGCGTCTCACTCCAAGCTTTAACTGAACAATTTAATGTTTCTTCTTTACACCATAAGTTATTGAACGCTGGAGACGACATACCACTTAAGAGTGTAGATGATGCATCAAACTTTAAGAAGTTATCAACAGGTGAACCAGTTCTTGCAGCATTCAAAGGACAAGACGTGTTTGCATTTAATAACTATGCAAAACTTGTATTCAGTGCAAACGGCATTCCACGTTGGTATGAGAATAGTAATGGTGTCTTTGACAGATTAATCATCGTACCATTCAATGCACGTATTAGAGGTACATCAAAAGAAGACCCACATCTTCCCGAAAAGGTAACGACCGAAGAAGCCAAGTCGTATTTATTTAACATTGCGTTACAAGGGTTACAAAAAGTATTAAAGAACAATGGCATTTTCTTACCATCTGTCGTTCAAAGTGAAATGGAAGATTTCAAAAAAAGCAATGATCCATTAGCAGCATTCTTAGAAAATTATGAAATAGAAGGCGTTAGAATAACTGATGCTTACGAAGATTACAGAGATTGGTCAAACTTTGAAGGATATAAAAATCCACTAATTAGAAAAGAATTTAAAAAGAAAATATTCGACAGAGATTACACAGATAGAAAAATATTAGTAGAAAATTATGAATACCCACAGTGGTGTTTTGTATCAAAGAGTAAAGTTGAGTAATTCTATTTCCAAAACTTTCCAAAAGGTTTCCAAAAACGAAAATAACAAACCTTGATATGACGGCGTTCTTTCCAAACTTTCCAACTTTTCCAAGAATTTCAAGTTAGTAAAAATATAATAACAATAGCCATATAAATATTATATGAGCGACGAGTTCAAAATCTTGGAAATCTTGGAAATGAAATGCTGTTTCAGGGTGTAAAGTCAACGGAGAGTAAAGGTTTATGATTTCCAAAAATAAAGTGAAATTGGAAAATCTTGGCAAGTTTTTGGCAAGAAAGGGAAAACGATGTCGCACAATGAAAACTATGACCTAAAAGCTAAAGATGCTGGATTAATAATAGGCATACCTAACGAAATATATTTCTGTGCTATTAGTAAAACATCCACAGTATATGTTGAGTGGATAGATACAAGATGGATAGCCTGGAGAGAAACTTATCTATTAAATAGTAGCAAATGTAGAAGTTACAAACGAATAGCACATGGTGAATTGAAGAAGTTATTCAAAGAGTAAAAGGTTATCTTGAATTTATTCAGAATAATCAGAAAGCGAAGTGATTCCAATGAGTGAGGAAATCGTAACAATCAGATACAACGTATACGTAGAAAAGCGTGTGTACGTTAATCAGAACGAAGATGACAACACAGCAACTGAAAAGTTAAGCAATCAGATGTGGACGAACAAAGATGAATACATGGACGCTAAGCCACTAGAGTTTGAAGAACCGAAAATAATAAGTAGAGGATATTAGGAGGACGATAACAATGGTTAAAGTCGGAATAGATAAATATATTTATACCCAAAATGGTAGTTACCAATTAACTGATGAAGATGTTCAAGTAATGAAAGATGAAGGTACGCCATTACATGTAGTACAAAATAGAGTAGATACTGGCTGGGATATTAAAGACGCTATTAGATTGAACAAAAGATATGTAATCAAGGGTGGGGAATTTAAAGCCCGTATTAGTGCAAACGGTAAGGTTGCATTCTTAAGTGAAGATGGTATAAAGCAAATGTTTGAACAGGGGTTAACATTTAGAGATTTAGATCGCAGATTGAGAAAGGGAACTAACTTACTCAAAGATGTGGGTGAACTATATGACACTGCATTAATTAGACTTGCTCGTGAAGACAGAGAACGTGAAGAACGCAGGTTAGCAAGAATAGAAGCTAAACAGCGTAAGGAGCAAGAACGACTGCAAATGATTGAGAATGCGAAGTGTAGAAGTAAATGGTTTGAGCATTTAGCAGAGAACGACATTTTCCCAAAGGTGGTTAGGTAGATGAAAATTAGAGATTTAAATTTAGATGATTACGTCATTGTATATGACATTGGTAAAAGTGAACATAACGAAGGTATGACAGTTGTTGGACGTGTGGATGAAATTATATTTAACGAAGATGATAAGAATGAAGCAGGCATTGATTCACTTGGTAACTTTTACCATTTTGATGATAATAACTACTTTGATTTGTGGAGTAAGAGTATCGAAGATAAGACGGAGCGTTTGAATGATTCTAAAGGGTTAAGTGGATTTACTGTTGATGAAAAACTTTTAGAGGAAGCAAAGGAAAAAGGAATTGATGAACTCAGAAGAAATATTCTTCAATCCAACGACGTACAACAACGTAAGCGTGGCGAACATTTAGGTGTGAAACTTGATGAAATAACACCTAACGATATGCGTAAGTTGGTGAGTGGAAATGAAGAACCCAACGACATCGTGAACAAACCATCACACTACACATATGGAAAGATAGAAATCATTGAAATAGTTGAGCAAGTCACTGCAACATATCCCGTTAAAATTGCATTCAGCATTGGCAACGCTTTGAAGTACATAAGTCGAGCGCCTTTCAAGAACGGGGTCGAGGATTTGAAAAAGGCTGTTTGGTATTTGGATAGAGCTATTAAGAAGTGGGAGAGTGATGGCGAGTGAGTGAACCGACAAAAGAAGAATTATTAGATTTTATGAGAAAACACGGACCAGAAAAAGTTGATTCTATTACTGATACAGAGAGTGCTATCAGACATTTTAGATGTACGAGTAAAATATTTAAAGAACAACGCGACCAATACAAAGCAGAACGCGACACACTAATCGATGATATAGCAGTGTTAAAAGCTAATATTAGTAGGTTGGAAAAACGAGTGTCAGAGTTAGTGCATGAGAATGTTAGATTACAAAATGATTTATTTACAGAAGAACTAAACCAAGATGAATCAGATTTTGTAATTGAAAAGTTGAGCAAACAATATACTACCCTAACCGACCACATACGTTTGAAAGCAGAAATCAATCCAGGGGTAAGTCGCTATATAGATTTGGTTAACTACATTGATAGATTGGAGAGGAAGGAATAAATGAATATACAAGATGCAACTAAGTTAGCGACAAAACATTTAGTTACTATGACAAGAAGTGAATGGGAAACAAGTCATCGAACAGAAATTTTGCCTACAAATGATAGTTTTTTACAATGTATCGTTACCGGAAGTAACGGAAAAAATATCACGAGGTATTGGGAACCTTCTGCCGATGACTTAATGGCTAACGATTGGAAAGTTATAAACCAGGGATGATACTTGCTATTTTAGAAATGCTATCTATTAATTTTTTCATATCATTTTTGAACTTATTTTCGAAATAAACAATAGTTTTGTCTTCCATCGTTATATTAAAAATAGTGTTGTCTGCATATACACCATGTAAAAAATTTTGTTTTTTAAGTTTTTTTAAATCATTTTCTACATCTTCAAAATGAAGCTCAGAAAAATAATTTTTATGTAGTGATTTGGCATCATTAAAATTATTGCATTTCAACTTAACTGAACCTGATTTTACGCATTCAAGATATTTTTTATACATTACTGACAAAATATATTGTTGATCTTTTGTAAGTTCTTCAAATTCGATATTTTCCATAATTTTCACCTCTTTACATATAGATAAATAAATTATACCAGAATAGGAGCTAATTAATATGAACGAATTAATCAAACAAGTAGAGCAATGGAGTATAGACAAAAACCTAGACAAAGGTAATCCAGATAGACAGGCATTGAAATTCTATGAAGAAGCTGGCGAAGTTGGTGCAGCATTATCACGTAACAAATTAGACGATTTAAAAGACGGTATAGGCGATACAGTCGTTACATTAATTATATTGGCACAACAACATGGAATGACATTAGAGGAGTGTTTACAGTACGCGTATGACGAAATCAAAGGAAGAAAAGGAAAAACAATCAATGGAACGTTCATCAAAGAATCAGACTTGTAGTAAAGACATACTACAGAAAGTTAAAGAGGTGTTGAGGAAATGAAAAAAGAGCACTTATTTTGTGCTCTTTGTAGTTTTATTATTTATTCTAAACATTCTTTTGCCTATAAAAAACGCTGGAGATACTATAATTATTGCAATAAAAGAACTCACTATACTACTTGCTAAATCCATGTTTAAATTATTACTTTCGGTTAATCCGTAAACTATATCAATCAAAGCATGCAATAGCATTACTGACCAAATGTTTTGAGTGAAGTAATATATAGCTGCAAAAAATACTCCTAGAAAGAAAGCATAAATGATTTGTGATGTCACTTCTATAATGGATGTACTGTCAAAGTAATTTATGAAATGGGCAAAGGCAAAAATTAATGAAGAAAAAATAGCTGCTTTAAAAGGTGTATAAAATTTAAGGAATTTATTAAATAAAATCCCTCTACAAAGTAACTCTTCAAATATACCAACTATTAAATTTGAAATAATTATTAACAGGAGCGTTTTAAAAGAAAAATTATTAGAAATAAAACTATCAGAGCCTAGTATTAGTAAGAACAAAGCTAATAATATAACATACCAGCCTTTAATCAATCCGTTAATAAATGAGGAAAAAGTAAATTTAAAAATATAAATCAAGTTCAATTTTTTGGTCACAAATATCAATAATGAGATTAATAATAATTCAGTAATAATGGTATTGATATTATTTGTGAACGGTAGAATTTTCATTAATGAATTTAGAATAAGTACTATTAAAAGCGTAAATACTGATGATATTAAAACTGGGTATTTATCATATAACTTATACATGGAACAGCCTCCCTTTAAATTATATTTATTTAATAAGAATATTATCAAATAAATGTATTTTCGTAAATATTAATTAAATAATATAACAATTTTGTTATAAGGATGGTGACATCATGCAACACCTAATACGAAGACTAACAGATTCAACTGGTCACACCTTCACTCACGTTACACAAGCACGAGAGAATGAAACCTTTACTGTGGTTGAGGCAGAGAGTAAAGAAGAGGCGTTAATGAAGTATCGAGTAGGTAGAGCTTTAGAAATATCAAACACTTTTTAGAAAATAATAAAGTTTTGCAAGAAATCAGAAAGGACAGTTAGTGATGAACTTCGAATATAAAACACAAACGTTAACTAAAGACCAAATGCTAATGACAAACGGTATCTTCACAGTAGACAGAGATAAGAAACACTTTATTCAATACAATGATTATTTTGAACACAATACATTCTTTCAATGTCCTAGATGTAAGAGTTTGAATGTTGAGAGAGAAACAGCGTATGGAAATAATGTTCCAGTAATTATTGTTAGAAGTTGTAAAGATAGTGGATACAAACTTACTACTGAATTAACTAGGGAGGACGAATGATGAAACTAAAAATAACAAGTAAATCAAAAAGCACATATGACATAGATTGGATGGCAAGTATAAGCGATTTCACTGCTTGGCTTGATACAACAGACAGTGATTATATAAAAGTAATTGGTACATGGGATAAAAAGACATTACTTAAAATTAGCGAAATAGAAGCTATATCTATTTGGGAGGACAAACAATGAGAATAGTTAAAACATTACTAATCATTACTCTATACGAACTAAGCAAATACGTTACAGAAAAAATACTAATCAAACTCACTGCTAATGATGCAGTCGATAAAGTACCTATGGATTACGAAATAAGTAAGTGGAGGTAATGCGTATGTGGATAATCACATCAATAATATTGGGTGTCATTACAATACTATTACTCATATCAAACAGTGTTAAGAATGACCAAATAGCAGCGTTAAAATACACAATCGTTTATATGGCAAGTGATGAAGATATTGAGAAGGCTATGCAAGAGTGGAAGAGATTTAAAGGATAACTAGGAGGAATTGTAATGGAATTATTTATAAATATATTAATTATCGTAGTGTTGTTTTCTTTAATACTATTTAATGTAATCCCAACTTTTACTAGAAAATATAGATACGAAAAAAAAGATTAAGATATCAATTGATTCTAAAAATAAAGTAGCATTCATTATTCCAGGTAGAAAGGTTACTAAAGATAGAATTGATGACACTGTAGACACATACGAATATATAGGTGTTTATGAGGTTGTAGTTGTTGATAGTAAAGATAATATATTTTCTGTATAAATTGGGAGGTAACATATGTATACAAAGGAACAGATAAGAGATATGATTGATAACTTTAGAAGTACATGTAATACATTGGCTATGATACTACCTGATGTAGATAGCAATAGTATAGCGCAGTATGGTATAGAAGCTACACTACCTAAGCCACAAGGAATGAATAGTAGTAAGGTGGAATCAGTTGTACTTGCTAGAGAGAAAGCTCATAGGCACGTGCAAAGTAAGATGGATAAGATAGCATTTATTAATAACTGTCAAGATAAGTTGAATGAGGATGACTTTATATTTCTAGAAGTAATGAAAGGATATAAGCGCCACGAGATATTACCAGAAGCTGAGATGAATAAGAATACTTATGGAGATAGACGTAAGGAAATCATTGATAAGTTATATTATATGCAAAATGACAGTTGTGACACATCAGGACAGTTATGACATATTAGGACACTTCTGACACTATTAGGTATATGAATATACTTCGGTATATAATATCCATATGGGATAAGTACTCATCGTTCCAGTACCTATCAATACTATGTTATAAGTAGGCACATCACTTAGTGGTGTGTCTTTCTTTATATGCTTACTGATATGAGTATCATCACATGAATCAATTATACTTTCCCCTTTAAGTTAACAGTCATGAGGATGTACTCATATGAGTTAACATACATAACTCACACTAAGGAGCTTAACCTTATGATTGACTATAATGAATACAAAGAACGTAAACGTTTCTATAATAGCAAAGCATGGGAAGATGTTCGTATATATGTATTGAAACGTGATAATTATGAATGCTGTTGGTGTAAAGAAGAAGGTAAGGTGACTACTGAAGGTTTAGAGATAGATCATATAGAAGAATTACAAGATAGACCAGACCTGAAACTTGAACCAGATAATTTAAGAACATTATGTAAAGCATGTCATAACAAAAGACATACACGATTTCAATACGGAGGTAATCAATTTAAACCTAAAGAAAATAAATGGGAAGATGAATTGTGGTAAATAAACACGCCCCCCGGTAAATTCATTTCCCGATTATTTCCTGAATGGGAGAACGGCGAGTGGGCTCGACTTTGTGAATTTTTCACAAAACTACACATATAACCCATACCCCCTACCTCTATTAGCAGAAAGGAGTGAAAATATGGAATTAACTGAAGAACAGCGACATGAACGAGAGAGATTGGTTAAAAAAGAAGAAAAAAGACTTCTCGAGGTATACAAAGACTTACCTAATGAGAAATTAAAAGTTGCACAAGGTCTGATTAAGCAAGCAGCAAGGAATAGAGTCATGCTCAATTACATGTGGGACGACATACAAGAAAATGGCGAATATGATTTGTTTCAACAATCTCAAAATGTACCGGCTTATGAGCGCGAGAGACCTGTTGCAAGGTTATATAATACGCGTGACCAATCTTATCAGCGTGCCATTAAACAATTAACTGACTTATTACCTAAAGAAGCTAGGCCGGTTGAAACAGATGAACCTGTTGATGATTATGTATGATTAAAAATAAATATGTAGATGAATATATTCAACAATGGCGAAACGGTGAGATTGTATTTAATCAAGAACGTATTGATTTAGTAAATTATTTAGAGAATGAAGTTCTTACAAAAGATAATATTCATTTTGATAATGAAAAAATTGATAAATGTATTAAGTTCATTAATAAATGGTACTTTCCAGTACAGCCATTTCAAAAGTTTATTATTGCTTTTATATTTTTAATGGATGATGAAAGTGATACACCATATTTTACAGAATTTGCATTATTCATGGGACGCGGTGCTGGTAAGAATGGATTTATCAGTGCTATTAGTGATTTCATGACTACACCCATACATGGAATTAAAAAATACGATATATCTATCGTTGCTAACAGTGAAGACCAAGCTAAAACATCATTTAATGAAATATATGACGTGTTACTTGAAAATAAACGCAATAAAACAGGTGAAAGACCTAAAGCGCCATATGAAGTTAGTAAAACAGAAATAAAAAATAGAGCAACTAGTTCTATTATTAAATACAACACATCTAACACTAAAACCAAAGATGGCGGTCGTGAAGGTTGTGTTATTTTTGATGAGATAGCCGTATATGAAACTTCTGATATGGTAAATGTAAAACGTGGTGGTCTCGGTAAAGTGCCACATGATAGAACGTTTTATATTTCTACTGATGGTTATGTACGTGAAGGTTTTATGGATGGAATGAAAGATAGAGTGTTAGAGGTATTGGCTGGTAAAAATAGTGAGGATAGAATTTTTCCGTTTTACTGTAAATTAGATGATGCTAAAGAAATAGATGATGAATTAATGTGGGAGAAATCAAATCCAATGTTACATCCACCACTTACTGGCTATGCTAAAAATTTAAAACGTAAAATTAAAGAAGAATACAACATTTTAAATACTAACCGTTCAAACAAACCAGAATTTGTAACTAAAAGAATGAACTTGCCTGAGCAAGATCCTGAAAGTGTGGTTGCACCTTGGGAAGAAATTAAAGCGACAAATAAATCGTTTCCTGAATTGCAAAATAAAGCCTGCATTGGTGGTCTTGACTATGCATTAGTTAGAGACTTTGCCAGTGTGGGCTTGTTGTTTAGAGAGAATGACCAATACTATTGGAAGACACATTCATTTATACGTCGTGAATTCTTAGAAACAACACATTTAGAGCCACCTATAGAACAATGGGCGGATGATGGGCTTTTAACTATTGTGGACGATGATGTTATTGACATTTCATACATTGTAAGTTGGTTTCAAGAACAGCAACAATACTATAACCTTACTAAAGTCATATCAGATAACTTTAGAACAGACATTGTACGTAGACCATTTGAAGATGCTGGTATACCTTTAGAAGTTATTAAGAATCCAACTGCTATACATGGTTTATTAGCACCACGTATAGATACGATGTTTGCAAAAAAACAGATTACTTTTGGAGATAATCCTTTAATGCGTTGGTTTACTAATAATGTTGCGGTAAAAATGCAACCAGATGGTAGTAAGAAATATATCAAAAAAGATGAGGTAAGACGTAAAACTGATGGATTCCATGCCATGCTGCATGCGTTATATCGTGCAGATGAAATATTAGAATATGATCAACCATTTATTATGGCAGATATTAGCTTTTAGGAGGTGATAAATTGAGTATATTCGATAGGATAATGGGACGTAATGAAGCAATTGAATCTAGTTATGATTTTGAATTATTAAGAGAAACTTCACATAAAGCTTATATAAAGCGTTGGGCGTTAGATACATGCATTAATCATATTGCTAGAACAATTAGTCAAACAAAATTCGAGATAATCGAGAATGGTAAAAAGGATTCAAATTCAACAACACATTATAAGTTAAATGTCCGTCCTAATACCGATGAAAGTGCTGCTACATTTTGGCAAAAGGTTATTAGGAAGTTAATTTATGACAACGAAGTATTAATTGTGGTTACGGATAAAAAAGATTTAATCATTGCTGACGACTTCCACAGAGAAGAATATGCTTTATACGATGACATATTTGAACATGTCGTTGTAGGAGAATATGAATTTGAACGTACTTTTAAAATGAGTGATGTTATATATCTTGAATACAATAATGATTCAATAACTGAAATGTTATACGGATTGTTTAGTGATTATGGCGATATATTTGGTCGATTAATTAAGTCTAATTTAATGAATAATCAAATACGAGCGACTATAAGTATGGATGCGAACACTCCATTAACTAACGCTAGTAATGATGACATGCAGAGGTTTATAAATAATGCTTATAAAGCTTTCGAAAGTAATGATATTGCAGTTGTACCTGTTCAAAAAGGTTATAAATACGAAGAACATACATCTAGTAATGCTAAAAACTCATCTCAAATTGATGATTTAGCCAAGGTGCCTAACCAGTTACTTAGTTACGTTGCACGAAATCTTGGTATACCAGTTGGTTTGATTAACGGAGAAACTGCTGATATAGAAGCGATGACGAATAATTATATGAAATTTTGTATCAAACCAATCATTGAAAAGATTACAGATGAACTAAATGCAAAATTATTTAGTGAACGCGGTTATAAAGAAGGTAAACGAATTAAAGCAATTTCAATAGATCAAAAAGGACCATTAGAAGTGAGTGAAGCAGTCGACAAACTCATTGCTAGTGGTTCTTTTAATAGGGATGAAATTCGTGAACTTACAGGTTATGAACCTATAGGTAGTGAAGAAATGCAGAAATTCATAATCACTAAAAACTATCAAACTATAGATGAAGAGTCTACAGATAACGAAGGAGGTGATATAGATGAGCAATAACGAAATCGATATTTATGGTTTTATCGACAATGTGACTGTTGAAGGCATGACTGTTAGCCCACAAACAATTAAAGACCAATTGAAAGAAATGAGCGATGAAGAAGAGATTATTATAAATATAAATTCAAATGGTGGTGATGTATTCAGTGGCGTAGCTATTTATAACATGCTAAGGCGTCACAATGCCCATATTACTGTGAATGTAGACGGTTTAGCAGCAAGTATTGCTTCAGTGATTGCAATGGCTGGAGATACTATTAATATGCCTAACAATGCTGTCCTAATGATTCATAATGCGTGGACAAATGTTACTGGAGATTCTAATGAATTTAAGAAACAAGCTGATTCATTAGAAAGAATTAATTCAGTTGTATTTAATAGCTATGTTGATAAGAACCCAGACATAGATCATGCGCTTCTTCGACAATATATGGATGAAGAAACATGGTTTACAGCTAAAGAAGCAGAAAGTATTGGCCTTATAGATAATATTACTAAAAACACAAGAGTTGCAGCGGCAGCTACATCAGTTTTATTAGGAGGTGACAATCAAATGACTAGACGTCACAGAAATGCAGGACCTGGAGAACCTCAGGAACCGGAAAAACAATCTAAAGACTTCACTGTGGAAGATGTAATGGATAAACTTGAAGAAATTTTAGAAGAAGTTAAAAAAGGTAATGAAGGTGAAGATACAAAAGAGCCTAATGAACCTAAACAACCAGAACCACCACAAAATAGTTTTGCAAGGCTATTTAACATGAATACAAAATAAAGGAGAGTAAAATTATGATTAATCTTGAAAACAAACCAGGATTCGAAAATTCACAAAAACTTTTACAAGAGTTTTCAAATATGAATCCAGAAGCAACAGATGAGGAAGTTAAAGCTAAATATACCGAGTATATGAATGCATATAGTGAGGAATTGGCTAATACAATTCGAAAAGATATTAAAAACGAAACAGGAGATAATGCGGTATTGAATTCACGTAATGTGAATCGTTTAACGAACGAAGAAAAGAAATTCTATAACGCGTTAGTAACTGAAGACCATGTTAATACTGATACAAACTGGAAAGATGGAGAGCTATTACCTGAGACGGTTGTAGATCGTATTTTTGAAGACATTGAAACTGACCACCCATTATTGAAACATATTAATATTGAGCGTACGGGTTTAAAAACACGTGTCATTCGTTCGGTAACTGAAGGACAAGTTGTTTGGGGCAAAATCTTTGGAGAAATTCGTGGTCAATTAGAGGCGTCATTCTATGAACAAGATATTTCTCTAGGTAAAGCCACTGCTTTCGTAGTAGTACCTAAAGATTTAAAAGATGCTGGTGTACAGTGGGTAGACCGTTTTGTACGTGCACAAATTAAAGAAGCTTTTGCTGTAGCTATTGAAAAAACAGCGATTCAAGGTGAAGGTAAAGCTAAAGACCAACCAGTCGGTTTATTAAATGAAATCAACCGTACAAACGGTGCAGTGTCAGCTAAGGCAAGTGCAGGTAAATTAACATTAGAAACGCCTGAAATTGCTATTAAAGAAATTGGGAATATCATTAGCAATTTATCCATTAAAGAATATTATGATAAAGACGGTAATGTTAAAAGAACGAAAGGTGCAAATGTTTTAAACAATGTTGTTATTGGATTAAACCCAGTGGATTACATTTATACTGGTGTTGCTTTCATGCAAGTACACAACGGAGCATTTGTTAGTCCTATTCCATTTAATGTAACGTTTGAACAAAGTGAATTTGTACCTAAAGGTAAAGCAGTTGCTTACGATAAATCACGTTATCATTTCTACGCAGGTAGTGAAGTTATTGTACGTGAATTTGACCAAACACTTGCTTTAGAAGATATGGATTTATATACGGCGAAACAATTCTTATATGCTGAACCTGATGATAATAAAACATCTTTTGTTTATGATGTAGACTTCTCATCACATGGTGCACCAACTGATGGTGGTACTGAAACACCAACACCTGAAGCATAAGAAAGGAGAGTTTAACAATGGCGAAATTTAAAGTTGTAAAGCCTTATCAAGATACACAAATTGGTAAGAAATTGAAAAAGGATGAAGAAGTAGAAATGACTGTTAAACGTTCAGATGAAGTTGAAAAAACTTTATCTGATAAAGGTTTTGATGGTCCTTTTTTAAAACGCATTCAAGAAAAGAAGTGATGTAATTGATTACTGACACTCATGTAGAAGAATTTAAAAAACGTAATCGTATATTCTATAACATGGAAGACGATAGAATAAAAATTGATTTAGAGCTTTCCTTTAGCGATATAAAAGCTAAGTGTGGCAATTTTAATATAGAAGAATACTCACTTGGTCGTGAATTAGTATATGAGCGTACAAGGTATGTATTAAATGATAAATTAGAAGAATTTCATGATAACTTTTTATCTAGTATAGTCCAATTTCAAATTATGAATATGGAGGTGCCTGAAGATGGCGCAATCACGTAGACAATTGGTAACTGGTGGCGAAATGCGCACACCGGTTATTTTTTATATAGCAAAACCTAGTGATGACTTTTTTCCAGGTGAAAGTGTGGAAGAAGTTTATTACCAATGTTTTGCGAATGTTTATCCTCCTTCTCAAAAAGATTTGGACATGACAGATAATAAAGCAACAATAACGATGATTACATGGTATGCAATGGAATATGAAATAACAGATGATATGTATTTTGAAATCGAATTACCAAGATATAAAGGGAAGAAATTCAATATTATACAAGTTGATGATGACACTGAATCTCACGCAAATATAAAAATTATCGGTGAATATATTACATCATGAGTGTAGAGATAAGAGGCACTCATAACTTACTACGAAAGATTAAAGAACAATATGGAGAGGCACAAATGATAAAAGCGCAAGATAAAGCGTTAAAGCTAGGTTCTAAATATTTTGTAGGAGTTATGAAAGATAATTTCCAAATATTTAAAGATACTGGAGCAAGTATAGATGAAATAAGTGTCACTGACCCTTATTATATCCACGGGAAAGTTCGTATGGTGAAAATACATTGGGAAGGTTCAATGAATCGTTACGCTATTATTCATCTTAATGAATATGGTTCTGTTAAACAACCTAACCCTAAAGGTAAAGGTGCAATTGCTCGAACTATGTTTATGACAGAGAAACCATATCAACAAATAATTAAAGAAACGTTAGAAGGTGAACTGTAAATGTTTGATATGTTGAAAACTTTACAAAAATATTTATTAAAAAACGCAACAATTGCTCAGCATTGTACAGGTCGTGTTCGAGCGTATCATTATGATGAAACAGCAGATACAACTAACACCTATATCTTAATCAGTCCATTAATTGCGCCTCAACCATCGACTTATGCAAGTGATACTAATTTATCAACTGAGTATTTATATCAAATTGATGTACGTGGTTCTAATTATGACCAAGTAAAATTAATACAGGAAGAAATTCGTAAAACTTTATGGGAAATTGGTTTTCGCCAACAAGACGGTATAGATCAATATGATAAAGATATAAAAATTTATATGGATGCCCGAAGGTATCGTGGTAATCCATATACAATTGAGCACTTAAGACACATAGATAAAGATTTAATTGAATAGGCAAGCCTTTCGTAAATACGGAGGGCTATTTTTTATGCCTAAATTTAAGGAGGAATTTTAAATGGGTAGATATAATGCTGCAACAGGTTTAGGAAAAATGTATTACGCAGTTTTAACTGAGCAACCAGATGGCTCAATACAAATTGGAGACATCAAAGACGTAGATTACGTTCAAGAGATGTCACTAGAATTCGGTGAAGAATTAGAAAGAGCATATGGTTCAAATAAAGTAGCTGAGATTGCTAAATCAGCTGGAGAAACAACATTGTCTCTTACTTTCCATAAATTACCAATTGATGTTCAAAAAGATTTGTTAGGTTTAATTGAACATGAAACAAATACAAATGTATATGGTTTTGGTAATTCTAGTGGTATTACTTACACAGCCGTAGCAATACCAAGAACTATGGAAGACGGGTCTATGGAATGGTTTGGTTTATCCAAAGGGGTATTTACACGTCCAAATAAAGAAGGTCAGACTAAAGAAGATGGTGTAGAATTCGGTTCTGATGAAATTGAAGGTCAATTCATGGAACGTAGTGTTGGTGGATTTGATGAAGATTTAGCAGTAATGATGGCATATGAACCAAAAGGTTCAAGTGAAGGTAAGGATACTGTTTTTCAATCTATTTTTGGAAAGACTGGAAATAATACAGGAACTGAACAACCTTCTGAAGAACAACCTGCAGATGAACCAATTGCATAAATGATTTAAGGCGACTTCGGTCGCCTATTTTTGTATACAAAAATAATAAAAAATAATAAAAAATAATCGGTCGAACAGAAAACCCGATGAAAAAGGAGTAATAAATTATGTCAAACGCATTAGTATTAAATATCAATGGTGAAGAGAAAAAGTTTTATAAACAAGGTGGATTTACTGGTAAGCAAGCACGTAAAGGTACACGTTTATCTATGAGAATGAGTGCTTTAAGTACCAATCCTGAAGGATTAAGTATTGAACAAGCAGACAAATTCGAAGAAACTTTAGATCAAATAGAAAAAATGATTGTAGAAGATTTATATAACAATCAATTTACTGTGGATGAACTACAAGACGGTGTTGATGGCGAAAAATACTTTGAAACAATTATTACTGAAGTAAGCGGCGCTAATGAAGACACGGGAAAGAAAAAATAAATGATGATTCGCTAACAAAAGAAGACTTAACTTTTGAAAAGATGGCTAAAAACGTTGAGGTTGTTTATCAGGATTTGTTAGAAGCTGGTTGGAAAATGTCAGAAATAGACGATGCTGAAATATTCGAAATGCTTCGTATCTTAAATAATAAAAACAAGAAAGAAAGTAAAGTTAAAAAAGTTAGCGCAAGTGAGTCGTTGATAGGAGCAATAACTGGGAAAGACCCTAGAGCTTCCAGTTAACGGCTCTTTTTTTATATCTAAAATGAAAGGAGAGTGAAGACATGGCAGGAGATATACAAGGTTTTACGATTGACTTGGGTATTGATACGAGTGATATAGATCGTGGAATGGCTAATTTACAACGTAAATTAAAAACAGCAGATGCTCAAATGAAAGCTAATCTCTCTACTTTTGACAAAGCTGAAAAATCAGTAGATAAATATGGGACAGAACTTGAAGGTTTAAACAAAAAGTTAACCCAACAAGGGCGTGCAAGTGAGCAATCTCAAAAGAAATTGGACAAACTGAGAAGCGCACAAGAAAACATGTCAGACAAATTAAAAGAGTCAGCTGTAAATGCTCAAAACGCTAAGAAACGATATGATTCTTTAAGCGACTCATACGATAAGATGAATAATGAGTTAAAAGAACATCAAACTAATGTTAAATCCGCACAAAATGCTCAGAAACAAATGCAAAACACTGTTACAGCACTGGGTGCTAAAATGAAAAATGCTAAAAGTTCTGTAGACGAATTAGAACAAGAATTCAAAGAATTGAGTGAGTCAGGTAAAGCATCTAAACAAGAATTAACTTCTTTAAGCAATCAATTAACTAAGGCAAAGGTTAACTACAATAATCTTTCTAAAGCAGTAGACAGTGCTAAAAAAGATTTAAACGAATCTAAAGTTGCCACAGCTAATGCAAAGAATGAACTGCAAAAATTCAGTGATGCAAATAATGATGCTATGGTTAGTGCTAAAACTGCAATGACTGAAGCTAAAAAAGAAGCAACTAATGCCGAAAAATCATATGCATCATTGAATCGTGAAGTTGGTCAGTTACCAGCTAAGTTAGATAAAGCAGAAAAAGAAGTTTATGAAAATGCTTTAGCATATAACGTATTACAGAACCGTATTAATGAAACTAATGATGAATTGTCAGAGTTACAACGTAAACAAACTATTATTGGTGGTATTGGTGTAGCAGCAAGTGCAATGGGTCAGCGTTGGGAAGAAGTTAATGCTAAAATTAATAAAATCGGTAATAGTTTTAGAAATGTTGGATATGTCGTTAAAGGCATTACCATGGGTGGTTTAGTCGCAAATATTTCTACAATTATTCCTATTGCTGGTAGCGCAGTAAGTGCTATCGCTGGTATCGGTGGTGCTGCAACTGCAGCTGCTGGTGGTGCAATTGGTTTAGGTGGTGCATATGGTGTTGCTTTGGGTGGCGTTATGGCATTCAGTGGTCAAGCTACAACAGCATTAAAGATGTTAGAAGATGGCGAAATACGCGTTACAAATGAAGTTAGAAACTATCAAAGTGTATTAAGTGGTTTGCAAAACCAATGGAAAGATTTAGTTAAAGCAAATCAAGCAGCTATATTTAATACAATGGCAAACGGTATTAATATTGCGAGAATTGCCTTAACAAAATTAACACCATTTATTACACAAACTACAAATAAGATAGCTAGTGCATCCAAAGAAATGCGTAATTGGGTTACATCTTCAGAAAATGCTCAAAATGCCTTCAAACTCATTAATAATATCGGCCCTCCAATATTTCAAAATTTATTAAATGCTGCAATGCGTGTAGGTGATGGACTTACAAATATGTTCACACAATTTGGACCCCTATTTACATGGACTGGTAAAGGTATAGAAAGTTTAGCTAATAAATTCAATGCATGGGCAAATAGTGCTAGCACAGATAAAGGAATTGCACAGTTCATTCAATATACAAAAACGAATTTACCGATTGTAGGGCAAATATTTGGTAATGTATTTAGCGGTATAATAAGTCTTTTTCAAGCTTTTAGTGGTCATTCACAAACGGTAATGCAAGGAATGGCAGGCGTGACTAAGACGTTTAAAGATTGGGCAGCTAATTTATCTTCTACTGAGGGATTTAAAAACTTTATAGCGTATTTAAATGAAAATGGTCCTAAAGTTTGGCAGTTACTTAAAAACATTGGAAACATTATTGTTGGTTTAGTTAAAGGTATGGCTCCAGTTGGATCAGTGATGCTTAGTATTACAACTGCTATTACTGGATTTATCGCTAAAGGTGCTACAGCTAATAATACTATGGGTATGATGACAGGTATATTAACTGCTGTAGGTGGAGCATTAGCAGCTATTATTCCCATGTGGGGTGTATATAGAACTGTAATGGGTGGTGTATCTATAGCCACTGGTGTAGCAAGAGCAGCAACAGTAGTATACCGTGGTGTTATGAGTGCAGCACAAACAACCGCCTTAGCATATATGTATGCTACTAAAGGCTTAACCGTTGCTCAAATGGGACAAGCAGTCAAGTCAAAAGTCGCTGCAGCAGCAACTGTCGTGTGGACAAGTGTTACAAAAGCAGCAACTTTAGCAACCAGAGGTTTAGGTTTAGCTATTAAATTTATGACAGGTCCTATAGGATTAGTTATTACTGCGATTACTGCACTAGTTGCAGGTATTGTATATCTGTGGAAGAACAACGAAACTTTCCGTAATTTCGTTATTAATGCTTGGAATCAAATTAAAGCTACTGCCATATCGGTGTTTGGTTTCTTAAAACCTTATATTATTGGAATATGGAATGGAATTAAAACGGTAAGTATTGCAGTTTGGAATGGGTTGAAAACAGCAGCCATTGCTACATGGAATGGTATTAAGTTTGCTATACAAAATCCAATACAGACATTAAAAAATATTTTGTCTGCAATATGGAATGGAATTAAAGCGGCTGCACTATGGGTTTGGAATGCGATAAAAACAGGTGTAATTAATATCGTTAAACTTTGGATTACAGCAATGAAACTATATATAAATTTAATTAAAACTGTCGTTATGACTGTCTTTAATGCAGTGAAGAAATTTTCAATTGCTGTATGGAACGCTATAAAAAATGGTGTAGTAAAAGCAGTTAAATTACTTTGGGCAGGAGTTAAAACAACGTTTAACGCACTGAAAAACGGTGTAATTTCAATTTTTAATGCTGTTAAAAACTTCTCAATCAAAGTATGGACTACTGTAAAAAATGCTGTAATTTCTAGAGCTAAGTCCTTATGGAATGGTGTTAAAGCTGCGTTTAACTCCTTAAGGAGTAGTGTAGTTTCAATTTTTAATGCAATTAAAAACTTTGCTTTAAAACTATGGACAAATATAAAAAATGGCGTTGTTTCAAGAGCTAAAGCTTTGTGGAACGGCGTTAAAAGTATGTTCAATAACTTAAAAAATAGTGTGAATTCTATTACGAGAAGTATAAGGAAATTCTTATACGATGTATGGACAGCTATTAAAAATAAAGTTATTTCTTTAGCAAAAACTTTATGGAATAGCGTAAGAAATACTTTTAACAATATGCGTAATGGTATAAAAAGCATAATAAGTAAAGTGAAAAATAATTTGATTGACTCTTGGGAATCTATCAAAGGTAAAGTAACTGATATAGCTTCCAAACTATGGGGTTCTGTTAAGAAGACTTTCAATAATATGAAGAACGGACTAAAAGGTATTATTGATAAAATTAAAGGACACATTACCGGCATGGTAGATGCCGTGAAAAAAGGTCTTAATAAACTAATTGATGGTGTCAACTGGGTCGGTGGAAAACTTGGTATGGATAAGTTACCTAAAATTAAACTCCACACAGGTACTGAACATACTAATGCTACTAAAAATGTTGTTAAAAATGGAAAAATAGCAAGGGATACTCTTGCAACTGTAGGCGATAAAGGTCAAGGTAACGGACCAGGTGGATTCCGTCATGAAATGATTAAATATCGTAACGGTAAAACAGCCATCACACCAAATAGAGATACAACAACATACCTTCCTCAAGGGTCAACCGTATATAATGGAGCTCAAACGCACTCTATGTTAAGTAACAGTAATCCAGCATTTGCAAATGGAACTTTACCTAGATTTGCAAATGGAACTAAGAAGAAAGATGAAAATCTTTGGGACAAAACTAAAAATATAGCTGGTGATTTTGGCGAAGGTGTTTCTGACACAGCACATGGTATTAAAGAAAATACACAAAAAGCATTAGAGGCATCCGCTAAAGCCATTGGTAAAGGCAAAAAATGGCTGGGCGATAAAGTCGGAGATGTTATGGACTGGGTAGGTAAACCAGGAAAATTATTAAATAATATACTTGATGCTTTTGGTGTGAATATGAATGCATTTGGTATTTCTAAAGATGCTAGTTTACCATTCGATATGATGAAAGGTATGTTTGGCAAATTAAAAGATGCTGCAAAAAGCCTAATTAAAGGGTGGATGGAAGACGCAGCAGGTGGCGAAGGTGACGCAGCTTGGTTATTAAAACATGATATATGGCAAAAGTTTGGTAATTATACTGGTGGTTTAGGGTTCAATGGCGGTAAACACTATGGTGTTGACTTTGGTATGACTCCTGGAACTAATGTTAAAGCTGTCGCTGGTGGTAAGGTTTCAAAAGTATGGAATGATTACGGTGGCGGTAAATCCATAGAAATAGATATTGGTAAAGGATTAACCAATCAATATATGCATTTATCTAAACAACTTGTTAAGAAAGGTCAAAGAGTCGGTGTTGGTGATTTAATAGCTAAGTCAGGTAACACAGGTAATTTCACTGCAGGTAGTGGACATCTTCACTTCCAACTTAATAAAAAAGGAGTTCCCCAATCTAATGTTCTTGAATGGCTAAAAGGACTTGGTGGTGGAGGTAAGAAAAAACCTTCAGCATGGGGAAGTACAATAGACAAGGCTGCCAAGAAAATGAAAGTGAAACTTAGCAATCGAGAGAGAAACGGAATTATTGCACAAATTCAACGTGAGTCAAACGGAGATGCAGGAGTAACTCAGGGGAATATTGGAGATATTAATAACTTAAGAGGAACACCTGCACAAGGTTTATTACAGTATGTTCCTAGTACATTTAAGTCATACGCTATGAAAGGTCATACGAATATTAAATCAGGTTATGATCAATTACTTGCTTTCTTCAATAATAAAAATTGGCGCAGAGACTTACCATACGGAAAAAGTGGTTGGGGTCCATCTGGTGCTCGTAGATTTGCTACTGGTGGATTAATAAAAGATTCAGGTTGGTATAATATCGCTGAAGCGGGTCACCCTGAGTGGATAATTCCTACTGACCCAAGTAAACGTAATGATGCTATGAAATTATTAGCTTTAGCTGCACAAGATATCCAAGGCGGTAAATCAACAACAGGTAACAAGCGACCTAACTCTATGAAAACGCCTAATACATCAAATGATGATACAATGCTTAGAAAAGTTGTTGAACGTCAAGATGAACAAATTAACCAAATGCAACAAGCAATTAATTATTTAGCGCAATTGGTCTCTAGTACACAAAATATTGAGCAACAGCCTAAAGGATTTAACACGGATGATGTCGCACAAGCTATGGGTACAAAACAAAGAATGAGAAGTTATAACTATGGTATTTAGGGAGGTGTTTATACTTGAAGCAAACTGTACGTATGTTCAATGATAATTTTGATTATATGATAACTGATTTGCCGTACCTAAAAGTGTTCGATTATAAAGAAGAAGATGTTGATGTTCGAACTAACACACTGGAAATTAAAGGTCGCGATGGTGTATTGGTGGGGCCTAGCACTTTTGGTCCATTTAAATTAATACTTCGATTTTATTATAAAGGTCATGATTTAAATGATTATAACTTAATGAAAGAAAAAATGAGAGGGCTCCTTTTTAGAAGGGAGCCTTATTATATTGTCCATTCTTTTATGCCAGGAAAAAAGTACGCTGTACAGTGTGAAGGTAATGCTATAACCGATGTGGGTACTAAAGCGGGTGAATTTGAAGTGACATTTAATGTTTATAAAGGGTTTTCAGAATCGTTAAGAGATACGTTAGATGTTAATTTTCTTACTGACTACTGGCAATTTGAAGGTGGATTAATAACTGATAGAGAAATTAGTTACAAACATACTAATAAAAGATTTGAAATATGGAATGGAAGTTACGACAAAATAGATCCGTTGCATCATAAGTTAATTATAAGAATCAAAGCTAATGCTCCAAATGGATTTAAAATGACAAATCATATGACTGGACAAACTTTTATATATAGTGGCGCGTTGAAAGAATATCAAATATTAACTATAAATGGTGTTCATCCGATTCTTGATAGTGAACGTGTCGGTATTAACACTAATTGGGAATGGATAGAGCTATTACCTGGTTTCAATAACATTGAAATAGAAGGTAATGGACTAACAAAAATAACTACAGAATTTCAATTTGATTTTATATATAGGTAGGTGAAAAGATGAAGGAATTAATATTAATGAACAGATTCGGTAATTATGGTGAAATGTTAACAGACTATGATTTAGGTTCATTTAAATATGAATATGAAATAAACAATGAACGTTCCATCTCTTTCACTGCCTTTAAAGCAAGTGGCAAAGAAGATATTTTCGATATGCTGGTAAATGAAAATTACATTATTTATGAGGGACAATATTATGTTATTAAATCAACTTCATTAAAATACGATAGTCAAACTGTGCTTAACGACATTGTCGCTAAGCATATTTTTATGGAGTTTCAAAATCATTTTGTTGATAAAGATATAGAGAGTGAAGAATTGAATATAGATGTTACTGATGAAGAAAACGCCCCTAATTACACCTTGAAACAATACTTGGATTTTGGTTTCAATAATAACGAACTTGGTTTTGAGTATGAAATCATTGGTCACTTTAGTGATGTTGCACCTGTATCTGAACTAGGTGGACAAAACGGCATGGAATTTATTGTTTCGGGCGCTGAATATTTCAATTATATATATTTTGCAGATAATAAAAAAATCTATTTTTATCAACCTGATTCTTTTTATGAATATTCAGATATACCTATTATATATGGTGGAAATAATGATGAACTTACAGCTAGTATAACCACAACTGATATGAAAACACATATAAAAGGTTATGGTAAGAAAAAAACTAAGTCTGAAACAAATAATTATAATCCAATTAAACCACCTAATTTAACTTATAAAGGAAACTTTCATAAAGAAGGTACTTGGCGAGTAGATACACCAGGTAGTTATTATACAAAAACATTTGAATGTAAATGGGGGAATGAAACTCTGACATGGGGACTTAAAAAAATGTCCCGTGGTGGGTTAATTGATGTCTACTTTGATGATAGAAAAATAGGCACTTATAGTTGTTACAGTAAAACATCAAGAACCACTCAAATTGTAATTGCTAAGGATTTAGAAAAAGGCAAGCATACATTTAAGGCAGTATTTAAAGGTGCTGACCCTGAAGTAAGTTATAAAACAAAACCAGTTATGTATGTAGGTACTGAAAAATCTAATGTACTAAATTTAACAGCTGCGTTAAAAGGTAAAGATGTTTACTACACATGGGATGAATATATTTCACCAAATACGTATGAGTCTTTCGGTAAAATGACTGCTCCTACAGTTTTTGATGAAAATGCAACTACAAAAGAACAATTGAGAAAATCTTTAATAGAACAGTTAAATGATGAACCGACTATTGAACTGACAACTAACTATTTAGGGAATGATAACGATAGGATGTATATAGGAAATGATGATCTAAAAGAAAATAACATTGTTAGATTCATCCATAAACCACTTAAATTTAATGTTGATTTAAAAATAGTGAAAATAACAAGATTCCATCCACTCATACAACAACCTGTAGAAGTGGAATTTAGTAATGCTAAAAAAGATATTATTGATATTCAAAATCAAATAGATATGAGAATGAAAAGAGCTACAAGTTCAATTGCTAAAGGTAATTGGAACGTAAACAAGAATGTTACAAGTAATTATTTTACTGATGTAGTGGGGAGTGTGTTATCTGATGGCTAATGAACCAATTATATTTATGAAAGATGATAATGATGTTAATTTTTATCCACTTTGTCATATCGAAGGGTTGCAAGGTGTACCGGATGGATTAACTGATTTAAATATTGATGGAATAAAAGACGATATTTCTGGTGTAAGTACGAATGTAAATGATCTACAGATACAATTAAATAGTTTAAAAGACTTAGTAGCTAATATACCAACTGTTAGTGATACAGGTTGGAAAGATATAACTTTAGCTACAGGAATTGAAATTTATAGTAGTGGTACAGTTCCTCAAGCTAGGCTTATAACTTTAAATAATACTAGTTTTTTATCTGTAAAAGGAGCTGTAAAAGGAATCACCTCATCGAGTGGTGTAACGATAGGTTCGTTAAATTCTTTTATATCTAGCAAAATAAGTACAAATCTATATTTTGTACAAAACACTTCTATTGTTTCAGGAAAACCAAATTTTACAAGAATGAGCATAAATACAAGTGGAATAATTACTATGCAAAATTCCTCTATTGATTCACCTACATCAACGCAATGGTATCCACTACATCATACTTTTATTTTGTGATGTAAATTTAAAATAAGATGGGAGTAATGGGAATGCTAAGACTTCAAAAAAGCCTTGAGTTAACTTTGGGCAAAGACTTTAGGCAACAACTGCATACCAATTTTTTAAGAACAGAAACATTTGTAAATGAATTTTATAATCAATTCATCTATCATAAAACAGATGAAGTCAATGCGCACGGTTCGCAACAAATAACAGATAAAAGATTTAAAACCGTAGAACGTGGATTAGATATTATTAATAAACGTTATAATAATTTGGTTTTAAGTAAAGGCAAGAATAGTTTACAAGAAGTTAAAGACGCTAGATTAGATAACGAAGGTGTTAGCCACACTACATTGTTTGATAGACTACAATCAGATTCGACTAGATTTGAAATAGATAAAGAAGAAGTATTAAAGTCAGTAAACGATGCAAAAGAACAAGTTTTAGCACAAGAATTTGCTTTTGATATTCCAAAACAGAATTGGCAGTATTTAACTAATTTATCCCCATGGACAAACTCAGTAATGCAGAGCTTTTACTTAGATAATCAAACTGGGTTGATTTATATGACGCAAGTTTATAGCGAAGGTTATAAGATTTCAAAGCTAAAATCTAATGGTCAGTTTATATCACAAATGTATATTGAAGGTGGAGGACATGGTACCCACAACGGATATAGATGGAAAGATGATAAATTTTGGATTTATTCTTATATTAATGATCACGAAGGTTTTGGAAAAGTTGTACGTTTCAGTTTTAGACCAGATATAACTATTGGTTATGGCGATTATGATATGGAAGAAGTTTTCACAGGACACCCTGAATTACCTTATATTACACCTGTAATTAATCAGCAAGAAGGTTTGATTTTATATCGTATTCAATACCCATCTAGTGAATGGGACGCAAGAAATGCATCTAATTACGTTGAAATAAGAAGTTTGGAAGATGTAGATAACAGAATTGATAATGTTTTATATAAATTCGACTTACCTAGACAATTGACGGGTGGTGGTGATGGTTCACAACCTATGCAAGGTATAGAATTTGGAGAAGGAGAATTGTATTTATATACTGGGGATTCTAAACCAGAGAATCCCAATTTCTTAACCGTGTTTGACCTTAAAACAGGTAAACAGAAATATCAAAAAGAAGCAAATATTGGCAAAACTGGTAACCTTTATCCAGGTGATTTCCAAGAAGCAGAGGGTATGCAATTATATTATGATGAAGGAACAGGGAAGAAAGCATTATTAGTAGGCGTGACAGTTGGCGCTGGGAATTATCGTTCACATGAGATTCACGGTATTTTTATGCGTGATGTGTACGATAAGCTTACTGCACAAGCTACACCACAATCATTAATGGAAACAGGAGGGCGTACAAAAACCTTACCAGTCCATAATTTTACAAAGTTATCAGATATTATTGAAGCTGGTGAATATTACTTATATACAGTGGATATTAAAAATTTAACTGATTTCCCTTTACCAAAGGAAATGAGAGATGCAGGATATTGGCTAACAGTTTCTGCTCCAAACCAAGCTGGGCAAGTAAAACAAACGTTAACAAGAAGTACATTCGTTCGAGATATAATGCAGTTTACAAGAATTGTTTCTATTAATAAGTTTTCAAATTCAAATGATGCTACAAATTGGAATCATATCGGTACTCGCTCAATGGGTGGACCTTTTGAATATGTACCAGACCACATTACTAATATAAATCAAATTGGAATTATTAGTGATAAAACATGGTATATTTCAGCTTCAAGAAGTAAAGAATTACTAGGTTTACCAATTACAGGAGTAGGAATGACAGCTTTAGTTGAAAACATTAGCCCTTATGTTTTTAGAGTAACATTAACACGTGTTACAACTACAGCTTCGGTGCAAATATATATAGCTTATTTCAGCAATAGTAAAAACGAACGTACATCACCGTGGACGTTAATGGATGGTAAATCAATTTAGGAGGTTAACTTTATGTCTATGGATAAAATAGTAAATGTAAATTTAGAAACAACTGCGCAATACCAAAGTCTATCAAATTTAAATGTTCAATTTTGGAATCAAGACAAAAATACAGCAGTATTACAATTTAAAATTACACGAAATGACTTCCCGTTATCTTTAAGTAAAGAGAATGTGGAAGTTTTTATTAAGCTTGAATCAGGGGTTAATTATATTGTAGATAGTACGGAAGTTGTTGATGGTAGTTTTGAAATTATTGATGAATTAAACGGGGTTGTAAGCTATACAATCCCTACAGAATTTATGACAGTTGCTAAGACTGTGGCAGGTCAAGTATATGTAGCTACTAAAGATCGTGAAGAAGTAGTGGTACAACGAAAGTTTAGTTTTGAAGTAGCAGAAGATTTATTAAGTGCAATTCCTGCTTCTGAGAAATTAAGAGAAATAAAGCTTTTTGCACAATTACGTGATGAAGTTTCAGACACAATGGCAAAATTGAATGAAGATTTTGCGAATATGCAAGATTACGTAACTATGGTTAATCAAGCAGCTACAGACGGAGTCAATCAACTTAATAAATTATCAGATGATAAGTTAACAGAGTACAACTCAAATCACACTGAAAAGTTAAATGAAATGACAACAACAGGAGATAATTACACCACACAGTTCAGCGAAGATAAATCATATATAGATACGAAAGTAGAAGAATTTGAACAAAAATTAGTTGATAGTGACATTGTGACTCAGGGTGAATCGGAGAATTGGCAGAAATATAAATTGACTAGTGATACAGGAAATCATACACAAGTTTCATTAGGGAATGATTTAAATAAATTAAGAGAATTGAAACCTGGTTTTTATTATACAACAAACACTCCTATTACAGGAGCAAGTTCCACAGCAGGATTTACGATTGTTGAGCAACGTGACGAAACTGTGAAACGTATTACATTCAAACCATATAATTCTAACAACACATATGTAATGAGATATTACAATGAGTGGAATGATTGGGAAAATGCATTGTTGGATTTGGAGTCAAAACAAGGTTCTCAAAACAAAGCAAACACAGCAGAGTCTAATGCTAATAGTTATACAGATGATAAAATATCCTCTCAACATGGAGTTTTGTATATCGGAACAGTTTCTACTGTAGGGAGTGATTTTAACTTATTAGGTGATTTATATGATTACAGTATGATTATTATCTCAGGGATATATCCAGGAGGTACATTTAACGAAGTAGTATTAACAGGATCTATAGATAAAAATATAGTGATACAACGTGATAATTTACGAGATAGTGACGGATTATTATTAGGAACATATGAGTTAAAGATTGATGTTACAAATGGGACAACATTAAAATTAGCGAATGACGTTTCTTTCGATAGTGTTTCAGGAACTAGTTCAGGTGCAAATAGGAATGCCTATATTATCCAACGTATAGAGGGGTGGAAATAATGAGAATATTAGTAAATAGCTCTGACATCATTATTGCGTTTGCTATCGTTGGTGGTTTTGATGGAGATATTGAAATCAGCGATGAAGGTTTGCCAAGTAATTTTGTGGAAACTTTTAAACCTGGATACTATTTATATAGAGACGGAGAAATAAAAGTAAATACAAGTTACAAAGAAGAAAGTGAAACAATGGTTATCGATAATCCACCACAAGATATAGACAGCCTTCGAATAATGGTTGCTACATTACAAAAACAAAGTGTCCAAAGTAACTTAAAAATTGTTTCTTTAGAAAATAAATTTAAAGAATTAGAAGAAAAACTTAATAAAGAGGTGGGAGCTAATGAGTGATAAAAATAAAATGGATGCATTGATTTCGCCCACAGTTAAAGAAATAAAACAAATGTATGATTGGAATTGTTTAACAAACGAAGATATTAAATGGTATGTAGATATGCTAGCTATTGATCGAGAGGATTATGCATTAATAACAAATGAAAAATATCCAGAGTCACAGGCTGAATAGCTTGTGACTTTTATTATATAGAAAGTGGGTGTCATGTTGAGTGCGGACGGAACAAAAGATATAGAACGACGTGTAGGTATCTTAGAAGATAAAGATAGATACAATGATAAGCGTCTTCGAAAGATAGAAGAAGCCCAAAAAGAAGATAGAAAAAATTTTCAAAATTCAATTGAAAAACTGTATGATTCCTTGAAAGAAATAGAGAGAGGACAACATACACAGGAATTAACAAATCAAAAAATGGATTTTACTTTAGACTCTATCAATAAAGAAAGAGAAGATAATAAAAAATTACTTAACAAATTAACGTGGCTAATCATAAGTGGGATTTTCACTATTGTAACCTCAATTGTTTATGCTGCCATAAGAATGTGGTTAGGATTATAAATTAATCTCATTATATTGAGGGGAGGTGAAACATTATGCTAGAACTTTTAACTAGTTTTACATTAGGAGCTGATTTTTGGACGTGTTTTTGGTTTGGAGTATGTAAGTAATAATTAGATTTTTAAAAGTCGACCTTCGGGTCGGCTTTTTATATTAATTAGGAGGAATTATAAATGGAACAAATTATCGCATTTGCTGGGATTATCTCAGTTATCACAATCGCATTAACGGAAGTTATTAAAAGAACGAAGACAATACCTAAGAACTTTATACCAATTGTTTCAATGGTAATTGGAATAGTCATAGGCGGCATAACAATATTTATACCAGAAATTGTAAGTGAATTATCGGTAGCTGGTCGTTTGCTAGCAGGGTTAATAAGTGGACTCATGGCCACAGGTATTTGGGAAACGTTCAAGAATAAAAATAATAAACAATCAAATCAATAATCCAACGTGGTCATGATAGAGCAGTCATGGCCATAAATTATATTTGGAGGAATTTAGTATGGTAGAGACATGGAAAGGCGTACCAGTTAGATATCAATTACTAACAATTGGTACAAGA
>NZ_RCVN01000090.1 GCF_003697915.1 Staphylococcus pseudoxylosus
AAAGATTTACTTGAAGAGATTGATCTTGACGAAGAACTTAAATTGTTACGCGATGAGTTGGAATCAGCTACTGGTCAAAGACTTACTCGTGCAATTAAACGTTTAGAAGTTGTTGAATCATTCCGTAATTCAGGTAACAAACCTTCATGGATGATTTTAGATGTACTTCCAATCATTCCACCAGAAATTCGTCCAATGGTTCAATTAGATGGTGGACGATTTGCAACAAGTGACTTAAACGATTTA
>NZ_RCVN01000091.1 GCF_003697915.1 Staphylococcus pseudoxylosus
GACCTTTGCTTGCACCACAATAAACTGCGATTCGCTTCATATTAATCCAGCTCCTTAATTCGATGAATGACTCTTAATAGTGATTGTTCAAACACTTTTTGATCTTGCTTTGTAAAAGGTGGGGGACCTTTGTGGCGACCACCTTGTTTTCTAATTTGTGCATTCATATATCGTTTATCTAATAGTTGTTGAATATTTTTGGAATTGTATATCTTCCCATTATGATGCATGACAATTAAGACTTT
>NZ_RCVN01000092.1 GCF_003697915.1 Staphylococcus pseudoxylosus
GTAAAGACTTAGATAAGACAACAAGCACGGGTAAAGATACTGCATCAACTAATAATAGATACATATACCAATCTTTTGAAGATTTAGTTGAATGCTCCATCGGTTTACTTGCAAGGGAATTACCTGAAGAAGAGATAGATGTTGTCATCGCAACAGGTATGCCTAGTAACGAAATAGATTCTAAAAGCCAGGCTCAATTTGAGGAAATATTAAGGAGAAATAGGTCTATAACAATAGATGGTA
>NZ_RCVN01000093.1 GCF_003697915.1 Staphylococcus pseudoxylosus
ACAACGATCACCTATACCGCAGATCAGCAAAAAGGTAGTGTCAGCTACGTTGATGATACGACCGGCAAAACTTTAAAGACGGATTCAATTTCAGGAACAACGGGCTCGAAATCCAGTTATAGTACCAGTGGCAGCATTGCGGATTATAAGAAACACGGGTATGAGTTAGTTACTGATGGCTATCCAGCAGATTTGACATTCGACAATGATGACAAAACTGCTCAGAACTTCACGGTTCACTT
>NZ_RCVN01000094.1 GCF_003697915.1 Staphylococcus pseudoxylosus
GTTCTAGTGTTAACCCAGCGAACTTCGTATGGTTTTTATCAGCGTCATTCATTCCCCATCCAATTATTAAAAGGTCTGGGTTATGTTCCATCGATGTTTGTAAAAAACCATTAGGGTATTTTTGTAAATAGTAAGGCAAAGCATAAGTTGGGTTTCCTACCCATTCATTCGTATTTCTACCACCAAAACCATTGTTTAGTATTGATAATTTTTTTAAATCATAATTCCCTGCCTTCAT
>NZ_RCVN01000095.1 GCF_003697915.1 Staphylococcus pseudoxylosus
TCTTGATGAAATCTTTTGCTTGGTCTCCCCAAATTTCATATTCAATAGCAGCTACATTTTTACCATTATTCAAATAAATGTCTGATTCAGTAGCTTGTACTGCCAACGTCCATTGGATAGGGTCGACACCGTCTACTGAATCTGTTTCTGATTCTTTCGTTGGTTCTGCTGTAGGTTTCAATTTAGGATAAACGACTACACGATAACCGTCAATAAACTCTCCTGTAACTTTATCACG
>NZ_RCVN01000096.1 GCF_003697915.1 Staphylococcus pseudoxylosus
TAACAATTGCAACAAATTGTTATGATACTGCAGAAGTTATAAAAGAATTAAAGAAAACAGATTTACAATTAAAATAACTCAACTTAGAAATAAATCCTAATTAATATTACAGAAGAGAAGATGTGTTAGATCTTCTCTTCTTTTTTATTGGTTAGAAAAGCAATCATCTTTATAGGTTTACATAATATAAATATAGTAATTACGAAGCCTAAAACATTTTTATTAAAAGCAATAAC
>NZ_RCVN01000097.1 GCF_003697915.1 Staphylococcus pseudoxylosus
TCGGAAATCGCGAAGATGTGCAGATTGAAGCTTTAAAAAGAGGCACGGCTATATTAATTACTGGTGGATTTAAGCCATCTAATAAAGTTATTAATTTTGCGAATGAACATGATTTACCTGTTCTATCATCAAGTTATGATACATTCCTAGTTGCAAATATTATCAACAAAGCACTTTTTAATCAGAAAATACGAAAAGATATCTTAATAGTTCAAGATATAATGACGCCAT
>NZ_RCVN01000098.1 GCF_003697915.1 Staphylococcus pseudoxylosus
AGAGTAGGACGTTGCCAGGCAATTAAAGACCCAATAGGGTCTTTTTTTTATGCGCAAAGAGCTTAACTTCAACCGAAAGTCATTGTCGAGAGAAAGCGTTTGAAGCTGACGAACTAAACGAGCGACGAAACGAGCTTACGAGTGGTAAGTGAGTAAGAAGAACGTGCAAGTGAGGAAAGATGCGAGCGCTTGTCTCACGGCAAGAAAGGTCTTTAGCGCCGAAGGTAGC
>NZ_RCVN01000099.1 GCF_003697915.1 Staphylococcus pseudoxylosus
TATCCCCGTAACCAATTTTAACTTGTTGTCCATGCAAACGATTCATAATTTCCCTACTTTCAATAAAATTCTTTCTGTTTATAAAAAATAATTTCTATTTTTAAATTATCAATTTTCAAAGGCATCCCAATTGATAATGATTATCATGAACATCATTATAACATTTTTCAATCTTATTGACTAACATTACTTTTTAAATTAGATAGCTCGATTTGTTATGTCTTGTATA
>NZ_RCVN01000009.1 GCF_003697915.1 Staphylococcus pseudoxylosus
ACACTGACATGATAAATTAGTGGTTAGCTATATTTTTTTACTTTGCAACAGAACCTTTAATTTTATCTTAAAAATAGTATATAGAAATAATGGTTTTTATTAAGTAGAAATGATTTGTTAAAATATATTATAAGAAGGTGGATTTTTCATATACTCTTGTTAGGCATGTAATAGTTCATTAGCTACAAAAGATGTGATTATTTCATATAAATTAAATAAAGTAGTGTGAATTTTATTTGGGCATTGTTCCATATTCTTTCTACTTATTATTATTTTAGAATTTTTGTTACTTCAATTAAAAATTCGATAACTTCTTCTATAATAAGTCAATATTTCGTTGTATTTATAGAGCGCACGTTTATGCAGTTCTTCATGGGTTTCGCAATTACTAATACTATAGAAGTTAATTTGCAATATTTTCCTTTTCTACCTTTTTCATAATATTTTTTTGTTCGGTTATGATTTAATAACTTTCTCAAGATATTTTATAAATTTATTTTTATTAATTGGTTAACTATAAAAAACAGTTTTGGAAATAGTCAATCAGTATATAAATGTAGGTGATTGAGTTTCAATGATTCAAATAGAATTGATTACAAATCTAGAATTTTTGCATTAATATTTTCTATTGCTATTAAAAATAACTAAAAGTGGTTATTAAGCGTACTTTTTAAAAAATATTGATGAATAATTTTTGTTAGTGTTAATATTTTCATTGTAAGAGAGGAGGAAGGTATGTGATTTATGTATTTGATGTAGATGGAACGATATGTTTTAACGGACGATACATTGAACCTAATTTGCAAGAAAGTATAAAATGCTTGGGTGAAGAGTACCAAGTAATATTTGCTTCGGCGAGGCCAATAAGGGATTTGTTACCAATTGTTCATAATTTTGAGAACAATACTCTAATTGGTGGAAATGGTTCTATAATTTCCATAGATGATCAGGTTGAGGTGATAGAATATATACCTTTTGAGGAATATGAATTTATTAAAAGTGTAATAAATGATTATAACTTAGACTATATAATCGATGGATCATTTGATTATTCAGCAAAAGTGAGTATTGAGAATAAAATTTACAAACAACTTGATCCAGATAATCTTGCAAAAAACGTTGAACTAAGTAAGATAAAGGAACCGATTAAAATTATATTAATAGATGTACCAGAAAATTTATATAATGAGATAAGAAAATCATTTGAAAGTTATGAAAAATTATTGTCCATTAGTTATCATGAAAGCGATAACAACATCGACATAACAGCTAAAGACATAAATAAGTTTACTACGTTACACAAGATAATTAGCAACCAGCCGTATGTTGCTTATGGTAACGATATTAATGATTTTGAATTACTAAAAAATGCAGAAAAAGCTTATTATATTACATCTGAAGATAAAGATTTACCAATTGGTAACGTTAATATAGTTTCAAGTGATTCTCAATCAGTAGAAAATGCATTAAGGTATCTTTAAATAGGAGAGTGTATGTACTTGTCACAGAATTTAAAAAATTAGAGGCCTAATAGTAAGGGAATTCTTAAATCCTTTTGTTATAGTAAATAGGCAAATAACAAAATAGTACTTAATAGCTATGAACCAAATTGTTTATCACAATTTCTAAGCGAAGAGGGGATGTGTAAATAATGGACTTTAAAGAAGCAACGATTTCTGATGCGCCAATCATTCACAAGTTGATGATTAAAGCATTTTCAGAATACAAAAATGATGAAATTCCATCTAGCGCTTTAGAGGAAACAGAAAAGAGTATTAGTGTAGCATTATTGGAAGAAGGCGAAAAAGCTTTAATCGCATATGAGTCAGATGAACCAGTGGCAATGGCTAGATTTAAAATAGATAATTATAAAATGAATTTTTATCGACTATCTGTAGACCCTTTATACCAAGGGAAAGGTATAGGAAAGCATTTATTAAAGGCATTAGAAATATATGCAAAAAATAAAGGTGTATCAGAAATTATATGTAAAGTTCGTGTGAACTTAAAAAGAAATGTTAGTCTTTATAAAGATAAAGGCTATTTTATATTTGATAATTATACTATTGATAAGGCGAATAATAAGTCGTTACATATTGTATCTATGAAGAAATTTATTTAAGTATGTAATAGTTATAAAAATCAAGGGAGTATATCATAATTGACATATCGAGAAAAGGCGATATAATGTGGAATATGGAATATTTAAATATTTTTAAAGCTCTATCAAATGAAACAAGATTAAATATTTTGAAATGGTTAAAAGACCCTGAAGTAAATTTTCCAAAACAAGGTGCACATTTACCTAAAGGAGTGAGTCTTAAAGGTGGGGTATGTGTTGGAGACATACAAGAGAAAGCAAATGCTTCACAGTCTACGATCTCTCAATATTTAACAATCTTACAAAATGCAGGTCTTTTAGAATCGGTTCGATATGGCCAGTGGACTTATTATAGAAGAAATGAAGAGACCATTAAGGTACTGGCAGAAAATATAAAAACAGAAATTTAACGTCTATAAATTTCTGTTTTTATTATTTTTAATTTATATCGAGAAATTTAGATATCCAGATATTCAAATAGGAGGATTAATATGAAATTGTTTGTTTATATCCTAGCTATCATAGCGGGATCAGTACTTAGTTTTGAAAGTGCAATTTATGGAAAACTAGGTGAAAATATAGGCCAATTAGCTATCGGCATTATAATAGACCACTTTGGCTGGTTTGACAGTTTAGTTATTCATTTTGAATGGAGAAGATTTATAGCACTCTTATTTATGGCAATAGCACTGTATTTTATTTATAAAGGAAATTTGCGTTCTAAAAACGACAAAGTAAAACTTTACTATAAAGAACAAGAAACAAGTATTAATAAAATATAATTAATGATTATAATTATTATACTTCAGTAATGGCTACGATTTTTAACATGGTATGACTTGCTCATTTGAAATGTGAATCAAATAGAGAGAAGTATTAGGGATAACCTAGAAATAAATTGATGTTTTTATAAGAATCTGAGAGATTATTAGAGAGCAGCTTAGTATATTAACTCATGACTTCTAATTATATGTACTACTCAAAGTTTAATTATTATATTTTCAAATCAAACATTTTCACTTTAGCTATTGCATCTTACTATGATAGCTTTAAAATGGAGACTAAGTAGTTACAACGAAATTAATAAATAAAATTTTATTGTAAAAATGAAAATGCAATTTGGGAGAATATAAACTATGAAAAAACCAAGTTTGAGGGCTATACTATTTACTATATTTTGGCTTTTAGTATTGTTATATGCAGCTTATGTAACATTTGCAGATCATAAGATACCTTATCATCCAATCATATTCTTGTTTTTATTTGCAATAGGTGCAAATATTATTAAGAAAGTAGCGCCGAAAGATAATTATGAAAAATATCAAAATAATGAAGATAGATTACGATAAAACGTGTGAATCCAAGCTTTTTAATAATTGATTCACTGTTGAAGATGGTAATAGAATTCATGAATTAAATTTAAATGTTGACAAATTCGATTTATACTAGTAGGATTTTACTTAATTACTAATCGCAACAGAAGTTGCCATTTGAAAGATAACGTAGCAAATATGTGATGTAGCAATAAGAAAGCTAATGGTTGATGGAAATTAGCACTGCATATATTGTGAATTGGGCTTTTAAATGAAAATTAAATAGCAATTAAAGTGAACAATGAATTTGTTAACTAAGGTGGCACCACGGTAACGCGTCCTTACAGTATGCGTTAGTGTGGTGTTTTTTTATATTAAAATTGAACTGAATCGGAAGACAAAATGAAGTAAGTGATGATTAGGTAGTTGCAGAAAGTTAGTGGTTGATGAGAACTAACACCTACATATACTGAAATTGGGTTTTGTTGGATTAAAAATGAATAAACAAAGAGAGAGTAGATGATTTTTAATAAAATAGATATCTACTAATTTAGGTGGTACCGCGCGTCAGCGTCCTTAAACATTGTTTAAGGATGCTGATTTTTTTATAAGGAGGAAAGTAATATGAAAGTACAATATCAAAAATTAAATGCTGAAGTTACCCCAGAAGCACTAGCAAGATTAAGAAATAATAAAATAATTCTAGAAAGTTCAGATCAATCTCAATTAAAAGGGCGTTATTCTATTGTCATATTCGACACGTATGGGTCTGTTACTTTAGATAATGACGTAATGACTGTAGAAACACCGAACGGAATAAACATAGAACGTAACCAACCATATGACAAGATGAAGGAACTGATTGACCAATACAAAATGACTATAGATGACGAAATATTGGCACAATTGCCATTTATATCAGGGTTCGTAGGATCATGTAGTTTTGATCTAGTGAGACATGAATTTCCGGTATTAAAGCAAATTGAATTAGCAGATCATCCACAACACGATACGAAATTTTATATGGTAGAAGATGTTTATATTTTTGATCATTATAAAGAGCACTTATATGTTATAGCGACAAACTTATTTTCTGATGACAATGACTCACAATTACAGGAACGTGTGCAACGTCGTGTGGCAGAATTGCAAAAAATTAATATTTATCCAACACAAATTGAACATCCTTTAACAGAGAAGGAAATAAAATCTAATATGGCACCAACACAATTTATTGAAACGGTTGAACATATGAAAACACTTATTCAACAAGGAGATATGTTCCAAGTTGTACCATCGATTATTTATAGCTACGAACACTTTTTTGGTCAACAACTACAACAATTGTCATACCAACTTTATCAAAATCTAAAACGACAAAATCCAAGTCCATATATGTACTATATGAATATGGATGAACCCATTATTGTTGGAAGTTCACCTGAGAGTTTTGTAAAGGTACATGGTGAAACAGTAATCACTAATCCAATTGCTGGAACAATTAAAAGAGGTGCTACTGAAGATGAGGATAAATTAAATGAAACGCAGTTGAAAAATGATGATAAAGAATTAAGTGAACATAGTATGTTGGTTGATTTAGGACGCAATGACATTCATAGAGTAAGTCAAACAGGAACGTCAAAAATCCAAAAACTAATGACAATTGAACGCTATGAACATATAATGCACATCGTGAGTGAAGTAACTGGTAAATTAAAAAATAATTATTCTCCAATGACGGTAATTGCGAGTTTATTACCTACAGGCACGGTTTCGGGTGCACCAAAACTCAGAGCGATTCAACGTATCTACGAATCACAACCACATAAGCGTGGCGTTTATAGTGGAGGTATTGGTTATATTAATTGTAATCATGATTTAGATTTTGCATTAGCAATAAGAACGATGATGATTGATGGGACGCATGTGAATGTTCAAGCAGGCTGCGGTGTAGTATTTGACTCTATACCTGAAAAAGAGCTTGAAGAAACGAAGTTGAAAGCCAAAAGTTTATTGGAGGTATCACCATGATATTAATTGTCGATAACTATGATTCTTTTACTTATAATTTAGTGAATATGATAGCACAACATAAAGAAGTGATTATTAAATATCCAGATGACCCTAGTATATATAATTTAAATGTTGAAGGCATTGTGATATCACCAGGTCCTGGTCATCCATTAGATACGCATAATCTAATAAATATTATTAAGTACTATGAAAATAAACCTATATTAGGTGTGTGCTTAGGTGCGCAAGCGTTAACTTGTTATCATAATGGGGATGTAATCCAAAGTGAACATATTATGCATGGTAAAAAAGATCAAATGCAAATCATAAAAGAGACAAAGTTATACTCTGATATTCCAGAATATTCTGAAATAATGAGATACCATTCACTTATTAGTAATCCACAAACGCTGCCTAAATCTTTAGCAATTACAGCAAAAACGAATGATTGTATTCAATCATTCGAACATTTACAGTTATTACATTTCGGTATTCAGTATCATCCTGAATCATTTGCAACTGAATTTGGAGAACAAATTATTAAAAACTTTTTAAATATTGTAGAGGAGGTTGAAAGTCATGGAATTACAAGCATTACTCAATCAATATAAACCATTAAACCAGCGACAAATGAATGCATTTATTGAGTTACTTATTTCTGAAGATGTGAAAGATGAAGTGAAAATAGAATATTTAACTTCGTTTTCTGAAAAAGAAATTACACAGGAAGAATTAACATACATTGCTAAAAGTTTGATACATTCTATGTATGATCAACAGCCTTACTATCCAAATAGTATGTGTGTTTGCGGTACTGGTGGAGATAAATCTAATAGCTTCAATATTTCAACTACTGTCTCTTTTATAATCGCGAGTACCAGGGTTCCAGTTATTAAACATGGTAATAAGAGTGTTACGTCATCATCAGGAAGTACAGATTTACTCAATGCGATGCAAATTCAAACTACTTCTGTAGCACAGACACCGAGTCAATTAGCCGATACAGGCTTAGCATTTTTAAGTGCGACAGAAACATATCCAATTATGAAGCAAATACAACCTATAAGAAAACATATGAGTAATCCAACGATTTTTAATATAACAGGCCCGATAATAAATCCTTTTAAATTGGATTATCAAGTTATGGGTGTCTATGAAACTTCAAAACTAGACAAAATTGCTCAAACGTTAGCAGATTTAGGGCGCAAAAAAGCAATTGTAGTGTATGGGGCTAATGGTATGGATGAAGCAACCTTGTCTGGAGACAATATCATATATGAAGTGAACGCAAATGAAAGTGTTAAAACTTATACTTTAAATGCTATCGATGTTGGGTTAGATTATGCGCCAAATGAAGACCTAATTGGTGGTACACCAGCTGAAAATTTAGAAATCACTAAAAATATTTTAAATGGAACAGATCGCAGTGCTAAAAGAGATGTCGTTGTATTGAATGCTGGTATTGCACTATATGTATCAGAGCAAGTGAGTACAATTCAAGAAGGCGTAAGTAAAGCACAGAAATTGATTGATGAAGGCGAAGCATTAGCGCAATATAACAAAATGGGAGGCAAAACGTATGACTATATTGGATGAAATCGTATTATATAAAAAGGATTTGCTCGAACAGGGCTATTATGAAGAAAAATTAAAAACACTTGATGATGTAGATATTTCACATAAAACTACATTTAAGGCACAAATAGATGAATCAGATCGATTAGCCGTTATTGCAGAAATTAAATCTAAAAGTCCAACATTAAATGAATTGCCAGGTAGAGATTTAGCGCAACAAGTTAAAGATTATGAAGCGCACGGCGCTAATGCAGTCTCAATATTAACTGATGAGCAGTATTTTGGTGGTAGCTATGAACGTTTACAATCCTTAACTACTCAAACTGACTTACCAGTATTATGTAAAGACTTTGTCGTAGATAAAATACAAATAGATGTAGCTAAAAAAGCAGGTGCTTCAATGATTCTATTGATTGTCAATGTCTTAACTGATCAGCAATTAAAAGAGTTATATCAATATGCAACGTCATTAAATTTAGAAGTTCTTGTTGAGGTGCATGATAAAGAAGAGTTATCACGTGCTTATCAGCTAAATCCACAAATTATTGGCGTGAATAATCGTGATCTAAAAAGATTTGTTACAGACGTCTTGCATACTAATGAAATTTTAGAAAATAAAAAAGATGGTTATTATTATATTTCGGAAAGTGGCATTCGTGATGAACAAGATGTAGCGAATATTGTTGATTCTGGTATAGATGGTTTATTGATTGGTGAATCGTTAATGAAATGTGATGATTTAAGCCAGTTTCTACCGGGATTAAAATTAAATAAGGTGAAGCAATGAAGTTAAAATTTTGTGGTTTTCGTCAGCTATCAGATGTGAAGAAAGCAAAAGATTTAGACATTGATGCGATGGGTTTTATCCATTTTTCCAAAAGTAAGCGATTTGTTGATATTCAAACCATTAGACAATTTACAGATACTATCCCTGATGATAAGGAAAAGGTAGTTATCCTGGTGAATCCAGATTACGATGTGATAGACAATTTAATAGAAGAAACTGGTATCACATCAATTCAATTACACGGTGAGGAACCATTAGCCACAATCTCATATATAAGACAAAAAAGTAAGGTTATTAAGATTATTAAAGCCTTGCCGGCTAAAGATAGTGCATCATTACTGACAGCAATTGAATATTATAAACATGTAGTAGACCAATTTATTATAGACACCCCATCACAAAACTATGGTGGTACAGGCAAAGTGTATGATTGGGAAATACTTGAAGTTGTTAAGGATATTGATTATTTGATTGCAGGCGGTATCAATTATGAAAATATTCAAAAGATAGAAAAATTATCACTACAACATAGTGGTTATGATATTGCTAGTGGTATAGAAACAAATAATGATAAAGATAAATGTAAAATGCAATCAATAATAGAACTTGTAAAAGGAGCTCATTAATTATGGTAAAAAACATCCAAACAGAAGTAGATGAATTTGGTTTCTTTGGTAATTATGGTGGGCAGTATGTACCAGAAACTTTAATGCCAGCAGTACAAGAACTTAAACAGGCATATCAAGAGGCCAAAGAAGATCCTAAATTCCAAGAAGAACTCGATGGCTATTTAAAAGATTATGTAGGCCGTGAAACACCATTGACTTATGCCAAGTCATACTCTGAATCATTAGGTGGTGCCAAAATCTATTTGAAACGTGAAGACTTAAACCATACTGGCGCTCACAAAATTAATAATGCACTTGGACAAGCATTGTTAGCTAAACGTATGGGCAAAAATAAATTGGTTGCTGAAACAGGTGCAGGTCAACATGGTGTGGCTAGTGCAACAGTAGCTGCATTGTTTGATATGGAACTTGTTGTATTTATGGGTGAAGAAGATATTAAGAGACAATCACTAAATGTTTTTCGAATGGAATTATTAGGCGCAAAAGTAGAACCAGTAACTGAAGGTCAAGGAACACTATCCGATGCAGTGAACAAGGCACTGCAATATTGGGTCAGTCATGTAGAAGATACGCATTATTTATTAGGTTCTGCGCTAGGTCCAGATCCATTTCCTACTATTGTGAGAGACTTCCAAAAAATTATAGGAACAGAGATAAAAGCACAAGTTCAAGAAATTGAAGGTCGCTTACCTGATGCCATTGTTGCTTGTGTTGGTGGAGGATCAAATGCGATTGGAACGTTTTATCCGTTTGTTGAAGATGATGTAAAGCTATATGGCGTCGAAGCAGCTGGTGAAGGTTTTGATTCTGACAAACATGCATTAGCAATAAATAAAGGTAAAGAAGGTGTGTTACACGGTACTAAGATGTACCTAATTCAAGATGAGCATGGTCAAATAGAATTAGCACACTCTATTTCAGCTGGATTAGATTATCCTGGCGTTGGTCCTGAACATTCGTATTATCATGATATCGGCAGAGTGAAGTATGCAACTGCGAGTGATAAACAAGCGATGGATGCGCTTGTTAGATTCACTAAAGCTGAAGGCATTATTCCTGCTATTGAAAGCGCACATGCTTTAAGCTATGTAGAAGAATTAGCACCGACTATGAACTCGGATGAAATCTTAGTTGTTACAGTATCAGGTCGTGGTGATAAGGATATGGAAACAATTAGAAATTATATGAAACAGGACGGTGACACACATGCATAAATTATTTATACCATATGTAATGGGAAATAAGCATTTTATTGAAAATGTGAAAACATTAAGTAATGTAGGTGCTGATATAATTGAAGTAGGGGTGCCTTTTTCTGATCCAGTAGCTGATGGCCCTGTCATTATGGATGCTGGTAATAAAGCAATTCAAGAAGGTGTGAATATACAATTCATTTTGGATCAACTCACAGAACATCGTGATGAAATTCAAAGTGACTATGTATTAATGACGTATTATAATATCATCAATTACTATGGCGAAGAAGACTTTTTACAAGCATGCGAACGTGCCGGAGTATATGGATTAATTATACCTGACTTACCACATGAATTAGTGCAAGAATTTAAATCGCGTCATCCACATAGAAAGACAAAAATCATCTCATTAATCGCTATGACAACATCTGAAACTAGAAGTGATCAAATCGCTAAAGACGCAGAGGGTTTTATATACACTGTAACAATGAATGCTACAACTGGTGAAAATGGTAAATTCCATCCAGATTTAAAAGATAGAATTAAAAAAATAAAAGATAAATCTGAGGTTCCCGTAGTTGCTGGCTTTGGTATACGAACTCCAGAACATGTTAGAGATATTACAGAGGCTTCAGATGGTGTAGTTATAGGTAGTGAAATTGTTAAACGATTTGAAAATGATAGCGAAAAAAATATGTTGAATTACTTGAAATCTATAAGAAATGCACTTAATCAATAAAATTCCACAATAATTTTATGTATGAATTTGTTAAAATAAGGGTATCAGATTATCAGAGGATTTTTGGTATATATTGTATCGAAGATAATCCTTATTTTATAAAGAGGTGATATAAAATGAGTAAAAAAGTTTTATTCATACTAACAAGTAGAAATCAATATGATGATGGAACACCGACTGGTTTATGGTTAGAAGAGGCGAGCGAACCTTATAATATATTAACTGAAGCAGACATTGCTGTAGATATAACTTCTATTGAAGGCGGTGCAGTTCCTTTAGATCCAAACTCAACACAAAACAACGAACTTGATAAATATGCAGAATTTGTAGCAAAAATTAAAGATGTGCCAAGTATTGCAGAAGTAGATGTAGCTCAGTATGATGCTGTGTATCTACCTGGTGGTCATGGCACAGTATTTGATTATGCACACAATCAACAATTATCATCGATATTAGCTGATTTTAAAGCTGAAGATAAAATTATTTCATCTGTATGTCACGGACCAAGTGCATTTGTTGGCGCCAAAGATAAACAAGGTAATTTCTTAGTTAATGGCGTTACACTTACTTCATTTACAGATGAAGAAGAACGTGCAATGGGCTTAGAAAATAAGGTACCGTTCTTAACTCAAACAGAATTAGAAAATCAAGGTGCTAAGTTTATAACTAAAGAAAACTTTAGCGAACACGTAGAATCAGATAGTCAATTTATCACTGGACAAAATCCACAATCAAGTGTTGCTATCGGTAAAGCGTTACGTGATGCATTAAAATAAACACAATGATAATTTATTAGTTATTTGTGCTAAATAAAAACTGGGAGACTTATGAAGTTTCCCAGTTTTTATTATATTTTAAGAAGTAGCCAAATATATAGTAATATTTGAATTTAAATATAGTTGAAGAAGGGCGAAATCAACACAGATAAATGTAAACATGATTGCTTATATTAAAAACGTAATATAAAGGGAAATATTGTTTTTTTAAATATTATTATTTAAGATACTTTTGGTCAATACATGAATATTAAAACACTTTTTAATAATTAAAATAATGCTGATGAAAGATTAAATATAAATACTTTGTTAGAATAGAAGTAATGATATAATTGTAAGACACAGCACGAATATAAAGCATTGTGGACAGGGTATTGATTTTGTTTTATGAATGAATATTGTATAATAATTAAGATTGAAGTTTAACTCGAAAAAGAATTATAGACAATTAGGAGTATACAAAAATGAAATTTACAAATTTAACTGCAAAAGAGTTTGGTGCATTTACAGATAAAATGCCAAATAGCCATTTCACACAAATGGTAGGAAATTATGAATTAAAAATTGCAGAAAGTACTGAAACGCATTTAGTAGGTATAAAAAACAATGAAAATGAAGTCATTGCAGCTTGTTTATTAACTGCGGTGCCAGTAATGAAGTTTTTCAAGTATTTTTACACTAATAGAGGTCCGGTTATAGATTTTGAAAATAAAGAATTAGTACATTACTTTTTCAATGAACTATCTAAATATGTAAAAAAACATAATGCGCTTTATTTAAGAGTTGATCCTTATTTAGCATATCAATACCGTAATCATGATGGTGAGGTATTGGAAAATGTAGGACATGATTGGATTTTCGATAAAATGAAACAGCTTGGCTATAAACACCAAGGATTTTTAACTGGTTTCGATTCAATTATTCAAATTAGATTCCACTCTGTATTGGATTTAGCAGGCAAAACAGCTAAAGATGTATTAAATGGTATGGATAGTTTACGTAAACGTAATACTAAAAAAGTACAAAAAAATGGTGTGAAAGTAAGGTTCTTAGGGGAAGATGAGTTGCCAATTTTCCGCTCGTTCATGGAAGATACATCTGAAACTAAAGATTTTGACGATAGAGACGATGATTTTTACTATAATAGATTAAGGTATTACAAGGATCGCGTATTAGTACCTCTAGCTTATATGGATTTCGATGAATATATTGAAGAATTGCAAGCCGAACGTGAGGTATTAAGCAAAGATATCAATAAAGCAGTAAAAGATATCGAGAAAAGACCTGAAAATAAAAAAGCATATAACAAAAAAGATAATCTAGAGAAACAACTTATAGCGAATCAACAAAAAATCGATGAAGCTAAAGATTTACGAGAGAAACATGGTAATGAACTACCAATCTCAGCAGCATATTTCATCATTAATCCTTATGAAGTTGTGTATTATGCAGGTGGAACGTCGAATGAGTTTAGACATTTTGCTGGTAGTTATGCCATTCAATGGAAGATGATTAACTATGCGATTGATCATAATATTGATAGATATAATTTTTATGGAATTAGTGGTCATTTTACAGAAGATGCAGAAGACGCAGGTGTAGTTAAATTTAAAAAAGGGTTTAATGCGGATGTAGTGGAATATGTTGGTGACTTTATTAAACCAATCAATAAGCCAATGTACAAAATTTATACGACATTAAAGAAAATAAAAGATAAAAAGAAATAAACATTTAATAGAAGGGAACTAAGCTAGAATGAAATTTACAGAGTTAACTGTCAAAGAATATGACAATTTTGTACAGAATCCAGCACTAGAGAGTCATTACTTTCAAGTGAAAGAAAATATTGCGACAAGAGAAGAAGATGGATTTCAAGTTGTTTTATTAGGCTTAAAAGATGACGACAATCAAGTTATTGCTGCTAGTCTTTTCTCTAAAATCCCTACAATGGGAAGCTATGTTTATTATTCAAATCGTGGACCAGTGATGGATTACAATGATTTAGGTTTAGTTGATTTTTATTTACGTGAATTAGATACGTATCTGCAACAACATAATTGCTTATATGTAAAAATGGATCCATATTGGATTTATCAAATTTACGATAAAGATATTAATCCTTTACCGAACCAAGATAAGAATGATGCATTAGTAAATTTATTCAAATCTCACAACTATACGCATCACGGTTTTACAACGGAATATGACACGTCGAGTCAAGTGAGATGGATGGGTGTATTGAATCTTGATGGTGAAACCCCAGCTTCATTAAAAAAACAGTTCGATGGTCAACGTAAGCGAAACATAAATAAAGCAATTAATTACGGTGTTAAAGTAAGGTTATTACCAAGAGAAGAATTTGGTATATTCTTGGAACTTTACCGTGAAACGGAAGAACGTGCTGGTTTTGTTTCAAAAACAGATGAATATTTCTATAATTTTATTGATAATTATGGAGATAAAGCATTAGTACCATTGGCATATATTGATTTAGATGAATATATCAATAATACACAAGAGGGTATTAATGAAAAAGAAGCACGTAGAGATCAAATGATGCAAAATGAAAACAAATCAGATAAGCAATTGAAAAAAATTGCCGAGTTAGATAAACAAATTGATCATGATAAAAAGGAATTGCTTCATGCAAGTGAATTAAGACAAACTGATGGGGCGATATTGAATCTAGCTGCAGGTGTTTACTTTGCAAATGCGTATGAAGTAAATTATTTCTCAGGTGGTTCTTCAGAAAAATATAACCAATATATGGGACCTTATATGATGCATTGGTTCATGTTGAATTATTGTTTTGATCATGGATATGGACGTTATAATTTCTATGGACTATCTGGTGATTTCACTGAAAACAGTGAGGATTACGGAGTTTATCGCTTTAAACGTGGTTTTAATGTACAAATCGAAGAATTAATCGGTGACTTCTACAAACCAATCAAAAAATCGAAATACTGGTTGTTTAATACACTGAATAATTTAAGAAAAAAGGTTAGAAAATAATAAAAAAGAAAGCATACTGATGATGTTAAGCCCTAGTCAGTATGCTTTCTTTCGTTCTGAAGTTGGTTATATTAGGATGGCATTCCAATATAACAGTGAACTAAAGTGTGGAATAGTCTGAGAAGTTCGATTCTGGTTGCACTCCACGTAATTTAGTATAGCATAGGGTAAAACAATTTCAATATCTAAGCATAAAAAATAATTTTATAGTAAAAATATTTTTTATATTATAAAAATAACATACAAAAAACACCCTAAAACATTGAGTTTAGGGTGTTTTTGATTACAATTGCCTTCTTGCTCTTAATAATAGTAGTTTGAATAAATAAAAAGTGATTAATGTAATGCATCTATCGTAAAAGTGATACCTACATGTAGGATGTTTCGTCAATAGAACAAAGTACAAATAAATATTGCAATAATGAATGCTGCTATGAGCGAATTAAATAATAATATAACCCTGAATAAAATTTCTTACATGGTTACATTAAACATATTAAAAGCTGCATTAATAACAATCGCTTATATAACGCGCTTTGTCGAACTTTGCTGTGCTGTTGTTTTGATTACTTATCTTATAAATACTTTTGAAAAACCATTAATTATAAATAAAGACCAATAAATCAAGTTATAGAAATCAGTTTTGTTTTGGAACACTTATGATAATTACACCGATAACAAGAAATATTACGTCGTTGATTTAACCGGAAGCATTTAATGGATGAAGATTGCTGTATCAATGTCGGACTGAAAACTTTTTACTAACTCATAAATCCCAAAAATGAGAGAAAAACCCGTATTTTTAAGTGAACTATAATTATGTTATGTAACCCTATATAAGTAATAACAAAATCAAAACCATATTATAAGGATTGATGGTTCTGATAGGTATAAAAGACACATTAAAGTGAACAATTGCTTTTTTTATTATTTATTTCTTGAATTATGACGCTGAGATTTCGATTTCTGAGTATCGAATTAGATGTCCGTGTATCCTTATTGATTAATTGCAAATAAACAGCTATGTATTGTTGTATGTGTTATTCGGTGTGTTTTAATTGAATACGGTAAATAATTGTTGGTGTATGTGTATATGTGATCATTTGAGTAAATGTGTAAACGGATGATTATATGTAAAATACGTACGGGTTCGTTCATATATGTATGTAGCTTAAATTTTTTAGGTAATGCAATGATTATGTGTATATATAACTTTGGTTTAATACATAAAATTAATAAATAATGTGATTTGAAGTAAATGGCTAATATTTAGATGATTAAAATTTTGAAATGCATTTTAGTTTACATAATATATATTATAGGAAGTTATGTATGTTTTGTTATAGTTTAAGTTCTTGGCCCTATTTCACCATATATAGACCCATTTGTTATTCGCTGACTGCTAAAAGTATTGTATTTTAGTATATCTTATTTGTTATATACTAACTTTAATAATTAAAGCGCCCGTATTTACTCAATATTAATATTGAGTTCATTACTTTATTTGTATGTTGTTTATACGATCGTGACGATTATTTAAAGTTTATACAAATGTCACACAATTAATAAGTATTGCAAAAACTCTAATTGATAATGGTTTTCAGTTAATATATAATTAACTTCTAGATTAAAGGAGGAATTGCATATGAATAAATTTATATTCTTTATGTTAACAGCTTTATGTGTTTTATTTTTAGGTGCTTGTAATCATGCTCACAGTGATAAAGAATCGAAACAAACAGTTAAAATTAAAACTTCTTATGAGTTCAAAGATAAGAATAAGGACCATAATAGAGGCGAAATGAAACATGAAACCGTTGAGGTTCCTATTAATCCTAAACGGGTTGTAGTGATGGATTATGGAGCGTTAGATGTAATGCAACAATTAAAATTAGAAAAGCATATAGTTGCAATAGCTAAGGGACAAGGAGCTTCATTTTTACCAGATAGACTAAAATCATTTAAGAATAGTAAATATAAAAACCTCGGAAATCCAGGTCAACCTAATTATGATGAGTTAGCAAAGTCTAAACCAGATGTTATTTTTGCTTCTTTCAGACAAGCGCATACTAAAACTTTGGCTGAAATGAAGAAAGCTGCGCCAAATGCAAAAATTGTATTTATAAGTCCGCAAAATGATAATTACATAGCTTCAATTAAGCAAAACACTGAAAATATTGGTAGAATTTTTGAAAAGAAAAAAGAAGCAAAGAAATTAGTTACACAACTAGATGACAAAGTTGCTGAAACAAAACAACGAATTGGTGGTGAATCAGTCCTGTTTTTAAATGTTGATGATAAAGATTTAAAAACATATGGTTCTACAGGAAGGTTTGGAGGTTTCTTAAATAAAGATTTAGGCATTAAACACGCTGATAAACAAATGAAAGCTAATTCAAGTGGCATACTTATTTCTAATGAATACTTAAATGAAATTGATCCTGATAAATTATTTATTATCGATAGAACTAAAAAAGCTAATGAACATAGTAAAGCTATACCTCAAGCGTTACAAAATGATGTTATTAAAAATTCAAAAGCAATTAGAAATAATGATGTTACACGCTTTGAACCAAACAGTTGGTTTTTCGGTGAAGGTGGTATTGGTTTAACTATCGAACAATTGGAGCAAATACAAAAAGCTTATAAATAACCCCCCCTGACCTATTTGCTGATTATAATAAAAGGAATTGTAACGTAGATGCTACAATTCCTTTTATAAATATTTATCTTTTTTCTCTGTAATTTTCGATTTCGTCTTGTGGTATTCCTCCACGTTTACGAATCTCTTTTTTGGCTTTCTTCTCTCGACGTTTACGTCTCCAATTTCTCGTAGAATACCATACCAAAAAGCTAATGATTAAGCTTAGAACAGCCATAAACGCTGCAAACCCTAGTAATGGCTCATATGTAATGTCTTGGAAATTAGGAATTAGAAACGCCGCTATTGCCAAGACTATAAATGTTAGAATAGCTGTCGCGAACCATTTATTTAATACGAGATTACAAAAAACAGTTACGACTATTACTGCAACAATTGAAATCCATAAAAAATTAGGCATATCAAAAATCGTCATCTATTGCACTCCTTATATTTTAAAACCTGATTTTAAGTGATGTTTGTTTAATTGTACTATATTTTTATATGAATAGTGTCCGCCTGTGGGAGTATAATTTAATAATATCTGTGGATTCATATGTAGTCAATCCATTTTATAACTGTTCCCTACTTGGAATTTTACTAAACTTACGGTTGTATTTCTCATGGTGCTTTCATGTATAATTAACTGTGAATACTAAATAAATTTTAGGAGTGATTCAATGACTGAAACATTACCGTTCAGAAAAGAAGTTCCCATAGAAGAAACATGGGACATTACAGATTTATTCAACTCAGACGATGAATTTTATCAAACTTTAACAGAGACTATTAAATCGGCTAAGGCATTTAATGCTCAATATGTTAACCAGTTGAATGATGTGCAGATAATTGAACAAGCTTTGGATGACTATTCTGAAATATTAATTCAATTAGACAGAATGGCTAATTACGCAGAATTACGCTTAAGTGTAGATACGGCAAACGAATTGTCACAGACGCTAAGTGCAAAATTATCTACATCTTATGGCAAAATTGCAAGTGAGTTATCCTTTGTAGTCTCAGAGATTATAGCATTATCCGAACAAGATTTAACTGAACTAATTAATACGTCGAAATACCCCCATTTTCTTACTAAAGTTAAATCTAAAAAAGCATATGAATTATCACCAGAAGTTGAAAAAGTACTAGCAAGTTTATCCCCTACTTTTGATAGCGCATATGAGTTATATGGCACTACTAAAATGTTGGACATAAACTTTGAATCTTTTGAACACAATAATCAAGCCTATCCTTTAGATTATGCAACATTTGAAAATGAATATGAAGATAATCCAGATGCAACGTTTAGAAAAACAAGCTTCAAATATTTCAGCGATGCATTACGTAAATATCAACATACTACTGCTGCTACATACAATATGCAAGTTCAGCAAGAGAAAATAGAAGCAGATTTAAGAGGTTATGATTCAGTTATTGATTATTTATTACAAGATCAAGAAGTCACACGCGATATGTTTAATCGCCAAATTGATGTAATTATGAGTGATTTGGCTCCAATTATGCAAAAATATGCTAAGCTAATCAAACGCGTTCATGGCTTAGAAGTTATGAGATTCGAAGATTTGAAAGTGTCTATTGATCCGGATTATGAACCAGAAATTTCAATTGAAGAATCTAAGCAATATATTTATGGCGCTTTAGAAGTCTTAGGTGAAGATTACTTGAAAATGGTTGAATCAGCATACAATGATAGATGGATAGATTTTGCTCAAAATAAAGGTAAAGATACTGGCGCATACTGTGCAAGTCCTTACGCATCACATTCATATATCTTTATCTCTTGGACTGGTAAAATGACTGAAACCTTTGTTCTAGCACATGAGCTTGGTCATGCCGGCCATTTTACTTTGGCTCAGAATCACCAAAATTATTTAGAGTCAGAAGCTTCGATGTATTTCGTTGAAGCACCGTCGACAATGAATGAAATGCTTATGTCTCAATATCTGTTCAAAAGTAGTGATGATGCTAAATTTAAGCGTTGGGTAATTGGTTCGATTATTTCAAGAACTTACTATCATAATATGGTTACGCATTTATTAGAAGCAGCATATCAGCGTGAGGTTTATAATAAAGTGGATAATGGGGAATCATTAACGGCTCCTGTACTCAATCAAATTATGTTAGATGTATATGGCCAATTCTTTGGTGATAGTGTTAAATTGACTGAAGGTACAGAATTGACATGGATGAGACAACCACACTATTATATGGGGTTATATTCCTATACGTATTCTGCTGGCTTAACAATTGGTACAGTTATGTCTCAACGCATTCAAAATGAAGGGCAACCTGCAGTCGATGCTTGGTTAGAAACATTGAAAGCCGGTGGTAGTAAATCACCGATAGCACTTGCAGCTATCGCTCATATTGATATTCGTACAGATGCTCCTTTAAAATCAACAATTGGTTATATAGGCAGTCTAGTTGATGAATTAGAAAAACTTACAGATGAAATTGAGCAAGTGTAAAGCTTGTAGAATGATATAAAAGCTCAATAATCGCAAGGTATTAAACTCCTGTGCGACTATTGAGCTTTTTATTTATTATAAGATTCGTAACGATCCCCTGTGATGAAAAAGTAAATATTTTCAGCGATATTTGTAATATGATCTCCTATACGCTCTAGATATCTCGCGGCTAAATGTGCTTGACCAGCCACAAAAGGATCATTATCTATTAAATAAGTTGTATTGACTATATTTCTATATAAATCGTCAATATCTACATCTCTTTCGATGATCTCTTTAATTAAAGTAATATCATTATCTCTTACAGCATCGTTTAAATCTTTTAACATTAAAAGTGCGAGTTTCCCCATTGTATTAAGTCTTGTGAGGACATAATTATCGATGATCTTAGCTCTAAGTCTAATTTCAGCTATGTTAGCTGAGTTATCCCCAATACGTTCGAAGTCAGAAGCAATTTTCATTGCTGCCATCATTAAACGCAAATCACTGGCGATGGGTTGTTGTTTAGTTATAAGCATAATAACTTTTTCGTTAATTTCAGTTTCAATCGCATTGATATCTTTATCTTTGGCTATCGTTTGTCTAGCATAGTTACGATCTTCTTCACTTAATGACGTTAATGCGTATTCAATATTACGATATACATGAAGACCAAGTCGACGTAAATCTTTGATTAAATCGTCAAGTTGGCCTTCATATTTGCGTCTAATAATCGCCATATTTAAATTATCCGAATCTACCAGAGATATAATCTTCTGTTTGTTTGTCAGAAGGATTTGAGAAGATCTTGTCAGTATCATCGTATTCATTTACATAGCCATTAAGGAAGAATGCGGTTTTATCAGAAACACGAGCTGCTTGTTGCATATTATGTGTCACAATAATAATTGAATATTTCTCTTTTAATTCTTGAACAAGTTCTTCAACTTTTAATGTAGAAATAGGATCTAAAGCAGAAGTTGGTTCATCCATCAATATGACATCTGGTTCGATTGCTAATGTACGAGCGATACAAACACGTTGTTGCTGTCCGCCTGATAAACTATATGCGTTTGTATCTAAGCGATCTTTTAATTCATCCCATATTGCTGCGCCACGTAATGATTTTTCTACAATTTCATCTAAAACTTTTTTATTTTTAATACCATGAATTTTAGGACCGTACGTGATATTATCATAAATTGATTTAGGGAATGGGTTTGGCTGTTGGAACACCATACCTACATTTGTTCTTAATTTTTCAACAGAGTATTTATCATCAAAAATATTATTATCACGATATAAAATTTTTCCTGCAGTTTTAACAGATGGCACAAGTTCTACCATGCGGTTTAATGCTTTGATATATGTTGATTTACCGCAACCAGAAGGCCCAATAATAGCAGTTACATTATTTTCTAAAATATCTAGATTGATGTTTTTTAAAGCGTGGTTTTCACCATACCATAAATCTAAGTTTTTAGTAGAATACACAATGTTTTTTTGCGTATCAGGTATTTTATTTTCCACTGCATTTGGATCAATTGTTGCTATAGGTGTGTCATTACGATTCGTATGTGCTTGTAAATCATCATTTCTATCTTTAATTTGTTTGTTAGTCATAATTAATACTCCTTTTTTAAGGCTATGTACTACCATTTTCGAAAATGATAGTATATTCCCATGCTCATAGCCTAGTTAGATTAAATCTTATGTTCGATTATTAGATTAATATTTTTTGCTGTATTTATTTCTTAAGAATATTGCAATAGCGTTCATCAATAATAAGATGACTAGTAATACGATTATTCCTGCTGAAGCCACGTTTTGGAACTCTGCCTGAGGTAATTTAGCCCAGTTGTAGATTGCCATTGGTAAGGCTTGGAATTGATCGAATACGCTTGATGGCAATTGTAACAATACAGTTGGTATACCGATAAGGATTAATGGTGCAGTTTCACCTAATGCTCTAGATAGAGCAAGGATAAAGCCTGTTAATATACCTGGTATTGCTGCTGGCAATACAATGCGACGAATCGTTTGCCATTTATTACCACCTAGCCCGTATGAAGCTTCCCTAATTGAATTAGGTACTGCTCTTATAGCTTCTTGGCTAGCTACAATAATTACAGGTAAAATTAATAACGACATTGTCAGTGCAGCGGCTAAAATAGAATTACTTAGCGCTAAAGCTTCGATGCCCATCCCTCGAACAAAAATAGTTAAACCTAGTAAACCGAAGACCACTGATGGCACACCAGCTAAGTTTGAAATACTAACTTTAATAAAATTTGTGAATGCATTGTCTTTAGCATATTCTTCTAAATAAATTGCAGTTCCAACACCTAAAATAATAGAAATTGGGATGATTGTAATCATCAACCACACTGTTCCGATTAAGGCGCCTTTTATACCTGCCATCGATGGTGTTGAGGATGAGAAACTTGTGAAAAATGATGGTGTCAGATGTCCTACACCTTTAAAGAGTGTATCTATGATTAACGCTGCTAAGACAAGTAAACCGATCATCGTGCAAGCAAAAAATGCCCATTTATTAATTTTATTAACGGATAAGCGTCCAGAGAGTTTTTTCTCAACGGTGTTTTGATCGACAAGTACTTTGCTATTGTTTGTTTCAGCCATATTAATACTCCTCTCTGAAACGTTTTGTGATCCAATGTGATAATAAGTTCATGATTATAGTGAAAATAAATAACGTGAAACCTACAGCATATATACTGTAATAAATATCTGATCCAAATGTTGCGTCCCCTGTAGCTACTTGTACGATATAACCAGTCATTGTTTGAATAGAACCAGTTAAATCCAATGAAGCAGTTGGTGTACTACCGGCTGCAAGAGATACAATCATTGTTTCGCCTATAGCACGTGATATAGCTAAAACAATTGATGCCATGATACCAGATGTAGCTGCTGGTAATACTACTTTAGTTGCGACTTCGAATTTTGTTGCGCCGAGACCTAAAGCACCTTCACGCATTTTGTTAGGAACAGAAGACATTGCATCTTCGCTCATGCTTGAGATTAACGGTATGATCATGACCCCTACGACTAATCCTGGACTGATAGAGTTGAAACTGCCTAATTCCGGGAATATAGAACGTAATAACGGTGTAACAAAAGTTAAGGCAAAGAAACCAAATACGATTGTCGGAATACCGGAAAGTATCTCTAATATTGGTTTAATTATGCTTCTTGCTCTATTTGAAGCATATTCACTTAAATAAAATGCTGCACCTAAACCAAGTGGTACTGCAACAACGGTGGCAATGGCTGTAATTTTTAATGTTCCTAAAATTAAAGCCCAAATACCATATTTAGGTGTTGATGAAAATGGATTCCATTCCATTGTAAGGAAAAAGTCTGCTAATGAAACGCGTGTGAAAAATGTAATTGTTTCTGTTAACAGTGTTACGATAATGCCAATTGTTGCTAAAATAGAAAAAACTGCAATAATGCCTAAAATGATTGGTGCAATTTTATCACTCGTACCATTCTTTTTAGCATTATTTCTTGCTATCATTTCACTTACGGAGAGGTTATTATTCGCCATGTGAATTCCTTCCTTCTTGTAAACTCCCAATTATTTAAAAAAGTTGGGACTGGAAGTGTGATGACAAAGTAGTGTACAAAGTTTACTTTGCGTCCATTCCAGAATCCCAACCCTTATCGATCTAATTAAAAATTATTTTTCTTCTTTTTTGCTATCTTTGCTTTCTTTACCAATAATATCTTTTAATTTATCTTGTTGTTCTTTGTAATCTTTTTCAGGTAATGCTACGAAACCTGCATCTTCAGCTGATTTACCTTTGTCTTCAAGTACAAATTTCATAAAGTCTTGGAATCCTTCATTATCTTTTAATTTTTTCTCATTTGTGTAAATGTATAATGGTCTACTTAAAGCATAAGAACCATCTTGTATTGTTTTCTTAGTTGGTTCGGTAGTTTTACCTTCATCATCTTTAACTTTAACTTCTTTTAATTTATCTTTGTTTTGTTCGTAGAAGTTATAACCAAAGTAACCAACACCATTTTCATTGTTTTGTACTGATTGAACTATTACGTTTGTATCAGCGTTTTTCTCAGCTTTGATATCCCCTTTATCCATCACTTCTTCGGTAAAGAAGTCGTAAGTACCATGTGATTGGTCAGGTGAGAAAGCTTTGATTTCTTTTGATGGCCATTCTGAATTAACATCTTTCCAAGTTTTTGCTTCACCTGAGTAGATTTTCTTAAGTTGTTCTTTTGTAAGTTCATCAACGAAATCATTATCTTTGTTTACGGTAATCGTTACACCATCTTGAGCAATTTTGAATTCATCATATTTAATACCTTTATCATCTAGTTTTTTCTTTTCTTCATCTTTGATCGGTCTAGAAGCGTTTGAAAAATCAGTATTCCCTGCTATGAATTTCTCAAAGCCGCCACCTGTACCTGAAGTACCAGAAGAAACTGTTACATCTGAATTATCTTTAGCAAATTTTTCATTTAGTTTTTCAATGATTGGACCTACTGTAGAAGAGCCATCGCCCTTAACTTCTCCTTCGCCTTTACCTGAGTTTGCGTTACCGCCACCACAAGCACCTAATAAAAGTGAAGCGCCGATTGCTGTAGTACCAAATAATTGCCATTTTTTCATTGAAACATCCTCCTAATAAGTGAATAACCCAAAAGTTATATGTATTTATTACAGTTCCTATACTACACACTGTTTATTAAATAAAAATATAGTTAGTGTAAATGTTTCGTTAAGAAAACATTTTTGTCATTTACAATGTTTATATTTGGCATATGATAATGTGTATTAGTACTATAAATGCTTTGGTAGCAGTGTTTGTAGCGCAAGTGATATATTACAAAATTTTAGGGTTTGTAATATAAACGCTAAAAAAACCTGAAAATAACTACTTTACCGTAGTATTTTCAGGTTACAAAGTGTGCTTCTATAAAGAATAATTTGATTCAATCATATGCTATGTTTTGTATTATCAAGGTAATCATTGAATATAGTTTTTACATTTAACTTCGTGGACTATTTTTCTACTCGGTCCCAGCCCTTTTGAGTTAAAGCTATTTTACCACTTTCAATGTTAATGATTTTGTTTTTGTAAAGATGACCAATGGCTCTTTTAAATGATCCTTTGCTCATGTTAAAGATTTCTTTAATGGCTTCAGGACTTGATTTATCTGAAAATGGTAGTTCGCCATTATATTCTACAAGTAAATCAAAAATGTGTTGCCCATCATCATCTAATCTTTCGTGAGCTAATGGTAAAAATGAACCGTTCAATTCACCTTTATCATTTTGGCCAATAATGCGCACTTTTACATTTTCGCCAAGACGTGGTTCTGCTTTACGTTCAGATTCATGAACAAATATTTTATATCCATCTTTAGATAGTAAGAAACTACCAATTCTTAATAGACGATACGGTCTAGCTTCGATAACTTGGTTTTGCTTTTCATTTTCAAATGAAGGGGTGTACATTTGTTCGACAATAGTTTCAGTCGCTAAACGCGCAAACATATTGTTGTCTCTGTCCACACGTAAAGTAACAAATAACTTATCACCTTGTATTGGCCATACTTCTTTTACTTTTGGTAAATCTACCCAAGGAATTAATACCTCTCTTGGTAAACCGACATCTACATGCGCACCATCGCGGTCAGTTTTGATCACTTTAACAAAAGCATACTTATCTGTTGTGATATCAGGCATATTTTGTGTGGCAAATAATGCGCCTGATCTGTTTGGATAGATGAAGAAACTATATTCTTCTCCTATTTGTAATTCATCTTCTTCGTTAATTTCAGATTGGTTTAATTTTACGTCTTCACCATTTGGTCCTTTTAATTGGTATGTTGAGCCTTCTATGCCAACAACTTCAAGAAATTCTATTGAACCTACGATATCTTTTTCATCTTGGGCCATACTTTTCTCCTTCGTACATAAATTTATTCTTTCTTATTATAACATGCTATAAGGAAACAAGCATCAGTATAGCGAGAATGGTCGAAAGTACAAGCTAAGTGTGTTATAATTTGTCCGGTAGATTAACGAAAAGGAGTAAATGCATGTTACAAGTTACTGATGTAAGTTTACGATTTGGCGATCGTAAATTATTCGAAGATGTAAATATTAAATTTACAGATGGCAATTGCTATGGTTTGATTGGAGCAAATGGAGCTGGTAAGTCAACATTCTTGAAGATTTTATCCGGTGAATTAGACGCTCAAACTGGCCATGTTTCAATGGGTAAAAATGAACGTTTAGCAGTATTGAAACAAGATCACTTCGCCTTTGAAGATGAGCGTGTTTTAGATGTTGTTATTAAAGGTCATGAACGTTTATATGAAGTAATGAAAGAAAAAGATGAAATTTATATGAAACCAGATTTCAGTGATGAAGATGGTATAAGAGCTGCTGAACTTGAAGGTGAATTTGCAGAAATGGATGGTTGGAATGCAGAAGCAGATGCTGGTTCCCTGCTTTCTGGTCTTGGTATTAAAGCTGACTTGCAAGACAAAACGATGTCAGAATTAGAAAATAACCAAAAAGTTAAAGTGTTATTAGCACAAAGTCTCTTTGGTCAGCCAGATGTACTATTACTAGATGAGCCGACCAATGGACTAGATATTCCAGCTATAAGTTGGTTAGAAGATTTCCTTATCAATTTTGATAACACTGTTATTGTCGTATCACATGATAGACACTTTTTAAATAATGTGTGTACTCATATTGCTGATTTAGATTATGGCAAGATTAAAGTTTATGTAGGTAACTATGATTTTTGGTATCAGTCAAGTGAATTAGCTATGAAAATGGCTCAAGATCAAAATAAGAAAAAAGAAGAAAAAATTAAAGAGTTACAAGAATTTGTTGCGCGTTTCTCTGCAAACGCATCTAAATCTAAACAAGCTACAAGCCGTAAAAAGCAATTAGAGAAAATTGAACTCGATGATATTCAACCTTCTTCGCGCCGTTATCCATTTGTAAAATTCACGCCAGAACGTGAAATTGGTAACGACTTATTATTTGTAGAAAACCTATCAAAAACAATTGATGGTGTTAAAGTACTTGATAACATTTCATTTACAATGGATCCAAATGATAAAGCTGTATTAATTGGAGATAGTGAATTTGCTAAATCAACATTACTGAAAATACTAGCTGGAGAAATGGAACCTGATGAAGGTACAGTAAGATGGGGTGTTACTACATCACGCAGCTACTTCCCTAAAGATAACTCAGAATTCTTCGAAGGTGTAGACATGAATCTTGTCGATTGGTTACGTCAATACGCACCTGAGGATGAACAAACTGAAACGTTCTTACGTGGTTTCTTAGGTCGTATGTTATTTAGTGGTGAAGAAGTTAAGAAAAAAGCAAGCGTATTATCAGGTGGAGAAAAAGTGCGTTGTATGCTAAGTAAAATGATGTTATCTAGCGCAAACGTATTATTACTTGATGAGCCTACGAACCACTTAGACTTAGAAAGTATCACTGCTGTAAATGATGGCTTGAAGAACTTTAAAGGTTCTCTTATTTTCACTTCATATGACTTTGAATTTATCAATACAATCGCAAATCGTGTAATCGACTTAAATCCAGTTGGAGCTGTATCTAAAGAGATATCATACCAAGCTTATTTAGAAGAAACTGGTGTATTAACGAAATAACTAATGATTGTTAATTAATAATTAAAAATATGAAAATATATTTGTCTGCCGGGTTATAATTATAATCTGGCAGATTTTTTATTACTCCCCTTTTGATGATTGTAAAACAAATGTTGTAAGGGCCAATTACTTTGAAATGCTTTTCAAGCATTATATAATCATTATAAGTTTAAGCTAGGAGGAATTTGAAAATGCAAAATTTAGATATGATTGACGGCAAGATAATACCTCGAATAGGATTTGGTACATATAAGTTAAATGGTGCATCAGGGATGCATGCGATTGTTAGCGCGTTAAATCAAGGTTATCGTTTATTAGATACTGCATACAATTATGAGAATGAAGGCACCGTTGGTAAAGCGATTAATCAGAGTCATGTCTCAAGAGACCAAATTGTTGTAACTTCCAAACTTCCTGGACGTTACCAAGACTACAATGCAGCAATGATTGCTATTCAAGAGTCGATTTATCGTCTGAATGTGGAATATATCGATTTATACTTAATTCATTGGCCAAACCCAAGACACGGTAAATTTGTTGAGGCTTGGCAAGCGATGATTGACGCTCGCAATGCTGGGTTAATTAAATCTATTGGTGTGTGCAATTTCTTGCCTGAACATATTGAAACGTTAGAACAAGAAACAGGAGTCCTGCCTTCGGTTAACCAAATAGAATTACATCCTTATTTTAATCAACAAGATATGATTAGATATCATAATGAAAAAGGAATTATCACGCAAGCATGGAGCCCTCTTGGTCGTGCTTCAGAAGTTATAAATGATAAGGATATTGAAGTGATAGCAGAAAAATATGATAAAACCATTCCTCAAATTATTTTGAGATGGCATATTCAAAATGGTGTAGTGCCTATTCCAAAAGCAACTTCTATTACTAGACAAATTCAAAATAAAGAGGTTTTTGATTTCACTTTAGAGCATGATGATATAGAAAAAATAAATAATTTAACTCAAAAAGACGGCAGATTAAAAGGACAAGATCCGGCAGTGTATGAAGAATTTTAATCTGCTGTAACGCCTATTATTATAATTTGAAAACGGGCATGTGAATTGATTTGAAACACTTTTTACACATAATTTGCAAAAAAGATTTATAAAGTGTTGGATTTTTCAGTAAATTAAAAAAACTTGGTAAAAGCGGTTTACAGTATATGCAAGCCTATGTATAATGTGTATCATAAACAAAAAATTAAATATGGTTTTGATGAGGCGCATCAATCATTAGTAATTATTAGAAGAACCTGCCTGCTAGCAGCTAATTTTGAAAGGGTGAGATGCCGAAACAGTTATAATAGCAGCTTATAACACGTTGGACTTTATGGTTAAGAGCTAAGAGTCTGTCATTATTTTAAAATAATGGAGTGCATCACTTGTATATATATTATAGAACAGGTTCGCATTCCGAACTTGTTCTTTTTTTATAATACTGTGATTCTCCCCTATTCGTTGAGGAGGATATAGAAATTGGAAAGAAGTGTTTTGAAATTTGGAGGTTCTTCAGTAAGTGATTTTACTAAAATAAAAAATATTGCCGAAATGCTTAGGTTAAGAGTTGAACAAGGTGAACAATTAATTGTGGTTGTAAGTGCTATGGGTAAAACAACAGATGAATTAATGGCTAACGTTTCGACTTTAACTAGTAGTCCTAAAGATCAGGAACTTGCCCTCTTACTTACCACAGGAGAACAACAAACAGTTTCTTATTTATCGATGGTTTTAAATGATATTGGTATTAACGCCAAAGCCATGACTGGTTATCAAGCAGGGATTAAAACGATTGGACATCATTTGAAGAGTCGTATAGCAGAAATTGACCCTGATACATTCGAGCAAGCATTTACCGAAAATGACATTTTAGTCATAGCAGGTTTTCAAGGTATTAATGATAACTTTGAAGTAACTACATTAGGTCGTGGTGGATCAGATACTACAGCCGTCGCATTAGCAGCAAGTAATAACACAGCATGCGAAATATATACAGATGTTGATGGTGTTTATGCTACAGATCCAAGACTTTACAAGGATGCTAAACGTTTGGACTATGTCTCTTATGAAGAAATGATGGAGATGAGTGCTTTAGGTGCAGGTGTGCTTGAAACAAGAAGTGTAGAGTTGGCAAACAATTACAGTATTCCACTATACTTAGGAAGAACTTTATCAAATGTGAAAGGAACATGGATTATGCCCCAAACTGAAATATTAGAAAGAAAAGCCGTTACAGGCGTTGCGTTAGATACGCATATGATGCACGTTACAATTAGTTATCCTCTACCCGATAACAACTTATTAACTGCGTTATTTAACCATTTAGAAGATGGTTCTGTTAATGTTGATATGATATCGCAAATCGTTAATTTGGAAGGATTACAAATGTCGTTTACGATTAAAGATACAGATGTCATACAAATTTCTACGATTTTAGAGTCTTTAAAAGAATCATTTAGTGCGTTAGACTTTAAGATAAATGAAGATTACGTTAAACTCTCTCTAATTGGTTCTGGCATGAGAGACATGTCGGGCGTAGCTTCAAAAGCATTCATAACATTGATTGAAAATGATATTTCATTTTATCAAACAACAACTTCAGAAATTAGTATTTCATGTGTTATTGATGCTATGAATGGTGAACGTGCTGTTCAAACGCTTTATCAAACTTTTGATATCTGAATTTTCAAAATTATAGTACTATTAAAAAAATAACATTGGAGTGTATGATATATGACAAGATTAGCAATTGCAGGTGCAACTGGTTTAGTAGGAAGAAAAATGTTAGAAACTATTGACAGAAAAGAGATTCCGTTTGATGAATTGGTGCTATTTTCATCAGCACGTTCAGCTGGACAACAAGTAGAATTCCAAGGTCAAACGTATACAGTTAGAGAGTTAACTGAAGATGCGGCTAGAGAATCATTTGATTATGTATTGATGAGCGCTGGAGGTAGTACAAGTGAGCACTTCTCACCTATCTTTGAAGAAGCTGGCGCTATTGTTATTGATAACTCCAGCCAATGGAGAATGACTGAAGGCATCGATTTAATCGTACCAGAAGTCAATGAACCTAAATTAGATAGAAAGATCATTGCAAATCCGAACTGCTCTACGATTCAATCAGTTGTGCCACTTAAACCCTTACAAGAAACTTATGGCTTGAAACGCGTAGCATATACAACTTATCAAGCAGTATCTGGATCTGGTGTTAAAGGTAAGGCAGATTTAGCAGAAGGTGCAAATGGCAAAGCGCCTGAAGCTTACCCACATCCAATTTATAATAATGTGTTACCACATATAGATAGTTTCCTTGAAGATGGGTATACAAAAGAAGAACAAAAAATGATTGATGAAACACGTAAAATCTTAAATGCAGATGACTTAAAAGTTACAGCGACTTGTGTTCGTGTACCAGTACAAGATAGTCACAGCGTACACATGAGTGTAACACTAGAACAAGAAGCGACAGTTGAAGCAATACAAGCATTATTTGAAAATGATGATCGTGTTGTACTTGTAGATAATCCACAGAATAATGAATACCCATTAGCGATACATTCTACTAATAAAGATGAAATCTTTGTAGGACGTATTCGTCGTGATGATAGTTTAGATAATACATTCCACGTTTGGTGTACTTCTGATAACTTATTGAAAGGTGCAGCATTAAATGCAGTACAAATTCTTGAACAAGTGATGAGCTTGAAAGGAGTTAAATAAGATGGGACACATTTTTGAAGGTGTTGGTGTAGCTTTAGCAACGCCATTCACACACAATGAAGTAGACTATGAAGCCATTAGAAGACATGTTGATTATTTAATAGAGAACGATACGAAATCTATCGTAGTCAATGGTACTACTGCAGAAAACCCTACACTTACTGATGATGAGAAAGATCAAATATTAGAAATTGTCATTAATCATGTAGATGGTCGAGTACCGGTTATTGCAGGGACAGGTACTAACAATACACAAAAATCTATTCAAGCTTCAGTACGTGCTAGAGAATTAGGCGCAGATGCAATCATGTTGATTACGCCCTACTATAATAAAACAAACCAACGTGGTTTAATTGCGCATTTTACGACAATTGCTGATGCAGTTAAATTACCAGTCGTTTTATATAATGTTCCCTCTCGTACGAATATGACAATTGAAGCAGAAACAGTCGAAACTTTAAGTCAAAATGAATATATCGTCGCACTTAAAGATGCAACAAATGATTTTGATTATTTAGATGATTTAAAAAAACGTCTAAACCTAGATGAATTCGCTTTATATAGTGGGAATGACGATAATGTGGTTGAATATTTTAATAAAGATGGTCACGGCGTGATTTCAGTTGTTGCAAATGTGATTCCGAAATCATTCCAAGCGTTATACGACGCTAAACAAAATGGGGAAATTATTGAAACGCAATTTCAACCAATTCAAACATTGCTTGATGCCCTATCAGTAGATGTAAACCCTATTCCAATAAAAGTATTAACAGCAGTGGAAGGGTTTGGAAATTATGAAGTCCGTTTACCATTAGTTCCACTTGAAGACAGTGAACGAGAAACATTAGAACAAGCTTATGAAAATTTTAAAGCAGGTGAAAAAGCATGAAAGTAGTACTTATTGGCTATGGTGCAATGAATCAACGTGTTGCTAGATTAGCTGAAGAAAAAGGACATGAAATTGTAGGGCTAATTGTAAGAGATGAAACTAAAACCTACCCTTACCCTACTTATCAACATATCGCAGATGTTAAAGACGCAGATGTTGCTATTGATTTTTCAAACCCTGACTTATTATTACCTCTATTAGAGGAAGATTTCACTTTACCATTGGTAATTGCGACCACTGGTGAAAAAGATACAATTATTGATAAACTAAAAGAATTAAGCCATAGTATGCCTGTATTTTTCAGTGCAAACATGAGTTATGGTGTTCACGCACTAACTAAAATTTTAGAAGCTGCTGTACCATTGCTCGAAGACTTTGATATTGAGCTTACAGAAGCTCACCATAATAAAAAAGTTGACGCACCAAGTGGTACACTAGTTAAACTTTACGATGTTATTGAATCAATACGTACACAATCTACACCAGTTTATGATAGACATGAAAACAATGAAAAGCGTACTCAAGATGAAATTGGCGTACATTCAATTCGTGGAGGTACTATCGTAGGACAACATGATATACTTTTTGCTGGTACAGATGAAACGATTGAAATAACTCATCGTGCACAGTCTAAAGATATTTTTGCCAATGGTGCAATTGGCGCAGCAGAAAAATTAATCAATAAAGCAAATGACTATTATACATTTGACAACCTATAAACCCTAAGGAGCGTATTTAATTATGGTACAACATTTAACAGCAGAAGAAATTATTCAATTTATAAGTGATGCAAAAAAATCTACACCACTAAAAGTCTATGCAAATGGAAACTTTGAAAATGTGAGCTTCCCTGAAAGTTTTAAAGTCTTTGGTTCCGCTGATTCAAAAGTGATCTTTTGTGAAGCTGACGAATGGAAACAATTTTATGAAAGCAATCAATCAAGTATTGATGAATTAGAAGTTGAAATGGATCGTCGCAACTCTGCAATTCCATTGAAAGATTTAACAAACACTAATGCACGAATTGAACCTGGTGCTTTTATTCGCGAACAAGCGATTATTGAAGATGGTGCAGTAATCATGATGGGTGCTACGATTAATATCGGAGCTGTAGTTGGCGAAGGTACTATGGTAGATATGAATGCAACGCTTGGTGGACGTGCTACTACTGGTAAAAATGTTCACGTTGGAGCTGGTGCAGTATTAGCAGGAGTAATAGAACCACCAAGCGCATCACCAGTAGTCATTGAAGATGATGTGTTAATTGGTGCAAATGCAGTAATTCTTGAAGGTGTTCGTGTTGGTAAAGGTTCTATTGTTGCGGCTGGCGCAATCGTAACACAAGATGTACCGGAAGGTTCTGTTGTAGCTGGTACGCCAGCAAAAGTCATTAAACAAACAAGCGAAGTTGAAGATTCAAAACGTGAGATTGTTTCAGCGTTAAGAAAATTAAATGACTAATACTTAATTAAAATAAAAGATATTCATTTAAATGAAAACATAGTGATAAAATTTAAGTGAATGTTGAAATAGCAAAATGGGAGGTTTAGACGAGACAGCATAAAATTTATTATATTGTCTCAACTTGTTATATGTGGTAGTGATTTCATATATTACAAGGTCGTCTTACCTCCTCATTTTTATAATATAAAATGATACATAATAGGCTTGTGCGAACGAAGTAGAGTCTAAATATAACTTTAACTAAAAGGATTTGATTTTGATGAATGAGTTAGAATTTGTTACAACACATAGACGTTACTTGCATCAGCATCCAGAATTGAGCTTACATGAATATAAAACAACTGAATATATCGCTAACTTTTTAGAAGAATTGGGAGTCGTTTATCAAAGACCTCTTGATACAGGGGTTATTGCATACTTACCTGGTAATGGCGAACACACAATTGCTTATCGAGCAGATATCGATGCATTGCCAATCTTTGAAGAAAATGATATAGATTTTAAAAGTAAAACGGATAATGTGATGCATGCATGTGGGCATGATGGACATACAACGGCGTTAATGCTCTTTGTCAAACGTTGTAAAGCCATAGCTGATCGTGGTGAACTTCCTCAAAATATTGTCTTTATCTTTCAACCTGCTGAAGAAACAGGTGGTGGCGCAAATCGATTAATTAGAGCCGGTGCATTTAATGATTACTCTATTGAGGCTGTTTTTGGTGTCCATGTGATGCCATTTGAAAATGAAGGCCGTGTTGTCATTAGAGACGAAGAAATTACTGCAAGTGCTACAGAATATCGATTTTATTTAAATGGTTTATCAAGTCATGTAGCAGATAAAGAGCAAGGGTATTCTTGTGGAGAGGCATTGCAACATGTACTGGGTCAAGTTGGTCAAATTCAACAATATCATTTGAATGGTTTGAAACGAAATATAGTTCATATGGGTCATTTTGAAGCTGGAGAAGCTATTAACACGGTACCTAGTCATGGATATTTGGAAGGTACTATTCGTACTTATGATATTAATGATTTAGAAATAGTTAAGCAACAAATGACTAAAATTGCAGAAAGTGTAAAATTATTATTCAATGTTGACTGTGAAGTGAAATTTGAAGAAGGTTATCCCCCTACTTATAATGATCCGAATTTGCGTAAATGTGTAGAAACTGGTTTGAGAAATGCGAAATTTGAAGTGATTGATAAACCTACGCCATATTTATTTGGAGAAGATTTTAGCTTTTATAGTCAATTAGCTCCAAGTTATTTTGTTTTTGTAGGTGTACGGGATGAATCCAAAGGGTTTGTTACGGGATTACATACCTCTCATTTGAATTTTAATGAACATATGCTTATTAGAATTGCTGATTATTATGAACAAATATTAAATGCTTACAGTGAGGTGCGCGTAAAATGACAGCTATTTGGTCTGTGGATACAGCAAAATTTCGAAAAAACGCTGAAAATGTAAAACAAGACAACCAATTGATGGCAGTCGTTAAAAATAATGCATATCATTATGGATTAGAGTTTGCAGTGACACAATTTTTGGCAATAGGTATTAGTACATTTAGCACGACTTCATTAAGAGAAGCTATACGGATTCGTAAACTAGCTCCAGATGCTACTATTTTTTTAATGAATGCTGTTTATGAATTTGATAAAGTGCGTGCTTATAACATACAAATGACTTTACCTTCCCTATCATTTTATTATGAGAATTTAAATGAGCTATATGATATACAAGTACATGTAGAATATGAGAATTTGTTACATCGTTCTGGATTGAGGACGATAGCTGAAATTAAAGAACTACTTTCACATCATGAGCAAAATCAAAATACAAATAAAATGAATATTGTGGGTTTGTGGACCCATTTTGGCTATGCAGATGAATTTGATGTGACTGATTATAAAATTGAACGTGAGGCTTGGTTAGATATTGTAGAAGCATTATTAGCTGAAAACTACCAATTTGATATGATTCATGCTCAAAATAGCGCAAGTTATTATAGAGAAGAAGGTATATTTCCTAATCATACACATGCACGTGTAGGTATTGCTTTATACGGATCAAGACCATATAGTACGATAGACGAAACAGTCATCCAACAATCATTAACGGTTAAAGGCAATATTATTCAGGTAAGAGAAGTAAATCAAGGTGATTACTGTGGTTATAGTTTTGCGTTTGAAGCTACAAAAGATCAAACTAAACTAGCTGTGGTTGATATTGGTTATGGTGATGGTATTCTTAAATCAAGAGCCAAGCATGAAGCAATGATAAACGGCAAACGTTTTCCTATACGCGCGTTGATGATGAGTCATATGTTTGTAGAAGTTGATGATAGTGTGAATGCACGAGATGAAGTTATATTATATAATAATGATATACGTGTAGATGAATATACGTTTAAAGGTGTCGGTGCTAATTCCGAACAACTGAGTGCAATGAATCACGACTCACTAATAAAGGAGTATAGATAAATTATGGTAGTAGAATATAATGATAGTGGCGAACTTACAATGGGAGGTACAAGTCTTAAAACTATAGCGCAAAGTTTTGGGACGCCTACAATCGTCTATGATGAAGTACAAATTAGAAATCAAATGAGACGTTTTCATGAAGCTTTTAAAAAAAGTGGATTAAATTATAATGTTTCATACGCATCTAAAGCATTTACTTGTTTACAAATGGTTAAATTGGTTCAAGAAGAAAATCTTGAATTAGATGTTGTCTCTGAGGGTGAACTATACACGGCTTTAGAAGCTGGGTTTGACCCTCAACATATCCACTTTCACGGAAATAATAAGACAAAACATGAAATTCGATATGCTTTAGAAAGTAAAGTTGGCTATATCGTTATAGATTCATTGGAAGAAATTGATCTTATTGACCGTTACGCAAATGAAGAAGTCAATGTAGTTATTAGATTAAACCCAGGCGTTGAAGCGCATACGCATGAATTTATTCAAACCGGACAAGAAGATAGTAAATTCGGTTTATCTATTAAGCATGGTTTAGCTATTCAAGGTGTACAGAAAGTTAAAACTTCAAAACATTTAAAACTTAAAGGTGTTCATTTTCATGTAGGTTCGCAAATTGAAGGTACTGAAGCAATGATTGAGACTACAAAACTTGTCGTTCATTGGTTGAAAGAAAATGATATTGAAGTAGAGCTAATAAATCTTGGTGGCGGCTTCAGTATCAAATATGTTGAAGGAGATGTAAGTTTCCCTATCGAAGAAGGTATTGAGGAAATTACGACTGCGGTTAAATCTATTGCTGAAGAAGCTAGTTACCCTATTCCTGAAATCGGTATTGAACCTGGTCGTTCAATTGTAGGTGAAGCTGGTATAACTTTATATGAAGTTGGAACAATTAAAGAAATCCCTAATGTTAATAAGTACGTTTCTATTGATGGAGGTATGAGCGATCATATTAGAACGTCATTATACGATGCACAATATGAAGCCCTACTTGTTAATAGAAATGACCCTAAAGATGAAACAGTTACGATTGCAGGAAAATTATGTGAGTCTGGTGACATTATTATCAAAGACGCAAAATTACCTAGCACAGTAAAACGTGGCGATTATTTAGCAATTTTATCTACAGGTGCTTATCATTATTCAATGGCTTCAAACTATAACCAAATGCAGAAGCCTTCTGTATTCTTCTTGAAAGACGGAAAAGCGAGAGAAGTTATTAAACGTCAATCTTTACGTCAATTAATTATTAATGATACGAAATAAATTATTAAAAGTGGTTCTATCCCCCTACTTTGGGTTGATGGAACCACTTTTTATTTATTTTATACTGATGTAAAATAATATAAATTATGTATGCATTAAGTCGATGTAATTAAGTATAACGGCGATTCATGGCAGAAGCGTACATGCATAAACGCATGCATTAAGAACCCCTAGCTTATGAAATAAGCAAGGGGTTCTATAAAAAAAGAACCTTTAACAAGGTTCTTTAAATAGTCAATATTGCAATCTATATTATAGTTTTACAACGTTTGCAGCTTGAGGACCGCGGTCGCCTTCAACTACTTCAAATTCAACTGATTGACCTTCTTCTAATGATTTGTAACCTTCTTGGTTAATTGCTGAGAAGTGTACGAATACGTCGTTTTCTCCTTCAACTTCGATAAAACCAAATCCTTTTTCAGCGTTAAACCATTTTACTGTACCTTGTTTCATAAATGTGAAACCTCCAAGACTAATATTCATTCAATATGCGTTATTCGCATATTACAAAAAATACAATGAAACAGGATGAAACTGTTAGTACAATATTCTTTGCAATATGGAATAAAACAATTGCTTGACTAATATTATAGGATATTTTCAGTTGAATTGCAAGGCAAACGTTAATTAATTGTTTATTCAATTATAGGCAAATTAAAATAAACTTCATTTTCATTTAAAACTATAAAACTATAGAATATTTGTAAATCTTCATCGCAATCTTCACAAAATCCTAATTCACAATTGTTATAAAACGCATGAATGTTGTGTTTTCCAACTAAATAGTTATCGAATGAATTTTTGCTTTTTAAAATTAAAGATGTATAAAAATTTAACATTTCATCGTAAGTCTCGAAGTCATACTGTTCTACGATATGATCAGTCCAGTCACTAAATAACCACCAGCCTTCATAATCAGCTCGAATTTTTGCAACTGTCCACATTATAAATCTTCACCCTTTCATATATAGCCCAAATTACTTTTTTGGTGTAACTGAGTGTGCACCTCGCTATTTAGACCTATAGAACAAAGTGTTTATACTTATGTATGTATTTTGATCACACATATACTCTAAATTAAATCCCCCATGTTTATAAATAGAAATAAAATAAAACTAAATATAGACGTTCTTATTTTGATTTAGAGACGTACAATTTTTGTCTATGTGTAATATTTTAACGAGTTAAGATACAAAATCAAGTTATCTGACTCATACTTTTGGCCGATAGACTATCAATTTATAAACTTAAATATTAGTTTTGTAGCGTTAAATTTCGTATAATGTTAATTAAGAGGTGATTTTATGAAACGTAAACACATTAAAGTATTTGGGATGGTACAAGGTGTAGGTTTTCGTTATTATACCCAAAAATTAGCACGAAAGTATCATATTGTTGGTACCGTAGAAAATGTAGACAATTACGTTGATATATATGCTCAAGGCGATGAGCAATCATTAACACAGTTTATTAACGCAGTTACAGAAGGTGCTTCCCCAGCATCCCATGTTGAGGATTTTACTACTGAAGAGATAGAAATTGAGCAATCATTGAAAGATTTTAAAACTATATAAAGGAAGATGAAGTTTGAGATATAATATTTCTCGTATTTTCGGGACAATTATTGCTTTGCCAGCAGCAGTTATCGCATGGTTTGTTAGTATATTTGCCTTAGATATTTATTTTATTTTTGATTTGTTGATTTCTGTAGCAACATTTATAACGTTTTACTTCCCTACTCAACGTTTAACTTCTAGAAAGTATTTAAAAGAAATTGGTCTAACTCGTCGAGATTATCACTTTGTAAATAGTCAATTAAACACTACACAGGATAAAATTAGACGGATATTCAAATCATTTGTAAATGTCAGATCTATCAAAGACTTTAGACAAGTAAATGAAATCTATCGAATATCTCGAGCTATATTTTATGCAGTTAAACAACAACCAAGTTCATTTTTTAAAGTTGAAAGTTTCTTCTATTCCCATATTGATAATGCATTAAATTTAATTGAAGCCTATACAAGGTTATCAAAATCACCTAAGAAGACTAAAGAAGAAAAACAAAAATTAGAACAAACAAGAATTACTTTGGATGAAGTTAAAAGAACATTGGTAGCTGATTTAAGACGGATTAATGATGAGGATTATAGTAAGTTAGATATAGAGATGGAATTAAACAAGATAGAACAAAGTCGGAATAAGAAATAGCAAATTAAAACAAGAATGGAGAGAGGTTTTATGGCAAGAGAACAAGACTATATAAATTCACATCCATTAGATAAATATATAGAAGAAAATTCTACAAGTGAATCTGAAGTCGTGAATTCTACCCAGTATACTCAAAAAGATCAACAAAAGATTAATGAGCTGAGTGAAAAAATAAAACCTATGGATCATGATGGTTTATTGAATTATGGTACGGAAGCCCAATCACATATGTCACAATTCTCACACCGTATATTAAATGAAGTTAAGACAACTGATGTGGGACCAGTTGGTGAATCATTGAATGGATTAATGAGTAAACTGAAATCAGTAAACCCTGATGAATTGAATCCAGAAAATCAATCGAAATTAAAGCGTATTTTTAGAAGAACAAAGGCATCTGTAAATGAAATTTTTTCAAAGATGCAATCGGTTGGTTCGCAAATAGACCGCATATCTATCGAGTTAGATAAACATAAAAATAACCTAGTCAAAGATGTAGACATGTTAGATGAATTATACAATATGAATAAAGACTATTTTGATGAATTATCATTGTATATTGAAGCAGCTAAAAAGAAACAACATGATCTGCAACAAGAAGATGTGCCTAAATTAAGAGCGCAGGCAAAATCAACAGGTAATCAAATGGATGTTCAAGCTGCATCGGATATGGAACAATTTATCGATCGCTTAGATAAACGTATTTATGATTTACAACTATCTCGACAAATTGCGATACAGACAGCACCACAAATACGAATGATTCAAAATGTTAATCAAGCATTAGCAGAAAAAATTCAAAGTTCTATTCTCACAAGTATTCCTTTGTGGAAAAATCAAATGTCAATTGCATTAACTTTAATGAGACAACGAAATGCAGTAACTGCACAAAAGGCTGTTACTGATACGACAAATGATTTATTATTAAAGAACTCTGAACTATTGAAACAAAATGCTCTAGCAACTGCTACTGAAAATGAACGTGGCGTCGTTGATATTGAGACTCTAAAAACAACGCAAAATGACATTATTGAAACAATAGAACAGACATTACAGATTCAAGAACAAGGCCGTAATAAACGTAAACAAGCTGAGTCCGAATTGAATCAACTTGAAAGCGAATTACAAAATCAACTTTTAGATATGAAGCAAAACAAATAATTTTTTACGTTTAATCAAATATTTATAATAACAAATGACTCCGGGACATAAATAGATGTCTCGGTTTTTGTTATTTCTATGCCAATAAATAATTCGTTATAGAAAAAAGCGTACCCATTTGCATTTACGGGTACGCTCTTCTTGAATTTAATATAAACTTGTTTTTGTTTTAGTGTTAAGCTGAAACACTTATAGTACATGTTCTGGCATTACTGTCAGTTTAATCACTATCAGAAGATTTTTCAGCTAAAATATTGCTTTTTGAAGTTTCCTTTTCTTTATTCACTGCTATGTTTTGTTCTATAGCTAATTTATGTGCAATTTTTGGTGCTGTCCAAACTGCTGGCAACATAATGATTGATATCGGGACGGCTGTAATAATAATAAAAGATTGAATGGCATTGATACTACCCTCTCCAATATTTATTAAAATGATTGATACGACACCCATAATAACAACCCAAAATAGCCTTATCATTTTTGGAGGATCACCTTCTCCAGTAACAGACATCGAAATGGAATACGACATCGTGTCAGCAGTTGTGATTACAAATATTAATGTCAATAATAATAAAACAATTACCATGACGGTACCTAATGGTAAGTGAGAAGCAATGGAAATGACTGCTGCAGGTAATCCATTATCTGTTAATGGCCCACTGATTGCACCGCTGTTTTTGATTTCATAAAATAGGCCACTACCACCAAGAATAGAAAACCATATATGAGAAACTACTGCAGCTACTATAGAAACGAGTAAAAATATTTCTCTAATTGTACGACCTCTAGATACACGAGCAACTAACATTCCCATTAATGGACCATATCCTATAAACCAACCAAAGAAAAATAACATCCAAGCGCCAGCCCATTTATCATTTCCTCTAAATGTACTAATTTCTAGAAAATGAGTTATATAAACACCATATGAAGATATAAATGTATCTATAATAAAGTGTCCAGGACCTAATAATAATATAAAGGCTGCAAGTGCAAGTGCTAGCCATACATTTAATTTGCTTAAAAATTGAATGCCTTTCTCGATGCCAGTAGTAGCAGAAATGGTTACAACAACCATTAAGCCTGCGACAGATAATATTTGAGTAATGATGTTATCTGGTATACCAAAAATACTATGTAACCAGTAACTAAATTGAAAACCAAAGAACCCAATTGTACCAATAGTACCAGCGACAGCACCTAAAATACAAAAAACATCTATCATCCATCCAATTTTATTTTTCTCTATTTTACTACCAAAAATTGGATATAATAATGTACGAGGACGCATTTTTAAATGTTTATTATAGTGTGCATACATGATAATAATACCACTGATTGCGCCATAAACTGCCCACGCTGTAAAACCCCAGGAGGTAAAACTTTGTGCCATAGCAGCTGGTATGGCTTGAGTACTACCATTTTTTATGTCAGGATCCATGGTTGGTGGGACATCTATAAAATAATACATTGGTTCTGCTGCAGCCCAAAAAATAGCTCCTGCGCCTAAACCAGATGTGATTACGATGGCAGCCCACCTAAAATAACCCATTTCTGGTTTAGAAGCGTTTCCTAGTCGAACACGACCATATTTTGAAAATGCTAAAAATACACCTACGGCAAATGTGGCAAGAAGTAATATTTGCCAAAAAGCTCCGAAATAAGTAATTGAGATTTGAAAACCTTTCTGAACTAAATTCGAAGTTGCCTGTGTAAAAACGGATGACATCAATACAAATAAAACGAGGATGCCCCCACTAATTAAAAATACTGGCCAATCTAATTTATCTTTCCATTGTGAATATTTAATATTATTCGACCCCTCTATTATACGTGTTCTGAACAATATAATTATTGAGTGTGGATGTCTTTTTTTATTATTTTAATAAGGTGCTTATTAGTACATTAAATAGTAAAGATGAATCTATAATATGAGAGGTGTGACTGTTTGTGTGAAAACCACAAATAATTAATTTAAGATTGTTTTATCTATATTAAAAAGTCATATGCTATAAAATACACTATTTTGAACTTATGAAAATACCAATTGACTACCACTGTAATACGCTTATATTGCTCTTTGACGAAACACTTGAAGTAAAGAGTATAGCTTACTTTTTAAAACTAATCAAATCGACTTTTCAAATTCATTTTCTCCAAATCAGCATATTTTATGAATATGATTGTAATATATATCGAATATCATCAATTTATTATTGAAAATTAACTAGAAGTTTAAGTAATATAAAGGCATATATATACTGATTATTTACATAAAAAAGCAAATCAACGCCAGTTTAAGCGTCGATTTGCTTTTATTTTAAATATTATTCTTTTTCGTAAACAATGGGTTTTTGATTTTTAACCATAGTCGCTACAATATAACCTATAATAGTTGTCACAACAGCAATTGGGAACCATTCAAGTGAATAGTCTTTTAATGGCAAGCTATCAATGAAACTCAATGTTAGCCAGCCTTGTGTATGAATGACACTTAAAATAGATACGATTGTAACAATAGCTACAGGAATTTGTTGTGCAATAGGTTTTGTAGGTACAAAACGTGCTAATAAAATAAGTAATACTGATGTAATTGCTACAGGGTATACAATACTTAATACTGGCACAGACATAGTAATAACTGAGTTAAGCCCTTGGTTTGCTAAAATAAAACTAATAAGAGTAAATACAATTACATATGTTTTATAAGAAATTCTTGGGAAAATTCTATGGAAATATTCTGATACTGCTACGACTAATCCGCAAGCTGTTGTTAGACAAGCAAGCGCCACAATAATACCTAATAAATATTTACCAAGTGTCCCAAATCCAACACTGGCCATCGTCGTTAATAAATATGTACCAATATTTTGGTCATTTGCAGTCAGGCTCGCTATTTTTTCCTGAGGCACTGCCATATGATTACCTATAAATCCTAATGAGATATAAATAAACATTAAAGCTACAGCTGCAATAACGCCAGCCATTAACGTTTGTTTGAAAATTTGGTTGGCATGTGTAATACCTGTTGATTTTACTGCATTAACAACAATCATAGAGAAAGCAATAGCTGCAATGGCATCCATAGTAAGATAACCATTTGTGAATCCTTGTGAGAAACCTGCAAAGTTCGATGTGAATGCTTCAGCAGCTTGACTATGTGAATTACTACCATAATCAACAAATCCTTTGATAATCATTGCTAAAATAGTGATCAATAACAATGGTGTTAATAGCGAACCAATGCGATCTACCATTTTAGTTGGGTTAATACATAAATATAAAACGATCAAGAAATATATAACAGTAAAGATAAACAATGCTAAACTACTGTTTGTGTGGGCAATCGGTGTCACTGTCATTTCAAACGATGTCGACGCTGTACGAGGAATTGCGAACAGTGGTCCAATTGTAAGATAGATGATGACTAGGAATATGATAGAGAACTTAGGTGAAATTTTATTTAATGACCCAATATAACCTTGTTTATCTAACGCGCCTACGATAACGCCTAATAGTGGTAGTCCGATACCTGTTAAAGCAAATGCTAAGATTGATGGCCAGAAATACTGTCCACTATCTAAGCCTAAATTTGGTGGGAAAATAAGATTACCTGCCCCAAAAAACATTGCGAACAATGTAAAACCTATAATCCATGTATTTTTATTCATATGACTTGCTCCTTCTAACCAATAAAATAATATTACCTATTCTATCATGGTTAATTAGATATCGTCTATATAAATTTCAGAATATTTAAATATATCGTTTATTATTTGTCAAAAATAGCCTATTTAAAATGATTTTAATAATAGTTTTTTCAATAATGGCGATAATTGGGAAGGGAGATTTTTAACACCTTCTACAAATAAAGCGTATTGTCCATATATATTATGAATTGTTTGCTCAATATCTTCTGTGATAGGCTCCTGACTTAAAAACACATTGAAGACTTCGATGCCCATTTTTCGAGCTGTTTCAACCGCTTCATAAGTATCTAATATACCATCTTGACTATAATTATATGCAGAAGGTTCTCCATCTGAAAATACAATTAAGAAACGCTGATTATGAGAACGGCGCATGAGTCTTTCACTACCAATTCTAATAGCAACACCATCTCTATTATCATCTTGTGGCTCTAATGCCATTATTCTTGGCCCATCTTTATCCATCATGGAACGATTGTATGTGATGATTTCATCTATAATATTGGGTTGGTTTGCTTCATCCGCATCGAAAGCATCCTCGTTAAATGCCAATATTTCATGCTTCACATTTAGACTCTTTAATGTTTCGTGAAATAGTACAACGCCCTTAATTGTTTCTTCCATTTTATCTTGCATACTGGCTGAAGCATCTACTAATAATGTGAACGTTGCATCGAATGACTGACTTAAGTCTTGTTTTTTATAAAATAGCTTATATTGATCGTCTATAAACCAATTGAGTAGGTTTTTTTGTAATCTGCCTTTGGTTAAATTATGTCGTTCATCTTGATATTCTCTATCAATCGTTTTTTGTATGATTTGAATTAAATCTTTGGTTTCAAACTGGACATCAGCTTCAACCTCTTGGTATTGGTGGATGAATTGAGGTTGAATTTCAGGGATGTTCCATTTGATTTCGACATTTTCATTAATTCCTTTTAAGGCAAAGGCTTGATTATGCCCAACAGAACCACCTTGGTCATCTTCTATATTATTAGATGAACCTTTACCCTTTTTGGTTTGCATATCAGTCATATCATCAGCAGCATCGCCTTCACGCGCATTATCATTATCGCCCATGACTTGGCTATTTTCCCCTTCATGCAATTCCATTTCTAAGTAAGTGCCACCTTGTGAGGCGCTATCTTGATTATTTGATTCTATCTCTTCACTTACTGAATCTTCGTCTTTATCTTCATTTGAAGTACCGTCTGTATTGCTAGCATCTGTTCTAGTTAAATCCTCGAATTGAAGCGCTTGTATAGATTCATAAACTTTTTTTGGTAAATGATAATATTCGTTTAGCATATCTTCTTTTAATATATCGTCAATTTGGAACATAATTCGCTCAGCTAAATACATATTATCTTCAGAAGTCTTGTTATAGAAAAAGTTCGGTAAGTACATATACATATTATTTAACACATCATCAATTTGTGGATGTATTTGTGGTATATCGTAAAAGTTTTCTGTTATAAAAGAAGCCTCTAGATATAGAAATAATAAATCTGTGAAAGTAGTTTTGGTTCTGTACACATTTATTTGTGTCTTAGTGTAGTTAAGCCTAACTTCATTACGCATCTGAATAGCTGATTTTGTTGATGGGCGTTCCTTCGCTATTTTGCTTAAGATGCGTTGATCTTCGAGTAGTTTGAATAGCTGTTGATAGAATTTAGGATGTTTGAACTCCTGACTCTGTATAACATGATTCACAACCTTCTCATCCATCATCTGGTAACCATAAGCAGCGAGCATGACGTCCGTTTTTAATCCTGTAGTTTCAACATATTCATCTCTATGTGACCAAAAAGAACTCGTGATTAAAGTGTTATTAATCGGATCGTAATAAGGGAACTTTTGAATCTTAACTTGTGTTTGCTCATTTTTCAGTAAAAGACGTGCTAAATCCTGAAGCATCATCACTTGTTTAGCATCTAGCTGCTCGTCATTAAATTTTATAAAACGATCACTCATGTTTATCCCTCACTAAAAGTTTAATTCTACCGCGTTTAAAATAGCTTGTTGTTCTCGCTCATCTTCTAACTTATCTATTATTGTTCGTTGAATGGCACGTTCAATTGGCATAATAGTAGCTAAATCACTTAAGTCTATTAATGCACGAATACTAGCCGCTTCTTCAGAAATTTGCCCTTGTTTTGTCATCGTACGTAAGTCTTCATTAAACTTAATGATTTTTTGAATTAATACAGTGTCATTTAACTGACTTTGTTGTTTAATGACATCACTTAAAATGTCACCATCGATATAATCTACTTGAATGACAACAAAACGATTTTTTAATGCTTCGTTCATTGGTAAAGTTCCAATATATCCTACGTTGATTGCTGCAATGACGTTGAAACCAGGTGCTGCATTGACGACTTCTCCTGTAAATGGATTCGTTAGTTTTCTACGGTAGTCTAACACACCGTTTAAAATAGGTAACGTCTCAGGTTTAGCCATATTTATTTCATCAATATACAGTATATGGCCTTCTTTCATGGCTTTAATTACCGGTCCATCTATAAAAACGATTTCTTGTGTTCCATTGTCGTTAGTTTGTATGGTTTTGAATCCGAGTAGGCTTTCTGCGTCTAAATCGACTGAACAATTGATTTGGTGCATTGGGCGATTCATTGTTTCACTTAATGTTTCTGCCAATTTCGTCTTACCGGAACCTGTGGGTCCTTTTAGTAAAATGTTTTTGTTTAGTTGCATTAAAGCTTTTGCATCGTTAAAGACTGTTTCATCTCTATTAATATAGTTTGTACTTGTCATCATAAATTGTCTCCTCTATATAAAATATGGCTTACTTATTTATAAGAACTCATTAAAAATAGACTGGGGCATGAATACATCATCATATTTCGCCCTAGCCCTTATTTGTTAAGAAATTATTTGAACGCGCAACACAATATGAGCGCAAGATTTATTTGTTAATGCTATACTTCTTTGAAATATTCTTTGTAATAACCACCAACAAGCCCAGAGTTATCAATAATTTGGTAATATTCTTCAGTTTCATTGATAACATCATATTGTTGTCCAACAGTTAACATATCAGAAACTGTGAATTTCTTAGCATTTGTATGAATAACTTCAACTTTTTTCACTGGTGTATTTTCTTTCCATGTTTCGTGTAACATAAATAAACATTCCTCTTTCTATGATTTAATTTCTAAAGTCAATATAAAAGTGATACCACTTTTTTCACTAATTCTTAAGGATTTTTCACCGTCTTGATCTAACGATTGGTACGGAATACCTATAGATTCAAGTTGTTGTAATGCATTTTGGAATTGTGCTTTGGACTCTGTTGCAAACTCAATTTGTTCTACAATACCATGTTTCGGCATTTTCAAATCTTCTTCAGCAGCGTGTAAGTGTAATTCCCCACCTAAACCACCTTCTCCGATTCGGAAGACTTGTACTTTATAGTCTGCGTCAGGATGTGGTGTGTATTCAGCGAAATGCGTAAGGCCAAACACTTTTGTCAGAATAGATTGAGTAAGTAATAATTCATTTACTTTAAGCAAGACTGGCCCTAAACCTTGAATTTGATGCAGTGGGTTAACAGTGCTATCAAATGTGGGCATTCCTAAAGGCGCGCCAGTATTATGTTCGTTTGAATAAATATTGAATGTCTGATGATTATGGTCATTAAACTCAAAATACTTATGCCCATTTAAATCAGTAATTTCACTATGATCAATTTGATGGTCGTTTAAGATAGTTTGGTATTCATCTAAACCCTCGTCACTTGGTAAACGTAAACCAATATTTTCAATATGATTCTCTTGATTTGTATAGTTTGGTATTTCTACAAAATGGATACGTGTGCCGGAGCTTAGTTCTGCGTCACCAAAACGGAGAGCTTGCCCTTTGTCTGCCACGTTTAGACCTAATACATCTTTAAATAAAGTTTTAGTTTTTTCTAAATTATCTGTCCCTGTGGTTACACTTCTAAGACCATTCATTATATTAACCCCTTTATTCATAGCTTTTCAATCATTATAACTTATTTTACGTGTTATTTATACGATGAAGTTCATGGTAAATGTGTATATTAATTAAATTTTTAGAATATACATTGGATGAACTGAAAAAATGTATTAATATAGGTATATATCATGATTTTAATCTTTTAAAAAGATTAGTAGTATATTGATTATTAATAAAGGAGGTTTGTCATAATGGGTGGTATATGGTTTGTGTTTGGTATAACCGTACTTATTGCAGTTTATTCTGGTATTACCTTCTTCACTAACGTAAACAATAAAGCAAAACAAAAAACTCAAAATGAGCAGAGTGCTAAAAAGAATAATATTTACGGCGTCGTATTTTTGGTGTTTTTAATTATTGCTATTATTGAACTATTTGTTTATATTGCTTAATTGTAATTTCAGGTATATTTTAACTATTTAAACCAATAAAAAGACATCCCTACAAGAATGTATAACAATCTTGTAGGGATGTCTTTTTATAGTGAATTACTCAGTTTTTTTAAAGAGTATGATAAGCAATTTAAGTGCTATTAAAATATAAATCACAGCAAATAAACATAATAGCAGGAAATGGTTATTAAGCAATAACAAATTATCGCTATTCAATTGATTTAAAAGATTGCTAATTGGTGGTAATAACCAGAGTAACCATTTTGTAAATGGTACGGTTGCTATAAGTACCTCTTTAGTGAAAATGATGAGCATAATAAATATGGTTAATAACCACCGATAAGATTTAGTGGCAATTTTCGTATTGGTAATAAAAGCGCCTAATACAATGCCAAACATACTTAATAACAGATGGGTAATTATCCCAATTAAGACAAAGTTAAAGGAAACAGGTTTATCAAATACACTAAGTAAAAGTGGATAGATCAATGAGAAAATAATCAGCAATGTACTAAATAAATATAAATATAGTATTTTTATTAACAAATAAGTAGTTTTTGATTTTAATTGCATATAGAAAATATGACGTTCATTTAAAGTGTCACGACCGAAATTAATAATAGTCATCCACGTCATTACTATAAATAAACCAATTGCTGTAGAACCATAGCTTGATAGCACAGGCATATCTCGATAGATATATATACCGATGACCCACAGTAAGTATGTAAATACTGGTGCAATGAATTGATACGATGTTAAAAATTTTAAGTGTTCGTATTTTAAAAAAGAATATAGCATTTTAAAGATCCTTTACTTCGATGATTTCGCAATTATGCTTTAGTAAATGTTGTAAAACGACATTTAAATTTTGTTTGTCAACTTGCAAGGTTACATTTTGATGATTAGAAGTTAATTTAGTACATACCCATGACGCTAAATCTCGTTCAATAATTTCATTTACATATTGTTGGTTGGTAAGCGTGATAGACTTCAACGCTTGATACTCTGATTGTGGCATAAATGTATAATCATCTAGACTTAATATATGAGTCGCAATGGTATGTTCAATATTAGAATCATGATCTGTAATAATTATTGTTTTAGTTTTCGATAATTGTTGTAAACGAGTTAAAAATTGTGCTTCTGACATTTTATCTAAACCTGAAAATGGTTCGTCAAATACTAATATATCTGCATCTGTTAATAAGGTTTGGATGATATTTACTTTTTGTAAAGAGCCTTTTGAAAGATGATGTAATTTAGTATTTTGTAATGAAGATAGGTTTAATAGTGTTAAATAATCATCAACGGTATGGTTGTCAGATTTCCGCTTCATATTCAAATTTTGAATCGTTGCTAGAAACGATTTTGTTGTTAGTTTTATGTTTTTAGGGAAACTGTCAGGCGCATAACTTGTGTAGCCAGAGACATTAATTATACCGGTATTTGGTGTTATTAATTTTGTCATCAATTTGAGCGTCAAACTTTTACCGACACCATTCTTGCCTTTTAATAAGGTGATTGAACCTTTAGGTATTTGAAATGATAAATTATTGATGATTGTTTTGTTGTTGAGTTTTAATGTTACCTGATCCATTTCTACTGCTATTTCAGCCATATATAAATACTCCTTTATACAATACTCAGCTATAACGATTTGTTTTTATTATATATAAGTTGTACGACATCACTTTGGTACGTATTAGTTTTTACATGTATCAGATTAACTCTATCTGTTAAATGATCAAATAAAGGTTTTCCCGAACCTAACACAACAGGGTTTATAGATAAGCGATATTCATCTATTAAGTCATTATTTATAAAAGAAGTTATAATATTTGAACCGCCGTATAACCAAATATCTTTAGTCTGTTGGGCTCTGATTTTGTCTATATTAACTCGCATATCTTCTGAACTTATATATACGGCTTCTGGAGAAATAAGACTTTTTTGGCGCGTAAATACATATTTTTGTTTACTATGAACCTCTTGCGACCTACTATAGTCTCCATGTTCTTCATTACCTAATTGAGGTGTATAAGTCCCCCATAAATCATAGCTTTTCCTACCATATATGATAGCGCCAATCTGTTTTAAAAACGTATTGAAATTCATTTCTGGGTCCTTCATACACCAGTCAATTTCTCAGTTAGGCTCTTCTATATAACCATCTAGACTTACGGCGAGGTCTAAAATAACTTTCGGTCGATTGTTCACATTAACACCTACCATTATCGATATGATGTTTAGTATATGGAAATATATGTATAAATTCAATTGATAATAATTTTGATATAAATAAATTTGAATTAAAAATGCACAACGATAAAAATCGATGTGCAATAAATTATGAATGATAATAAGCTATTTAATTACTTGCAAAATGAACTACACTGTTTGATTTGGAAGATTTTTGTATAGCATCAATCATGGCGATAGATGCTAAAGCGTCTTTAGGGTGTATATAATCATCAGTATCTTCAATAATGCAATCGTAGAATTGGTTAATCAACTTGCCATGGCTAGGTCCGTAATACGATTTATCACCATCTAGCTTTTCGTCTTCTTTAATTTGAATCTTATAACCTTCTTTATTCATACGTGTAAGTATATTATCTTTAATTGTTAGCTTTTCGTTTTTAAATATAACCTGTAATTCTATACTTGAGTTTCCAAAATTAGCATTAGTAGCAAAGAACATACCGTTTGCATTATTTTCAAATTTAATATGTGCAGATGCTGTGTCTTCTACTTCAATTTCATAATCTAATAATTGAGATACGGTTCCTTTAATAGAGGATATATTTCCACATAGTAGTTGCATTAAATCTAATGTATGAATGGATTGATTGATTAGAACACCTCCGCCTGCATAAGCCATTTGACCACGCCAAGGTTTCTCTGTGTAATAGGATTCAGGTCGAAACCATGTAACAAGCCCTTTTATTCCAATCACTTCACCGTATTGGCCGCTTCGAACAATGTGTTTTAATGTTTGGAAGGTATCGTTATATCTATTTTGGAAACATATACCAACCTTAATTTCTGGATATTGTCGTTGTAAAGCGACTAATTCTAGTCCTTCTTTCGCATTTACAGCTAAGGGTTTTTCTTGTAATACATGGATCCCTTTTTCAACACATGTTGTAGTAGCAGATACATGTAAGTGGTGAGGTAAGCAAACATGAACACAATCTAACTTTTCTGAATCTAACATGCTATTTAGATTATTATAAAAATTGCTATGAGGTGCTTTGTTTTTTAATGATTCATCTTCATCACAAACTGCGATTAATTGAGCTTTAGGGTTTTGTTGTATTGCATGTATATGAATTTGTGATATATCTCCTAAACCGACTACACCAACTTTCAACATTTATACCATCTCCTGTTATAGGTGGATTTATTTATCTTCTGAATTGATTTTATGTTGTAAAGCATTTTTGAATTCTGTTGGGTCTACAGGCAGTGTTACTTCTTTACCTGACCAACTAGAAAGATAAATTGCATTTACGAAGTTAACGCCATGAATTCCATCACTACCAGGCGCTATAAGCGGTGTATCATCGATGATATTTGCAGCGAAGTTTTCAAGTACATTGATGTGTTGTTCGCCCCATACACTATCAAATTCAAAAGTATCTGTTTCATAGATATCTCCCATACCATCACCTTTGAAGATTTCTGCTACATCTGCCCAAGTCATGGTTTGATTCATTTCATTTTCTGATTGTTTTAAACGTTTGATAGTTATTTTCTTACTATCTTCGACTAAGATTTTCCCTTTATCTCCGGTGATTTCTAGTCGGTCTGTGCCAATGACATCATGCGTACATGTGATGAAAACACCTGTCGCCCCATTACCGTAATCTAATACGGCTGTCACATCATCATCAACATTTAAATCTCTCTGATACCCGTATTTTACATTGGCATATACTTTTTCTGGTAATCCGCACAACCATTGCATTAAATCTATTTGATGTGGTGCTTGGTTTACTAATACACCGCCTCCTTCGCCATTCCAGGTTGCACGCCACGAACTTTGATCATAATATGCTTGTGGACGCCACCAAGTAGTAATAATCCAATTTGTACGTCTAATTTGTCCAATTTCTCCATCATCAATTAAAGATTTAACTTTTTGATAAAGTGGATTGGTTCTTTGATTAAAGAAAATACCGAATGTTAATTCGGGTTTAGAAGCGGCTAAGTCACTAATTTCTTTTACTTTTTCGGCATAGATATCAGCTGGTTTCTCTAATAGTGCATGTATGTTTCTATTCAATGCAGCTTTACCTATTTCTGTATGCAAATAATGTGGCACTGTTGTCACAACAGCATCAACATCACCGCTTTCTAATAAATCGATATAATCATTATAAAAAGGCGTGTTTGGGTATTTTTCGGCAGCTAGTGCTTTTTTATCAGGATCGATATCACAAATGGCTCCTATAACTACATTTTCCACTTTATTTTCATTGATAAAGTTAGCATAAGTATTGCCTTGTGCACCTAATCCAATTATGCCTAAACGAATATTTGTCATTATACATTCTCCTTATTTTCAATATTTTTTAAAATTTCTAAAAGCGCTTCATACTGAATTTGATATCCTTCAGCGCCATCTTTTGCAGCTGTATTCTGAATTGTTTCAGTAGAATGCTCTATTTCTAAATCTTTAATTGCATCAAATACAACAAGGTGAGGTTCTAAAGTTAAGAAGCCTTCATAGCCATGGTCTATCGCTTGTTTAAGAATAGACTCAATTTGGCCATCTCCTGTACCACAAACAACGTTAATACTGTCTTTATAGACCGCATCTTTGATGTGGATATATTCAATGTCAGGTTCTAAGAGTTCATAACAAGCTTGTGTGTCTTCTCCACATTGAACGAAATTGGCAAAATCAAAAATCGCTTTAAAATGGTCAGATCCTACTTCATCAAGGATTAATTTACAGCGACGAGCTATATCACCGAAAATATCTTTTTCATTTTCATGCAGTAAAACGACGTTGTATTGCTTTGCGATTTTTGCAAATGTTTTTAATTTTTTAATCACTGTATGTTGATAGTTATCAAAATTTTGATCTTTAGGTATATAAAAGCTGAAAATTCTAATATACTTACAAGACAATACATTTGCGATTTGACACATGTTTTTTAAGACATCTAATTGCTTTTCAAATGCTTCTTCATCTTGAATGTATATTTTACCTATGGGAGAACCGATAGAAGAGACTGAGATATTCCATTCTTTTAATTTTGGAATAACATTCTTTTTTATCTTGTCGACTGTATAATCACCTATATTTTCATCGTCAATGCCACGTAATGAAATATAACGCATACCTAATTCTGATACTTTTTGTAATTGTGTGTCTAAATCTGATGAAATTTCATCAGAAAAACCTGATATAGCAATGTTATTTAACATGAGTTTACCTCCATTTGTTTTAAAAAAATGCACATTATTGTAATCGCTTACATTTTATTGGTCGTGAATTTATGCAATATCCTTTGCCTATAATTGTAATCAGCTTTTAAAACCAATGTTTATAACCTAGTTCTAATAAATGATCTCGACTTGTAACTAAGCAATCATAAGGATCAGCACCATACAATTCATCTTGTTCAACGAAAAAGTATTCACTACCGCTTTCTAACCCAACTTCAATAATATCTTTTAAAGGTAAGGTGCCTTCACCTAGTTCTGCAAATTGCGTAATCATATGTAGCATATAGTATATCTTTTCATGACCTTCACCAGGATATTGATCCATGTCTATTTCGCCTACGCGAAAATCTTTTAAATGGATTGCACGAATTCGTTGCGCGTAATTTGGTATAACGTCTATAGGGTTAAGACCAGCTCTCCATATCCAGTGTACATCTAATTCGAATCCTAGATTCTCTGTATTATCACGCATTAAATCAAGCATGAATTGCCCGTCATAGCGAACAAATTCAAGATTGTGTGCGTGATAATATAATTCAATGCCCTCTGCTTTTAATCGTTGTGCATAATCATCGCAAATTTTTGCAAAGTTTAGTATACGGTCCTTTGAGCCCATGTAATTCATCGGCAACATACCAATTCTTAATATATTGCAGTCAACTGCTTTACAATCTGCAACAATTTTTTCAAAATCGTTTTGTAAAGTATCTCCAGGATACTTTTGATCAGGGGAAATATCTTCTACTCCACATGACATAGCAGCAATATTCATATCGAAATCTTTGATGGCTTTTTGCATTTCAGAAATGTTATGAGACGTCATTTCAATTTGTGAGACTTCTACAGCTTGGTACCCAAGATCGTGAATAGTGCTTAATACATTGTAGATTCCATCTTCTTCCACTTTTTGCTTTAGCATCATCATCTGTACTCCAATTTGTGGTTTGGCCATATAAATCATCCTTTCATAATAATAAACTTTAAGTGTTATAATGTGAGTATAAGTTATTAGAAAATTTTAAACATTGTAAAAAAAGATAAAAAGATTGTATTTTGAGCGGGAGGTTTATCAATGTTAGACGATGAAACATTTAAACTAAAATTTGATACTATTTCACTACCATTTGAGGGACAATATGCTGTATGGCATAAAATTAGTGATGGCCATTTTGGTAATGAGCTACATTATCATGATCATTATGAAATTTTCTTTTCACTTTCTGGAAATATGCTGTACACGATTGAGGGACAGCAATTTCAATTAGATGTGGGTTCTATGTTGGTAATTACACCGTATGAATTTCATCAGTTAAATGAACAGATGGATGGACATGCTGAAAGAATTGGTCTAAGGTTCGATGCGCAGTTATTAGAGTCACTTTCCACTCCTGAATGTAATTTAATGCAATGTTTTGATACCAAATCGCCTAACTTTAAGCATTCGCTACAGTTAACAGAAGTACAAAAACGTGAGCTTTATTATTTACTACAAGGCCTTTTAAATGAGCAAGAAAATAATAACTATGGCAAGAAACTAGCTGAAGAATCTATGTTGACCCAATTTTTCGTATTGCTCAACAGAGTTTCTATAGAAAATGCTGAAGTAAAGATGGATGACGATCCACATATGCAGTTAGTTAGACAAGTTTTAGATTATATGGAGTTACACTATGCTGATCAGATATCTTTAGAAGATTTGGAAAAGAAATTCTATGTTAGTCGATATAAAATAACACAGCACTTTACACGAATAGTAGGATATCCTCCTTACCGCTATTTATTACAAATAAGACTACAAAACGCACAAAGAATGTTAAAAAAAGGAGAAAGCCCTCAACAAGTAGCCGTTTTATGTGGGTTTAGTGATTATTCGAATTTTTATAGACGTTTTAAAACAATATACGGATGTAGTCCTAAAAATTATTATCAACAACATTTAACTAATGGTTAATTAAATATAGTGATAGGTTTGCTTTACAAATATAGTTGACCTTATTATCAATATAAACTATTCATAAAATATAATGTTGTTAGCGTGGATGTGTTCATGGATGATTTTTATAAATACTGCTATAAAGGGGTTTATGCACAATCTACTTCCCCCACCCTATCCTAAATTACGTTATAACGTAATTTAATACGTTATAACGTAAAACTTTATATTGTTCTTTTTGTACGTTATATTGTGTTATGAGGTGTTATTAGATGAAAGAAATTAATGATGTTATTGCAGAAAATCTAAAATTATATAGAAAGCAAAATGGTTATTCATTAGAGTATTTATCAGTTCTTACAGAAGTAAGTAAAACGATGTTAGGACAAATTGAACGCAAAGAATCGATACCATCCATTACTACATTGTGGAAAATTGCTAACGGTTTAAAGGTGTCTTTTGCGGAATTGACACAAGACAATGAAGAGTTTGTTAAAAAAATTACGATACAAGATATACAACCTTTATCGTCATCTGAGCATAAATATAACGTATATCCTTACTTCAAATTTGATATTGCAAAAAAATTTGAAAGTCATATGGTTGTAATAGAACCTGGAGGTGCCATGAATGGAGAACCACGTGGCTCTAGTGCAAATGAATACATTACTGTATTTGATGGCACATTGACGCTTGTATTCGGTGACGAACGAGTTGTTGTGAAAACAGATGAATCAATAAAGTTTAATGGGAATACGTTTCATAAATATTTAAACGAGCATGATTCAATGTTGAGGCTGAACATGATCATTCATTATTAAATCAAAAAGTGCCTACACAATTTTACGTGTAGGCACTTTTTTAGACTAAAAAATTAATAACCATACACATAGTGTATAGTGAAGCTGTCGACAGTTTTTGTGCACGTTTGTTTTCCGTGAGCACTGACATAGCATGTAGTGTTCGGCTAGTGCGCCTCCCGTTGGAGTCAGAGCACGTCATTGCCTATTTTACACTAAAAAATAAAGAAAGATATTAGAATAATATTGCGAAAGTTAATTAAAAGATAAGGTATGTTAGGTACAAACCTAGAAGCGTAAAGAAAAGTACAGGTAAAGTAATTATAATACCTGTTTTAAAGTAAGTACCCCATGATATTTTTACGCCTTTGTTTGTGAGCACATGCAGCCACAATAATGTAGCCAAAGACCCAATTGGTGTTATTTTAGGTCCTAAATCTGACCCTACGACATTGGCGTAAATCATACCTTCTTGGATTATATCGGTAGCACTAGATTGACCGATAGCGATTGCGTCTATTAAAACGGTAGGCAAATTATTCATAATCGAAGATAATATCGCAGCAATAAAGCCCATTCCCATAATACTACCAAACAAGCCGTAATTTGAAATGTGCGTCAAAATATCAGCGAGTATTAATGTGATGCCAACATTTTTAAGGCCGTAGACAACAAGATACATGCCTATAGAGAATATGACGATATTCCAAGGGGCCTCTTTTATTACTTTTTTCGTGTGTACTGCTCTTGATTTTTGAGCAAGAATAACAAATATTAATGCTATAAGACCAGCAATAACGGATACTGGAATGGCAATAAATTCGCTAATTAAATAGCCTATAACTAAAATAGCAAGAACAATCCATGAAAGTTTGAAAAGACGTTGGTCCTTAATCGCTGTATATGGTTCTTTTATATTATCAGAATTAAATTTACTTGGTATAGAAGTTTTAAAATATAGCCATAGTACCGCTATACTAGCCACTAATGAGAAAATATTTGGGATAAACATTCTTAAAAAATACTCTAAGAACCCGATATTAAAATAGTCAGCAGAAACGATATTGACCAAATTACTCACAACCAGTGGCAAAGAGGTTGTATCAGCAATGAAGCCACTTGCAATAACGAATGGGAAAATTACTTTCTTGTTAAAACCTAAATGACGCACCATAGCGAGAACTATAGGAGTTAAGATAAGCGCAGCACCATCATTCGCGAAAAATGCTGCGACTATTGAGCCTAAATGATATAGATGAACATTTTTAAGCCATTCCCATGAGAAGCTTTAACCATGTGTATAGCAGACCACTCAAAGAAGCCTATTTCATCTAGAATTAGTGAAATTAATATAATCGCAACGAATGTTAAGGTTGCATTCCAAACGATTCCTGTAACTGCTAATACATCAGCATAGCTAACGACACCTGTTACTATTGCTAAAATTGCACCAATAGATGCGGATATGCCTATATCTAAGCCTCTTGGTTGCCAAATAACAAAAATTAAAGTAATAACAAAAATACTAATTGCTAATATTGTCATAGTGGCACAAACCTCGTTTCATTGGATGATTCGTTATAGCAGAGCTTGGTTTGAAAATTAGTGTGAGGTCAAGCTCTAAAATTGTTATATATTTTGTTTTATGATGATACATCGTTTTATCCCTACTTTCCTGTTTTTGCAATTCAATGCGCAATACAATTTTCTTATAGAGATATGTATTGATTAATATAGTTTGATATTAATACCTACGATATTATTCTTATATAAAGCAAATAATGCTTATGATTATCTGACTTTTCATTTCTAAGCGCTAAATACAATTTATTAACCTATACAGAGTAACATCAACATAACTAAATAGCTATATTGTTATAGCTATTTAGTTATGAATTTGGTGTGTAATTTATTAACAAATTCAAACCTTTTTGTTATCTTACTGTTGTAATGAATTACTATTAGAGGATATTAATTCTCATTAAATATGTTTGATTCGGGATAAACTTTTTAACAATAAGGGGTTTTTAAATGCAGCAAAAGTTTAATAAAATTGAAAAAGTATTATTGTCTGTGTCTTTAATATTAATCTTCCTTAATGTTTTAATAGTCTTTAATTTTATATATGTTAGTAAGGGTGTATCGACGTTTATTTTATCAGTAAATTTATTTATACTTAGTTATATTTATTTTAAAAAGCAAAATAAAATAGTTGGATGTATGTTGTTAATCATTGCGATTTTTTATTTATTAAATCCTTTATTTCTTTAATTTATTGGAACAAAAAATATTTGATTTAACTGAACTGTGCGGTCCGGCTATAAGTCAGCTGCTTACATTATCATCATTAAGGCAGTGACAATTTAATTGTCACTGCCTCTAACTTTATCGCCCGTTTTTTGTACATGTTTTCGTTGAGCGTCTCCTTATCTTTTATTTTTGGGCTCGTGTGCTTCCCTATGGAGCTGACTATTACACAAAGATAATAAAATATTAGATTTAGAATATGTTTATGAACTTTCAGTATTATCTTTTTTTCATGTTTTCTTTGCCTATTATAAAATAAACTAGTAATACACCTATGCATGTAGTAATTAATGAATAAACTATTTTCCCTAAAATGTGTTCAGGTGGCGGGATAATATAAAATGCTGTGCACATGACTAATGACATAATGATACTGAACTTCAAAGCGTTTTTTAAAGTCATAAAATCATTCCTTTTTACAGATAATTTTAAACCTATCTCTTACGTTACATAATAACAATTTTATATTGTGAATGTCTTATAATTCCAAAAGTGTCTGCTTTAAATTCCTAAGTGTTATATATTTAGAATTTGCTTTTTAAAGGCCTTTTGAACGTAATATTAGTATTTCTGACTTTGATCCCTATGAATTTGAAAATTGTGCTTATATGGTATCCCTTTTTATTTTCTAAGCTTTTTGATATAGGAGTCTATGTAAATTAGTTAGAATATTGATCATGGATTTTTAAAATTATATGTAAGCATAAAAATACAACGACGCTGAACGCCGTTGTATTAGGGTTAGTAAACTATTTTGTGTTGTGGATTATGATTCTAATAGTAAATCTTCTGGATTTTCAATTAATTCTTTGATTGTTTTTAAGAAACCTACAGCTTCTTTACCATCAATGATTCTGTGATCATAGCTTAGAGCGATGTACATCATTGGACGGTTTTCAATTGTATCTGCATCGATAGCAATTGGACGAGTGATAATTGAATGCATACCTAAAATTGCAGCTTGGCTACCGTTAATGATAGGTGTAGACATCATTGAACCAAAGATACCACCATTTGTGATTGTAAATGATCCGTTAACCATATCGTCTAAACCAAGTTTTTTGTCACGCGCTTTTTTAGCTAGGTTACCAATTTCATCTTCAATTTCAGCAAAGTTTTTCTTATCACAATCTCTAACAAACGGCACAAGTAAACCATCTTCTGTAGAAACTGCAACACCAATATCATAATATTGTTTAGTAATCATGTCATCGCCATCAATTTCAGCATTTACTTCTGGATATTTTTTCAACGCTGCTACAGCTGCTTTTGTAAAGAATGACATGAAACCAAGTTTCGTACCATCATGGTCCTTGATGAATTGTTCTTTCTTACGTTTACGTAAGTCCATAACATTTGTCATATCGATTTCATTAAAAGTGGTTAACATAGCTGTATTATTAGATACTTCTAATAATTTTTTAGCAGCTGTTTTCTTACGACGAGACATTTTTTCTCTAATAACTGGTTTTGATGGGTTTTGTTGCGCTGGTTTTTTAGTTTCTTCTTTAGCAGCTGGTTGTGATTGTTGCGTATTTGATTGTTTTTGACTTTGATCAACATGAGATTTTCTCACTACATCGTTAGAAGATGGTGATACTTCAGATAAGTCAATACCTTTTTCACGGGCGTATTTACGAGCAGATGGTGTAGCATTTACTCGTTGTCCATTATCTTGTGTTGACGCATCTGATTTACTTTCAGATGATTCAGATGATTGTTGTTCGTTATTTGAATTGTTAGTTTCATTTGTATCTTCTTGTTTCGCTGGTGACTCAGAAGTATTATTACCGCTTCCTTCTCCAACAACTGCAATGGATTGACCAACTTCTACAGTGTCGCCTTCGTCAGCCAATAGCTCTTGAAGCACGCCTGCTTCTTCTGAAACAACTTCTACGTTTACTTTGTCTGTTTCTAATTCAACAATAGCTTCACCTTTGTCTACGCTATCACCGACTTGTTTTAACCATTCTGCAATGGTACCTTCTGTTATGGATTCTGCTAATTCTGGAACTTTTACCTCTGGCATGCTTAACTTCCCCCTAGTTAATGTTTGTACTTTGTTCGATTATCATATTTTGTACGAGTTTGTGAATTTCACCATCACCTTCAGCAGGAGCTGAACGTTGGATACGACCGTGATAACTTAAATCGTATTTATCAGTTGTTAATTCTTTTAGATAAGGATAAACGAATGACCATGCACCTTGGTTCTTAGGTTCTTCTTGTACCCAAGCTACATTTTCTAAATTAGGTAATTCGTTTAATAATGCATTAATTTCATCAGCAGGGAAAGGATAAAGTCTTTCTACTGCTACGATTAAAATAGAATCATTTGGATTCTTGGCCAAATACTCTTTTAAATCAATAAACATTTTACCTGATGCTAAAATAACTTTTTTGACTGATGCTTTATCGTGATCTTCTGGTAAAATTGGTTCGAATTTACCGGATGTGAATTTACTGATAGGATCTGCAACAGTCTTATTACGTAATAAACTTTTTGGTGACATAACTACTAATGGTCTCATAGATTGTGTACCAAGATTAGCCGCTTGCGCACGTAATAAATGGAAGTAGTTACTTGAACTAGATAAATTAACGATAGTTGAATTATTTTCACCAGCTAATTGTAAAAATCTTTCTAAACGTGCAGATGAGTGTTCTGGACCTTGTCCTTCAAATGAATGAGGCAAGAATAAAGTTAGTCCTGAACGTTCTCCCCATTTAGCGCGTGAACTAAATAAGAAGTTGTCAAAAATCATTTGAGCCATATTTGAAAAGTCCCCGTATTGTGCTTCCCAAATAGTCATGCATGATTTATTTTGCACATTATAGCCATATTCAAAACCTACAACAGCAGCTTCTGATAATGGTGAGTTGCGCACTTCAAACGTTGCTTTTTGGTCAGGCACATTGTGTAATGGTACGAATTGTTCGCCAGTTTCTGGGTCATGTAACACAGCATGACGGTGACTGAATGTACCACGTTCGCTATCTTGACCAGTTAAACGTATAGGTGTTCCATTTTGAGTGATAGTTGCGAAAGCTAATTGTTCTGCTTGAGCCCAGTCAACTAATCCATCTTCACTTTCAAATGGCTCTTTACGTTTTTCTAGTACTTTATTTAGCTTTTTCAATACATTGAAGTTTGACGGATAAGTAAGCATTGCGTCATTAATTTCTTTTAACTGTTCAAAGCTTAACTCCGAATCATCATTTTGTATTGGTTCTGCTAAACTTTCAGGTCTTTGCATTTCTGGGTTGTCCATTTTGTCGTTTTTATCAATTTTGTCATGAGCAGCTCTTAAAGTTTTTTGAACTTCGTCAATGATATGATTCATTTCATCTTCTGAAATTATATCTTCGCTGACAAGTTGTTTTCCGTATAAGATTTCAACTGACTCATGCTTACGTATTTCATGATATGGTAGTGGGTTTGTAATTGATGGTTCATCCATTTCATTATGACCGTAGCGACGATAACCTACTAAATCGATAACCACATCTTTATGGAATTCTTTTCTAAATGCCATTGCAATTTCAATTGCTTCAATCGTTGCCTCGACATTATCAGCATTTACATGCATGATTGGAACGTCATATCCTTTTGCAACATCTGAAGAATAGGTTGTAGAACGACCATCTTGCGGTTCGGTTGTAAAGCCTATACGGTTATTTGTAATAATGTGAAGTGAACCACCTGTTGAATAACCATCTAAGTTACCTAAGTTCATAGCTTCAAAATTGATACCTTGTCCAGGATAAGCGGCATCACCATGAATTAATATAGGCATAGATTTTTTGAATTCGGTAGTTACTGAGCCTGGTTTATCAGTTGTATCTTGATTAGCACGTGTTTTACCAAGGACTACTGGTGATACGATTTCTAAATGACTTGGATTGTTCGCCAAGGAGATTTTTTGTTCAGTACCATATGATTGGGTTGTTTTTACGCCGCCAAGATGATATTTAACGTCACCAGACCAACCGGATGTTAATTCTAAACTACCATCTTTAGGTAAGAATTTCATCGGATCTGTGTGCATAAATTCAGAAATCATCATTTCATATGGCTTTTCTAAAACATGTGTTAAAACATTTAATCTACCACGATGGGCCATACCTATTTGGATATTTTGGATGCCTTCGTCGCTCGCAATTCTTAATGTTTGTTGTAGCATAGGTACTAGAGTATCTACACCTTCGATGGAGAAGCGTTTAGCTCCAACAAAGTTTTTGTGTAAATACTTTTCAAAACCTTCAACGTGGGCTAAGTTTTTAAATAGTTCGATTTTTTGATTATCATTTAATGTTGCTTTGTATGGAGTTTCAATTCTACGCTTTAACCACACACGTTCTCTATTGTTATTAATGTGGGTATATTCAAAGGCAATTGGACCTTTGTAACGTTTTTCCATACGTACAATTGCTTCGTATGCATTATCATAAATGTCTTTAAAATGGTCAGAAACAATACCGGCTGAAATAGATTCAAGTGTTTCTTTATCCAAATTAAAATCTTCGATTGTTAACTTGGGAACATTCTCTCTTTCAGGCCTATTAACTGGATAAATATCTGCCAACAAATGCCCATATTGACGAATGTTATCGATAAGGCGCATAACACGTTTGATTGTGCTATCCCCTTTAGTTATGTTGCTCTGACTTTCATTATTTGTTGTGATGTTTGCTTCACCGTTTTTAATTGTACTAAAAAGGACTTGCAAATCTTCAGGAACTGCACCAGGATCATTTAGATATATATCATATAAATCTAAAACATATCCAAGATTTGCTCCGAAATTTACAGGTGCCTCGGAAACCTGACTTTCGTTGCTCATTTTACACCCTCCACAAAATAGTTGAAACGCTTACAAATCAATAATAGCATTAAATATATACAAATTAAAGTACCAATAACTCACTTATACGAAAAAAGGAGGTGCAATATAAATCTAATTATAATAATAAGATTTATACCTCACCTCCATTAAATATATACAATAGTGAAAAAATTCGTTGTAAGTGTATTTTGTATTCTTGAAAAGTGTCACAAGTCCATTTTTGCATAACAATAGATTAGAATTAACCCACATTGAAAATAGTTTTAAATATGAGTGTAGGTGATTTTGTTTGTTGCTGTATAGTTTTTAAAAGTTAATAGAATTATTGTTAAAAAGTAATTTTAAAAGTAGTATATTGACCTACTACACTATCTACTTGAATCTTACCGTGATTTAATTCTATTATCTTTTTGGCGATTGATAGCCCTAATCCATTACCACCTAGTTTACGTGAACGTGATTTATCTACTCTATAAAATCTATCAAAGATAAATTCAATATCCTCCTTAGGAATGCCAACACCATGATCTGTGATTTCTATAGATGTTTGTTTGTTTCTTAACTTTGTCTGAATATGGATATGTTTGTTAACTTGATCATATTTCATTGCGTTATCAATAAAAATAATCAAAACTTGTTCTAATTGATAGCGGTCGATTTTTATATTTAATGGCTTGGGAAATGCATCAAATTCAAAAGTATAATCTTCATGAAGCTGCTTCAATGATTTAATTCGTGACGTAATTTCTGCATTGATTTCTACATTCTCAATGTTACCATCTCGACTGTTATTATTTTCTTTTGTAAGTAATAATAATTCTTCTACCAATTTTGTGATTCTAGACATTTCTTCTAACGAGATATCTAAAGATTCTTCTAAAATAGCTGCATCTTTTTTACCCCATCGATTAATCAAATTCAAATGACCTTGTATAATTTGTAAAGGCGTTCGAAGTTCATGAGAAGCATCTTCAACGAACTGCCTTTGTTGATTAAAAGATTCTTCTAATTGGAACATCATTTCATTGAACGTAGCGATTAAGTTATCAGTTTCTTCGTAGTTTGTAGATAATTCAACTTTTTCTTGGAAACCATCTCGACGTATTTGTTGCATTTTGTTAGACATTAATATTAAAGGTTTTGTAATTTGTGATGAAAAGAAATAACTAATAATTGCTGTAATAAACGTAGCAATTACCCCGAAGATTAATGCGATAAAGTAAAGAGAATTAACAAGTGCGTTATAATCTTCTAATGAATGTACAATAACACTATAGCCTTTGAATTTTGGGGAATCTATATGGTCCGTAATTATTAAATAATCGGTGTTTTGATGTTTTTTAATAACAATATTATTCCTGTCTTTAGGAACTACTTCTGGTGAGAAAGTAATGGATTTATCGTTTGAAGTTTCGATTAATTTTTTTTCTTCATCATTAAATAGAATCACTTTTTGAAAATTTCCTAATGAAGCATTTAAATCTAGTGGTGTTATATGATTAATATTTTTTGATTCAAATAATTGTACAATATCATCCGCACTACGATTAGCTTCACTTAATTCGTTATGTCTGAGTGAGCTACTCAAAAAGAATATAATAATTAGACTAAATACAAATATCGTTAAAAATGTAATGGTTGTAGTAATCATCATCCATTTTGTTTTTAATTTGCGCTGTTTCATTGTCTAATCACATACCCAACGCCACGAACAGTTTCTATACATTTATCTTTATCATAGGGTTTAAGTTTATTTCTTAAATAGCGTATGTAAACATCAACGACATTTGTTTCTACTTCTGTATCATATCCCCATACATCCGTAATAATTTGCTCCCTTTGTAATACGTGATTTTTATTCTCTGCTAATAGATATAATAAATCATACTCTGTTTTAGTTAAATCTAAAGGATGACCATCGACGGTTACCTTAAATGCATCTTTATCAATGATAATACCCTTAATATCAATCACATTTTTTTGTGGCTGGCGTCGTAACATAGCGCGAATTCTAGCTAATAATTCTTCTATATCAAATGGTTTTACAATATAATCATCTGCGCCGTAATCCAATCCAGCTACTTTGTCATACGTGTCACTTTTGGCTGTAATAATGATAATAGGCGTTGTTTGTTGTTGACGAATTTGTCTACATATTTCTAAGCCATTTATATTTGGTAACATTAAATCTAAAAGGATTAGATCATAATCATTAGTTAATGCTTTGTTTAAACCAGGTTGTCCATCATATTCAATATCGACCTCATAGTTTTCATGCTCGAGTTCAAGTTCGATAAAACGAGCTAGATTTTGTTCATCTTCCACTATTAAAATTTTTGTCATAAGTAGCACCTCAAGTTATATATTATATGAAATAGTTAATTGGAGAAAGTCATTACTAAAAATAATTATATATTAAAAGCCATTATGAATTAACACGATCGATGCTAGTTTACAGAGTTTTCTTACGAAATTAAAAAAATTCGGAAATTCAATTGACAATCATTCTCAGTATTGTATAATGTAATTGAAAATGATTGTCAATTCCAAAAGTAAGACATTCCCCCCCACACATATTTCGTTCTTATTTGGATTGATCATTTTCAAAAATATCCCCTTTTATATGCCCGTAAAAGACTAACGTTGCGAGACAACGTGAATATAAAAACCGGTTTTACGTTGTAAAATCGGTTTTTATAATAAATTTTGACACATATTAGGCAGTTAGATGATTTTATTATCATTTAACTGCCTTTTTATGTTGAGAATCTCTCATTTTATTTGAGATTTTACTTTATTAAGATAATATAAAAATGCTCCCGCAAAGTTTGAACTTCCCGGAGAGCACTGGATTAAAAGGAATTAAATTTGTAATTTGTGACGTAATATTAATGTTGATAATATTACACAGAATGCGCCACCGATAATGCCTGCAATAATATCGGTAGGATAATGGACACCAAGGTAAACGCGCGATGTTGAAATCATAATTATAAATAAAGCCGATAAACCAATCATGAAGGCTTTTGATTTTCCTTTCATTGTTCGATTGGCAATATACATGATGCTTCCAAAAAATGCTGCAGAGCCCATTGCATGTCCACTTGGAAAACTGAAACCTGAGATATCTATGAGTCTAAGTAATGTTGGACGTTCTCTATCAAAGATATTTTTTAATAATGGGTTTAGCGTACTTGACAATCCCATAGCAATTGCAAAAAATAGTGCTTCAATATTCAGGCGCTTTAGCATTAGATATGCTATTAATAAAAGCGACAAACAAACCATTGCCCATACTTCCCCAATTTTAGTAACCCCAAGGAAAATGGTTGTAGTAATAAAACTTTCAGAAGAATATATAAACTCATATACTTCATTATCAATCCACTTACCTAGCCTGGATTCATGGAAGAATGCAATGATGCCAAATATTAACGTGAAAATGATGAGTAAGGAAATTCTTTTCCAACGACTCATTGCATAACCTCCTTATTAACTTAATGCATCTTTAATTATTTTTCTAAATAAATCTTGTCGCGTGAAACTTTCTTTATATGTCTGCATTTGATTAATTATGGTATCACGATTTGTTTCAATATCATTTAATTGATCTATTAATTTTTGTTCGGTTAAAACATCTTCAGGGATTGTCTTACCAAACCCTTTAGCTTCAAAGTTCTTGGCGTTATCAATTTGATCACCACGTGATTGATCGAGTCCTAGTGGTATTAAAAGCATCGGTATACGAAGAGCTAAGAATTCATAAATTGCATTTGAACCAGCGCGACTAATCACTGTATCAGTAATAGCAAGTAAATCAGTTAAATCATCTTTAACAAAGTCAAATTGAATATAATCTTTTTGGTTCGTATATTGTTCATCGATTAGACCTTTACCTGTTAAATGAATAATTTGATAAGAAGTCTGCAAAGCATCAAGATTTTCTCTAATGATACTATTAAGCTTTTTACTTCCTAAACTACCACCCATAACTAATAGTACCTTTTTATTATCATTGAACTCTGTGAGTTGATAACCTCTCTTTTTATCTCCAGTTTTAAGATCTTCCCTAACAGTTGCACCTACAAAATCTGCTTTTTCTTTAGGTAAAAATTGTAGGGTATCTTCAAATGTAGTATAAATCTTTTTAGCAAACTTGAGCGAAATTTTATTTGCCAGCCCTGGTGTTAAATCAGATTCATGTATAATTGTAGGAATCTTTAATGATTTAGCTGCTATAACTACTGGTACAGAAACAAAACCACCTTTAGAAAATAATAAATCAGGTTTTTCCTTTTTTAATACACTTCTTGCGTCTAATATACCTTTTAAAACTTTGAAAACGTCTTTGATGTTATCCCATGATATATATCGTCTCAATTTACCGCTCGATATCGAATGATATTTAATAGAAGGTAATTGAGATTCGATCATTTCACGTTCAATACCATTTTTTGAACCGATATAAAAAGCTTCGTAACCTTCTTCGAGAGCAGTTGGAATTAAACTTAAATTAACTGATACATGGCCAACTGTACCTCCACCGGTAAATGCGATTTTCGTCATATTATTACCTCTATTCTTCTAATTTTTTATAATAGGCATAAAATGGTTCCCCTTTATTAAAAGGATGATAATCAATTTCTACTTCGCCTACTTTATCAAATCCAAACTTACTAAATAGACCTTGCGCACGCTTGTTTAGTGCAAAAGTATCTGTCAATAGCACATGAATATCATGATCAAGTGCAAGATTAACTGCGAAATCAAATAATTGTGTTGCAGCCCCTTTATAGCTTGCTGAACCGGCAAGTCTATGAATGACATATGCACCTTGTCGATTAACAGGCCATTCTAAATTATCATACCACTCTGCTTGTTCTTGGTCGACAACAATAAACGCATAAATTTCATCATTTTCTTCTAGTACAAAGAGTGCTTCTTTCTCTATATCTTTCTTGAAATGTTCTTCTAATGGGTAATGCTCATCCCATTGATTGTTGTTATCTTGTTGCATTGTTGCTTTAGCTTCTTCAACAATATTTAATATACTTAACAAATCATTTTTGTTAGCAATTCTAATCATGAAACTTATACCTCTTTCATTTTAATTTAATATTTTTAAAAGTTTATTGAGTACAGTGTCTTCTTTATTTGCCTTATTTACTAATTGTTGTGTGAACTTTTCATTTGTTTCTTTATTAAAAGTGCCATTCACTTTTAAGTCATTTTCTTTTTGGAATGATTTAATGGCAGTTTCTAATGAGCTATCAAACTCATTGGATTCATTAGACGTTTTATGACCTAACGCAGTTAAACCTACCTTTATTGTTTTAACATTTTTGTCATTATCACCCAACTGGTAAGTTTTATCATTAGGGATCACATTTAAAGATTGATAGGCTGGTTCGTTTATCTTAGTATCAGGTTCAATACCTTTGCCATGGATATAATGAGATTTTGGTGTTAACCATTTCATATTAGTGAATTTTAATAAAGAGCCATCATCAAATTCGTGTGTTGTTTGAACAATGCCTTTACCGAATGTTTTAGCACCATAAACTTTTGCCTTATCATAGTCTTTCATAGCACCAGTAAAAACTTCTGATGCGCTAGCTGATCCTTTATTAACTAAAATAGATACGTCCATATCTTTTGCTTCTTTTAGAGCATCATTTGAAGTTTGTATGTCTTCTTTGTGTTTGCCTTTTTCAAGTTGAACTACAGTTTCACCTTTATCTATGAAAATATTAGCCATTTTCACAGCTTCATCTAAAAGACCACCAGGGTTATTACGTAAATCTAGAACGACTTTACGTACACCATCTTTGTGTGCTTTAATCAAAGCTGATTTTAATTCGCCAGAAGTACTGTTTTGAAATTTATTAATTGTAAAGACACCTACATTTTTATGTTTTTCATATTCAACACTTTTCACATGGATTTTATCACGTTTTATTGTAATATCATGAGTTTGATTAGCTCGTTCGATAGTTAAAGTAACTTCTGTACCTTGTTTGCCTCTCACTTTCTTAACAATAGCCTCTAAAGGTTGACCCTTTATGGATTTACCATCAACTTTTTTAACGATGTCTTTTGGTTGTATACCTGCTTTTTCTGCTGGCGATTGTTTCATCGGACTGGTAATTTCAATTTTATCACCTTTTTTTTGCATTTCTGCGCCAATACCAACAAAATCACCAGAAACATCTTCATTGAATGATTTTGTTTCATCCTTTGTCATGTAGTCTGAATAAGGATCATCTAAATCTTTTACCATACCGTCAATTGCTGCAGAAGAAAGTTTTTCAGGATTTGTATCTTTGTAATATTCATTGTTTAAAGTTTTATAAACTTCTTCTATCTTTTGTACTTCATGCCTTTGGTTGCTTGTTAAGCCACTTTTCCAATTACTTATCCCTATTGTTGCGAAAACAGTAATTACTGCTGTCATAAGTATGGTAGCTAATAATAGTAAAATGAAATAACTGCGTTTGAATTTAAAAGTTTTTGAATTTGCTTGTTGATCTTTATCTTCGTTGGCATCAATATTTTGTTCGTTGATGTCTTTATGATCTGACATTTAATCACTTCCAATACATATGTAAAAATAAAATCTATCCATTTGTCATAAAATAAAATTAGCTGGGATTGAACCATTCAGTTTAATCCCAGCCCTGTAAATGATACTTAAATATTTTAATATATTTTACTATATATCCTCAATTATTTAAGTATTAAAATTTTAGCCACTCTGTATATTCTTCATATAAATCATCGAATACGGCTAATGAAACTGTATAGTCTCCTCGAGTTTCGATATATTCAGAAAGTATATGAAAATCTTTTTCTTGTCTTGGGAAAGATAAGTCATCAAAAATTTCTTCTGCTAATTCGCCTTTTGCATCACTACGGCCTCGTGCCGTAAGTGCAAATTGATAAAATGAATGGTCTTTCATTAGTTCATTGTTACATCAACGATTTTAGTTTCGCCTTTTGTAACTGTAGTTACATCAGAAACAGAAATTGAAGATGTGTTATCAGAATTTGTAATAATGATTGGAGAAATAACGGACTTAGCATGTTCCTTAATATAGTCTAAGTCAAATTTAAGAAGAGGATCTCCAACATTTACAGTATCGCCACTTTCGACAAGGATATCAAAACCTTGGCCATCTAATTGAACAGTATCTAAACCAATGTGAACAAGTAATTCTAATCCGTTATCAGCTTTAAGTCCAATAGCATGTTTTGTTGGGAAGACATTGTCTACTTTACCATCGATTGGTGAAACAACTTCTCCATTTGTTGGGTTAATACCGAAACCTTCACCCATCATTTTTTGGGCAAATACTGGGTCTGGTATATCTTCAATTTTTACATATTCTCCAGAAAGTGGTGCATAAATAGCGCTATCTTTATTTACTTCTTTACCTTTACCGAATAATTTTTTAAACATATCTTGTTCGCTCCTTATTTTTCAAAATGTGGTATTAAATCTGCATAACCTAGTTCTTCTAGCTTGTCGAATGGTATGAATTGTACTGCAGCAGAGTTAATGCAATATCTCAAACCACCACTTTCTTTTGGTCCATCATTAAAAACATGGCCTAAATGACTATTGGCATCTTCTGAACGAACTTCCGTTCTTACCATGCCAAATGTTTTATCTACAAGTTCTATAATTTCTTCATTATCTAACGCTTTTGAAAAACTTGGCCAACCGCAATCTGACTCAAATTTTTCTTCTGAAGTGAATAATGGCTTTCCAGAAATTTTGTCTACATAGATACCTTTATCAAAGTGATTCCAATATTCATTTTGAAATGGAGGTTCTGTACCATTTTCTTGTGTAACTAAGTACTCCATTTCGTTTAAATCATTTTTATTCTTTTTAATCATTTTGCTTCCCCCAATGCTTTTCTATAAAACCTTTGCGTCCTGAACCACGTTGATACTGTTCATAATGTAACGGATTTTTTTTGTAATAATCTTGATGATAGGATTCTGCAGGATAAAAGTTTTTATACGGTTTAATGGGCGTGATAACAGGATTATCAAATATTGCTTGTTCATTTAATTGTTGTATCTTTGCTTCGGCAGCTTTTTTTTGTGTTTCATCGTGATAAAAAATCGCCGGTTCGTAATGTTCACCGCGGTCAAAAAATTGACCGCCATTGTCTGTTGGATCAAATGTTTTAAAATAAACATCTAATATATTTTCGAAGGAAGTAATTTCCGGATTATAGGTGATTTGTACTGCTTCTACATGACCCGTTTGGTTAGTACTTACACTTTCATAAGTAGGGTTATCAGTATGACCACCACTATACCCAGAAATAACACTTTCTATACCTGGATATGAAGTAAATGGTTTAACTAAACACCAAAAACAACCTCCAGCTAATGTCGCATAAGCCATAATATACCTCCTAAGTCTATTTTGTCATAAAGTTACCATTATTTTAAGAGATACGCTATAAAATTGTTTATTTATTAATTAAGACATATTGTTTCAAGTATAATCATAGCGACCTTTGAATGGAACTTATGATTTTAACACTACGAGACCAATTGCACCTTGACCAGTATGTGTACTAATCACAGGTGTTGTTACGTTTGTGTCGAACTGTGTAAAGTTGAATTCTTCTGAAAAATGTTTTTTAACTTTATCTACGAATTCAATAATATTTGCATGTGCAATGCCTATAGATTTTATATTTCTATCACCGATAAATGCACTAATTTCTTTCTTTAAAAATTGTACACTTGCATTTTGTGTTCTTGAATTGTGTATTAATTCGATTTTACCATCTTCAAGTGTTCCAATTGGTTTGATTTTCATCATATTTCCTATTAAACCTTTAGTTTTACTAATACGACCACCTTTGATTAATTGGTTCAATTGGCCTATTACAACATACAGCTTTATATTTTTTTGTAATTCAGTAATTTTAGATACGATAGTTGTAGTGTCATATCCTTCATTATTCCAGTCAACTATATGCTGTACTTGATAACCTAACCCAAAAGAGATGGATTTAGAATCAATAACTGTTACCTTACTATCAGTCATTTGACTCGCCTGTAGCGCTGTTTGGTATGTGCCGCTTAAACCTGAAGTCATATGAATACTTATAATTTCAGAACCGTCTGCACCTAGTTCATCATACATTTCAATAAATTTACCAATTGCTGGTTGGCTTGTTTTAACATCTGCATCTTCCTGCATTTTCTGAATATATGCTTCAGAAGAAATATCTACTTGGTCTACATAGGCTTCCCCATTGATTGTTAAATTAAGCGGTATCACATGTATGTCATTATCAGATAAATACTCGTGTGATAAATCAGATGTTGAATCGGTTACAATTTTCTTTTTCATCATAATTTCCTCCTATGAAGTTTCCTTACGTGTCAAATGTAAAAAAGTGTGAGGAATTGTGTTTTTTTCATCAATTTCCCCCTTGACTGATGATTCAACTTCCCAATCTTTAAAAGTATATGGCGGGAAAAATGTATCGCCATTATATTTATCTTCAATCACAGTGATATACATATCATCAACTTTATCAATCATTTCTTCAAAAAGTGATTGACCACCAAAAATGAATACATGCCCTGGTAAGTCATAAATATCTTCCATAGAATGTATGACATCTACACCTTCATGATGGAATGATTTGTTTCTTGTTAAAACAACATTACGTCTATTAGGAAGTGGCTTCCCAATAGAATCGAATGTTGCACGTCCCATGACAAGCGTATTGCCCGTGGTTAAAGCTTTAACATGTTTTAAATCACTAGGTAAGTGCCAAGGTAATTGATTATTTACCCCGATGACACGTTGTTGGTCATGAGCTACTAGTATCGACAGTGTCATAATTTTCCTCCTAATAGTGAAATTCTAAATAAGTATTTATAAAGTTCATGGTCTTAATTATATAGTAAAAGGTTTATTAATTTAAATAAAAGCTTATGTTTTAAACTGCAATCGGTGCTTTAATAGCAGGGTGAGATTCATAATCTACAATTTCTAAATCTTCATAATTTATATCGAAAATTGAAGCGTCAGAATTAATTTTAAGTTTAGGTGGTTCGAAACTATTGCGTGATAATTGTGTTTCTATTGCATCAATATGATTTGAGTAAATATGCGCATCACCAAAAGTATGCACAAATTCTCCCACTTCTAAACCACATTCTTTAGCTATTAAGTGCGTTAATAAACTATAACTCGCAATGTTAAACGGCACACCTAAGAATATATCGGCACTTCGCTGATATAATTGACAACTCAATTTTCCATCTTGAACGTAAAATTGGAACATCGTATGACATGGTGGTAAAGCCATTGTATCAATTTCAGTTGGATTCCATGCAGAAATGATATGTCTACGAGAATTAGGGTTATTTTTAATTTGATCAATTACTGTTTTTAACTGATCGAAATGATTACCTTGTTTGTCTTCCCAATCTCGCCATTGTTTACCATAAACATTACCTAAATCACCGTATTTTGAGGCGAAATCATTATCATTTAATATTTGTTGCTTGAATTTTTGCATTTCTTCTTTATAAATTGCATTAAAAGCTTCGTCAGTTTGTGCTTTATGACCAAAATTGGTCATATCTGGTCCGTGATAATCAGATGAATTTATATAATTCTCAAAAGCCCATTCATTCCAGATATTATTGTTGTACTGAAGTAAATATTTGATGTTCGTATCGCCTTTAATAAACCATAATAATTCAGTTGCGATTAATTTAAAGGAAACTTTTTTAGTTGTCAGTAAAGGAAATCCTTTTGATAAATCAAATCTGAGTTGATGTCCAAATTTAGAAATTGTGCCAGTGTTTGTGCGATCGTTTTTTTGTTTTCCTATCTCAAGAATTTCTTCACATAGATTATGGTAAGATTGGTCGAAACTATTTAACATAATAGCACACTCCTTTCAATTATATTTTTATTTAATCTTATTGGATATTAGCAACAATTAAAAGAATTTACTATAGATTGTGTAAAAAAGATTGTGTAAAAATATTGCATGTTAGGTAAATTATACAACATTTCAGTGTAAACGTTATAAAAGTAGCATTATTTTTAAAAAATAAATGCCAACTTAGTCATATCTCAAGATTAAAAAATAGATATGTCGTAAGTTGGCATTTAAATATGCTTAATTAGTAGTAATTTTAAACTGTATAAATTTGTTTTACCGCTTCGAATTTATATTAGTTTGCTTAATTAAGATAAGATGTGTTTTTGTTCGTATTAACAGTGTTCATCAAAGGCATCTTTGATATCCATACATATATCTTGAATATCTCTGCCTTCAATGTGTTCGCGTGGGATAAAGTGTTTCAACTCTTGTCCTTTAAACAATGCATACGATGGGCTTGATGGTACTTGTTGAATATAATTTCGCATCGTCTCAGTAGCTTCTTTATCTTGACCAGCAAAAACAGTCACTTTATTAGTTGGTTTTTTATCATTTTGCTCTACAACAGTTACAGCAGCTGGTCTAGCTAAACCAGCTGCACATCCACACGTTGAATTAATTACAACGAATGTAGTGTCGTCTGTTGAAACGTTGTTCATATAGTTCGTCACATCATCTGAAGTCTCTAAACTTTCAAAATCACGCCCGGTTAATTCACTACGCATCTGTGTAGCAAGTTCGTTCATATATGCTTCATATGCATTCATTTCCAACACTCCTTAAAATCTAATAATAAATATTTTAACAATTATATTTTATTTCTGTTAGCAATTTGTTTCCAAACTGAGCCCAAAGCTTGATCTCCATTTTCAATTCTTTCAATCGCCATTTCGATTTGAAGTTTAACTTCATATGCTGGATCATTCTCGTGTGCATGTAAAGATTCTAATTGCTCTGGACCACCTTCGTCAAAGATGAACATCGCAGCTCTCCATCTAACAATTTTTTGTGGATCGTCTAATGCTTTTTCCATCTCTGGTAAGGCTTGTTTAAAACCTAAATCACTTAAACAGTCACCTGCAGTTCGTCTTACTGCTGGACTCTTATCGCGTAAACCTTTAAATAGATATGGCAGCACAGCCTTATCTTCTACCATTCCAAGTAAGACGATAGCTTCACGTCTTAAAGGTGTTTTCTCCTCTTCACTGACAGCATCTCCTAATAATGGAAAATCTTGTTCTGTTGGTGTTGGGAAAGCCTTCAACATTCTTAAACGTTCTTTCCAATCTTCTGTAGCTTGATACGTTTCAAGTGACACATGCTGGTAATGCTTTTCAGGAATGACTACATCTGTGTTTAATGCATCTTGTACGAGTGTTTCTAATTTGTCCTCGGGATAAATTGCTAATATCTCTTCAAAAACTTCTGACATAATTTCATCAAGTTCACCGTAACGAACTCCTAAATCTTCCCACTTGCGTTGAAAAACGATATTATCGTCATCTTTCTGTGCTGCAAGCATGCTATCTACAAAAATTTCAGGTAATTGCTTACGTTTTTCTTCTGAATTAGTTGTTAGTTTTACTTGATAAGGAATGCCTTTGAATTTTAAAACTTCAGCCTTAACTTCTCCAAAATGTTCATCTGGCATAGGTTCTTCTAATTCTGCTACATCTTTATTTAATGTAGCAGTGACTTTAGGCAATAATGTTTCCCAGTCGTATTTTGGTTTTTTATCTATTGCAAGAAAATCCATAACATAAAATATAGATTTGATACCTTCTACGGCTAATACGTCATTGATAAAGTTGGGTTGGTCATCTTGGATGGTAGTATACGTATTTGATTTATTATCTTTTCTCTTATCATTTAGTACAATTTTCATTGTGTTAGGACTTGGCGTAGGTTCAACACGTACGATTTCCATTTAAGAACCTCCTTATTAAATATTTTCTAATGTTTCGGTTACTCGTGGTAATAAGTCGTCCCAATTGGAATCAGATTTCTTATCAACGGATATGAAATTCATAGCTTGAAAAATAGACTTAATGCCTTCTAATTCAAGTATTGTATTGATAAAATCAGGTTGACCTTCTTTGACAGAAGTATACGTGTTAGGTTTATAGTCCTCACCTGATAATTGTAAAACGATTTTCATTGTATTTGGGTTTGGTGTTTGTGCTACCTCTACGATTTCCATTTTAAATTCCTCCTAATTATTGCAGCTCATTGCCTAATTGTTTAATCTCTTTCCCTACCGAACATTCTGATATGCAAAAATGGTGGGCATGTGTTTTTCCTTGAGTTTTATTAATGTGATGTTTAAGTAAGCATTTATTGCAATATGTGTTCATAAGATGATCTATTGCTTCTATTGCTTCTTTTTCAGAATAAGTTAGAATACTCGTCACTCTCCTGTTACGCTATAAGTAAAATGTCCCTAATAAATACATTAAATTTACAAGGATTTGACACTTAGAATCATTATATCATTTGTAACAATGTTTGTTTAATCTTAAAATTTATGCACAATTTTTATCTACATTTGGTAATGATTTTATTTAATTTGCTTGTATTTTTTGTTTTATTTGGTAAAATTATTTAGTTGTTTATTTTGCGGTTTCTAAACACCCGCATCAACAAAATTTAGGAGGCAAATAAATTGTTTAATGAAATATTTGGAGTAGTAACATTTTTAGTAACATTTCTTTTATTAGTAGCCATGTATAGATTGTTTGGTAAACATGGTCTGATTGCTTGGGTTGCAATAGGTACAATAATTGCAAACATTCAAGTGATTAAAACTGTAGATGTATTTACGATTTCTGCAACTTTGGGTAATGTCATGTTCGCTTCGATCTATCTTGCGACAGACATATTAAATGATATTTATGGTAGAAAAGTTGCAAAACGTGCAGTTTGGATAGGTTTTAGTTCTACCTTGGTTATGATTATTGTTATGCAAATGTCATTGCATTTCACACCATCGCCAATTGATAGTTCTCAACAAGCATTAGAAAGTATCTTTAACCTTGTTCCTAGAATTGCATTGGGATCTGTGATTGCTTACATTATCGGCCAACATTTAGACGTATTATTATTTAGTTTAATAAAAAAACTTTTTAGTTCAGATAAAACGTTTATTATTAGAGCATACGGCAGTACAATCATCAGTAATATTATTGATACTGCACTATTTGTATCGATTGCGTTTATCGGTTCTATGCCAAATGCTGCAGTTTTTGAAATCTTTATAACTACTTACTTATTGAAAGTGATATCAACGATATTTAATGTTCCTTTTGGTTATTGGGCTAAATCAATGTACCGCAAGGGTAAAATAAATAAACTAGATGAAGGTTACTAAAAAACTCTAGGATTGGTTAACTACCAGTCCTAGAGTTTTTATTATTATTTAATGTTTGAATGATTTGGTCTTTTAGAAAATTGAAAGTCCTATATCCATCGCTATCAAGGAAATGACCTTCGTGTGATACATGTAATGTTTCCGTCTTTAATTCATGAGACAATCTGTCGGTTGCATCAATATTGACAATTGGGTCATGGCTACCGGCAATCGTTACGATGTGTTGTGCATTAATCATACGGAAATCAATCTGAGTTTGTAATATATAGTGATCAAGTTCTGGTAAATTTGTTAATTGCTCATTAAAACCAGAAATGAGAAATAGTCCTTTAATAGTCGGAGCGTGTTTTAGCTTAGACAAATAATCAAGTATAGTTATTACACCTAAACTATGTGCAACAATGAGGGTTTCTGCATTTAGCTTATTTTCTAAACTATTTTGTATAGCTGTTATCCAATCATCTAAATTGGGTTGATTTGTATTCGGTAAATACACGATTTCCGTAGAATAACCAAACTGCTTCATTTCGGTAGCTAACCACTCAAACCAATGACTTTTAGTAGTTGCTTGATAACCGTGTATAATAAACATATTTTTCAAATAGATCAACGTCCTTTCAAATCCGACTTATTTAGTAGGGATAATTAAAAGTATAAGCTATATCATATAATTTCACAAGCAATTTAATGTCGCGTAAATAGTATCTATGTGCCTGATTTGATAAAATAAACATAAATAATAGATAAAGGTGGAAATTATGGCAAAAATTTACTTTGATGCTGCTACAGCTGGTAATCCTGGTGTAAGCGCATGTGCAGTCGTGTTAGTAATTGACGATGAGCGCTTTCACTATACAAAAGATTTAGGTGTTATGGATAATCATAGTGCTGAATGGGCATCTTTAATATTTTCTTTGGAATGTGCTGTTAAACATGATATATCCACAGCTTTAGTGTTTACAGATTCGAAACTTATAGAGGATAGTATTAATAAAGGTAGCGTTAAAAATGAAAAATTCAAACTTTATTACGATAAGATGTTAGCGTTAGAACAGCATTTTGAATTGTTTTTCGTTAGATGGGTACCTAGAAATCAAAACAAAGAGGCAAATCATCATGCTAAAAATGAACTTTATAAAATAACCAAGCAAAATAAAAAATAGCGCCATTACTAGTAATTTACTAAAAATGAAGAAAGCGGACATATGAAATCAAAGTAAAAACTTTGAATTTATATGTCCGCTTTGTATATAGTTTATAAGTCTTAGTTACATGTGTTTGAGTTAACTAAAATGAGTAGCCAGATATTTACCAGATACATATAACTCGTGTTCTTTACATATATTTAAAACTTTTGTTATTTCAGTACCAAATGCCATATCATCTAATAAGTCATTTGTATTTAAAGGAACTTCTGTATGGATTTTTGCTAAGGTTTTTGAAAGTTTAAGATTGTCCATATCGGATTCAATTTTATTACGCTGACCAGCTGTTAATTGTTCTAAAGAAGCAATAACAGATTCAACTGAACCGTGATTTTGAATGAGTTTGATTGCTGTTTTTTCTCCGATACCTTTTACTCCAGGATAGCCGTCCGCAGTGTCGCCCATAAATGCTTTAACGTCTACAAGTTGTGATGGGTTCAAACCATATTCACTTTGGAATCTATTTAAGGTGTAACGATTGTAGATATTAAATCCCTTTTTGGTTAACCAAATCTCAACATTTGGGTTAATACATTGTAAAATATCTCTATCCCCTGTCACGATATAAACTTGGTTTTGTTCAGAATAGGCTTCTGCTAAAGTACCAATGACATCATCTGCTTCAAAATTTTGGACGCCTATATTAACAAAACCGAATTGGTTAGAGACTTCTTTGACGTAATCGAATTGTGGTATCAGTTCGTCTGGGGGTGCAGGACGATTTTGTTTGTAACCATCGAACATATCGTTTCTAAAAGTAGATTTACCCATATCCCAACATACAGCTACATGTGTTGGTTGAATTTCGTTTATTGCAGTGAAGACATGGCGTACAAACCCTTGAACACCATTTGTTGGTGTTCCCGAAGAGTTTCTCATAAATTGTTTGTGCAGACTTGTGGCAAAGAAATGGCGAAATAGTAAAGCCATGCCATCAATTAATAATATTTTTTTGTACATAAAAGTACCTCTTCCTCTAATTACATATATGGTTTTAAATTATTATTTGTTTCTTGTAGTTGTTGAATAAATGCATCGTCAACTTCAAAAGATAAAAGTTCCTTAATTTGGCTATGTGCATCATTTTCAAATTGGTTAAATTTATCTTCAGCATTACTTTGCATTTGCACAACTGTTTCGTTAACAGCTTGTCTTAAATTAGCAATACAAGGTGCCAGTAAATGAATCGTTTCTTGTGTTATTTGTTCTTGAATTGTGCTTTGCGTTTTAGGCTGTAAAATATTCTTTTTAGAAAGTGATTTTGGTAATGCGTCAATCATTTGAGTTAAATCGATTTTTAAGTAAGGATTATCTAACTCAATTTCGCTTTTATCAAATTCAGGTTCTATAAACACGTGCAACTGTTGCAACTTTTGTTTTAATGGTGCAATTTCAGTGTGTAATTGTTCATGGAAATATTTTTTTATACGTTCTACAAGCAATGATTGCTCTAGATATAATCGCTGATGAATTTGATCTAAGTATAATTTTGTTGATTGACGTTTTTCTTCATTGAAATTTGTGTTTTTAGTCATTTGTCCATTATAGATAGATTTAACTTCATCTAATAATTGTAATTTTAATCGTTCGTTTAAATGATAAATTTGATCGTCTACTTCATTTGATGTTCGTTGTTCAGCGATTTGAAGTAGATTGTTATTGAAAATGATTGTTTTATCATAACTTTGTAATTTTTGATTACGTTGGTTGATTTCTGCTTTATCATTATGAAATGCTTCAATCATTTGTTCATATGCTTCAGAAATATGGTGAAGTTGACCCATCATTTGTTTTTGTAGAATATTTTTAGATTCAACTTGAACAAAATGTTCAATACTCTTCTTAAGTCTTTCAATACCAATGTCATTTGTTTTTAAGGCTTCTCTACTTGAAACTGCGAAGATGTCTGAATCCATATTAACTTGAGTTAAAGCATCTCCTACGTATTCAATAACCGCATTTAAATCTTCTTCTGTCTCTGCTAAATCTGTTGCATTAATTATCATTTTAAATGCTTGGTTTTCGTTTAATTGGTTCATTGCTTTCATATGTTCAATAAAGCGTTTGTCATTATCTGTAAATGAATGGTTAAAGTAACTAACATACAAAATTAAATCAGCTGATGTTAATACTTTTTCAGTTTCATTAGTATGGCGTTGATTATTAGAGTGGAGTCCTAGTGAATCTACTATAATTTTATCTTTTAACCAATCTACAGGTAACTTTAAATGTACAGTATTAACAAATGTAGCATACTCGTCTTCTGCGCTCCATCTTTTAATTTCATCTTGGGCTATTGTGTGTATTAAACCATTTTTAAGCATGTCTTGATACATGCCATAATGTTTCTCTACTGCATTCACAAAAGCGAGCTTATTTTTTTCTAGTGATGCTTTTAATTTATTTGTATTTTTATTTAAAAATGCCTCAATACTATCAAATGTAATATTTTCCACTTCAAAAACTTGGTTTATTTCTGCTAAAAGTTGTTCGGCCGATTTTAACGTAATTTGGCTTTCATGACCGTATGTTAGTTCTGTCATAGCAGCTGTTGTAGGGTTCGGTGAACTTACTAAATAATTATCACCTAATAAAGCATTAATTAAACTACTTTTACCAGCACTAAACGTCCCGAACACACCAATTTTGACTATTTTGTTATCTAGCCGAGCAAGTGTGTCATCTATATTTTGTTTGCTCTGTTCGAACAACGGGACATCTTGAATAATTTCAAGCGCATGCTTAATATTTTGTGTCTGATCTTCTTGGTTTGGTTCTGTGGAAGTTTCTGATTTCGAATGATTAACGGATTTTACTTTATTTGCTTTTGGTGTGTAAGTGATTTCTTTTCTATCTATAAGTTTATCGAGAGAGTCATCTATGTGAATGTAATAATGTAAGTAATTTTGTGTCTCAAGTGATTCCCTTAGATTACGCATTTCCATAAATTTTTCATAATCATTATAGTCATCTTCTTGCTCTATACCAATATCATTTGCCTGAGCATGATTGATAGCTTCTTTGAACAATGGATCAGATGTTTTGCCAATATACTGTTTAAGAGATTTCATTAAATCATCACAAAATGTTAATACATACTGATTGCTAATGGTAATCTGTGTTTGATATAAATCAGTTATTAAGGATTCTGGGATTTCATAATGTTGATTTAATATAGCTTCATTTATTTCAGAATCATTTATAAAGCGAGTTAAAAATGACATATCTTCTCTAAGTGGTTGTCTAATCTCTTGGTTAACTTTCTCTTGTAATTGCGTAAGTGCTTGATTTAATCTACGTTGTTGTTCCTCTTGCGTTTTTTTCTTCTTATTAAAAAGCCCGCCAACTGTGAAATCTTTAGTACGGCTTTCTAAATATATTCGAATCGTTTCTCTTGTATCGTGTGTCATGATATAAGCATTATCGATAATTGCTTTTCTTTTTTGTTTTAAAAATTCATACAACTCATTGGGGTTGTTTAATAGCTTGGCTTCTTCGCTAACCTGCTGGTGTTGTTTGAAATTGATATAAGCTTGTTCAAAGTCCGCTTCGAAAATATCCAATTTATCTAAAAGATCTTGGATTTCGTATTTAATATAAGATAATTGTTCTTCTGTGATGAATTTTACGATTCGATTAACATAATCCTCAATTGTTTCGCGATTGTTATCTTTTTCTACGAGATATTTTGAAAGTGCTTCGATTTCATTATGCGTATGACTAAATTTAGAAACATAAAAAGTTTTGTCTAAATCGATTTCCCATTCAGCTATTGATTTTTCAACACGTGATTTAAAGGTGTCGAAACTGATTTCGTCTTCATTGTGCTTATCAATTTGGTTAATTACAAACACGACTGGCACACCTGCTTGATTCAGTTGTTTCATAAATTGAAAATTCAAGGCAGATTGGACGTGATTATAATCTACTGTATAGAAGAGTACGTTGCTGGTATACATAAACTCTTCTGTACTAGATTGGTGGCTAGATACATTAGAGTCGACTCCAGGTGTGTCTTGTAATGTGAATCCTTTGCGAAATTTATCAGACGGGAATTTAATTTCTACAGATTCCACATCGAAATTCTCGCGATTCATTTTTTTTACATCATCGTAATTATTTAATAATGTATATTGTTGATTACTTAGATTTGCAATAATTCCTGGCTGCTCTGCGACAGAAACAATTGCGGTATTACTAGTTGTAGGTACGGGAGAACTTGGTAATATCGTTTCTTCTAGTAGTAAATTGATTAATGTGGATTTTCCTGCTGAAAAATGACCTACAAAAGTAGCAGTGTATTGTTCTAAAAACACTTTTTTAATTACTTGATTGATAATATGGACTAATCTACCATTTTTAGATTTTTCTACTTCTTTTTTTAATTTATATAAAATATCGAGTTGCTCAGTATTAGACATGTTTCGTATCCCCTTTATTACTTATATGTAATTACTACTTATTGTATAACAAATCGTTACTTGTCTAAAGTAAGTATTTTAAAATAAGTTGTTAGAAATTGAAAATACTACTATTTAATTAAAGTTGTTATAGGTACGAGTTGTATAATCCTTTAATGTTTTTTGATTTGCAAAATTTAAAATTCAAAGATATGACGTATTAGAAATGCTTTTTTGTTAAATTGACTTTGTTATATTTCTCTATATTTACAAAAGCCAGTCCGAGACAACTATTGATGTCTCGGACTGGCTTTTAATACGTCAATCTTAAATCCATTATTTCCACCTTGGTTTATCGAAGTTTGTATTTGGTTTATTTATACCAATGTTTTCATTTAAATACAGTTCTGGATTCTTGGCAATTTGTACTGCTACTGCAGCTACGCTTTTTCTAGATACTTCAGTTCCATTAAATGGTTGATCTTTTTTAGTGATTTCGTAATCAATTTCGTTTATATCAGTTAACCAAGCTGGTCTGAATATTGTATAATCAAGCCCGGATTGCTCAATTATGTCTGCAGCTTTTTTGTAGACTGGTAATGATTCACTAATTTGAGTCTGTACCCAAGTACCAAATTCACCTGGGATTTCATTGTAGATACCAAGTGATGTAACAAATACAAGTCGTTTTACTTTATTTGCATTCATGGCTTCGACAATCGTTTGTGCCTCTTTATCTAAATCACCTGATAATGAGGCGAAAACAATATCAACATCTTCCATTGCATTGGTAACGTCTTCTAAATTTGTAGCATCGCCTTCACGAACTCGTATACGGTCTGAGGCGTAGTCAGGTAATCTATTTGCATCTCTTAAAAATAATCTTAAGGTATATGTTGTATTTTCTAAAAATGAGTTGATAGCTGCTTTAGAAATCGCACCATTAGCTCCTAGTATCAATACTCTTGTCATCTAATCACTCCTGTACATTTTAGTTATTATACGAGACCTTATTTTTCTCTTATTATTTAATAGTGTTATGTATAGTATAATTATTTTTTGTGAATAATTCACTTCTTATGTTTACACTCACAATATTATAGTTATCCTATTTTTAGTTAAGTAAACGTGAAAGCAGAATTGTCAAAAGCCATAAAATATATTTTTAATAAATAAAAACCCTAGTTCAAGGACGGTTTACACATATAAATGTAATACGTTGTCCTTGCGCTAGAGACATTATTTATCATTGATTTAATTTATCACTGGGTTTTTATCTTTTTTGATTTTTACATATTGTGAAATGCTATAAATTATAATACCAACCCAAATAAAGATAAATGTAATGAGCTGATCTAAGTCAAATGGTTCTTTGAATAGGAAAATACCAATTAAAAACATTAAAGTAGGTCCAATATATTGTATGAAGCCAGTTAATGATAACGGTATGCGTCTGGCACCAGCTGAGAACAATATAAGTGGGACTGCTGTAACGGCTCCTGAGAATAACAACCAAAAAGAAGAAATGTTCATACCAAATGTAAGCCCACCTTGATGCCATATATACCATAAATAGATAAAGCCAGCAGGCGCTGTTACAATACACTCGATTGTTATACTGCTTATAGCATCTATTGGAACAAGCTTTTTAATCAAGCCATAGATGCCAAATGAACCCGCTAACAATAAAGAAATGCCGGGAAACACCCCTATTTTCAATGTCATATATAACACACCTACAACGGCAAGCCCTATGGCGATCCATTCAAGTTTGTTGAACCGCTCTTTTAAAAATATTAATGCAAGTAAAATACTTACAAGCGGATTGATGTAGTAACCTAAACTGGATTGTAACACGTGTCCATTTGTAACGGCCCATATGAATGTGCCCCAATTAATTGTTATCACATAGCCAGCTGCAATAATCGCAATGAGTTGTATTGGATTCGTAAATAGTCGGTGAATATCTCGCTTAAATGGCTCGGTATTTTTGGTAAGGATAACGATAAATAACATGAAAATCATTGAAAGTACAATTCGAAATGCTAATATTTCAAATGCACCTATATCATCAATTAACCCCCAATAGATGGGTAGTATGCCCCATAAGAAATATGCTCCAAAAGCAAAGATAATTCCTTTTTTAAATTCTGTATTCAATTGTAACACCTCTTTCTAATGGTCAAGACATGAGAAGTATTTACTTACGAGTTTTTTTCTCTCCCCAATATTGATAATAAGTACATTCAATATAACCATTAAATAATTTTCTGCGTTTTGTTGCTTTCTTATTAACTAAAAATTCGAACTCAGTATTGCTTGTAAGAACGTAAGTTGAAATTTGTGGATGATTTTGCATAAGTGTTCCAATATAACGATACATTTCTTCGACTTTATCTCTATCACCTATACGTTCGCCGTATGGTGGGTTACCAATTAAAGCATATGGCTTTTCATCGTCTAAAGTTAATGTGTTAACGTCTTTAACATTAAATTGAATAATATCAGCAAGACCAACCTCTTCAGCGTTTCTACGGGCTATTTCAATCATTTCTGGATCTATATCATAGGCATATATTTCTAGCTCACGATCATAGTTTGCTTGTTGATCGGCTTCGTCTCTCATTTCGTCATATAAACTATCTGGCATAATATCCCATTTTTCTGATACAAAATCACGGTTGAAACCAGGAGCGATGTTTTGAGCGATTAGACAAGCTTCAATTGCGATTGTCCCCGACCCGCAAAATGGATCAATTAAAGGTGTGTCACCTGTCCAGTTAGCTAAGCGAATTAAACTTGCTGCTAGCGTTTCTTTAATTGGAGCTTCACCTTGCGCTAAACGATACCCACGTTTATTTAAGCCTGAACCAGAAGTATCTATAGTTAATAGCGCATTATCTTTTAAAATAGCCACTTCAACTGGATATTTTGCGCCATTTTCACTTAACCACCCACGCTCTTGATAAGCGTGTTTTAAGCGTTCTACAATTGCTTTCTTAACGATAGCTTGGCAGTCAGGCACACTATATAATGTTGATTTAACACTACGACCTTGCACAGGAAAGTTACCGCTTTGTTCGATCAATGTTTCCCAAGGCAACGCTTTTGTCTTTTCAAATAGTTCATCAAAAGTTGTAGCTTTAAATTGTCCAACTACTATTTTGATTCTGTCGGCTGTGCGTAACCATAAGTTACACTTAACAATTGCAGTTTCATCGCCTTCGAAGAAGATTTTGCCATTTTCGACAGTTGTTTCATAACCTAATTCTTGAATTTCTTTAGCTACAACTGCTTCTAATCCCATTGGACATACAGCTAATAATTGATACATTGTTTTGCTCCTTCTTATTAAAGATTTTATTTTATTTTATCAAAAGTTATTTTAAATAGATATGACATTGCATCAAGTTCTATAGTGAACCGATGATTATTTCAATTCATTTTAACCAATTAAAAAAGCTCTCCTATATTGGGAGAGCTTGGGTCTAGTGATGATATTTCTGTAAGCCATGTTTTGTACCATTGTACTGCAAGCGTGTACTAGAAACACTCGTACGCTGGTGGTAACCATCTGTCTACATACTATCTAAAGTATGCCTTAAATATACGTTGAATTCCGCTAAATAAGTGCTCCTACCTAATTTGGATTGCTCACTCGAGGGGTTTACCGCGTTCCACCTTTTATATTTCTATAAAAGCTACGTCACTGTGGCACTTTCAAACTAATTTAACCATATCCTAAGACTTAGGTTATTTCATTGCCGTCAACTTAATGCCTTGACTTATTGTTTCATCAAGCACGAACACTACAATCATCTCAGATTGTGTGAGCATGGACTTTCCTCTATATCGCTATAGCGATTACCCGAAACACCATCCCAAGAAGTATATCATTATTTTAGTTGTTAAACAAATAAAATAAGATAAGTTTTGAAAAAATCAAAACTTATCTCTATGTAGATGATATGAAATCTACGCTAATAACATGTCATCAGCTCAATGCGCGTGTATGTTATTTTCCGAAAACTGCTTTTTCTAGATTAGATATTCGTTTTAAGATATCTACATTGTTATTGTTGTTATTATTGTTGTTACTACTTTTAGTTGTTGCATTACTGTTTGAAGAGAAATTTTTATTTTCTTGTGGTCTCGATGTAGCAACACGTAAACGTAACTCTTCTAATTCTTTTTTAAGTTTATTGTTTTCTTCTGAAAGTTTTACAACTTCATTATCTAAATCTGCCATTTTTTGATAATCTGCTATAATATCGTCTAAGAAGGCATCTACTTCTTCTCTTCTATAGCCACGAGTCATAGTTTTTTCAAAATCTTTTTCATAAATATCTTTTGCTGATAATTTTAATGAAACATCTGACATTTTTTCCACCTCATTCAAAACTTTGTTCTTGAGACCACTGTAAGTCGTTGATGAACTCAGTTAATTCATCGAACGTCACAATATCACAAGTATAATTTGTTTTTTCCATAAAATCAACTAACATGTGCTTAAAGAACTTAGGACTAGCTTCTTGCTCTTCATCGTAAATCAATAGTGTCTGATCTGTATGATCTAGCATGAATTGATCCGTTTGTTTAAACTGATGTGGGCCTTCATATGGCGCATGGAACACACTGTCAACGAAATCTGCCTTTTGTGTAATGTTATTATACTTAGCTTGATTCTGTTCGTTCCACCTTTCACTGTGTCCATAAAAAGGCGTTATTATACCTAATTTCAGATCAGGGTGGCTCGTCTTCAACTCAAGAACCACTTCCGCCGTCCATAATTCTATACCCATCTGTCCTTGTATTAATACCCATTCTAACCCTTCTTCAATCAACTGATTTAATTTATGTTCGATAAATTTCTTTAAATAGGTAACCTCTGGTGCATCATCTTTAAATATGTTAAGTTCAAATGATTTATAGCCAGTAACATAAATTGTTTTTATCATAAACAAAACTCATTTCTTTGAATATAACTTAAATCATATTGTACAGCTTTTAATTTTTCTGTGAACAATTTTCGGCTTGTACGTTTAAAGTGGCATTCTACTGAAAGTGACTCGATATTTGAAATTAAAAGATCGAACTTCTTTTTGTTCATATACTGTAATTGAAGGATTTGTGATTCTCGGTTCAAAAGTGTGTTTAAGCGTTGGTCTATCTCAGTGGTAAACGGTACAACAGTAGAATAAAAGTCATAATCTTCTCCTGATGCTTTCACGGATTCATACCTTTCTTGCATTAACAAAACATCATTTAATAGTTGTGTAACAATTTGTTGCATTGTGACTTCCCCCTACACTTCAAATTTACCATAAAATTAATTTTCAGTCATTTTTTAAAGAGTCGTTTAACATTTACCTTATATTACTATAATATTTTGTTTCAAATATTGTTTAATTGAGCGAAGCACGTTAAAATGTATGTGATGTATTTGTAAATACATTGGTTCAAATTTCATAGTTTGGAAAAAATTGCTGTACTCATGTATAATGGAGCAAGTTTTTGATTTCCAAACTAAAGTGGTGAAAATAAATGAATTACCCAAATGGAAAGCCATTTAATGGAAATAAGTCTCAAGACGGACGAACTCATCGGGGGCAAACTAGTAAAATTGATTACGGTGGCAGAGGTATGTCGCTAGAAAACGATATAGAATTGTCGAATACTTATTATTTGAACCATGGTTTAGCTGTAATACATAAGAAACCTACACCCGTTCAAATAGTAAATGTTCACTATCCGATGAGAAGTAAAGCTGTTATAAATGAGGCTTATTTCAGAACGCCGTCGACTACCGACTATAACGGTATTTATAATGGCCGATATCTAGACTTTGAAGCGAAAGAAACGAAAAACAAAACGTCCTTTCCTTTAAATAACATGCATGATCATCAAGTGAAACACATGGATGCCTGTTATAAACAAAACGGAATTGTCTTTTTATTAATTCGTTTTAAATCGCTCGATGAAGTTTATTTGCTTCCATACTCTAATTTCAAAATGTTTTGGGAAAGACACATTAACGAAATTAAAAAGTCGATAACGGTTGAAGAAATAAGAAAAAATGGTTACTATATTCCTTATCAGTATCAACCACGATTGAATTATCTCAAAACAGTTGATAAGTTGATATTAGATGAAAGTGAGGACCGCGTATGACGGAGAAAAAGAAGACTTCCCAGTCTAACAGTAAGAATGGAAAGTCTGAGCAAAAACAGAATAGGAATATAAAACGAACGATAATTAAGATAATTGGCTTTCTAATTATTGCATTTATCGTTTTAGCATTAATTGGTATCTTGTTATTTGCGTATTACGCTTGGAAAGCGCCAGCGTTTACGGAATCAAAATTACAAGACCCTATTCCAGCAAAGATTTATGATAAAGATGGTGACTTGGTCAAGACGTTAGATAACGGGCAACGACGTGAACACGTTAATTTAGATGAGGTTCCGAAGACGATGAAAGAAGCGGTATTAGCTACTGAAGATAATCGTTTCTATGATCACGGTGCGTTAGATTATAAACGACTGTTCGGTGCAGTTGCTAAAAACGTAACTGGTGGTTTTGGAGCTGAAGGTGCTTCGACGCTGACACAACAAGTTGTTAAACGTTCATTTTTAACTGATCAAAAATCAATAGCACGTAAAGCACAAGAAGCATATTTGTCTTATAGATTAGAACAAGAGTACAGTAAAGATGAAATATTCGAAATGTACTTAAATAAAATCTACTATTCTGACGGTGTTTATGGTGTTAAAGCGGCTGCTAAATACTATTTCGACAAAGATTTAAAAGATTTAAATTTAGCTGAATCTGCTTATCTTGCTGGTTTACCACAGGTACCAAATACTTATAACATCTACGAACATCCAAAAGAAGCAGAATCACGTAAAAACACTGTTCTTTATTTAATGGAATATCATAATAGAATTACAAAAGAACAGAAAGAAAAAGCTCAAAATACTTCTGTTGAAGATAATTTAGTTCAACGTTCATCTGAAGAACGTGAAGTAAGTGAAGATAACTCAAATCCAGAATATGATTCATATATTAACTTTGTGAAATCTGAGCTTATGAACAACAAAGCGTTTAAAGACCAAGATTTAGGATCTGTGTTAAATAGTGGTATTAAGATTTATACTAATATGGATAAAAATGTTCAACAAACATTACAAGACCGTATTAACAACGGTAGCTATTACAAAAATGATGATCAGCAAGTAGGATCTTCTATTGTAGATAGTGAAAATGGTAGCTTAGTTGCTATATCTGGCGGTAGAAATTATAAAGATATCGTAGATAGAAACTTAGCGACTGACGCACACCCTACCGGTTCATCACTTAAACCATTCTTAGCATATGGTCCAGCAATGGAAAATATGTCATGGGCAACAAACCATGCAATTCAAGATGAGGAAGCATATCAAGTAGATGGTGTTACTTTCAGAAACTATGATACGGAAAGTCATGGTAAAGTTAAACTTTATGATGCACTTCGTCAAAGTTTCAACATTCCAGCACTTAAAGCATGGCAGTCAACTAAAGAGAACGCTGGTAATGATGCACCTAAAGACTTTGCTAAAAAAGTAGGTCTTGACTATGAAGGAGATATTGGCCCATCTGAAGTACTAGGTGGTTCAGCATCCGAATTCTCACCTACCCAATTAGCTTCTGCCTTTGCAGCTATTGCAAATGGCGGTGAATATAACAATGCTCATTCAATTAAAAAAGTTGAAAAACAAAACGGCGAAACGATTGAATATGACCATACAAGTAAAAAAGCAATGAAAGATTCAACTTCTTACATGTTAGCTGAAGTATTAAAAGGTACATTTGAAGCCTACGGTTCAGCTTATGGCCATAATATTTCTGGCGTTAACATAGCTGCAAAAACTGGTACAGGTACTTATGGTGCTGAAACTTATCAACAGTATAATTTACCAGATAATGCTGCAAAAGATGTTTGGATTAACGGATTTACACCAAAATACAGTATGTCTGTATGGATGGGATTCAGTGAAGTTAAACAAGGTGGTACAAACTCCTTTGTTGGCCATGAAGAACAAGAATACCCACAATATCTATTAGAAGATGTTATGGATAACATTTCACCAAGAGATGGTAAAGACTTCAGTAAACCTGATTCAGTAAGTGGAGATTCGAAAGACTCATTATCTGTTAAGGGTAGTCCAGATGACAATACAACATCAAATAAACCTCAAGGACAAGGTGGAGGTAGTAGTTCTTCATCAAGCTCAAATAGCAGTGATAGTTCTAGTAATAGTTCTAGTAGTAGTTCCTCAAATAGTACAAGCGGTCAAAGTGCCGCAAGATAATACTTAATTTAATAACAAATAGTCTAGGACAAAGGTGAATTAACATAATTATTTTAAAAATGATTAATATCCCCCATGTCAGAGATTTGAAACACACTCGACGCTAAGTTTAGCGTTGAGTGTGTTTTTTATTTTAATTATTCATAACGATATTGTCTTTCCAGAGATAAAAAAAACACGGTATATTCAAAGGAATTAAACATCTCCAATGAACACCGTGCATATTAATTAATTTTTATTTTTTTCGACGAATTTGATAGGATGCATTCATTTTAATGAGTTCTGACTTTAATGTTTTCATTTGACTATAACCCATAAAGTGATATTTTCTTGCAATCATATAATTGTAGCGTTCTTCAAAATTCATCGGTACAACAGGATAATGATCCAACTCTTGAAATTCAAGGTTATCAATATTATTTATTTGTTTAAAATATTGTTCAATTAAATCAAAGTAATCATCTAGTAATGCTTTCGCTTCAGTTGATTTTAGTTGTTTTGCTTTTGCAAAATAATCAAGTTGATCTTCTAAAATTGTAAAATGTTCTTTTGTAATCATTATATTTATGCCTCTTTCACATTGGCTTTATAGCGTTTTTGTCCTTCTCTACATTCTTCAAATAATGGACAAACATCACATTTAGGACTTCTTGCTAAACAATGATAACGTCCAAAAAAGATGAGTTGATGATGTGTTTTATTCCAACGCGCTCTTGGAACTACTTTACACAATTTATCTTCTACCTGCCTCACATTGTCTTTCCATCTGCAAATACCTAAGCGTTTAGAAATGCGTTCAACGTGTGTATCAACAGCTAGAGATGGTTCGCCAAAAGCAACACTCATGACCACATTTGCTGTTTTCCTACCAACGCCTGCTAAACTTTCTAATTCTCCATGTGTATGTGGAATTTCACCATCAAATTTATCTAAAAGCGACTTACATAATTTTTGAATATTCTTAGCTTTATTCCTATATAGACCAATTGTGCGAATATCATTTTCTAATTCTGAAATATCTACGTTTAAATAATCCTGAGGCGTTTTGTATTTTTTGAAAAGTTTATCTGTTAATTTATTTACGGATATATCTGTAGTTTGAGCAGATAATAATACTGCAATGGTTAATTCAAATGGATTATCATGCTTTAGTTCACATTCAGCATTTGGAAACATTTCAGCAATCACATCCACCATTTCTAATGCTTTTTTGTTACTTATCATTTGGATTCTCTCCATTCAACCAATCAAATTTGGGTACTTTTGTTACGGTGTGCTTCATTTTAGGTTGATTAAATTGACGGCTAATCTTTTTCGAGTCTTCTATCGTTTTGACATTATTTTTCTTCCAATTGAGCAGAATACGATCCATGTATTTAAAACTTAACTTGTTTTGGCTAGTTGCTTCGTCAAGTGCAGCTTGAATTACGCTTAAATCATGTTTATCAACATCTAGCCATTGATTTAAAGTTTCCATTTCAAATGGAGACAACGGTCGTGCAAAAGCTTGTTCGATTTGTTGGAAGAGCGTATTAAAATCTACTTCAGATTTTTCTTCATTATGTTGGACTTCCATTTTTTCCATGATTTCACTTAATTTATTATAAAATGGATTAAGATTCATGTACTCTGTGAATTTTCCTTCTTCGTCTTTATTTACTTTAAGTTCTAACAAATCGCTTTGTATTAAACTTTGAATGACAGACGTAATTGCCCTGGAATCTAGAGATGTCCCTTGTTGTAACGATTCAATGGAAGGCTGTTTGTTAGATGTTTCTGAAGCATGTATAAGTTTAATTAAAATCACTAATTCCGTTTCATTGATACCTAATTGATTATAATTATTTAATAGTTCCTGTCTAATGATCACTGGTCTAACTTTAAGTTGTTCGCGATTCAAACATGCACCCTCCTTTTCATTCATTGCGTTATAAAAACGTCCAGCCATAGATATTAGACTGGACGAATGTTGATATATAAAGCTTATGGATATAAACGATTTAATAGACGTGGGAATGGAGCAGTTTCACGAACGTGCTCTACGCCTGATAACCAAGCTACAGTTCTTTCTAAGCCTAAACCGAATCCACTGTGAGGCACACTACCGTAACGACGTAAATCTAAATAATAGCTGTAACTTTCAGCATCTAATTCAAACTCACTTAAGCGTTGTTCAAGTAGTTCGAGATCGTTAATACGTTCTGAACCTCCGATGATTTCACCATAGCCTTCTGGTGCAATTAAATCAGCACATAAGACAGTGTCTTCATTTTCAGGGTTTGGTTGCATATAGAATGGTTTGATTTTTGTTGGATAATTTGTGATGAAAACAGGTAAATCATAATGATTGGCAATTGCAGTTTCATGTGGCGCACCAAAATCTTCGCCCCATTCAATATCATCAAAACCTTGTTCTTTTAAGAATACGACAGCATCATCATATGTGATACGTGGAAACGGTGTTGATACTTTTTCTAATTTTGAAGTATCACGTTCTAGTGCGTTTAATTCTAACTTACAGTTATTTAAAACAGATTTAACAACGTGTGTAACATATTGTTCCTGTATTTCTAAGCTTTGGAAATGTTCACAAAATGCCATTTCTGGTTCAATCATCCAAAATTCAATAAGATGGCGACGTGTTTTGGATTTTTCAGCACGGAATGTTGGTCCGAATGAAAATACTCTGCCGTGTGCCATAGCTGCCGCTTCCATATAAAGTTGACCACTTTGAGATAAAAATGCATCTTGATCAAAATATTTCGTATGGAACAACTCGCTAGTACCTTCAGGTGCACTTGCTGTTAAGATGGGTGGATCAATTTTTGTGAAACCATTATCATTAAAGAATTCATAAGTTGCACGAATAATTTCATTTCTTATTTTCATAACTGCATGTTGTTTTTTTGAACGCAACCACAAATGACGGTGGTCCATCAAGAATTCTGTGCCGTGATTTTTTGGTGTGATTGGATAATCATGCGCTTCTGAAATCACTTCAATAGATGTAACTTGCATTTCATAACCGATATCTGAGCGATTATCTTCACTGATGACACCTGTGATATAAAGCGAGCTTTCTTGAGTAATTTCTTTAGCTTTTTGGAAAGTATCTTCATCAACTGCAGCTTTGGCAACAACACCTTGCATAAATCCAGTCCCATCTCTTAATTGCAAGAATGCGATTTTACCGCTTGAGCGTTTGTTTGTTAACCAAGCGCCTATAGTAACTTCTTGGTCAATATATTGTTTTGCTTCTTTTATCGTTATATTCATAACCAGTCTCCTATTATATTGTAGTTTTCTATGCTTTATCCTTATATATTTTAACAAAATCCATATATAAGTTCTAGTTGTGAACGCTATGTTTATGAGTTATTCTCATCTTTTTTTAATTTTTTAAGAATGCTAGAAAATTGTTTAATATCTCCTTTATTTTGACGATAACTTTCTAAAGATTGTTCGAAAAATTGTTTGTAGTTACTTCTAATTAAACGATCATCAAAAGACACAATAATTCCTTTGTCGTTTTCACTACGTATCAATCTACCAAGACCTTGTCTAAAACGTGTTACAGCATCTGGTAAAACATATTCTTTAAAGGTTGAAGTAAACTCTGATTCCATAAGCCAATATTTAGTATTGTTTTGATTCATAAATGGTAATTTAGCAATCATGACACATTTAATTCCGTTTGATTCAAAATCGAATCCTTCGAAAAAGGTTCCTGTACCCAGCAATATCGCTTTATTAAAACTATTAAATTGCTGAACAATTTTATAATTTTGATTTTGTTGTTGTGTTAATACGACATAATCTTCAAATTCAGGTAATTCATTTAATAGTTCTTGTACCATGTGCATCATTTTATAACTTGTGAATAGTATCAAACATTTAGATTCAACGATATTTACATATTCAATTACATAATTGACGATTGAACTTACATAATCATTAATATTTTTATAATTATAAGACGTTACGTCATTTGGTATGAATACTGTAGTTTGATTTGGCGACATCACTGTAGAGTCTATTTCAAAAGTATTAAAGTCTATATCTTTGTTAAACCAATGCTTGAAGTTATCAAATGTGTGGTTGAAAGTTAATGTACCTGATATGAAAGTGAGGGAATTAAATTTATCTAACACTTGTTTGGTTAGGATTTCTTTCACTCCATAATCCTTCACATTTAATTTAATCGTTGATTTTTGATTTAAGTTTTTGATTGAAAGATAACTTGTATGATTGTTTTTGAGACTTTGCTCTATTTCTTTAAAACGATCATTAATATATAAAAATTGTTTGCGTACAGATTTAATTGATTTATGACTCATTCCATTGAAAAATTCCAACGTCATATTTAACTTATGAATAATAGCATGTAAATCATTTAAAATTGGTGTCACATCAAAATGATATACGAAATGTAATTTATGAACTTCGTCATCCTGGATTTCTGAAGCATGAATGATATCATACATCGTTGAGAATAATTTTTCGTTCAATTCGTGAATTTCATTAACTGTAGTTTTTAAACCAAATACATCTATGGGTGGTATATCTAACTTTTCTAATATTCTTTGCTGTTCTAGATGATCGATAGATTTAAGTAGTTTTTCATTTTCTGTCTTACCTATTAAGCCTAGTTGGTATTTAATATCTGAATAACTGAGTTCGTTTGTAACTTGATTCAAAGCATAATCTGGTAATCTGTGAGCCTCATCTATAATACAGTCATCAAATAATTGATAAATTGAATTATCATGTGCAGCATGTATTAAATGTGCATGGTTAGTAATACCTATTTGTATATTTTGTGCATTGCGCTTAATGAAATTGAAATAATTGATATCATTACGAACAGGAACATAAGTTTCTAGTTTTTGTTCGAAATACATCTTCTGTCCGCCTTTTAGATCTAATTCTTGTATGTCACCTGTAGCTGTTTCTGTTATCCATATAAGCAATTGCATTTTTAGAATACTAACTTCGTAGTTGCTAGAATCTTCTTTTAATATTTGGCTAATTAACCCTAATGAAATATAATCTCGCTTACTTTTAATTAAAGTTGCGTTTATTTTGAAATCTAATGCACGTTTTAATGCTGGAATATCTTTTTCTAATAACTGATTTTGTAATAACTTTGTATTTGTAGAAATCATTACATGCTTGCCAGTTTCAATATTATACATAAGCGAAGCTAGCAAATAAGCAAATGATTTCCCGCTACCTAAAGGTGCCTCAATCATTGCCTTTTCACTGTGCATGAGTTGTTCTAATATGATTTCAGACAGATATAACTGTTGTGGTCGGTATGTTAAGCCTAGTTCTTTTGTTACGTGTGTATAGAGTTCTTTTAATGTTCCATTAAAATTAACAGTCGGTGCTTTAAAGTCGATTTGTTTTTTATATATAATTTGTTCAAATTGCTCATATTGATGATCGAGTGTCTGTACACTATGATGACGTACCATTTCGAACAAAATATCATGTAAATCATATTTTAAGTTTTTGCTGAGATAATAGAGTTGTTTAAGTGTATCTAACGGTAGTGATTCAAATTTAGCAAAAGCCATAATCATTAATTTTGCTGTTGTTGCAGCATCTTCATCTGCCCTATGCGCATTTGTTAAAACGATGCCGTGATTCTCTGCTAATTCACTTAATTGATAGCTTTTGTCTGTTGGAAACGCAACTTTGAATAATTCTAAAGTATCCATAACTTTTTTTGGACGATATTTAATATTGCAATTTTTAAACGATTTTTTTATGAAATTCAAATCAAAAGCGACATTGTGTGCCACAAATATACAATCTTTGATTTGCATGTATATATCTTCAGCAACTTCATGAAAATATGGCGCTTGATTTAACATGTCTTCTTCTATCGACGTTAGAGCTTGAATAAAAGGAGGAATTTCTAAATCTGTTTTTATCATTGAATGATATGTGCCAATCATTTTGTTTTCGCGAACAAATGTAATACCTATTTGAATAATTTCATCATAATCTAACTGATTACCTGTTGTTTCTAAGTCGACAACAGCATAACACGGTTTTGTCATTTCGATTCCTCCTTTCATCGTTGTTTTGTTTATATTTCGATATCTGCACTCATTAATTGATGTTGTTGATTATCTTCATCATTAACAATTAAATAGCCATTTTTGTCAATGTCTATTGCTTGGCCTTGGAACTGATTACCGTTTTCAGTAAATTTTAATTGCTTGTCCCAAATGTTTGAGACCGCTATATATTCTTGACGAATTGTAGCAAACGGTTCTTTTAAAAATTGTGCGTAACGATATTCTATTTGTTGTATAAGTAATTTTAAAAATTTGTAGCGATTTACTTTTTCATTTCCTTGTATTCGCATACTTGTCGCTTTTTGTGAAAGTTCACCATCAAAATCTGTTTGTGTTTGGTTCATATTAATACCAATACCACAAATAACCGCTTCTATGCCATCACTGTTCGCTACCATTTCTGTTAAAAAGCCACATACTTTTTTACCATTAATATAAATATCATTTGGCCATTTAACAGAAACTGGAGCTTCGCTGAAAGCTTGTATAGCATCACGAATCCCTAATGCCATAAATAAATTGAATTTTGTAATCATATCGAACGGGACATTAGGGCGTAATACAACCGACATCCACAAGCCTTTTCCTCTTGTAGATAACCATGGTCGATTGAAACGACCTTTACCTTTTGTCTGCTCGTCACTAAGTATTAAAAAAGTATCAGTATTTCCTACTAATTTTTGCTTTGCTAGTAACTGCGTGGAATCTACATTTTCGAACACTTCAATATGCTTAAATAGTTGTTGTGTTTTAATACTAGGTATAACAATTCCACTATACCATTTATCGGGAAGTTGTATTAACCGATGACCTTTATGATTTATTGATTCAATTTGACAACCTTCTACTTTTAGTTGATCGATAACTTTTTTAACAGCAGTTCTGGAAATTGATAACTGTTCAGCAATAAATTGACCGGAAATATATTCGGGTTGATATTGATACAACATGTGTATCACATCTTTACTATATTTAGACATGTGTTTTCACCCACTTTATTAGTTCAGGTTTAAAGTTGTTCACCTCACCTGTTAAAATAGCACACTCAATTTCTCGTAATGTTGATTTGAGCCATGGGCCACTGGGTTTATCAACTAATGCTAAAATATCTTTGCCGTTGATATCCATTTCTTTTCTCGAATGTATTGGTAATACTTGTGCCATTTCTACAATTGCTCTGCTATTTATAATAAATGGAGCGTTTGTCGCGATTTGATTTTCTTGAAAAGTATCAGCATAACTCAATACTTCTAATATATCTTTTTTACCATAATCATAAACAAATAATTTAAGTTGCCTCTTTGTTTGTACTTTAGGAATAGTTTCTATGATCTGAATGATTCTATTTATATCTTTTTTCTCTTGGTTACTCAATTTTAAATCCGAAATATTTGAAGTTATATCAGGTTGTTGGACTTTTAATAAAGCGATAAATACTGTTAGCGGTATCGGTTGTTCTATGATAACTTTCGATAAATCAAAATATTTAAAGAAAGGCATATAAGAAAATGTTTTAAATTGCTTTAGATTATTAAAAGTTTGTTTAATTGCGTTGCCAAGCATTAACTTCTTAAGTTCAACAACGATTCTTTCAATTGATAAATGACTAATATCTGAAATATGTTGCTCCATCGCTTTAAAAGTATCAGGGTCTAATTCAAAGCCTAATTGAGACTGAAAGCGTAACCCTCTAATGATACGTAGTGCATCTTCATTAAAGCGCTCTGACGGATTACCCACTGTTCTGATTATGTTATCAACAATGTCTTGTTGTCCATTAAAATAATCATGGATTTGATATTCCATATCCATAGCAATTGCATTCATTGTGAAATCTCTGCGTCTCACATCTTCAAATAGATTTCTTACAAAATAGACCTCATTAGGTCGGCGATGATCGATGTATTCACCTTCAGCACGAAAAGTTGTCACCTCATATTGTTCGCCTTGATAAACAACATTAATAGTGCCATGTTCCCTACCTATAGGGATGGTTTTTTCAAATACCGACTCGATTTCGTCTGGAGTGGCACTCGTTGTGATATCAATGTCGTGAATTGACTTATTCATGATATAGTCTCTAACAGAACCACCTACAAAGTAAGCTTGGAAATCATGTGCTTGTAGACTTTCTAAAATAGGTTTAGCTTTTTCGAATAAATTATTAGTCATTGTTACCCTCTAACATTTTTTTGTAGTAATATTCATATTGATCAGCAATTAAATCAGAAGAGAAACGAGCTGATACATCTTGTAACATATTTTCTTGGATGTTTTTATAAAGTTTTGTATCTGTTAATAATTTAATTGCATATTCACTCGCTAGTTTACTATCTCCTACATCTACTATGAAGCCAGTTTCATCATTTTTAATAACTTCCTTTATACCTCCTGCTGTAGAGCCAATAGGTACGACGCCTGATTTCATCGCTTCTAATAAAGTCAGCCCGAAACTTTCCTTTTCACTTAAAAGTAATACCAAGTCTGATATTTGATAAAACTCACTCACCCAATTTTGTTTACCTAAAAATAAAACTGCCTCTTCAATGCCTAAATCACGTGCTTTCCGCTTCATATCCATCAATTCCGGGCCATCACCTAATAAGATTAACTTTGAAGGTATCGCTTGATGAACTTTTGCAAAGGTATCTATTATTGTATCAATTCGTTTAACTGCTCTAAAGTTAGATACATGTATTAAGACCTTTTCACCTGGTTTTATACCATAACAAGCTTTCAAACGTTCATCGTCCTGAGTGGCTTGATCTGGTTTAACAGGAAATTCTTTCTCTCTAACAAAATTATATATAGGTACAATACGTTTATCTGTTTCAATGATATCGTATGTTTGCTCTGCAAGTGATTGACTCACGCTTGTAACGATATCACTACCTTCAATACCAAATTTAATAGCATTTTTTAATGAATGATCATAACCTAAAACGGTGATATCTGTACCATGAAGTGTAGTCATAATTTTTATATCTTTATTAGACATATGTTTTGCTAAAATGCCACATACTGCGTGTGGAACGGCATAATGCATATGTAATAAATCTAAATCATATTCATTAATAACCTCTGCTATTTTTGTACTTAATGTAATATCATAGGGTGGGTATTGAAAAACTGCATATTGATTCACTTCTACTTGGTGAAATGTAATATTTGGTAATGGTTTACGTATTCTAAAAGGAATATTGGAAGTGATGAAATGGATATCATGTCCACGTTCAGCAAGTTTAATGCCTAACTCTGTAGCTATAATGCCTGAACCACCCATAGATGGATAACAAGTGATGCCTATTTTCATAAGGCGGGACATCCTTTCTTATTTGTTTATATTATTTACGTTCAAATCTATTTTTATCTCGAGTATTAAATTTTTGCATTGTTTCATCAAAACTTTCAGTTAAATCTATATCTAAAGAATTCGCAATACACATTAATACGAATAAATTGTCACCGAGTTCTGCTTTAATTGTATTTTCGGCTTCTGACGATTTTTTCTTTTTCTCACCATAATAATGGTTAATTTCTCTCGACAATTCACCTACTTCTTCAGTTAGACGTGCAAGGTTTGCCAAAGGAGAAAAGTATCCAGTTTTGAATTGACCAATATAGTCATCAACTTCTGTTTGCATATCTTTCATAGATTTCATTTTAAACGCCTCTCATTCCTTTAGGTTTCTTATATAGTATAGACTAATTTTATGTTTCATGCATTATTCCTGCAACAGTTAAGGCTTATGCTGTACATATTTAAACTCATCGATTGTCTAGTGTGATTTTTGTAATTTCATAAGCATTTTGTGATATGTTATGCGATGCCAAAAATGACATAACATACTGGAACTGAATTAAACCAAACAACCTATTAAATTAAGCATAAAAAAGGAGGCTAAGACATGTTTCGAATGTCCCAGCCTCAAAATATTATATTAATCATTATAATATAACGTGAAAATTGAGCTTTATAATAAGCTGTTTAAATGTTAGTCATCTAAGTTGAAGTAACGAAAACTTATTTCAAAATAAGGCTTCTGCATCACTTCAATTTATATTATTATTCACTAGATCTAGCGATAAGGATAAATCTTGCAAGTTCCGCTAATGCTACTGCAGTTGATGCAACATAAGTCATTGCTGCAGCTGTCAATACTTTTTTAGCATGACGATATTCCTTTTCGTTAACAATGTTTAAGCTTTGAATTTGCTTCATAGCTCTACTACTTGCATTGAATTCAACTGGCAGTGTAACAATAGAGAAAAGAACAGCAAATGACATAAATGCAATTCCAATCCATAGTGCAGTTGAACCTAAAGTACTTTGTAAACTCGTTAAAATAATACCTGCAAAAACGGCTAAATAACCAATCGAGCTACCAAGGTTAGCCAGTGGTACTAACGATGTTCTGAATCTTAGGAAGAAATAACCTTGCGCATGTTGAATTGCATGGCCAACTTCGTGAGCAGCAATAGCCGTACCAGCAACAGAAGGTCTACTAAAGTTGGCTGGTGATAGTACAAGCACCTTTTTTCTTGGGTCGTAGTGGTCAGTTAAGAAACCTTTTCCTTCAACCACGTCAACATCATAGATACCATTCGCATGTAAAATTTCTAAAGCAACTTCTTGACCGGTCTTTCCACTTGTTGATCTAACTTGTGAATATTTTTCGTAATTAGATTTAACTTTATGCTGTGCCCATAGAGGCAACACCATTAAAATAACAAAGTATATAATCATATAGATAAAAGACAAAAACCTCACTCCTTTATAAACATTTTACTGTGAACATCAATGGTGGTCAAATATTTTATCTTTTTTAAATCGAGTTAAATATAAATAAAGTATTAATGGAATTACGCTTAACCAAAACGCGAGGTAGGCAACACCTTCTAAATGACTTGCAATAAAATCATAATAAGGATATTGCATAAATACATAATCTATAATGTCATTATGGAACACCCATATCATAGCAATAACGAAGCCAATAATTGAAATTTTGAATCTTGGATAAAATATCAACGCTTCGATTGCCATAATGCCATGTGAGAGTATGAGCATACAGCCTGTGATTGTAACCATGTCATATTGAATAAACATGATTATATTCATTATAACTGCCCAAACTCCGTATTTAATAAGTGAGACGAAAGCAAGGGCTTCAAATACTGGGATGTTCTTACCTAATATGAATGTAATAAGTACGAAACATAAAAATAGTGAAGCGGTCGGGCTATCTGGTACAAATATTTTAAATTGAGTTTCAGTCATACTTAATTGCTCACCGTACCAAATATAACCATAGATTGTACCTAACAAATTACACAAAAGTAAAAAGTAAAGTATGCCTTTGTGATACAACATTAATTCCCAAAGTGATTTTATATTCATACTGTCAATCCTTCGTCGATATATTTACATTTCTTAATTTAAAAGTATTAAGGATTTGTGATAATTGATAAAACAAATCGCTATCATGTAATTGTAAGCTTAAATCAATATTATCTTGCAAATGTGTGATAATAGAAGATTCACTTTGTTTTGAAAGCGGAATTTGATAGATGTCTTGAATATATAACGCATAATATGGTGAATGTAATAATTGTTTAATGAGTAAGTCATCTAATCTCACTTCCCTATCTTGTTCAACATTAAAATTCAATTTAATATCAAAAGATAATTGATTGAGAGCGATGTGCTCGAAAATCTCATTACTATTAATCATTTGTTGGTCTTTATAATTAAATTTAATACCATATTGCTCAGTGTGTAACATAGAAATTTCAAGCGTATTATGTGTATCGATACGTTCATCTACGAAATGTACATTTTGTAGTAATTCTGGCGAAGATTTGAGTAAGTTCAATACCCATACACTAATCCTAGACTTGAATTCATATTGGAAGAGTAGATACTCTATGAAAGTTGCTTTTGATTGTTGTAGGGTATCAAACATTTAACTCACCTTCCTAAACTAGAAAGACGTCAGTCTTTCCGCTTCATCATGCCATGTCTCATTAGATGGTTCTAATTCAACTAATTGGTCTAATAGCTTTTTAGCTAACTCAATTTGACCAATTTCTATTACATAAAAATAATAGTCACTTAAAAATGCAGATTGTGTTTGTAACGTGTCATATGCTAATTCAAAGAAATGTTGTGCTTCTTTATCTCGTTCTTCTTGCCCCAATGCATAAGCGAGGTGCCACATAAATACTGGGTCTAAGTCTTCTTCATCTACATATTTCAATAACCCAATAAGTGATTCATAATCTTCTTCTTGTCTATATAAATCACTTAATATCAATAATGGTTCTTGGTACGCGTTATCAACTTCAAGTGCTTGAATTAATAATTGGACGCCTTCATTAGCGTCTCCGTGTTCTATTTGGATGCTACCAGTGGATACCATCAATTCTTTATAGAATTGCGTTAATCTTAACCCTTCTTTACCGATTTCGATTGCGTCCGCGTGATTATGTTCGTTTTCATATAACTGTTGTAAATAGTAATAAGCTTGTAGAAAATCAGGGTCTTTAGATAATAGTGTTTGAACTAATTTAATAGCTTCTTGTGAGAGATCATTTTTTTCATAAGCGATGGCTTTTCTGAAATAATCTTCTGAATCCATTTCATCTTCATTAATTTCATCAAACATTTTAATTGCATCACTGTAGTTACCGCTTTGCAAGCTACAATCGGCTAAACGAGAAAATAGATTTACACCGTTCACTTCATATTCTCCCGTTTCAAGTACGGTTTCGTATTCTGAAGTTGCTCGTAAATATTGGCCATCAAAGTATAATATCTCAGCAAGTGCGTAATGTATTATTGGGTCATTTGGCTCAATATCAATCGCTTCATCAAGTTTACTAATTGCAACTTCAAGCATATTTAATTGTTGATATAAATCTGCTTCTAACATTAAGCGTTCTGTTGATATTTCTACTTCACTTAAATATTCTAAAGCTTCATCTGTGTGATTTTCAGCCATTAATCCTTCGATAAAGTATATTAATAATTCACTTTCATCAGGATATTTATGGTAAAGCGTACGGAATACTTCTAAACCTTGTGGCATCAATCCATAATTATATAATGTTTCACCTAGAATAAATAAAGCATCGTCCTTAGGAGAACTTAATGCATCATTAACACGTGTGTCTAGGTTCTCTAATTTTTGTAAGTTGATATCATCTATTAATTTATAGATATCTTCCATACTTTTATCCCTCTTTTTCTAATTGTTTTAACTTTGGTAAGAATCCTGGGAAAGAAACATTGACTGCATCAAATTGATTAATGGTAATGGCTTCATCAGTTAAAAGTGAGGCAACTGCTAACATCATACCTATACGATGGTCTGTAAAGCTATCTACAGTTGCAGTTTGTTCTAAAGCTGATGGATGAATAACCATACCATCATTAGTAGGTTGTAACATAAAACCAAGTAAATTTAACATATTAGCGGTTGTATCAATTCTATTGGTTTCTTTTACTTTTAATTCTTCAGCTTCTTTAACCACACTTGTACCATTAGTTTGTGTGCAAAGCAAAGCAATGATAGGAATTTCATCGATTGCTCTAGGCACTAAGTCACCATCAATATGAACGGGTTTCATGTCTGGAGAGTATTGTACTCGTATGGATGCAGTTGGTTCTGGTCCATCAGTTTGATTAAATAAAGTAATATTCCCTTCCATTTGTGTCACGATATCAATAATACCTGAACGAGTTGGGTTAATGCCAACATTGTGTATTGTAATATCACTTCCAGGTGTTATCAAGCCAGCTACAATAAAATACGCTGCTGAAGATATGTCGCCTGGAACGTGAAAATCTGCAGGTTTGATATGGTCAATGCCTCGAGCAGGCATATCTATCAATTTGTCTTTTGTAGAAACAGGGATGTGATATTGTTGGAACATCGTTTCGGTATGGTTTCTAGAAGTATCAAATTCTTTAATTGTCGTTGGTTCTTCAGCGAATAAACTTGCGAATAGTATAGCGCTTTTAACTTGTGCACTGGCAACTTCCATTTCATATGCAATACCTTTGATTTTAGCAGGTTTGATGATTAAAGGTGTATAGTTATTATCGATTCCTGTAATATTGGCTTGCATTAATTTTAAAGGTTTCATAATTCTGTCCATTGGTCGTTTGCCTATTGATTCATCACCAGAAAGAACAGTTTCTATGCCAAGACCGCTTAATAAACCAGCCACTAAACGTGTGGTCGTACCTGAATTACCTGTATATAAAACTTGATGTGGTGTTTTAAAATGCTTAAATCCTGGTGAATCAATCTCTATTTTATCTTCAGATACTTTAATGTCAGCACCTAATAACTTAAATATTTCAACAGTACGTAAACAATCTTCACCAAGTAATGGTTTGTATATTGTTGATTTTCCTGAAGCTAGAGAACCGAGCATAATAGCTCTATGTGTCATAGATTTATCTCCAGGTACTTCGATTTCACCGACTAACGGTCCGTTAATGTCTATTGTCTTACTGTTTGCCAAATCAGTCACCTACTTATTAAAATATGATTTAAATTCTCCGAAAGCTTTAGAAAGCGTTTTGTAATCAATGTGTCTCACAATTGGGTCTCCAATATCATTGAGTAGTACCATTTGCACACCTTGTTCATCATTTTTCTTGTCGTTTAGCATTAATTGATATAAAGATTCAAATTCTAAATCATTAACTACATCTAACGGATAGTTTAAATCCCTTAGATAATTTACATAATGTGCAATATTAAATGATTTGTTTAGCGTTATATTCGCAACTATAAATTGAAAAACGATACCTATCATAACAGCATGTCCGTGTGGAATTTTAAATTTATATTCAACGGCATGGCCAAATGTATGGCCTAAGTTAAGAAATTTACGGACGTTTGATTCCTTCTCATCTGCTACAATAATATTCAATTTTGTCTGAACACCTTTGTATAAATAATATTCGATTTCATCAAGTGATTTAAGCGCTTGTTCATCTGAGTACTGTACCTCGATATGATTTACCGATTCAATATCATTTAATAAAGCGTGTTTATAAACTTCTGCGTATCCACTTAAAATTTCTGAATATGGTAATGTACTTAAAAAGTTCAAATCATAAATGACTGCTTTAGGTCTATAAAAAGCACCAATTAGGTTTTTACCGTGTTTGGAATTGATTCCAACCTTACCACCTACACTCGAATCATGAGCTAAGATGGTCGTTGGTATTTGAATGAAATCGACGCCTCTTAATAAAGTCGCGGCAAGGAACCCAGCGAAGTCGCCAGTGGCCCCTCCTCCGATTGCAATTAAACAAGTATTTCTTGTTAGTTGTTTATTCAACAACGATTCAATTGTTTCTTCGTAAAAAGATAGTGTCTTCGTTGTTTCACCAGAAGGTATGATAAGTTTATGCGCTTCATATTCACTAGCGATGAAGTCAGTGATCTGACTCCATTCGTTTTCAACTTTTTGATCAATGACAAGGACAATATCTTGATAATCTTTAATATAATCATGTAATTGATCGAGGGCATGATGTTCAATGATAATTGGATAGTTATTTGATTTATAAGTGGTTTCTAATTTCATGTAATCACCTAATTATTTTATAAATTTTAATTGATTGATTAGTATTCAATATTTAATAAGCGGCGTTCTTTGATTTGCGATTGTAATTGCTCAATATGATTGCATTGGAACTCTTCAAGTAATGCTTTTGCTAATTCAAAAGCCACTACGTTTTCAACAACGACACTTGCAGCAGGTACAGCACAGCTATCAGAACGCTCAATCGACGCTTTGAATGATTCTTTTGTATTAATATCTACTGAGTTTAAAGGTTTATAAAGTGTAGGGATTGGTTTCATTACACCGTTAACTACGATAGGCATACCATTAGACATACCACCTTCAAAACCACCTAAGTGATTGGAACCTCTATAATAACCGTTTGTCGTATCATATAATATTTCGTCTTGTATTTCGCTACCTGGCTTCTCTGCAGCTTTAAAACCTTCACCAAAACTTACACCTTTAAAAGCGTTGATACTTACTACACCTTGTGCAATTCTGCCATCAAGTTTGCGATCATAATGTACATAACTACCAATGCCAACAGGCACACCTTCAATAATAGTTTGAACTACACCACCAATTGTATCGCCAGCTTTTTTAGCTGCGTCAATTTTATCGCGCATAGCTTGTGCAATTTCATCATTAATGACGCGTACATCATTTTTATCAATATTAGATTTAATTGTATCGATATCATATTCAATATCATCTTTAATGCCACCAATTTCTACTACTCTACTATAAAAATTAATATCTAATTGTTTGAGTAATATTTTAGAAACTGCACCAACAGCAACTCGTGCAGCTGTTTCTCTTGCTGAAGAACGTTCTAAAACATTTCTTAAATCTCTGTGGTTATATTTCATGCCACCGATTAAATCTGCGTGTCCTGGACGAGGTTTAGTAATTACACGCTTCATATTGTCCTGGTCTTCTTCGCTAATTGGATCTGCACCCATAATTTTTTTCCAATGAGTAAAGTCATCATTAGTAACTATAAGCGTAATAGGACTTCCTAAAGTATAACCATTTCTCACGCCAGATACGATTTCAACCGCATCTTTTTCAATTTGCATGCGTCTTCCACGGCCGTAACCGCCTTGTCTTTTAAACATTTCTTCGTTAATATCAGCAACATTGATTTCTAAATTTGCTGGAACACCTTCAATAATTACAGTTAACTGTGGTCCGTGTGACTCACCAGAAGTTAAATATCTCATACTTTACCCACTCCGTTCTTTAGTACTTTAAATTGATATATGTTCTATATCTTATCATATTCAATTGTTCAAATTAACAGAAAAATTTACAAATGATAAATCTTCTTAAATTTTCACGGTTAGAATGTTATTTTTCAGTGTAACATTTAAACATTTTTATTAATATTGAATTTTGTTTTTTTATGGTTGTAATACCATAATTTTAATTGATTCGTGCTACATAAAGCTATAAAATAATAGAAAAACTTCATTATACTTTTTGCGCTCAAATACTTCGGAGGTTTTAATTAAAAATTTGAAATAGTTTTGTTGTCTATTGTATGTATTTAACAGAACATTGTAATACAACATTATAAATATAAAAAACGATGATTTTTACAGATATAAAGTAAAAATCATCGTTTATTTATTGTTTAAGACAACGTAGTCTAGAATTTTGTTCTATAAGTATTTAAATTATTCATATAACCATGCTTCACGTGCTTCTGTATAATCACTTAATTCTTCTGCTTTAAACCAAAGGTTAATTTCTTTATTAGCTGATTCTACTGAATCTGAACCATGAATGATATTTCTACCTACTGTTAAACCTAAGTCTCCACGAATTGTACCTGGAGTTGCTTCAGACGGGTTTGTTTTGCCGATGATGTGACGAGCAACGTTTACAGCATCTTCCCCTTCAACAACCATTGCAAATACTGGTGCTGATGTAATAAAACTAATTAAATGTTTATAGAAAGGTTTATCTGTATGTTCGGCATAATGTTCCTCAGCAAGTGCTTGTGGCACAGTCATAAACTTACCACCTACAAGTTTTAGTCCTTTTCTTTCAATACGAGAAATAATTTCTCCTACTAGATTTCTTTGCACTGCATCTGGTTTAATCATTAAAAATGTTCTTTCCATTGTGTGTTTATCCCCCTGTTTGTTATGTATCAATGTCCTTCTATTTTTCAACAATATATAAAATTATATATGTATCAAAATAAAAGTATGTTTTGAAGCACATTAATATATTAACAGGTAATTAAAGCGCTTTCAATGGTTTTCACACAAGTTACACATTTCTTTTTCCAACTTTTTTAATTAGTTTCTTAAATAATGGTTTTGAATCTTCATTTTCTAATTGATCAATTAAGTAAAGTGCCTTATCCAAATACTTGTCGCTGATTGCCTGAGACTGCTGTATGACATCAGAATTCTTCACGTGATTAATACAATAGTCGAACGTTGCTTGACTACTATTTGCATTTAATTGTTGTATAATCGCTTTGAATTCTTCGTTTTTTCTCATCTCTAACAGCACTGGAAGTGTAAGATGGCCGTTCATTAAATCACTACCAACTGGTTTACCCAATTTTTTTTCAGTGCTCGTGAAGTCTAAGATATCGTCGACAATTTGAAAACTCATACCAATATAGTGGCCTATCATTTTTAAATTGCGAATTGTTTTAGCGTCTGCTCCCGAAGCAATTGCACCCACTTCAGTAGATAATTGAATAAGCAATGCTGTTTTACGATTAATTCTCCGTAAATAGTTGGTGATTGTTTGATTACCATTGAATTGGTCTTGGAATTGATATAGTTCGCCCATACAAACTTCTACAATTGCACTAGATATGACGTTATGTACACGATTATCTTCGATGTTAGATATGTGCTCAAGTCCGCGAGCTAATAAGAAGTTTCCTGTGAGTATAGCTGTATTCTGATCCCATTTTTTAGCTATAGTTAAGCTACCTCTTCGTTTATCACTTTTATCTATCACATCATCGTGTACCAACGTTGCCATATGTATAAGTTCAAGTGCTACGGCAACACGATAGACTTCGTCATTTCTTTCTTTACCAAATTGGCTGCTTAAGATTACAAAGGCGGGTCTAACGCGTTTACCACCCGATGAAAATAAATGATATGACGCTGATTCGAGAATCTTGTCATTACTTTTTATAGACTGCTCTAATTGTTTTTCAATTTTTTTTATTTCACTGTTCATGTTTAACTTTGCCACGCTAATCACCTTTGGTTGATTCATTTTATTTATAGCCAAGGTGCATTGCTGCAACGCCACCTGTAAAGCTACGGACTTTTATGTTGCTGAAACCAGCTTGTGTAAACAAACGTTTCAATTTTTCTTTATCTGGAAAATCGAATGTAGATTGTTGTAACCATTCGTATTCGTCTTTGGATTTCGCAAATATTTTACCAAAGATTGGCATTACAAATTTAAAATAAAGTTTATAGCATTGTTTGAAAACAGGTGTTGTTGGTTGGCTAGTTTCTAAACAAACAACCATTCCACCAGGTTTTAAAACGCGGTTCAGTTCTTTTAAAGTTGCTAAATAATCAGGCACATTTCTTAAACCAAATCCAATAGTTACGTAATCAAATTCGTTGTCTTCAAATGGTAAATTCATTGCATCGCCATGTACAAGCTTTAAATTATGCATGTCTGATGTCTTGCTTTTACCGACTTCAAGCATGTTTTCGCTGAAATCAACACCAATTACTTCGCCAGTTGGCCCCACTGCTTTGCTTAATGAGATAGTCCAATCAGCAGTACCACAACATACATCTAGTGCTTTGCTTCCAGATTTAACGTTCATTTCTTTCATAACACGTTTTCTCCATGTCTTGTGCTGTTCAAAGCTAATGATATTGTTGAGTCGATCATATTTACCAGAAATATTTTGAAAAACGTTGTGTACTTGTTCTTTTTTTGCTTTATTATCTGCCATGTTAATTACCTCTTTTTGAATGTATTTCAGCTTTTAATTTATCTATAAAACCATCTAGTTTTTCTTTAGAAAATTCGCCTAAGTAAGAAGGATGATGTTCAGCTAAACTCGCTATCATTTTGTCATTGATAAAATTAATATTAACTTCAGGGACATATCTTTTAATTGTAATGAACGGAAAAGTATTTTCAACTTTTAAAATATAGTCACTAATGTCATTATTATCAATTGCGTCATGATGAATTGAAGATTTCATTTCATTCACTTCAACAATTGCTGTACTAATTTCTTTTTGATAAATTGGATCATTGAGTTTTGCTAATAATGTATAAAAATGAGCGCTTAATAAGTCGCCAATTAAAATAGATTTCTTAGACGATAACGTAGTTGAAACTTCGTCTAGATGACGCATCGCAGTATCTATTGTGAGGCAAGCTAATTTAGCTTCTTGAGGTATATCATAAGAATCAAGTATTTCTGCTAATGCTTGATTGATATAGATTGGTTCATAATGATTTACACTGCTGAGTCGCTGTGCAATTTGAGTTTCTAATATGCTGAATGTCGTTTCCATGTTCACACCTCACGTTATTATCCATATACATATTAACATTATATAGAGAAAAATAAAATCAACGTAAATCAAAGTAAAGGATATTTATGTAATATATATTAAAAATACTCATGTATTTGTGTAATAGAGTAATTGTTATATGTAAATTTGTTTAACAAACTCACTAATTTTCAGTAGTTGCATTACTGCATTTATTAAAAATCGCTACTTCGAATGATATCACAATTATAAAGTTAAAAGATATATGATTTAAAGCTTTATAAAAAATTCTCTATAAAAAAGAAAAAGCCCCTTGAAAAGGGCTTTACTTTGAGTAAAGAATTATTTTACTGCGTCTTTTAAAGCTTTACCAGCTTTAAATGCTGGAACTTTGCTTGCAGGGATATCAATTTCTTTACCAGTTTGAGGGTTACGGCCTTTACGAGCAGCGCGTTCGCGTACTTCGAAGTTACCGAATCCAATTAATTGTACTTTTTCACCTTTAGAAAGTGATGATTGAATTGATTCGAATACTGCATCTACAGCTAAGCCAGCTTCTTTTTTAGTTAAGTCAGCTTGTTCTGCAACAGCATTGATTAAATCTGTCTTGTTCATTATGAATTCACCTCCCCTAGGGTTAATAATGATAACTTAATATCATTATGCTATGACTTTAACACAACGATTACTGCTACTGCAATGATTTATGCGCAAAAAACGTTGAAATAATAGGATTTTGACAGTTAATTGATATAAATTAACTAAAAAGTGTAATAATACCTCACTATTCTGCTTTCTTTCCACGTCCCATCAAGTCTTTAACGCTTTCATCAACTGGTCTATTTTCAAACAATACACTATAAAGTGCGGCAGTGATTGGCATATCTACATCGACCTCTTTAGCTAGGTGATAAACAGATTTTGTTGTATATACACCTTCAACGACCATGTTCATTTCGTTTAAAGCTGTGTCTAATGATTTACCTTCACCTAATTTATAACCAAGTGTATAATTTCTAGAATGGGTTGAGGTACAAGTTACAATTAAGTCTCCTATGCCTCCTAAGCCTAGGAACGTAATTGGGTCTGCGCCTAGTTTTTCACCTAAGCGGCTAATTTCAGCTAAACCTCTAGTCATAAGCGCTGCTTTAGCATTATCACCGAATCCCATCCCTGATATAACGCCACTAGCTACTGCAATGATATTTTTTAATGCGCCACCTAGTTCAACGCCTACTAAGTCATCATTTGTATATACACGTAAATAATCATTCATGAAAAGGTCTTGAGTTAGTTGACTGACTTCTGGTGTTTTAGATGAAGCTGCTACAGTAGTTGGTTGTTTAATTACAACTTCTTCAGCATGACTTGGTCCTGAAAGTACACCTATACCTGCATTATGCTCTGGTGAAATTGAATCTTCCAACATTTCAGAAACACGTTTATATGTTTCGTTTTCAATGCCTTTTGCAACGTGAATAAAGGTCTTTTTAGAGCTTAAGAGTGAATCGATTGATTTCGCTACTTCTCTCATTGCTTTTGTCGGTAACGCCATTAAATAGACTTCTGAGAATGATACGGCGCTGTTAATATCTAATGTTGCTTCTATTGTGTCATTAAGCTGTGCGTTTTTTAAGTATTTGCTATTAATGTGTTGTGAATTAATCTCATCGATTGTTTGTTCATTTTTCCCCCACATTAAAACTTGGTGTCCGTTTTCTGCTAAGACATTTGCTAATGCCGTACCAAAACTTCCTGTACCAAAGACTGTTACTTTAGTCATGGAATCCCCCCGGTATTAATTTCTTTTCCTTGCTATAATGTGTACTGGTGTACCTTCAAAGCCGAATGCAGCTCTAATTTGATTTTCTAAATAACGTTTGTATGAAAAATGCAATAGCTCGACATCATTTACAAACACGATAAATGTCGGCGGTTCAATTGCAACTTGCGTAGCATAGAATACATTTAAACGTCGACCTTTATCTGTAGGTGTAGGATTCATGGAAATTGCATCCGTAATCACTTCATTTAGCGTGGAACTTTGAACACGTTTTTTATGATTCTCACTAGCTTCTTTAATATATGGGAATAATGTTCTGAGACGTTGCTTCTCTTTTGCGGAAACAAATGCAACCTCTGCATAATCTAAAAATTGGAATTCTTTACGAACTTCATCTTTAAATTTTTTCATAGTATTCGTTTCTTTATCTACTGTATCCCATTTATTCACTACAATTACAATTGCTTTACCTTCTTCATGTGCATAGCCAGCAACACGCTTATCTTGCTCGATGATACCTTGATCTGCATCAATGACGATTAAAATCACATTTGAGCGTTCAATGGCTTTTAAAGCACGTAGCACTGAATATTTTTCTGTATTTTCATAGACTTTACCTTTTTTACGCATTCCTGCAGTGTCTATCAATACATAATCTTGATCATCGTAACTATATTCGGTATCAACAGCGTCTCTAGTAGTACCAGCTACGTTTGATACGATTACACGATCTTCACCTAGGATTGCATTTACTAAACTTGATTTACCAACGTTTGGTCGTCCAATGATTGATAAACGTATTGTATCATCATCATATGGGTCTGGTTCTTCTTCTTTAAAATGTTTAACAACTTCGTCTAATAAATCTCCCAAACCTAGTCCGTGAGAACCAGAAATTGGATACGGATCCCCGAAACCAAGTGAGTAGAAATCGTAAATTTCATTTCTCATTTCTGGATTATCAACTTTATTTACGGCTAGTACTACCGGTTTTTTTGATTTATATAACATTTGAGCAACCATTTCATCACTTTGAGTTAGGCCTTCTCTTACGTTTACCATAAAGATAATTACATCGGCTTCATCGATTGCAACTTCAGCTTGTGCTCTTATTTGTGTTTGGAATGGGGCATCTCCAATCTCGATACCACCAGTATCAATAATGTTAAAATCGTGAGTCAACCATTCACCTGATGAATAAATTCTATCGCGAGTCACGCCAGGTGTATCTTCTACGATTGAAACGCGTTCACCTACGACTCTGTTAAAAATTGTAGATTTGCCTACATTTGGCCTCCCTACAATTGCTACTATAGGTTTAGTCATAAACTAACTTCCTCTCTTCTTTAATCTCTATAATTCTATCATAAGGGGTAATGAAATCAAAAGAAATATTAAATCAATATTTTTGTTATAGAATTATCATACAAATTTTGAATAACAAAAAAAGAAATCTTGCCCTAACATATACTAGGGCAAGATTTAAAGTTGCTATTACTTACATTGTTAAAATTTGAAGTCTTTTAATTTATCTCCAAATACATCACCAAGCGTTGGGTTATCTTCATCTTCTGAAGTATCATTTAAATAAGATTGCGTCGTTTCGCTATCGCTTTCAATGACATTTTCATCTGGTAATGTTGCTTTTATTGATAATGAAATACGTTCGTTTTCAGGATCCACACTGAGTACTTTCACACTCACTTTTTCGCCTGGTTGTAATACCTCGCCAGGTGTGCCGATGTGTGAATGACTAATTTCTGAAATATGAACTAATCCTTGTACGCCAGGTTGAATCTCCACGAAAGCACCAAAGTTAGTCAATCTAACTACAGTTCCTTCGATAACGTCACCTTCATTGATTTCGCCTTTAATTGCTTCAAAAGGACTTGGTAATGTATCTTTGATAGACAGTGAAATACGTTCAGAATCTTTGTCTACTGATTTGATTTTAACTTTCACGCTATCTCCAATAGCCACAATATCTTCAGGTGATTTAACATGTTCGTGTGATAATTCCGAAACGTGTACAAGACCGTCCACGCCTCCAATATCAACAAAAGCACCGAAATTAGTTAAACGCGCTACTTTACCTTCGATAACGTCACCTTCGTTAAGTGACTCCAGTAATTTATCTTTTTTCTCTGCGTTTTCTAGTGCCTCTACTGCTTTTCGACTAAGAATGACACGATTATTTGCAGGATCTAATTCTTCAACTTTAAGTTTTAAAATTTGTCCTTCAAAACCAGAGAAATCTTCAATGAAATCTGTAGAAATTAATGAGGCTGGTACAAATCCTCTTTGGCCAACATCTACAACTAAACCACCTTTAACTACTTCTGTGACTTTAGCTTCGATAGTTTGGTTATTATCTAACTGTTCTTGTAAAAATTCATATGATTTTTCAGTTTCGAGTTGGCGTTTTGAAAGGATGTATGCACCCGTTTCATTTTCTTCGTCATATTCTACTTTCGTAACATATGCACCGATTTCATCACCAACTTTTACTGCATCGCTTGGGTTGTCAATATGATGCGTTGAAAGTTGACTAATAGGGATGATGCCATTAAATTTACCACCATTGACATGGATGATTACTTGTTTTTCTTCAATTTCTTGAACTTCACCAGTAACCTTATCCCCTTCTTTAATCTCGTTAATCATTGATTCGTTAAACTCTTCAGTCATCTTGTCTGCCTCCTTATTACACTACATAATTATAACATCTTATAAACTGACAGAATTGTCAAGAAATTCCCCTTTATTCGAGAGAATCGATTTTAAATTGTTAATGTTTTGTAAAATAGGCTTTTCTAATCTAACAAAAAGAACTAAAAATTTACCTATACTTTACATTTTTATATAGTATATTAATTCTGATTAGTATAATAATACACGTGTATTATATACCCACTTTTTTCATTGTATAACCTTTTTACACTATATGAAAAATATTTATATTAAATTAGAGGCATCTACGATTAATCTAGTGATTTTACTAAAGTTAATATTTCTGCTGTTACAGTTTCTATGCTTTTACCAGTTGTGTCCACAGTAATGGCATCGTCAGCCTTCATTAAAGGAGAAATTTCACGATTCATATCATAATGATCTCTGTCTGCAATCTCCTTTTTTAATTGCTCTATATTTGATTCAATACCTCTTTCTTCATTATCTTTCTGTCTACGTAACGCACGTTCTTCCACTGAAGCTATCATATAGACTTTTAAATCAGCATTTGGTAATACGACAGTTCCGATATCTCTACCGTCCATAACAATACCTTTCTTAGCTGCTAATTCTTGTTGTTTTTTGACTGCAAATGTACGAACCGGTTCTTTTGAAGCCACATATGATACATGACTCGTTACATTATTTTCTCTTAAGTAGTCAGTGACATCTTGATTATCTAAAATGACTCTTTGCCCTTTAATTTCATCATATGTGAGTGATAATTCTGTCGTATCGATTAATTCATTAAAGTCTTCAGTTTTATTTTGTTGTAAGTATTTATAAGTAATTGCACGATACATTGCACCAGTATCTACATAGATCATAGATAATTCACCAGCAACAAGCTTAGCAATTGTACTTTTTCCTGCTGCTGCAGGTCCATCAAGTGCGATATTTAATAATTTCATTTTAGTAACCCTTCCTTGTTGTTTTATGAATAATATTTTATCATAAATATGTACTTTATAAATAGGAGGAATGCCCGCATGAAAAAAGTTCTTGTTATTCATACTGGTGGTACCATTAGCATGTCACAAGATGAAGCTAATAAAGTAGTTACAAATACAGATAACCCTATATCTAATCATAAAGATGTAATAGAAAGGTATGCTGATGTAACTGAAATCACACCATTTAATGTTCCCTCACCACATATGGACATTAAATATGTTGAAAAATTAAAAGAATTAATTGAAAATGCAGCTCAAAATGAAAGCTTTGATGCATTTGTTATCACACATGGTACAGATACATTGGAAGAAACTGCATACTTACTAGATTTAACAATTGCTATTTCTAAACCTATAGCAATTACAGGTGCAATGCGTTCCTCAAATGAAATTGGCTCGGATGGTTTGTATAATTTCATATCAGCTATTAGAGTTGCAACAAGTGATGAAGCTACAGATATGGGTGTTATGGTTGTCTTTAATGATGAGATACATACTGCTCGCAATGTAACAAAAACACATACTTCTAATACAAATACATTTCAAAGTCCAAACCATGGTCCTTTAGGTGTAGTAACTAAAAACAGTGTTCAATTTCATCATAAACCTTTTGAGCATCTAATCCTTGATGTAATAGATCACAATTTAAACATTCCTTTAGTTAAGGCTTATATGGGAATGAACAGTGATGTCTTGACTTTTTATAGCCAAAACAATGTAGATGGTATTATTATTGAAGGTCTTGGGCAAGGGAATTTACCGCCAACTAGTTTGGAAGGTTTGGATAATTGTTTGCGTAAACATATACCAATAGTTCTAGTTTCTAGATCATTCAATGGTATTGTTGGACCAATTTACGCTTATGAAGGTGGCGGCGCAACGCTAGCAGAGAAAGGTGTTATCTTCTCAAATGGTTTAAATGGCCCTAAAGCACGTTTAAAACTTCTTGTAGGGTTAAGTAATCAATTGTCATCAGAACAGTTAAAACAATATTTTGAATCACAGTTATAATGGAAATATATGTAAATAAAAAGCACAACCATTTATAACCTAGTATAAGTGGTTGTGCTTTTTGATTTTGATTATTAAAGAATAATTATAAATACTTGCTAAGAATGTGATTAAAATATGATCATTTTAAGATTCAAGTGGAGTTTGTTTTTTAGATAAAATACTTTGAGTTATAATACCACCATGATATTTACCATTCTCAATAAATATTGTGTTTGCATCATTACCTGCAGCAATAACACCTGCGATATAACAATTTTCTACATTTGTCTCATATGTTTCTTTATTATAGATTGGTGCAGTACCATATTCATTCTCATTAATTTCAATACCTATAGATTGTAAGAATTCATAATCTGGGTGGTATCCTATCATCGCGAAAACATAGTCATTAGCTATTTCAAATGTTTGCCCATTTTGTTCATAAATAACACTATCTTCTGTTATTTTAGTTACATTTGAATCAAACGCCATATTAATTTTTTCGTGACGGACGAGAGATTCAAAATTCGGTAATATCCAAGGTTTAATCGCTTTAGGATAATCACTACCTCGATAAATGACTGTAACGTTTGCACCTGCTTTTTCTAATTCTAGTGCCGCATCTACAGCAGAATTTTTACCGCCAATAATGACTACATTTTGATCAAAATAAGGATGCGCTTCTTTAAAGTAATGCATAACTTTAGGAAGTTCAGCACCTTCAACTTCAAGTTGATTATAATGTCCGTAATAACCGGTAGCTACAGTGAGAAATCTACATTGATATACGTCCTTAGTAGTTGTGATTGTAAAACGATTATTTATTTTTTTTACCGTGAGGACTTCTTCAAAAGCATTAATACGAAGTTGGTGATGTTTTACAACAGCTCTATAGTAAACCAACGCTTGATTACGATGTGGTTTGCTTTCTTCCACTATAAACGGAACGTCCCCAATACTTAATTTATCACTTGAAGAAAAGAACGTTTGATGTGTTGGGTAATTATAAATTGCATCTACAACATTCCCTTTTTCTATAACTAATGTATCTATACCTTTTCTTTTTTGTTCGATAGCAGCACTAAGTCCACAAGGACCGCCGCCTATAATTATACTTTCGACTGTTTGCATTCTTCCTTCGTCCTCCTTTTACCACCCATATATTATACCAATAGTTTTAAAAAAACCAAATGAAAGAAATTGAAAATTTTATTACAAAATTGTTTGTGTCTATAAATATATTGAGAAAATAAAAAAGATCTCACTATAAATACAAGCTCATAGTGAGATCTTTTTTATTTGAATGGATTATTGCTGCAATCCATTTTGAATTATGAAATAAATACTTATTTTCTTTATTGAGGAATAACTAAACGTTGACCATTATGGATGTCATTACCTTGTATGTTATTCGCCTCTCTAATTTTTTCTACATTTTCTGGAGAACCTTCACCGTAATATTGGATGGCAATTCTATAAAGGTTTTGCCCATTTACAACATGTGTTTGTTGTCCAGAATTATTAGTTGTAGCTTGGTCATTCTGTTGGTTATTATTTGATGAACCTTGAGATTGTTCAGTTGAACCATTTTGTGTATTGGCTTGATCATTTTGTTGTGATTGACTATCTTGTTGATTTTGTTGTGATTGACTATCTTGTTGATTTTGTTGTGATTGATCGCTTTGATTAGCTTGATCTTGATTATTTTGATTTTGATCACTATTTGCTTGGTCTTGAGAGTCAGAATCTGATTGGTCAGAATCGCTATTGGCATCATCTGAAGAATTACTGTTGTCATCTGAGTCAGAAGAAGCATTTTTGTCATCATCTTTGTTAGCTTTATCGTCATTTGATTTTTTATCTTTGTCAGAGTCTTTATCAGAATCTTTATCTTTATTATCAGCGACTTTTTTATCATCGTTGTTGTTACTATCGTCATTGTTTCCAGTAAGTGCCATACCGGCGAATATAGCAATTGCAGCTAAGATTAAGATAGCAGCAAGAATAGGTAGTAATTTACCTAATAAACCACCTTTTTTCTTCTTGTTATCGTCATCGTCATTATTGCTGTTACCACCGTTACCGCCGTTACCGTTACCACCATTACCACCGCTTGATTTTGAATGGCTGGCAGCAGCAGCACCAGTTCCAGCAGCTGCCGCTCCACCTGCTACAGCAGCACCTTTTTTCTTGTTACTACTTTTCTCGTTATTTTGTTGATCCTTGTTGTCGTTTTTGTCATTTTCTGATGTATCATCATGACTAGCGTTTTTATCATTTTTACCTTTATGCTTACCAGCTGCATATGCACCAGCTCCAGCAGCCGCGGCTCCACCTGCTACAGCAGCACCTTTTTTCTTAGAGCCGTTTTTAGAATCATCTTGTTGTGATTCGTTTTGGTCTTGATTGGATTGGTTATCTGGTTGATTTTCATCAACATCTTGATCATCTGCATGTTGTTGATTGTCATTTTTTGACTCGTCATGGTTTGCATCTGAACTATCTTTACCCTTATGTTTACTAGCAGCATAAGCGCCAGCACCAGTAGCAGCAGCTCCGCCTGCTACAGCAGCACCTTTTTTCTTAGAACTGTTATCGTCCTCTAAACCATTATTGTCTTCGCTGTACTTATGATCATTAGCATTTGTTTTATCACTAGTAGGCTCATGGCTTAAATTGTTATTTTGTGAAGGGTCATCAGTGTTACGTTCTGATGTTAAGTCAGATGTTGAATTGTCTTCGTTGTACTGTTCACTATCAAATGCTTCATCCTCGCTATGTTCTTGTTGATCTGTTTGATTAGTCTGTTCATCTTCACCTTGATTTGTAGCAGTATCTCTTCTACGTTGTCTTCGCTGAGCATTTCTTGGAGGGAATTGTTCGTCTGTTTTATCAGAAACTTCCTCTTTTACATTGTCAACTGAATTGTTAACTGAATCCTTGGCATTGTCTTGATGTTCTTTTGGATCAATGGATTGACGATTTTTTTCAAAATCATCTTTAAAATTGTTCTTAGACAAATTCATCATCCTTCCTTTTTTATTTAAGTATATACTGTTTTACCCTAACAGAACGTAAATATGTATAATTTTTTAAGAAAAAATACTGTTAAATAAGTGTATATATCGTATTATAGCTTGATTGAAAATATGAAGTAAAGTAATTGTCTATTTTTTAAACAAATTTTGTATTTTTTCATTAAATTCCATTTTTCTTTTTACTTTTTTTCTATTTATTATATTTATTAAATTTAATTCACAATCATTATCGCAACATGATTTAGGCTTTTCTATCAGAATTTCGTCAAAAAATTCAACTAAATAAGATCTTCTGCATTGATCAAGATTTTTGTAACCTAGCATACGTATATAACCTAATTTTTTACGTTTATAAGCCATATCAAAGATATTGCGCAATTGCTCAAAAGTATACTGTGTACTTAGTACATCAAGTATGTCTGACTTTTCAGGTGGTAGAAACTGTGATAATTCATACGCATTTACATCCTCAATGTTAATTATGTCTGTAAATAATAAAGTTTCTAGAAGAAAGCTATCATCAGGTTGATAAAGGCTTATTGCTTGGCTTTGATTACCGTCACGGCCTGCTCTACCTATTTCTTGCATATAACTAGATGGACTTGTAGATAAATGGAAATGAATAATTGTTCTAATATCTTTTTTGTTAATACCCATGCCAAAAGCACTTGTAGCAACGATAATCGGGATTTCATTATTAATAAATTGATGTTGTACTGTATGCCTTTCTTGGTATGATAGATCACCATGGTAAATACCAGTTAAAAAACCATAATTATAAATACTTTGAGCTAATGATAGACACATTTTTTTAGATGATACATAAATAATTGTTGGCCCTGATTGCTCTAATGTAGGTAAAAGCCATTTTAATTTTTCATCATCATCAGCAAAATTTTTATGTGCTAGTGAAATGTTATCTCTATTCATACTATTTTTTATGACTGAAAATGATTTACTTAATATTTGCTCTAAATCAAAAGTTAAATAAGAGGGTGCTGTTGCAGTTAATGCTAATACGGTAGCATCATTGAAATAATTTACGATTTTACCTATAAGTGCATAATGTGGCCTAAAATCATAGCCCCACTCTGATAAGCAATGTGCTTCATCTAATACAATCATACCGATATTTAAACGTTTAATTAATTTGAAATTGTGTTTTTGTAATATAAACTCTGGACTTAAAAAAATAAATTTACTTTGGTTTAAGCAGTTAATGTTTTGTTGCTTTTCATTTTCATCCATGCCTGAATGTATACAACATACATTTTTTTCTCCTTGTAACTTAAGTTGCATAACTTGGTCATCCATCAGTGAAATTAACGGAGAGATAACTAACGTTGGCTTTTGTTTTATGTAGGTTGGTAATTGGTAACATAGGCTCTTACCACTACCAGTAGGCAGGATTCCTAAAGTATCAATATTATTAAGTACATTGTTAATAATTTCCTCTTGGCCAGGCTTAAATGATTCAAATCCAAACCATTTTTTCAAGTCATCATGTAACATTTAGTTCACCTCTTTCGACACCAACAATAATTAATTTAATTTCAAAGTAACTGAGTTCAGAGAAAGTGTCCTTATAGCTACGTAGTCTTTCACTGCGATTAGCTATATAATAAGTTATAAATGGTTTGTATTCTACATGGTTTAAATAACTATCGTAATCGGTTATGTATCCTTTGATAAATAATTCTAAAATATGATCGTCGATTGTATTAGGTTTAACATTTTGCTGCGCAGCAAGTTGTTTGAAGTTTAATCCATTTTGTATTCCTAAATAAGTTTTTTCGGTTTTGTTTAACAATGTCGGAAGAATAATTAAGCTATGTAATAATGGATACTTTTCTTCATTCTCTATTTCATACATTAAAGTTACTAAATCCCTCATTTCTAATTCAAAAAGCATTTCCTGCGATATTGCTTCTATTAAACTAACTTGTTGTCTCGTATACATACTTTCTTCGAAACCTTGCAAATAATAATGAATGTATATGTCATTATTATGGTTCGTTAAAGATTGAAAAAGTAACGTGAGTTCTGCTATAAATGATTTTTCTAATTGGTCGTCAGAAATTTTTTTATATAAGTCTTTAACCTTTTGATGAACTGTTCTATGTTGTGTAATAGGTACAAATTGATAATTGTCATGTTGGATATTGGACAACGTTTGCGTTAACAATTGTAGTGCATTGAAAGTGTTTAATAAGCTGTCATATGTATGCCGTGGGTGGCTAATGATATTTTGAATTTGTTGTTCGTTGATGTTAGAATTACTAGAATATTGTTCGAATAAAGGATATTTTAGTTTAGGCATACTATGATACAATGATAAGAGTTGTTGACTACAGGCATCAAAAAAGGTTTGATGCGATTTTTTACCTGTGATAATATTAAATATACTTTTTTCGGTTTTGTAATTATGTGACTTCGTGTATGCAAAATGAATTAAATTATACATGGATGCTCCCTCACTTTTATAAATCGAAAACATTTGAAAAAATGATAAACAGTGATTACAATAATATTTGTGTAATTATTGTAGCATTTTTGTCAAAGGAGGCGAAGAAATTGGCTAAATATACAATTGTTGATATGGACACATGCATAGCATGTGGCGCTTGCGGTGCCGCTGCCCCTGATATATATGACTATGATGACGAAGGTATCGCTTATGTAATACTAGATGATAACCAAGGTACTGCAGAGGTACCAGAAGAATTATATGAAGATATGGAAGATGCTATAGACGGATGCCCTACTGATTCTATTAAAATTGAAGAAGAACCATTTGATGGTGACGCATTAAAATTTGAATAGAAATGTATTATATTTAAGCGTAAACAAGCGGTTATCTACTATTGCAATAACCTCTTTAACGACTTAGACATAATTGAATTTAAATCCGGGACACAAATAACTGTCTCGGTTTTTTTGTGTCCGGTTATGCTATAAAGTTGTATTACTCCAATGAATTGATATTGTAAATATGATTGAATTCTGGCTATTCGGTTTTGAAATAACTGCAATCTCAGCTATAAATTCCTTAAAGTAACCTTTATATGTAATATTTGAAATATAAACGCCCTTCACTTCTCACTCAATCAGTGAAAATGAAGGGCGTTTGATAAGTTATACTATCATTTTAACGTGGTAAAACGTTTTTTAATCGACTATATAAAAGAATAAAGACAATTGAGATGACGACACCTTTAATAATATTAAAAGGTATGACGCCCGATACAATAACTATTTTAATATTTTCTACTACATCAGATAGGTTCATAATCATGCCATATAAAGGTAATAAAACAAAGTAGTTTAGTATACTTAGAACAATTGTCATCACTAACGTAGCCACACTAAGTCCTATAATTTGAGATTTGACGACACCTTTATGTTTTGTGACGAAATAAGCTGTTAATAAAAAGCTTGATGCCGCTAAAAAGTTAGCTACAGGGCCTACTGGATCTCCAACATTGAATAGAAAATTGAGTAAGTTTTTTATAAATTCTACAATAAGTCCAGCTACAGGACCTAGTGTGAATGTTGCTAACAAGGCTGGTACATCACCAAAATCTAAAGTTAAATATGGTGGTAAAAATGGTATAGGGAACTTTATAAACATTAAAATAAATGCTACTGCACTCAACATACTAATCGTAATGAGGCGTTTTGTTTGTTGTTGCATATTAAATTATCTCCTTCCATTCATCTTTCTCAGAATAGGAGGATATAATTGCACAACAAATAAACCCTCCATCTTCTCCCATCCAGACTATACTGTCGGCTCTAGATTCACACTAGATCAGCCATTAATCTATGAATTAGAAAAATGGGTCGCAGGCTTAAATTACTGCCGGTTGGGAATTACACCCTACCCCGAAGATGAATTTCTTAAATTTTATAAATTTATCATAGCTTATTGCTCAGATAAAAACAATAGACTTGCTTAAAATATATTATCAACGTAAATAAAATGGTTGAAACTGGTATAAAAACTGCCAACAAGGCATTTAACTTTGTCGGCAGTTTTTAAGTTCTATACATAAATGAATTGCATATAAGGATGTGCTCTATATTTGTTCATTATTTCAAATTATAATGCTTATATTTAGTTATTCATTAATCTAGTGACGATACTTAATTATTGTCGTCTTCAATCTCTGGTTTAGGTAAGGAAATGATAAAAGTAGTCCCTTCCCCTAGTTTGCTTTGTACATCAATAGTACCACCATGAGAATCAATAATCATACGGCAGATAAATAATCCTAACCCAGTTCCTTGTTTGCCACGCTTACGTGCAGTATCTACTTTGTAAAAACGATCAAAAACTTGTTGTAAATGTTCGGGTGCGATACCAGAGCCGGTGTCGGATATATATAGTATTTGTTCTGAATTAGTTTCGCTTACCTCTATGTTGATTGTATCCCCAGGTTCAGTATATCTAGACGCATTATCTATTAAATTAGTTAACACTTGTTCAATTCTATCCGAATCAAAATACCATAAATGTTGTTGCGTATCTGGGTTTAAACACATATTTAATTCTAAATCTTTGGCATGCTTTTGATACTTTTGTTGCATTTTGTTAAGTAATGGATCAATTGGTTGCACAACTTTATCTACAGTTAAACCTTCAGCATCCATTCGCGCTACATTTAATAATTCATTGACCAACCTATTCAATCTTTTAGTTTCATCTAAAACGATAGATAATGATTCATGAATTTCATCAGGTTCAGTTACGATACCATCAACAATAGATTCAGTGTATCCCTGCAATAAAGATATAGGTGTACGTAATTCGTGAGAGACGTTCGCAATGAAATCTTTTTTCATTTGATCCATATTATGCTCGTTTGTCATATCACGAATTATGGCTACGATACCGCTTCTACCATCAGGCTGTATTTGCTCTATATAGCTAGTGATAATTACAAAATAACGTGTATTGATTTCATAAACTTCAAATTGCGTTTTTTTGCTACTAAATGTAAGTTCATTTTGTTCATCTAATTTTTCTAGCGCATATTCATCTAACATTTGTAAAATGGTATTGGCTAATTTATTAGAAATAATAATTTCTTTTTTGTCATTAAATCCTAAAACGCCTTCAACCATGGAGTTAATTAGACTATCTCGAATATTTTTAGAGGATGACAATGCGTCAATATGCTGTTGAATTTCAGAACTCATTGTATTAAATGTGCGTGATAATTCACCAATTTCATCTTTTGAGTTAACTGGTACAACTTGAGCATAATCACCTTTAGAGACTTTTAGAGCTTGCGTCCTTAAATTACGTAGAGGCTTTGTTATACGTGACGATAAGAAGAATGCAAATACGGTTGTTATTGCTAAAAAGATGATAGCAATGATTAAGATAATTACTGTAATCACATTATTGGTTTCTTCTATTGTCTTTAAGTCTTGATAGATAAACACGCCACTATATTTACTATTCGGACTATTTGCTGCTTCAATATTTTTCGTTGGGTAACCAATTAATACATATGTTCGTTGTTTGTCATTAAAGCTAACTGTGACATGTTCTGAAATTTGTTTGCCGTGATCAAAGACGCGATCATAATCTTTGTTATTTTTAATTTCTTTGAACATTTCATTTTTTGTAACATCATTGTCGTGGTTATCTTTGTGTTTATCATTCATTATGATGAGACCAACAGGGCCTTCAATTAATTTACGACTATGTTCGATAGCAGTAGCTCTATCGTCAGAACTTTCTACAAGTTGGCTTATCCTTTTGGCGTCTTTTAATAAAGAATCTTCTGTTTCTTGAGTGAAATAAGACTGTATAAACGTTATAAGAGCTGCACTTAATAGAATTAAAACTGTGGTTACTATAAATATGATAGTTAACCACAGTTTTACAACTACACTATTAAGTAGGTTCATTATTTGATTTGACTTCAAATTTATATCCCACACCCCATACAGTTTGTATCATATGAGCGGCATCTTCTGATACTCGATTTAACTTTTCTCTTAAACGTTTAACGTGCGTGTCTACTGTACGCAAGTCGCCATAGAACTCATAATGCCAGACTTCTTTTAATAATTGTTCTCTATCGAATACTTTATTTGGTGTTTTGGCTAAGAAAATTAATAGCTCATATTCTTTAGGTGTCAAGTTCACTTGGTTTCCATCAGCCAACACTCTGTGTGCATCATTATCTATAACTAAGTGATCAAATTCAATTAAATCTCTTGCATGTGGTTCACTTTGTTCAGGAGATGCAACTTGAGTACGTCTTAATAATGCTTTGACACGTAACACAACCTCACGTGGTGAAAATGGTTTAACGATATAATCATCAGCACCAGACTCAAACCCTTCTACTCTGTTTGTTTCTTCACCTTTAGCAGTTAACATAATAATTGGTGTTTCTTTATGTTCTCTTAATCGAGATGCTACGGTGATTCCATCCATTTCTGGTAGCATTAAATCTAATAAGATACAAGCATAATCATGTTCTACAGCCATTTTATATGCTTCATTACCATCACTTGCTTCGTGTATTTCAAAAGATTCTCTTTCAAGATATAACTTTAATAATCTTCTGATTCTGTCTTCATCGTCTACGATAAGTATTTCGTTTGACATGCATATATACCTCCCACACTGCTACTTTCATATTCAACAATATTATATCATAGGTTTGTCTTTAAAAGTGACTGTGACCTTAAAGTTTGTGAAAAAATTCTCATAAGCATAGAAGAAGCGAAATTAATATCTATTTACCGTGCTCTGCAAGGTGACGAATGGTTTTAACTTCATGAGGCGTTAAAACTCTGCCCTCGCCCGCATTCAACCCTTTTAAGTCTAATGGTCCGAATTCAATACGTTGAAGTTTTGATACTTGGTGTCCAAAGTGTTCAAACATACGACGAACTTGACGATTGCGACCTTCTGTAATTGTAATTTCAACAAGTGTATTATTTTTATCTTTATCTTGATTTTTAACTTTAACAATTGCTGGTTGCGTAACGCCGTCTTCTAATTTTATACCTTGTTCTAATGCTTTAACTTCTTCTCTCATAAGGTACCCTTTTAATTTAACGACATACTTTTTCTTTATTTTATAGCTAGGATGCGTCATTAAATTTGTAAACTCTCCATCGTTCGTTAATAAAAGTAACCCCGAAGTGTCGTAATCTAAACGGCCAACAGGATAGATTCTAGTTTTAATTTCTTTAAAGTAATCAGTTACGACTTTTCTGCCTCTATCATCAGATACACTTGTAATTACTTGTGCTGGTTTATAAAACAAAATGTATAACTTATCTTCTTGTTCTAGTTTAATACCTTCAACCTCTATACTATCTGAATTTTTCACTTTAGTACCTAATTCAGTAACAACCGAACCGTTGACTTTAACCTTACCTTCTGTAATAAGCGTTTCTGCTTTACGGCGTGATGTGTAACCACTATTGGCTATGCGTTTTTGTAATCTTTCTGTCTCTTTATTCATTATTTTCTCCTTTTTGGTTCACTAAATTACTGAAGAATGCTTCGATTTCTTCATCTTCTTCATCTGTTGTAGGTAAATCGTCCAAATGCTCAATACCAAATACATTTAAAAATAATTCGGTTGTATAGAGTTGCTGGCTTCTTGAATCAGCTTGATCTTTTGCTTCTACAAGGCCTCTAGCAATTAAAGTTTTCACAGCACCATCGGAATTAATACCTCTAATCATTTCTATATCGCTTCGTGATAAAGGTTGATTGTATGCAATAATAGATAAAGATTCCATTGCAGCTTGTGATAACTTCATTTTTGATTTTTGTTCAATTAATTTCTCGATATACTCTGAAGCCTCTTTTTTAGTTGTTAATACATAAGTTTGTCCAAAATGTTGAATCATTAAACCATCAGACTGATATGTATTTACAAGTTCTGATAAAGTAGCCTCATCTATTTCTAAAATTTCAAGTAATTGTTTTTTGTCTAGCCCTTCATCACCAGCTGTATATAATAGTGATTCTAAAATTCCTTTAACGTTCAATTCCATAGTTTACCCCTCTTAAAATGTTGATATCATCAAAACTTTTGGGTTGTTCAATGTTAACAATACCAGATTTGGACATTTCAAGTATTGCTAGAAAATGCGTTACAACCATTTCTATGGGTTCAGTAAAATTAAACAAACTAAAGAAATTGAAAGAATCATGCTGTTTTAAACGTTCAGAAACTTGTGTTGTGGCTTGTTGAATAGTAAATGTCTCTTTATGTATATCAACAGTTTTAGGTGTATTAAATTCTACTCTGTTTTTCACTTTCTGATAGGCAATGATTAATTCTGTTAAATCTATTGTGTTTTCTGAATCCCATGTTTCTGTTGATTCTAAATGTGATAAATCGGTTGGATGCTTTGAAAAATAGTAAGCGCGTTCTGATTTCTTTTCATTTAGAATTTCTGTATATGCTTTATAGTTTTGATATTCAATTAATCGACCGACTAAATCATCACGTGGATCGTCATCTAAAGTTTCTTCTTCATTTGTTTGTGGTAATAGTAACTTACTTTTAATCACAAGTAATTCAGAAGCCATTACTAAGTATTCACTTGCAATATTTATTTCTAACTGATTCATCGCATGAATATATTGCATATACTGCTCAGTTAATTCCTTCATTGGAATATCATAAATATCAATTTCAATTTTTTGAATAAGATGCAATAATAAGTCTAAAGGACCATTAAAGGCATCTAACTTTACTTCATACATTTTATCTACCTCATATCGCAAGTTAAGTGCGTAATTCACTAAAATATTATAGCATGTTTATAGTAAACATTTAAATTTGGAGCGGTTTTAATATGGAAAAAGCATTGAAAGATTTTTATTTTCACTTTCACACCAAACAACACTATTTTTTATGTCATGACATATTAGAAGAAGCATGGAAAGACAACGAACACTTTCGAAAAGATGATGCAGTTGTAAGTTTAATCTTATTAGCGACAGGATGTTATCATTTTCGTCGGGCTAATCATAAAGGTGCTATAAAATCATTTCGTAAAGCGCTAAATGTAATCCAAGCTTATACTAATGATACAGAATTGGGCATTGAATTAGAGTCGTATAAAGCACTACTTTTAGAATTAATAGCAGCTGCTAAAAATGACGATCATTTTGTACCAATACAACTACCGTTAACACCAAGCATGCAACAAGCTATCCTAAAGGCTTATCCTAACTTTACAATGACTGATTATACTATTGAGGACAGTTATATAGTAAATCATCATTTAGAAAGAGATCGGTCAGAGGTTCAAGCTGCACGTTTACAAGCACTTCGCGAAAGAAGAAATACTAAAATGTAATAATGAAATTTCTATTTTGAATATTAGACATATAAAAACACAGGCTAGTTATTCTACGAATAAACTGGTCTGTGTTTATGCACGTGGATGGAATTCATTATACATTTTACGAATTTGTGATTTTGATACATGGGTATACAGTTGAGTTGTAGAAATGTCGGAATGTCCTAACATTTCTTGAACAGCTCGTAAGTCTGCTCCATTTTCTAATAAATGTGTTGCAAATGAATGCCTTAAGGTATGTGGTGTTAATGATTTGTTAATATTTGCTTTGACACCATTTTGTTTGATCATTTTCCATATCGCCTGTCTAGATAAAGGTTTGCCATGCATGTTTAAAAATAACACATCCGTGACAGTTCTTTTTAATAATTGTGGCCTTACCGTATCAATATATGTAGTCAAATAATCGATAACCGCATCTCCTAATGGGATGATACGCTCTTTGTTCCCTTTACCGAACACCTTAACAAAGCCCATAATTAAATTGATATCTTCAAGCTCAATTTGAATTAATTCAGAAACACGCATACCTGTAGCATACAGAAGCTCTAACATTGTACGGTCTCTATAACCGTTATTTTTTGAAAGGTCTGGTGTTTCTAATAATGCTAACACTTCATTAATTTCTAATACGTCAGGCAATTTACGATCATACCTAGGTGTTTCAATTAGCACAGTCGGATCTTTTGCTGCGTATTTTTCTCTTAAAGCAAATTGGTGAAAACTCCTAACCGTTGATATAAAACGCGCTAATGATTTTGCGGATGCTCCATCATCATGTAAGTGACCAAGGCATAGTTGTACAGCTTGTCTATCTACAAAATCAATGTGACTGATTTTTTGAAGTTCTATAAAGTCTTTGTATTTTTTTAAATCTCTACGATATGCACCTATGGTATTTGTGCTCAAACCTTTTTCTAATTGTATAAATTTCAAGTATTCTTCAATTATATCATCCAAGCTTAACACCTCTATTCATAAAAGGTTTTTGTTCGTACAAGATTATTTACCTTGAGCTTGGCAATTTGAGCATACGCCATGAAATGTTAAACGGTGGTCTAAGATTCTAAAGTCAAAATCCTGTTCAACGCGTTCTTCTACTTGAGGTAATAAATCTTCTTCAATTTCTTCAACTTTACCACATTCCATACAAACGAGATGATGGTGGAAATGTTTTGCGCCTTCTTTACGCAAATCAAATCGAGCAACGCCATCTCCAAAATTAATTTTATCAACTACTTTAAGTTCTGATAATAATTCAAGTGTACGATACACAGTAGCTAGACCTATTTCAGGTGCTTTGTCTTTTACCTTTAAATATACATCTTCAGCACTTAAATGATCTTTCTCATTTTCAATTAATACACGTAACGTCGCTTCACGTTGTGGCGTTAATTTATATGAAGATTGTTGTAATTGTTGCTTCACGCGATTTAGACGTTCTTCCACGGAAGCCTCACTCCCCTACTAATAATTATAATCATTTTAATTTGTATAATGATTTATATATAAAATACCAGTAATTGATAAAATACGCAAGTATACTCGTTCCTTATTTATAATCATTATAATTAAGGAGTAAGTGTTGTAATGCAATAATCGTTTTAGCGTCTTCAAGTTCTTTGTTTTTCAACATGTCTTTGACTTCTAATAGAGAATACTGTTCTAACTCAATAAATTCATCATCATCTAAATTCATTTGACCTATTTTTAAGTCTTTAGCTAAATAAATTGATATTTTTTCATTTGAAAAACCAGGAGATCCATACATCTCAGTTATTAATTCTAAATCATCAGCAATATAGCCGGTTTCTTCTTCTAGTTCACGCTTAGCCGCTTCTGCACGCACCTCATCTATTTCTAGTTTGCCTGCCGGAATTTCTAATAATGGTTTTTCAGCTGGTTTACGAAATTGTTTAACAAGTAACACTTTATTCTCAGGCGTTAATGCACAGACTGCTACCGCGCCGTTGTGATAAACAAGTTCACGTTTAGATGTTTTACCATCGGGTAATTCAACATCGTGTACTTCTAAATCAATAATGGACCCCTGGTAAATGGATGTTTTATGTATTGACTTTTCGTATAGGTTCATTTTAATCACGTTCCTTTTATTTGATTTGAGTTATTGTTAAGATATATACGGTAGTATGTAGGGAGCAACTATTACAGTTAATATACACATCAAATTAAGTAATATTGCATATATTGTTTTTACACCCTATGATTTAAGTGTATCGAAAGGAGAAACGACATGCAAAAAAATGTATTAAGAAGTGGTATCGAAGTTTCAGAATTAGGTTTAGGTTGTATGAGTTTAGGTACTGATTATAATGAAGCAGAACCTATTATTGAACGTGCGATAGAACATGGCATTACTTATTTTGATACAGCAGATATTTATGATAAAGGTATCAATGAAGATATCGTGGGTAAGGCGTTAAAAAAATACCAGGATAGAGATGATATCGTTATAGGTACAAAAGTTGGTAATCATTTAGCTGAAGATGGTTCTACTTTTTGGGATCCATCAAAAACTTATATAAAAGAAGCTGTGAAAGATTCGTTAAAACGTTTAGGATTAAATCATTTAGATTTATATCAATTGCACGGTGGTACGATTGATGACCCATTAGATGAAACAATTAGTGCGTTTGATGAGTTAAAACAAGAAGGCTTAGTACGTGCTTATGGGATTTCTTCCATACGTCCAAATGTAATTGACTATTATTTAAAGCATAGTGATATAGAAACGCTAATGTCACAATTTAACTTAATTGATAATAGACCAGAAGCATTATTGGATGATATACATGCACAAAAGGTAAAGGTACTCGCTCGTGGACCAGTATTCAAAGGACTATTAACTTCTAATAGTAATCAAGCTTTAGATGATAAGTTTGCTGAAGGTATTTTTGATTATAGTTATCAAGAATTAGGAGAAACAATTGCTTCTATTAAAGAAATAGAAAGTAATTTAACAGGCTTAACATTTAATTATCTTACTTCGCATGACGCACTAGGCTCGATTATAGTTGGCGCAAGTAGTGTGAATCAATTAGATGAGAATGTGAAGAACTATCAGCTTTCAAGAGATATTAGTTTGGAACAATTAAAAGCTGCTCGTGAAAGAGTTAAAAACTTAGAGTATACACAACATTTGAAATAATGAGTTAAAGCTCGTTTACTAAGGTCACTAATTTTATAAATTAGTGACCTTTTTTATAGATTGATAATCCAGGAAAGTGATTTTCAATGAATACCTGAGCATACGCTCATGCATAAGTCCCACTAGCTCTTAAAAAGCGGAACACCTGAGTAAATACTCAGGCGTAAGAGCCACTAATTCCTACAAGAAGTGGCTCTTTAGAGAGTGGTATAAAGGTTTACCTGAGCATACGCTCATGCATAAG